>JAUNOK010000001.1 GCA_030537195.1 Eubacteriales bacterium | reverse complement strand
CTGTTGCACTGGCCTTGGAGTCGCCTCCACCGGACGTTATCCGGCATCCTGCCCTATGAAGCCCGGACTTTCCTCACCTGCACGAATGCAGCCGCGATCATCTGCGCTACTCATGATATTTAATTGTGATTGCTTTCATATACAAGCTGATACACTTCAATCCTGAACTGGTCTTCCTCGCTAATCCCCACGAATCTGCATCCATAGGTAGTCTCAGCCTCTCCAAGATTCTCCATTCTGATTATCTCAACAACAGCCTCTATACGTTCCTTGTTATCAAGAGTGATTACTGTCGAATAATAAGTATTCAGTTCAAACTTTCGGTCTGACTTGAATGCTATACCACCCTTGGATATATTAATAACATTAACATCCACTGTCTCCCCGGAACATGCAGAAACATGACTTTCATCAAGCTTTTTCAAAGAAATAATAACATCAACATCTGTTCTTCTTGATTGTCTTCTCTCAACTTCGACCATGATTAACCTCTATTCCGAGCAGCCTCTTATCTGTTCATGTTTGTTTAATCTATTTAATGATATCATTAACCTTTCAGAAGTTCAAATATATTTTTTGAATATTTTAATTGCTATGCATTGTATATTGTGTTAGAATATTTTTGTTACCACTCCCAGATTGGTACAGAAGGGAGGTGTGTTCATGAGCCATTTGGTGACCTTAATCATATCCGTCATGGCTGGTGTAATAGTACATTGCATCAGCAAATGGTTAGACGGGCTACATAATAGGTAACTAGCCTGGGGTTTAGTCCACCCCTCCACAACGGAACAGAACCCCCTCGGTGAAAGCAGCACCGAGGGGGTTCGTTTGTGTTCATGAGTCATTTTCCTCATTTAATATATCATTTTTTATTTTTACATGCAAGTGTTTTCTATAAATATATATTATTATTTAATAAACATAGCATCTCCAAAGCTGAAGAATCTGTATTTTTCCTGTACAGCAACCTCATATGCATGAAGCACATGCTCCCTTCCAGCAAGTGCTGATACCAGCATAACAAGTGTTGATTCTGGAAGATGGAAGTTAGTTATAAGACAGTCAATAGCCTTAAACTTATATCCCGGATATATGAATATCTCTGTCCAACCACTCTTAGCTGGAATTGTTCCATCTTCAAGTGCAACCGACTCAAGAGTTCTTGTACTTGTTGTTCCAACAGCAATTACTCTGCCACCATTCTTTCTTGTATTATTAATCATATCAGCAGCTTCCTGTGTAACAACATAGAATTCTGAATGCATATGGTGGTCAAGAATATTCTCTACCTTAACTGGTCTGAATGTTCCAAGACCTACATGAAGTGTTACTCTTGCAATATTAACTCCCATGGCCTTGATTTTTTCAAGAAGCTCTGTTGTAAAATGTAATCCAGCAGTAGGCGCTGCTGCAGAACCCTCATGCTTTGCATATACTGTCTGGTATCTGTTCTTATCTTCAAGTTTATGTGTTATATATGGAGGAAGAGGCATCTGTCCGAGTTCATCAAGAATTTCTTCAAATATTCCATCATATGTGAACTGGATAAGTCTGTTTCCTTCCTCAACTATATCAATAACCTCACCTATAAGCTTACCTTCGCCAAAACTTATCTTAGCACCAACCTTAGCTTTCTTTCCTGGCTTAACAAGAACTTCCCATGTATCCTGCCTGTCTTCAAGTCTCTTAAGAAGAAGCACTTCAATAGCAGCTCCTGTATCAACCTTAGCTCCTATAAGTCTTGCTGGTATTACCTTAGTATCATTAACAACAAGGCAGTCACCCGGCTTAAGATAATCTACTATATCTCTGAATATCTTATGTTCAATCTCTCCTGTTTCTTTATCAAGCACCATAAGTCTTGAACTTGATCTGTCAGACAAAGGATCCTGCGCAATAAGCTCCTCTGGCAGATCATAATAAAAATCATGTAAATCCATGTACTACTCCTTTCAAAGCAAAGGGGCGGCGCCACACGCCGCCCCTTTATCGACCACTGCAATAGCCTGGTCTGTATTACTTTCTAAGCTCGATTCCATCAGCCTCAAGGTCCTTGAATATCTTCTCCATTACTGGTGTAATATCCTTATCCTCAAGTGTTCTGTCCTTAGCTCTGAATGCGATTGAGTAAGCAACTGACTTGAAGCCTTCCTTAATCTGGCTTCCTTCGTAGATATCGAAGAGGTTGTAGCTCTCTAATATCTTGCCGCCGCGCTTCTCAATAATCTTCTCAACTTCACCAACTGGAAGTTCCTTAGGCATTACCATACTGATATCTCTTGTTACGGCTGGGAACTTTGCAATTCCTGTGAACTTCTTATCGAAGCTTGCCATCTCTGTAACTGTTGGAATATCAATAACAACAATATATGTTCTCTCACCGATTGAGTAAGTATCAGCAACATCTGGATGAAGTTCTCCGATGTAACCAATCTTCTTATCAGCGTAATATACATCAGCCTGACGACCTGGATGCAAGAATGGAATACCAGCCTTAGCATCATATGTTGGCTTCTTCTTCATTCCAATCTTCTCAAGGAATTCTTCAATAACGCCCTTCATTGAGTAGAAATCAACGCCACCGAAAGCTCCGAGTGTGAATTCAACTCTCTCATCTGGAAGCTCGTTAACATCATCTGCTGCAAGGTAAACCTTAGCTAATTCATATAACTTAACATTCTTGTTTCTTCTGTTATAGTTAGTAGATAATGATGTAAGCATTCCGTGGATTGGAAGTGTTCTCATAACTGAGAAATCCTCTCCTAATGGATTAGAGATTACAACTGTCTTTCTGTATACAGAATCAGCAGGAAGCTTTAACTTATCGAATACCTTAGGGCTTTCGAATGAGTATGTCATAGCCTGTGAGAATCCTGTAAACTGGGCAACTTCAGAAGCTGCATCTTCAATACTCTGCTCGAAAGAAATCTTACCCATTGTTGTCTCTCCCTTAGGAAGAGTTGTAGGAATGTTGTCATATCCGAAGAATCTTGCAACTTCCTCTGCTATATCAGCATCTCTGTTAAGATCCTGTCTGAATGTTGGGATGATAAGTTCATTAGCGTCCTTATCATATTCAACCTCAAGTCTTTCAAAGTAAGAAAGCATATCTTCATCTGATACATTAGTACCAAGTAAAGCGTTGTATTTAGCTGGCTCAAATGGAAGTCTCTTCTTAGTTACAGGGTTAGGATATACATCAACTGCACCTCCTACAACATCACCTGCATCAAGCTCTTCAATAAGCTGGCAGGCTCTGTTGATAGCTTCCATAGCGTTCTCTGGGTCAAGTCCCTTCTCGAACTTACCAGAAGCATCTGTTCTTAAACCAATCTTCTTAGTTGTCTTTCTGATGTTAGTTCCGTCAAATGTAGCTGCTTCGAAAAGCATTGTCTGAACATCATCAGTAATCATTGAGTTCTCGCCGCCCATGATACCAGCGATACCAACTGGCTTCTCACCGTCGCAGATAAGAAGAGTCTGTGCATCAAGAGTTCTCTCCTGTCCGTCAAGTGTTACGAACTTCTCTCCTTCTGAAGCTGTTCTTACAACAATCTTGTGACCTGCAAGAGTATCATAGTCATATGCGTGCATTGGCTGGCCATATTCTTCCATAACATAGTTAGTGATATCAACGATGTTATTGATTGGTCTGATACCTGCTGTCATGAGTCTGCGCTGCATCCACTTTGGAGATGGAGCAAGTCTGATATTCTTAACAACTCTTGCAACATATCTTGAGCAAAGCTCTTTAGCTTCAATATCAACTGAAACCATTGTGTTGACATCCTCGTCATTACCTGTCTTAGTAACAACTGGTGGATTGAAAGGCTTTCTAAATGTAGCTGCAGCCTCTCTTGCGATACCGATAACGCTGTAGCAGTCTACACGGTTATTAGTAATCTCATATTCAAATACTGTATCGTTAAGTCCTAAGTACTCTACTGCACTTGAACCAACAACAGCATCATCTCCTAATATATAGATTCCTCCCTCTGGTGCATCTGGGAAGAATTCTCTTGAAGAACCAAGCTCCTCGATAGAGCACATCATACCGCATGACTCTACTCCTCTTAACTTGCCCTTCTTAATCTTAATTCCGTCTTCTGGAAGTGCTCCACCGTCATGTCCTCCGGCAACTCTTCCTCCGTCTAATACTACAGGAACCTTCTGTCCGCTTGAACCAACTTCAATGTTAGGTGCGCCTGTTACAATCTGCACATTCTCGCTGCCGACATTAACCTGGCATACAACAAGCTTGTCTGCATCAGGATGCTTCTCAACTGAGAGAATCTGTCCAACTACGATTTTATCAAGGTTCTTGTCAAATGCATTGAAACACTCTACCTTAGTTCCTGAAAGTGTCATTGCATCTCTGAATTCCTGATCTGTACACTCAAGACCTGGAACCATTGCTTTTATCCAATTTAATGATGTATTCATATCGTCATTCTCCTTAAATATACTTTATCTTATTCCATTCATTAGAACCGCTTTATGAGCCCGTTCTAATCTAGAACTGCTTTATGAATCTGATATCGTTCTCATAAAGAAGTCTCATGTCGTCGATTTCGTACTTAAGAAGAGCAACTCTCTCAAGTCCTACACCAAAGGCAAATCCTGTATATTCTTCCTTATCAATTCCGCAAAGCTCGAATACATGTGGGTGAACCATTCCACAACCGAGGATTTCAATCCAGCCCTCGCCCTTACAGAAACGGCATCCTTTACCACCACATTTGAAACAGCTTACATCCATCTCGGCACTAGGCTCAGTGAATGGGAAATGATGTGGTCTGAATTTAACTTTAGTATCAGGTCCGAAAAGTTCCTTAGCGAATTCTGCTAAAGTTCCCTTAAGGTCTGCAAATGTGATTCCCTTGTCAATTACAAGGCCTTCTACCTGATGGAAGCAAGGTGAATGTGTAGCATCTACTTCATCTGCTCTGTATACACGTCCAGGAGAAATCATTCTGATAGGGAGCTTGCCCTTCTCCATAACTCTTGCCTGAACAGGTGATGTCTGTGTACGGAGTACTATCTTATCATTGATGTAGAATGTATCCTGTTCATCCTTAGCTGGGTGGTTAGCTGGTATATTAAGTGCCTCAAAGTTGTAGTAATCATACTCAACTTCTGGTCCGTCAACTACTTCATAACCCATTCCGATGAATATCTTCTGGATTTCTTCTAATGCAAGTGTATTAGGATGCTTATGTCCTAACTCATCTCTCTTAGATGGAAGAGTAACATCTATTACTTCACTCTTTAACTGAAGTTCTCTCTTCTTGGCAGCTAATTCTGTCTTAGCCTTATCTAATACTTCTTCAATTGCCTGTCTTGTCTCATTAACAATCTGACCAACCTTAGGTCTGTCTTCTGGTGCAACATCCTTCATACCCTTAAGTACTTCTGTAAGTTCACCTTTCTTTCCAAGGAAAGCGACTCTGATATCATTCAGCTTATCAAGCGAATCAGTTTCATTAATCTGTGCTAAAGCTCTTTCTCTAATTGCTTCAAGTCTTTCTTTCATCCTTATAGCCTCCATACTTCTTTCGCTTTTTATCAATCATCTGCGTAAAAAGCCACTGTTTATTGTAACATATCGTTTTAAATTTGCAACCCATGATGTTAGTTTTGCATCTATTGCCTGATTAAACTGTGTAAGATTACCGTCTCCTTTAAGTCTTTCAATATCTTCCAGCTCTCTGTATTCATCACAGTATCTTGCATTATCCATAAGAGTCTCCAACTCTCTCTGTACAACATACTCATCTTCCTGTACATCTACATTGACAGGTTCCTTGTCCTTCTTAGCCATAATAGACGCGGCTATGCTGCATTTCTTTGATTCCTCATGCTGTCCCAACCTGTATGCCTCATCATAATATTCCACTGCCTTTTCATACATAAACATTCTCGCATATGCAGTACCAAGATTATGATATACTTTGGCATAATCTGCTGCCAGAAGGTCTTTTCCCTTATAGTCCTTTATAATCGACTCATAGCAGCTGATGGCAGCAAAGTAAAATTTTGCATTAAGATATCCGTCACCTCTAGCCTTAAGTCTCTCACACACGCTCTGTTTTCCAAGCGTATTAAGAATCTCCTTAAGCTGTTCTATCTCTGCAACAGAATAATAATCTATTGACTTAAGAATAGTCACAAGTATCTGTGCAAGTGGAGCACCCGATTCCTTAAGCTTCTTAACTCTTGCCGCAAGCTCGGTTTCTCCCGTAGCCTGCAGAAATTCTATAAGATTATCATCTATCAGATCCTGCCCAATCAGGTATATATTATTGTATATGTAGTAACAGAGTTCTTCTGCTGAATAAAGCTTAACGTCAGTCTGCGGTGTGACATATGGCTTATCAGTTCTCTGACCTCTGCACAATATTATTTTCCCCATTGTATTCTCCATTCTGCAATGTTTTCCACATATATCAGCTTCTTAATGTTAGTTCCCTGTGTATTACTTTGCCTGAACTCTTCACAAATTCTCCGAATCCAAGATCTTTAATTGTAATACTGCACCTGTCTGCATCCATGAATTCTACATTCATTGATATTCTAGTTGTCTTACCTTCCCTGAATGGAATCTCGCTTATGTCTACAACTTCATCATAGCTTGTATTATCTGTTGTAATCACTTTGAAAGTAACACTTCTTATGTCTTCAAGTATGCACTCAATTGTACGTCCTGCTGATGTCCAGTTCACACCCGGTCTTACCATTCTGAATCTCATAGGCTTTCCGTATGATGATATATCGAGTTCTATACCACATTTGACATGATTGTCAAGAAGCACGACAATGTTCTTAAATATATCAGGTTTTAACATATCTATAGCCGCAAAGCATGCGCCTCTTGCAAAAAGATTCTGTCCGACAAATGCTTTTCTTCTCGTAACCATAAGCTTGGCGAATCTTTCAGGAAGCTTCTCTACATCAAAGCCTTCGCCAGTCAGATACGCAGCTGACACGCGTCTCTTTGCAAAGTAATCTTCTGCAAATGTGCATAATTCATTCTCAGCCGCGTCAATATTCTTACTGCCGTATGCTTCTTTTAATATATCTGATGTATACCCTGTATGTTCCTGAAGAAGATAGCTTGTATTATCATTCTTTCTTATGGCAAGATGATCACATCTTAAGCCATCCTGTGTATAATCCATCAGCACAACGCCCATGGAATGTAACTCGCTTTTCTGTTTATATGCATAATATGCAAAGCTCTCAACTTTGCTTAATATCTGCCAGTGACCTTCCATGACACCACATTTTTCAAGGTCTGCCATCACTGCTGTAATCTCATCTGCACTGTAATCAGCAATTGTTACGCATATACTTCTTATCTGTGACTCTCCTGTAGCTCGCAGACACTCGGCAATTACATTAATAAGATTAGTCTTCTCATGCGAATCTTCTGTAAGCTTTACAGACTGGACATTTCCAGAATTATACGAATATACACTTGCCTGAATTCTTATTCCACTCAGGTCTATTCCTGCTATAAGTCCTCTCTCCTTATCCATATCTGTTATCCTCATTTCGCAATTGTAAACATTTCTGTTGTAACGTACTCTTCAACACTATAACTGTGCATCAGTTTCTTAAGCGTTGTAAGGTCATGCTGCTGCCTGCTTGCAAGACAGTCATTAAGCATATCAATACGCCCCTGCGTATTCTCAGCCGGTACATCTTTATATTCATACACTACCGGCTGCATGTCACTGTCTTCATCATTGACTGAACATGTATATTCCAGAACATCTCCATAGAACAGATGGAATCTGCATGTGAATATTCCCCATTCGTTGGATTTCATCACCTGTGTGAGCCTGTCACCGCCATTAATTGTATACGAGATTGTAACCTTGTCTGACGGGTCAGATATGTATTCAACAATTGTAAGTCCCAGCATATTATAAGGAATCTCAAGTACATCCCTGAACTTCTTATAGAAACTATATATCTTATCATTCTCACACAGCTCATTAAGAACTGCCTGCGCATTTTTTCTCTCACTATCATTATCTTTTAGTGCTAACGGGTTCTTGGAAATGTTCTTAAGCCATGCTACATAGCAGCATTCCGGCAGTCCATAGCCATCTCTCATATATTCTTCTATAACACGGAACACAATATCATTAGCTTTCTTCTGTCTGAGAAGATAGAATTGTGAATTATATGAAAGATATGCCTTAACTATCAGTTTATCAGGTATCTTGTTGTAATAATCGGCGAACACTTCCGTAAATCTTCCCGTGTGTACACCTGTATACATCATCTGTGCCAGAAGTCTCTCGGACATGTGTGATACATTAACACCATAGTTAATGCCTGCTTTCCACACATTGTACATAGCATCATTCGTTCCATTGAAATAATCGGACATATATGCAAGAACCGGTTCGTTGTATATATGCTTTCCAAATACATACGCTGTAACTTCATCAAGCACTTTGTTATGTTCATCTGTCACATTAGTAAGTATGTAATCTGCCATCTTAAGAAGCTTAGCCGGAGCCGCATTACAGCATCCGTACTGGCTTACAAGTTCAAAGCTCTGTGAATACATTCCTGCATCAATAAGTGTCTCTATCAATCTGCCTGCATCTGTCTCTGACAGATTGTCTGTATCCACATTCATATATTCATGCCAGAAATCATTATCCTTATAATAAATGTAATAATACTCTGTCATCCATGAATTAATCTGCTGCCTGTATCCGGTACTGATATCGTCAGATTTCTTGATACATTTGTAATAATCTAATAATTCGGATGTATATTCTGACTTCTTATGCATGTCATTAATACGGCTCATGATAATTCCGTAATTATCCACACCATATTCATCTGCTGCGCCAAATACTTCTTCATACTGCTTCTCATCGAATACTTTCTCTATCTCGTAATCGATTGTATCTTTTCTGATAACTCCATCACTACATTCAAATGTTATGTCACATTCAGCATCATACATGCATATATATGCAGTTCTGTCAGAAAGCTCATATGTTGTCTCTTCCACAAACTGGGAATGTCTCACATGTACATTATTCACAACATCGCTGAAACACCTGATTCTGTACATATATGGCATTCTGCTTATAAACCTGCCTGTTTCCTCACTTACAAGCTGTGTCTTTAACAATGCCTTGTAAAGCACCGCCAGATTATCACTTATATTGCCGGCTTTCAGCTGTTCATACACGAATATCTCTATATTTCTGTCATAACCTTCATAGATGTTCTTATAATATGAATCCCTGCCAGTAACAATATTGGCATATAAAAATGCTTTATCTGAATCTGTCAGTGTGTTGTCATATGCAAAATACATAAGAACTATCTTAGGAAGCTGTCTTTCTATATCTTTCGGCATGCTTGCTATATAAAACTCATACAAACGGGTTATTCTCAAGCCTCTTAACACGCCTTTTTCATATATCTCGAAACAGTTGTTTCCTGTCATACCCATTCTTACCATCTGGGTCACAAGAACTGTTAATATCTCGTCTTTGTCAAACTGCTCATATAGTTTCTTAAGAATTATGAGCATATTAATACTGATGTTCTTCTCATTAGCAGCAACATCTGCAATCTGCATTGCAAGCTTCTCAGTTATAATGCCATTCTTACAGCCATAATTAATAACACGCATTTCAAACTGGTTAAGAACTCTTAATAATACCGGCTGTGCATTAATTATGTTAAGTGCTTCTATATACATTACAGGACTTGTGCATCCTGTATTGACAGCATCTTTAATTCTTATGAGTTTAATGCTCTTGTTGCTGTCCGAATCCGAACCGAGGTAGAACAATATCCACAGCACTCGGTATGTATCATATCCATTCTCATAGAACTTCCTGACCTGTGAATACACCTGTGCTGTGTACTCTTCTTCCTTCACTATCAGTGTTGAGACGTACAGGAAGTAACAATATAATTCTACATTGTCACCTATCCTGCCCATCATATCTTTCTTAAGTCCGTCAAATATCTGTGCCGCGTTCTCTTCTCTGCCTGACATGGCAAGAAGCTGAACCTGTACAAGGTCATAGAATGGATCCTGTCCCTTTATGCCTCGTATTCTGTCTACTATCTGCATTGAAGATGAAAGCCATTTTTCTTTCTTTATCTTTCTCATCCTGAAATCAAGATAAAGCTTTGTAAGCTTATATTCTGCCTGCTTGTCTTCCCATCTTACCTCAAACTCTCTGCCATCCTGCTGTTTATCCGTAACAGCACTTACTTTCACTTTCAGATGCTGTGTATAGCTTTCTATATGAATATATCCGTAATTATTGCCTGCGTGCATCTTAGCCGGATTGATTATGTAATTAATATCAATTCTGTCTCCTGCAAAATCCTCTATGGATATACTGTCTTTCTCTAATTCAATAAATTCCGCATCCGCATATATACGAATCTGCGTTACCTCTGTTCCACTTTTGGCAAGTCCGAATCCAAACTGCTCCGGTTCGTCTTTCCTCACCACTGTGTTCTCTTCACTATCAACAGAAAGAACTACAGTCTCTTCCTTAGTATGTGTTCTGTTCTCATCTTTATTACCAGACACACATGTGAACACGAACTGTACTGTTTTCTCCCCTGCATTGCTTACTATTGTAAATGTACCTTCAATTCCATCCTCTTCTTCAAGACCTGTTGTGTCGACCTCATATTCTGTAACAATATGTGTTCCGCCAAATTTTCCTGAAAGCACTTTAACTCTGTTGTTATCAGCATAGACTGTTCCATAAACCCTGTCCGTGGCATCACATGTAAAGCTGCCAGTTATAACTGTATTACACATGACATTCATGGTAATCTGTTCCTCACTGCATGACAGCTTTGGTATATTAATAATTGAACTGCCTCTTGAAAGTCTGTTTATGTAATCCCTCATTGGAAACTATGCCTCCGACTTAATCTTCTCCAAATGTTTCTTAATATTCTTCTCATATCCTATATCGCCCGGCTCATAGAATTTCTCATTCACATAAGCATCCGGCAGATACTGCTGTCTGACGTAATGATTAGGATAATCATGTGCGTATAAATATCCAACACCGTGTCCTAACTTGGCACTGCCCTTATAATGGGCATCCTGCAAATGTACAGGAACCGGCGCAGTCTTTGAATTCTTAACAACATCCATCGCTTTATCAATAGCCTTAATACATGAATTGCTCTTAGGTGCTGTCGCAATATAAAGTGCAGCCTGACTAAGTATAATTCTCGCCTCCGGCATACCGATGCGCTCAACTGCCTGTGCAGCAGCAACTGCCACCTGCAGTGCATTAGGATCAGCATTACCTACATCCTCACTTGCACATATCATTATTCGTCTTGCGATGAATTTGATATCTTCTCCTGCATACAGCATCTTGGCAAGATAATAGCTTACCGCATCCGGATCAGAACCTCTCATGCTTTTAATAAATGCTGATATTGTATCGTAGTGGTTGTCACCCTCTTTATCATATCTTACCGAGCGCTTCTGTATACATTCCTGTGCCGTAGCAAGGTCTATATGTATAATTCCATCTTCTGACCTGTCTGTTGTAAGTATTCCAAGCTCAATGGCATTAAGCGCATTTCTCGCATCTCCATTGGATATATCAGCAAGAAATTCAAGTGCATCATCATCTATTGCTGCATTGTAGCTTCCCATGCCCTTCTTCTCATCATACACAGCACGCTTTATTATTGTCTTGATATCATCTTTCTCAAGTGGCTTTAATTCGAATATTATAGATCTTGATATCAAAGCCCCATTTACTTCAAAGTACGGATTCTCTGTTGTTGCACCAATAAGAATTATTGTTCCATCCTCAACAAATGGAAGCAGGTAATCCTGCTGCCCCTTATTGAAGCGGTGAATCTCGTCTACGAAAAGTATTGTCTTTCTTCCATACATTCCAAGATTGTCTTTCGCTTTAGCGACAACCTCTTCCATATCCTTCTTTCCGGCAACTGTTGCATTAACCTGATTGAACTCAGCACTTGTTGTATTGGCAATTATTCTCGCTAAGGTTGTCTTTCCTGTTCCCGGTGGACCATAGAATATTACTGAACTTAACTTATCAGCTTTAATTGCCCTGTAAAGCAGCTTGTCCTTTCCGATTATATGAGACTGTCCAACCATTTCATCGAGTGTTTCCGGTCTTAATCTCATAGCCAGCGGAGATTCTGTATTCTTATTGTTTTCACGCATATATTCAAACAAATCCATAACTTATACCTATCTTAAATATATTTGCAGTTATCTTGATACATTTGCAATTATCTTAATTCCGTACCAAGCCACAGTCTGTCGACGTAGCCTATTCTGCTGCCACTATTACCCTTCGGAGTATTAGAATAAAGGATATTATCAGCATCATATGAATAGATTCTGTTCTTATAAAAATGTGTTCCTTCTGTATCTGTGAGTGACTCTGATTCCAGAATTGCGACAGCCTTGCTCTTAATGTTATCCATATAGAACTGTCTGCCACCTGAAACATATGTTAAAGCTTTATTTTTATTATACACTTTAGATAATGAACCCGCATTAACATCTGACGCAATGTCTGTAATCTTGTTATTATCTACTACACGAAGCTGTCCTTCTGCATTAACATACACTATATCATTATCTGATGAATTATATATGTAATTCTTTTCCTTAGTCATAGAATCCACATCAATATACTCGCTTACCCTGGTATCTTTTACAAGAGCTGATGTTATTGATGTTCCTGAAATCCTGTATATAAGAGAATTATCTTTATCAAATATATAATCTGCATCATTGTCTGTTTTCTTGTCTATCTTATATGCAGATGCATCTTTGCATGAGTAATAATATACTCCGTCATTCTTAGAATACAGCAGTGTATCCACGTCTTTTCTTGTGTTAAGACTGTCTGCATTCGCTGTATATACTCCTGCCATGGTATCTGACACTGGCCACACCTGCATAACAGCATCAGCAACCGAAACTGGCTTTTCTTTCTTCTCATAATCATATGTATATAATGAGCCTGCATTAGTAAAACATATTATCTGATGCTTTGACTCATACACATATGCCTTATTAAGATTACCCTCTATAAGAGTAGTCTGTGCCTCTGGCTGCTTCTTAACTTCTTTGACGCTGCTCATTGCAAGGCTTGTTCCATCAGTAGAACCCTCGTCATTAATAATATTAATATTCGTGTATATAACAAGACCTTCATCAGAGATATACATTATCTCTTTCTGGAGATTATCTTCTGACACAAGAACACATTCATCCTTATTCCATATATACATTGAATATCTGCCAGACGAGTTGGCTTCATCATATGTTACTGTAACGAAATACTTTCCATTGTCACTCGCAACACTTAAGATATTCTTCTCTGAATCTATCTGTTCCGGCCACTGCGGTGTATAGAAAGTCTTACTGTCCGCTGCAAATATTGCATCACCTTCATCACACACATAATTGCTGTCCAGCCCTGCTATATCATATATCTTTCCGTTGTAACTTACATAAAGAGCATAATTCTTCTTGGTTGCAAGCTTGTATATTCCAAATGCTGCCGCACCAACAAGCACTACTGCTATCAGCGCCGCCGCTATCATTTTCATTCTTTTGTTAATCTGACGTCGTGCAATTCTTATCTGTGGCTTTTCCTGATTATCGTTTCTGCCACCTGTCCTGTTCTGGCTCTGCTTCTTATTGTCTGCTTTGCCGCTGCTCTGCTTCTTACTTTCTGTCTTGCTTCTGCTCTGCTTCTTTATCGCCTGCACGCGTTTTGCTAATGCCTGTCCATAGTCACTCTGTGATTCCTCTTTTTTATCAGAAGAAGCAGACCTCTCTTTCAAAGCCTGCTTCTCTTCATATGCTTTTCTTCTGGCAAGATAATCACTGTTGTTAACTAATATAACAGGTCCATCACATCTCGGGCACTGACTGCCCTCATATTCCTGACCACATTTAGTACACAGCATAATTCTTTCCTTTAATAATTAAAATCTGAACTTATCTTCAAAATATGCCTTAAGATCTGCAATCTTTATTCTTTCCTGCTGCATTGTATCTCTGTCTCTTACAGTTACAGCACCATCTTCTTCTGAATCGAAATCATATGTGATACAGAATGGTGTACCAATCTCATCCTGTCTTCTGTATCTCTTTCCAATATTACCTCTGTCATCAAATTCACAGTTGTAATACTTAGAAAGTTCTGCATATATCTTTTCTGCACCTTCATTCAACTTCTTAGAAAGTGGAAGAATACCAATCTTAACTGGTGCTAATGCTGGGTGGAAATGAAGAACTGTTCTTACATCTCCTCCTTCAAGCTCTTCCTCATCATAAGCTGAGCAAAGGAATGCTAATGTTACACGGTCTGCACCAAGTGAAGGCTCGATAACATATGGTATATACTTCTCCTTAGCTTCATCATCAAAGTATGACATATCTTCACCAGATACTGTCTGATGCTGTGTAAGGTCATAATCTGTTCTGTCAGCGATACCCCAGAGTTCGCCCCATCCGAATGGGAAGAGGAATTCGATATCTGTTGTTCCCTTAGAGTAGAAGCAGAGTTCTTCTGGTGAATGATCTCTTGCTCTCATCTCATCTTCTTTCATTCCTAATGCCTTAAGCCAGTCTATACAATACTGTCTCCAGTATGTGAACCACTCAAGATCTGTTCCAGGCTTGCAGAAGAACTCTAATTCCATCTGCTCGAACTCTCTTGTTCTGAATGTAAAGTTACCTGGTGTAATCTCGTTACGGAATGACTTACCAATCTGTCCGATACCAAAAGGTACTTTCTTTCTTGATGTTCTCTGAACATTCTTGAAGTTAACGAAGATACCCTGAGCTGTCTCTGGTCTTAAATATACTGTGTTCTTAGCATCCTCAGTTACACCCTGGAATGTCTTGAACATAAGGTTAAACTGTCTGATATCTGTGAAATTGTGCTTTCCACATGAAGGACAGCAAATATTCTTCTCATCGATGAAATTCTTCATCTGCTCCTGTGTCCATCCATCAACTGAACCACCGAGATCAAATGAATTCTCATCTGCCCAGTCTTCTATAAGTTTATCTGCTCTGAATCTCTCGTGACATTCCTTGCAGTCCATTAATGGATCAGAGAATCCACCAAGATGACCTGATGCTACCCAAGTCTGAGGGTTCATAAGAATTGCACAGTCAACACCAACATTGTATGGGCTTTCCTGTACGAACTTCTGCCACCATGCCTTCTTAACATTGTTCTTTAACTCAACACCAAGGTTACCATAATCCCAAGTATTAGCTAAACCGCCATAGATTTCAGAACCTGGGTAAACAAATCCTCTTGCCTTAGCTAAAGAAACAATTTTCTCCATTGTCTTTTCCATAATAATATAATCCTCCTAAAGGCAACAGCCTGACTACATCGAACTGCATCGGCTGCTACATAATCTTAATTATTTTATAACATTTGGTGATGATTAGCAAGAGGGATGATATCTTAATCCTCCCAAGGACGAATCCTATAAGTTGCGCCTATCTCATCACATATCTTCTGGCACTCTGCCTCTTCCTCATGAGATATGGTTGTATCAACTGTTGTAAGAACAACATGAGGTATATACTTAGTACATTCCTTGGCGAAGCTTATCATTTCATCAAATGATTTCTCACCAAACTTGCTTCTTACAAGTGCATTGTATTCATCTTTGTGTGGGTTATTAAGACTGATAGATATTGTGTCAATCAGGCCTTCCATCTCCGGCACTATATCTCTGCCATTGACAAGATTTCCAACTCCGTTAGTGTTGATTCTTGTCTTCTTGCCATATGTTTTCTTAACATACTCAGCAACCTTGATAAGAACATCGAATCTTTCTGTTGGTTCTCCGAATCCGCAGAATACAACCTCTTCATACTCATCCATATTAAACTTGGAGAATTCAGCTATAACCTCATCATATGATGGCTCTCTCTCAAGCCAGAGTCTGCCTGACTCCCCGATTCTGTCCATTGTCTGTCTTAAACAGAAAGTACATGAATATGGACATTTGTTAGTTAAATTAACATATAAATTATTATGAACCTTATATAATATCTCCATTGTAAATCTCCTCCTATTATTTCAACGTAGTCAGCAGTTCCTCAAACGGCACACCGTCTGTCAGCGGAATATCCATCTCAATAGCCTTAAGTATGCATTTCTTTATAAATGTAGATGCCTTTCTTACTGACTCATGGAAATTCACGCCATTGACAGCGTCTGCGGCTATTATCGATGCAAATATATCTCCTGTTCCGGAGCGCTGTGTTCCGACTTTCATAGTTTTGATAAGATAGTCTTCCCTGTTCTTTTCATAACAGTAATTACCGATATACTGACCTCTCTGGATTCCTGTGATAACAATCTTAGACGGTCCCATTGCAACAAGCTTCATTGCAATTTTCTTAAGCTCATCATTGGAATAATCCGGTCTGTATGGTTCATCAGTTATAATACATGCTTCTGTGAGGTTCGGTGTAAGAATATCTGCATATTTTACAAGCTTCTTCATCTCCTGGCATGTCTCATCAGTATATGTCGGATACATATTTCCGTAATCGCCCATAACCGGGTCGATAACGACAATATTATCCTCTGTCTTGAAATTCTTGAAAAATTCTTCAACAATCGCAATCTGATTATGTGAACCTAAGAATCCTGTTACAATTCCGTCAAACTTAAGGTTTAGCTTCTTCCACTCTGCCATGTATGGCGGCATGTTCTCTGTGAAATCTTTAAAATAAAAGCTGTCAAAACCTGTATGATTAGAAAATATTGATGTAGGCATTGGACAGCACTGAATCTTCATTGCTGATATGATAGGCAGTTCAACTGCGATAGAACATCTTCCAAAACCAGAATAATCATTAATTGCTGCTATTTTCTTCTGGTTGTTATGAGACACATTATTCTCTGGCATATTGTCTCTCCTTTCGTCTGAATGTGGCATAAAATCTTTATGCTTTAATATACAAAAAACTGGCATATGATAACATAGCCAGTTTATGTAATATTTATATGGTCAGATTAAGCATTTCTTTCGACTTGAATTCTTTGTCAAATACAATGCTTTCAAGCCTGTTCACCACAAGCCTTAATTCTTCCTGAACTTCTTTAGTCACGGTGAATGAATACAGTTTGGTAAGCTGCGCTGTGACAATATACTGCAGAGTGTATACTGTCGAGCCTGAAAGTGTAATTCCATCATATACATTTGTGGCACAATTCTTACAGCAAAGTCCGTTTCTTGAATAGGAATATACCCACAGATTATCCTCCCTGCCACATTCGTGGCATGTAAAGAAATCAGGACACTCACCATTGACCGCAACCATTCTTATCTCGTATATGAATCTTATAAGCTCATGGCTGACAGCGCCTTTGCCTAACGCCTTAAGAGTTATATAAAGCAGATTAATCATTTCTGATGCGTCAAGATTCTCCCTGCCATAATAATCTGCAATCTCAGCAAAATAACAGGCATAACACACGGCATTGAGGTCATTTACCACATTTTCAAAGTACTCCTTAGCCGATGCTTTATACATTGTGTATGAGTCACGTCCGCGGTACACCTCAAATGTTCCGAATATAAAGCTTCTCGTAACACCAATCAGTGCACTGTTAGGCTTTCTCGCACCTTTCGCAAATACTGTTATCTTGCCATACTCCTTAGTAAGTATCACCAGTCTTCTGTCATATTCCCCGACAGGCATGGCGGAAAGTATCATGCCTGTAACAGTAGTAACTTCCGCCATCGCACCCTCCTGTCATTTATCTTACTTATCTTTCTTCTTGTCATATCCGAAGTTCTTAAGAAGAATATCACTGTCGCGCCATTCCTTCTTAACTTTTACCCAGAGCTTAAGATTAACCTTCATATCAAGCTGTTTCTCAATCTCGTATCTGGCATTAGTTCCGATTTTCTTAAGCATTTCGCCACCCTTGCCGATAATAATTCCTTTGTGGGAATCTCTTTCGCATATGATAGTAGCGTCAATATCTGTTATAGGACCTCTTGCATTTCTTCTTTCCTTGAAGCTGTCAATAACAACTGCAATTCCGTGTGGAATCTCGTCATTTAATGCATGAAGTGCCTTCTCTCTTATAAGCTCGGCAACAATCTGCTTCATTGGCTGGTCTGTTACTGTATCTTCATCATAGTACATCGGACCATAATCAAGATGTGAGAATATAACATCAAGCAGGTCGTCAACGTTATTGCCGTTTCTTGCGCACACAGGAACAATATCAACGAAATCAAGTTCCTTTCTGTAGCAGTCAATAACTGGAAGAATCTCTTCTTTCTTGATTGTATCAGTCTTATTGATAACTAAAACTATCGGAGTTTTACACTCTTTTAACTTCTCGACGATATGCTCCTCGGCAGTTCCAAGATGTGTTGTCGGCTCAACAAGCCAGCATATAAGGTCAACCTCACTGATAGTCTTTTCTGCTGCACCAACCATGTACTCACCGAGCTTATTCTTAGCCTTGTGAATACCCGGAGTGTCAACGAAAACAATCTGTCCGCGCTCATCAGTGTATACAGTCTGTATTCTGTTTCTTGTAGTCTGAGGCTTGTTAGAAGTAATCGCAATTTTCTGTCCGATTATCTGGTTCATAAGTGTTGACTTACCAACATTAGGTCTTCCTATAAATGTTACAAAACCTGTCTTAGTTCTTGTGTTCTCTGCCTTAGCACCGCCGGTAATTCCGCTGGCTGCAAGCATTTCGTCTAAATTCATATATTCTCCCTTTCTATTAACCCTGTACCTTGATAAGTGGCTGTATCTTATCAAAAAGCTCACTCTCTTTATTGATTTCCTTGTTGCTTCCCACAACGCAGAAATAGTTTTCATCCATTGCACATCTTACAAGCGGTGCAAGCTCTCTTATTCTTTCTACATTACAATCAAGAACCTGTGCTCTTTCTGCCTTGAGTGATTCATAATCTGTATTACAGATATATGCGCCAAATGATCTTGTTCCCTTTGCTGCCGGATTCATAGGTGTGTCTATATCGCCTATTGTTCCGATTATGAACTTGACCATGTCTCTGTCACTCACATCAAAATGTTCAAGATAATCTGCAGCATTTTCATATATCTCGTTAGTCTTTCTTAAGTTAGGGTCTCTGTAAGAAACCATATACATGTCACCGTTTCTGTAAGAACCGCTCATGCAGCCGTATGCGCCGCCTTTAACTCTTACATTAATCCAGAGATAATCATATGAGAATATAACTTTAATAACTCTTAATGCTCCTGTGTATTCATATCCTCCATCTCTGAAATTACCGCATCTGGCAACATACTGAACCTGTGAAGCTGAAGTATATCCAGTCTTAACATTTGCAGGTGTGTACTTTCTTTCGCATGCTGGCATGTCCGATTCTTTCAATCCTGCTGCATATTTTTCGAAAGCAGGTGCAAATGCATCATATCCTTTATCATCAGCAGTAAAGCTGACAATAATATTCTCCTTATGGAATATATAAGCGACAAGCTGGTTTAACTTATCTGCAATATCTTCCTTAAGCTCATCAAATTCAGCATCAAGCTTCTGGATAAGCTCATAGAAACCATATCCTCTCATCTCGTTAGAATAATGTGCATTTCTTGAGAACTGTGCCATACCTGCAAGCATTGCTGTCGAATGTCCTGCACTTGTCATTGTGCTTTCCATTCTTGACTTAAGCTTCGCAATTATCTCTTTAAGTCTCTTATAATCTGAGAACTTTGTCTTATATATAATCTCATTCATCATATCAAGCACGAACTGGATATTGTCATAGAGAACCTTACCCTTAACCTCGTACATGATAGTACATTTGTCAAAATCCTTATTATCTGTGTATATAGCTGCGTCTGTTGAGATTCCACCACAGTTGATATTGATTTCATTAGTCAGCTCTGTATATGTGTACTTTTCAGTATCCATAAGTCCAAGAACCGAGCTTAAAAGTCCGATATATGGAAGCAGCTCATCAGGCACATTCTTACAGTCGTAGCACATCATTATATATGCGATTCCATTAGTGAACATATTGTGGTGGATTACATCAACACCGTCAATCTTCTTAGGGTCAATATATAACCTGGCAGGCTCTCTTGTAATATCCTTTAACTCAAGCTGTGGAATCTTCTCAAGGTCTTCCTGACTCGAAGGAGTATCCTGATATTCCTTTAATGCCTTTGTCTGCTTAACAAGTTCCTCAAGCTCTTCCTTAGAAAGTGTTGCCTTATACTTTGCAAGCTTCTCAGCTTCTTTAGCTTCCTTCTCCTCTGCAAGTCCATGCTTTGGAACAAGGCTTAATACAACCTCGTGGTTATTATTAATAATATTATCTTCAATGAATTTCTCAAAGAATCCACTCTCTGAATTCTTCTTGATTATTGCAAATGTTTCTCCTGCCTCAACATGAATGAATGGCTTGTTCTCATCATAGAGCCAGCTGTCCATCATTGTGAGATAATACATAAGTCCCTTTGGATATGGACCGAAATCAGCTTCTCTGTATTTGAATTCGTAGTAGTTGATTCCTGCCTTAACCATTCTCTTGCTAAGACCGTTCTTAACAATATCAGAAAGTGTATCTTCAACGACCTTTACGAATCTGTCTCTGTCGCTTTCGTTGGCATTCTTGGTAATAATTGAATATACCGGCTGGTACACAGATGTCTCTAACACACTGTACACATCTGTTCCAATTCCTGCGTCAATAAGTGCCTGCTTAAGTGGAGCACCCGGTGCCATGATAAGTGCATAATCAAGGATCTGTAATGCAAGGTAGCTTACAGGGTCTGTTGATGTTCCGATAACAACATTGTAAGAAAGATAAGTATTATCCTCCTCCGACTCATCATCAGTAATAGCATACTGCCTTGTCTCATACTTAGGTGCGTCAAATGCTTTCTGGAAAGTTACCTCAGCATCTATATTAACATCATTCTTATCGAAATCTGAAAGATATTCCTTATCAAGATATTCAAGTCTCTCATCAACATCAATATCACCATACAGATAGATATAACTGTTCACAGGATGATAATATTCCTTGTGATACTTAATGAAATCCTCGTACTTAAGCTGTGGAATAACCTCAGGGTCACCGCCCGATTCATTCTTGTACTCGGAATCAGGGAAGAGTGATACAAATGTATATCTTGAAAGCACATCATCTGCTGAAGAATACACGCCCTTCATCTCATTAAATACAACTCCGTTGTAAGCAAGCTCCCCGTCAACATCTTCAAGCTCATAATGCCAGCCTTCCTGCTTGAATATCTCTTCATGTTCATACATTGCAGGATAGAATACAGCGTCCATATAGACATCCATAATGTTCTTGAAATCCGCCATATTACAGCTTGCAACAGGATATACCGTCTTATCAGGATATGTCATGGCATTAAGAAATGTGTTAAGAGAACCCTTGCATAATTCTACAAATGGGTCTTTAACCGGATATTTTCTTGAACCACATAAAGTAGAATGTTCAATAATATGCTGCATTCCTGTGTCATTATCCGGTGGTGTCTTGAAACCTATAGAAAATACTTTGTTATCATCATCATTAGAAATAATTGCAACTCTTGCACCTGATTTCTTATGCTTCAATAAAAGTCCTACAGAATTAAGGTCATTAAGCTTTTCAATATTAACAAGCTCATATGCACCATAATCCTTATTAAGTTCGTTATATCTTGTCTCTAAATTCATATTACTGCTTTAATCTCCAATCTTTACAATAAGGAATTATACATATAAATATAATACCCCACAATGTAGGATTTTACCACATTGTGGGGTGAGTGTAAACTTACATTACATATGTAAGCTATAGTATTTATTTGCCGAAAAGACCTTTCTTCTTACTGTGTCTTTCATTACCTGTAAGTGCCTTCTCATATGCCATAAGTGCATCCTTCTGCTCCTGATTAAGCTTAGTAGGAATATCAACTATCAAAGTGATATAATGGTCGCCTCTCTGTGCTGCATTTCTTACACTTGGCATACCCTTGCCTTTAAGTCTTACTCTTGTGCCCGATGCTGTTCCCGGCTTAACATCATACAATACTTCTCCGTCAACAGTCTTAACCTTGATTTCCCCGCCAAGTACTGCTGTAGGATAGCTTATTACAACATTAGAGAATATATTGTATCCGTCTCTTTCGAATTCTGTGCTTGCTGAGATAATAACAGCAACTAAGAGATCGCCTCTTGGTCCGCCATTAACTCCCGGCTCACCTTTGCCCTGGATACGTACGCACTGGCCATTATCAATACCGGCAGGAATATTGACTTCAATAGTCTTCTTGCTGCTTATATAGCCTGTTCCGTAACAATCCGGACACTTCTCTTTAATTATCTTACCAGTTCCATGACAGTCAGGACATGGCTGCTGGCTTCTTACCATTCCAAGGAATGACTGCTGTGTGAAAGTTACCTGTCCACGGCCACCACATTTGCTACATGTTTCTGGTGATGTACCAGGCTTAGCACCTGTACCGTGACAGCTTGCACACTCATCCTTTAATGTAACATCTATCTTCTTGGTTGTACCCTTTACTGACTCGTCAAATGTAATTCTTACATTAACTCTTACATCAGCACCTCTTCTTGGTCCATTGCTGTTTCGTCTGCTTCCACCGCCGCCGAACATACCGCCAAAGAGATCTCCGAAGATATCTCCCATGTCACCGAAATCGAAATCGAAGCCACCTGCTCCAGCTCCACCTGCTCCGCCTTCAAATGCGGCATGGCCAAACTGGTCATACTGTCTTCTCTTTTCAGCATCGCTTAACACCGCATAAGCCTCAGAAGCCTCCTTGAATTTCATCTCAGCTTCCTTATCGCCCGGATTCATATCAGGATGATATTTCTTTGCAAGTTGTCTGTATGCTTTCTTAATAGCAGCGTCATCGGCATCCTTAGGCACGCCAAGGACTTCATAATAATCTCTCTTATCTGCCATGATTGCTTCCTCTTTCTTATTTAATCAACAGAAACTGCACGGAGTTTACACCCCATGCAGTCCTTTTTTAGTCAGTCTCTACTGACAATTAAACCTCTTTGTAATCTCCGTCAACTACATCATCACCGTATGGAGCTGAACCATTAGAAGCACCAGCACCCATATCTGGACCTGCACCTGCTCCCATGTCTGGACCTGCGCCACCAGCAGCCTGCTGTGACTCATATAACTTAGCGAAAAGCTTCTGAGCGCTTTCCATAAGTTTTTCCTTAGCAGCCTTGATTTCATCAACCTGTGCATCTGTCATGTTTTCTGGATCAGAACCATCAACAAGTGCCTTTAATGCGTTAAGGTCAGCCTCTACTGCAGCCTTGTCAGAAGCATCAAGCTTATCGCCTGCTTCATCCATAGCCTTCTGTGTCTGGAATACCATTGAGTCAGCTTCGTTACGTGCATCAATAGCTTCCTTACGCTTCTTATCCTGTGCCTCGAACTCAGCAGCTTCCTTAACTGCCTTATCGATATCTTCATCAGACATGTTAGAACCAGCAGTAATTGTGAT
Organism: Eubacteriales bacterium; assembly: GCA_030537195.1. GTDB lineage: Bacteria > Bacillota > Clostridia > Lachnospirales > Lachnospiraceae > Lachnospira. Next base: position 259,302 of record JAUNOK010000001.1, on the reverse strand, counting down.
GTGCTGTTCCTTACCTGTTCCAAGATCCTTAGCAGATACATTTACAATACCGTTGGCATCGATATCAAATGTAACTTCAATCTGTGGAACACCTCTTCTTGCTGGAGGGATACCATCAAGTCTGAACTGTCCAAGTGACTTGTTATCTCTTGCAAACTGTCTCTCACCCTGTACAACGTTGATATCAACGGCTGTCTGGTTATCAGCAGCTGTAGAGAAGATCTGGCTCTTCTTTGTAGGAATAGTTGTATTTCTCTCAATAAGTCTTGTAGCAATACCACCCATTGTCTCAATTGAAAGTGAAAGTGGTGTTACATCAAGAAGAAGGATATCACCAGCACCTGCATCACCAGCTAACTTACCACCCTGGATAGAAGCACCGATAGCTACGCACTCATCTGGGTTAAGAGTCTTGCTTGGCTCATGTCCTGTTAATGACTTAACCTTATCCTGTACAGCAGGGATTCTTGTAGAACCACCAACTAATAATACCTTTGAAAGCTCTGAAGCTGTAAGACCTGCATCTGAAAGTGCATTCTTAACTGGCTCTGCAGTCTTTTCTACAAGGTCATGTGTTAATTCATCGAATTTAGCTCTTGTAAGAGTCATCTCGAAATGCTTTGGTCCTTCAGCAGTAGCTGTGATATAAGGAAGGTTGATTTCTGTCTGAGTTGTGCTTGAAAGTTCCTTCTTAGCCTTCTCAGCTGCTTCCTTAAGTCTCTGAAGAGCCATTGTATCCTTAGAAAGGTCAACACCTTCCTTAGCCTTGAAATCATCTAACATATACTGTGTAATAGCATTATCGAAATCATCACCACCAAGCTTGTTGTTACCAGCTGTAGCAAGAACTTCAATTACACCATCACCGATTTCGATAATAGATACATCGAATGTACCACCACCTAAATCGTAAACCATAATCTTCTGCTCATGTTCATTATCAAGACCATAAGCTAAAGCTGCTGCTGTAGGCTCGTTGATGATACGCTTTACATCAAGACCCGCAATCTTACCAGCATCCTTAGTAGCCTGACGCTGTGCATCGTTGAAGTAAGCTGGAACTGTAATAACAGCTTCTGAAACCTTCTCACCAAGATAGTTCTCTGCATCTGACTTTAATTTCTGTAAAATCATAGCTGAGATTTCCTGTGGAGTATATTTCTTTCCATCAATCTCAACCTTGTAATCTGTACCCATATGTCTCTTGATAGAAGAGATTGTCTTGTCAGCATTAGTAACGGCCTGACGCTTTGCAGGATCACCTACAAGTCTCTCACCTGTCTTTGAAAATGCAACTACTGAAGGAGTAGTTCTTAAACCTTCTGCGTTAGCGATAACAACTGGCTTACCACCTTCCATTACAGCTACGCAAGAATTAGTTGTACCTAAATCAATACCAATAATCTTTCCCATGATAAAATGTCCTTTCTATAATTAAATTGATTAATAACTTGTGTTACATATGCCTTCCGGCTTACCGCTAGTTAGCAACCTTGACCATGCTGTGTCTTATAACCTGGTCTCTGTATGTGTAGCCTTTCTCAAACTCTTCAACTACGATGTTCTCTCCAACTGAATCATCCTCAACATGCATTACTGCGTTGTGGTAATCAGGATTGAACTCACCGCCTAAAGCTTCGATAGGCTTTACATCTACATCCTCAAGCATCTTTAAAAGCTGCTTGTGAACCATATCCATTCCCTTAGCGAATGGAGTTTCAAGTTCCTCATCTGTCACACTCTTAAATCCTCTGTCGAAGTTATCAACAATAGGTAAAAGCTTCTTAATGATATCTGAGGCTCCCATCTCGAACATAGTAGATTTCTCTTTCTCTGTTCTCTTTCTGAAATTATCAAACTCGGCCATCTGCCTCTTTACTCTGTCCTGAAGTTCTTCTATAACTGCATCCTTAGGATCTTTCTTCTTAGAGTTATCAGTGCTCTCATCCTGTGCCTCGGCCTTGTCTGATTCTTCAGCTTCACATGCATTCTGACTTTCATCAGCCTTACATTCTGATTCGCAGTTGCAGGCTTCTTTCTTAGCATCAGTCTCCTGATTCTTTACTTCTTCCTGAACTGTCTCTTCTGAATTCTTTTTCTTTACATCCTTTGACACTTCCATACCAACCTTTCCTAAGTTTTCTTAAATACATCATCCAAATGCGTCTGCATCTCTTTCAAGGTATCAACAACCTTTTCATAATCCATACGCTTTGGTCCAATAATACCAATTGTTCCCTTCATTCCATCCTGTAATTCATATGTGGCTGTCACCACACTGCAGTCTTTCATGGATTCAACTGGTGTTTCATTTCCTATATATACCTGAATGCCGTGGTTATCATCTTCAGTCTCATCTGCATCTTCCTTGTCGTTAACAAGTCCTGACAAGCCTTGCTTTTCCTCCAGGGCATATATAAGCTCACTTGCTTTTCCGGAATCACTAAGTTCCGGATACTTGAATATGTTAGTTGCACCGCTTGTATATATCTTCAGGTCGTCAGCCTTGCTTATAGTCTCAACAATCGCATCTAACACTTCCTTAACAATACCTATATGCTCACCTGCCTGACTCTCCATCTTGGATATAAGTCCCATATGCATCTCCTGCAATGTAAGACCTGTGAGTGTGGTATTAAGAAGAAGATTAAGCTTAAGAAGATTCTCTGGTGAAATATCCTCGCTGATAGTTATAACCTTATTTCTTATAAGATTACCTTCCATAACAATAACTGCAAGAAGCTTATTCGGTTCAAGCTGTGAAAGCTGAACAAATCTTAGCTTATTACCAGTCACCTTAGGAGTTGTTATCATCGTGGCATAATTAGTATTATTCGCCAGAACCTTTGCTACATTCTGAAGAAGCTCTTCTACTCTGTCTACCTTTTCTGATAAGGCATCCTTCATAGAATCAAGTTCTTTTTCTTTATCACCAACCTGCTGTTCCCTCTTGGATATCTCTTCCTCCTTCTGGGCCATTAAATCGTCTACATATAATCTATAACCCTTATCTGTTGGAATTCTTCCAGCCGAGGTATGCGGCTGTACAATGTAGCCAAGCTCTTCCAAGTCTGCCATCTCATTCCTTATAGTTGCCGAACTTAACTGTAAGTCAGTCAGCTTGGAAATCGTTCTTGAACCAACCGGTTCTCCGGTATCAAGATAATTCTGAATAACAGCTTTAAGTATCTTAACCTTACGGTCATCCAGTCGTCCATCCGTCTCCATGGCATCCTCTCCTTTCATCTTGTTAGCACTCATTAGATTGGAGTGCTAATATCGATACATTTAAGATATCACTACCCTCTCATGATGTCAACAACAATATTTCTTTTTTCTATAAAGAATTTATAAACTTCTTAAACAAAATGATATTAACGTAAAAAAGCTGTAGTCCTAACAGTTACAAAACCATTAAAACTACAGCTTCATTAATTAATATTATATATTATTAGATTCCAAGAATCTTCTTTACTTCATCACACATCTTGTCAGAATCACATACAGTATCATGAAGAACTGGAGCTGTTCTGATCTCTTCGATTGCATTAGGAACTTTGACATTGCTTATCTTGCTAAGCTCATCTACAAGTTCGAAATCTCCCATTGAATCATACTTGGAATCAATAGCATTCATAACGCTTCTTGTAAACTTATATGGGCTTGCTGTTGAAGCAATGACTGTCTTAGTTGTATCACCAGTTTCCTTTCTGTACTTATCATATACAGTTGCAGCAACTGATGTATGTGTATCAATTACATATCCGCAATCTTCATATATCTTCTTGATTGTAGCAGCATCCTCTGCCTCTGTAGCATAATTGCCATAGAAGTCAGCTAACTGTGCCTTCATCTCATCTGTAATCTTGTACTTTCCTTCTGACTTTAATGATGCCATAAGTTCTGCATTCTTAGCTGCATTGTTACCGGCAATTCTGTATATAAGTCTCTCAAGGTTGCTTGAGATAAGGATATCCATAGATGGTGAAGTTGTGAGAACGAATTCTCTGTTTCTGTCATACTCACCTGTTGAGAAGAAGTCATATAATACCTTATTCTCGTTAGATGCGCAGATGAACTTATTAATAGGAAGTCCCATATTCTTAGCGTAGAATGCAGCTAAGATATTACCAAAGTTACCTGTAGGAACAACTACATTAATCTTCTCTCCGTCCTTAATCTCGCCATTAGCTAATAACTTGGCATATGCATATACATAGTAAACAATCTGTGGAACAAGTCTTCCGATGTTAATTGAATTAGCTGATGAGAACTGGAATCCGGCATCATTCATAACTTTCTCTAATTCCTTATCAGAGAAAATGTTCTTTACGCCTGTCTGTGCATCATCAAAGTTACCCTTGATTCCAATTACATATGTATTGTCACCCTTCTGAGTAACCATCTGCTTCTCCTGAATTGGGCTTACACCGTTCTTAGGATAGAATACAATAATCTTAGTTCCCGGAACATTAGCAAATCCAGCTAAAGCAGCCTTTCCTGTATCTCCAGATGTAGCTGTAAGAATAACGATTTCATTCTTAACATTGTTCTTCTTAGCAGAAGTTGTAAGAAGATGTGGAAGGATAGAAAGTGCCATATCCTTGAATGCTATTGTAGCACCGTGGAAAAGTTCAAGGAAATACTCATCTTCAACTTTAACAAGCGGAGTCATCTCCTCTGTATCAAACTTAGAATCATAAGCTCTGTCTATACAGCTCTTAAGTTCCTCCTCTGTAAAATCATCAAGCATAAGCTTCATAACTTCATAAGCAACTTCCTTATAATTCATCTTAGATAATTCTTCTAAGCTCTTATCTAATGATGGAATACTTTCTGGTACAAAAAGTCCTCCGTCTGCTGCAAGACCCTTTAATATAGCCTGTGATGCAGTAACCTTAACACTGTCGTCTCTAGTACTTCTGTAGAACATGCTCATCTTTAATCCACCTCATAAATAATATAGTGTGCCCGCGCTCATGTCGTAGGCTTTTGATATTATACAACAGATTTCCGTTCAAAAACAATACCCTATAATAACAAATTATAACCGTCAATTCTTAATAAGCCGGAACAAATGGCAGTTCTATCGGATCTGGCTTCTCAGTCTCAATCTTATCACCGCCTGAATTACTGCCATCCTGTGAGGAGTTGGTTTCTTCCGTGTTATTATTATATGCATTATTTGCGTTATTTTTATATAACTCCTCATTAACAGTTTCAGTTATACTGCTTTCACTATTAATTATCAGCTCATTATCAGTTGAATTATTGTATGATGCTGTTTCAGCATTGATAGTGCTTTCGTTATTCTTACCACTGTTATTATCCATGGTGTTGTCACTATTCATGCTGCTATCATTACTTCTGCCGCATGCTGTTAATGAAAATGTTGTTATTACAGTCACCATAATGACAGTCGTAATAAATTTAGTATAACACCTCATATAAACTCTAATCTTTCTAAAATGTAATACTTAAGCTTCCACAATCTTTCCAGCAATAGCACTTGCTGCCGCTGTAGCAGGGGACGCAAGGAATATCTTAACCTTGCTTGTTCCCATTCTTCCGAGGAAGTTTCTGTTGTTAGTTGCAACAACAACTTCTCCATCAGTAAGAATTCCGCCTGTTCGTCCGCAGCATAATCCGCATCCTGGGTGTGTAACAATTGCTCCAGCTTCAACAAGTGTCTCAAGTGTTCCGTCTGCAAGAGCTTCTTTATATATCTTGCGGCTTGCAGGAGTTACTATTAACTTGACAAATGGTGCAACCTTCTTACCCTTAAGAATAGCTGCTGCACACTGAAGGTCTTCTAATCTTCCGTTAGTGCATGAACCAATGAATACCTGATCAACTGCTGTTCCGGCAAGTTCTGTAACAGGTTTGATGTTATCTACCTGTGAAGGACATGCAAGAACAGGAACTAAATCCTCTGCATTATATGTAATCTCTCTTACATATACCGCATCAGCATCTCCCTTTAAATCCTTTAATTCATCTGTAAGTTCTACATTACAGTACTCTGCTGTCTTTTCATCTGGTGTAAAGAGTGCACATTTGGCACCTGCTTCAATAGCCATGTTAGACATAGTCATACGGCTTGCAACACTCATCTCATCGATTGTTGAACCTGTAAACTCCAGTGCCTGATAAGTTGCACCATCTGCTCCGAGGTCACCGATAAGTCTTAATATGATATCCTTGGAACGGACATTAGCAGGTAGCTTGCCATTAACTGTTACCTTGATAGTCTGTGGAACTTTAACCCACATTTTGCCTGTTCCTAATACACTTGCCATCTCTGTATATCCGATACCTGATGAAAATGCACCAACACAGCCATATGTTGTTGTGTGGCTGTCTGTACCAAATGCGATATCTCCCGGCTTTACATAACCTGCCTCTGTCATTAACTGGTGGCAGATTCCGTCTGAACGGTGGATATTCTTCATTCCGTATTTCTCAACGAATTCATTACCAATACGGAAATGTCTTGTATCATCAACCTGACTTGCTGGAACAAGGTGGTCATATATAAGAACTGCCTTGTCAGGATCCCATATCTTAGTGAATCCCATTTCCTCGAATTTCTCTTTAACAAATGGAATGAAAATATCGTGAATCATTACTCTGTCAACATTAACAGTTACGATATCTCCCGGCTTTACTTCCCTGCCGATATTCTTTCCAATAATCTTCTCAATAATTGTATGTCCCATTATTCTTACCTCTCCCTGTCTTAGTCAAGACCGTTAAGCTTTCTCATTGCCTTAACAAGTCCGCCTGCATTAAGTATATCCACAAGATTTTCAGGAAGTGAAGCAATCGGATATGCCTTTCCATTGTGTGTAATCTGTGCATTTACTTCAACATCAATAGTATCGCCTTCTTTAACTGCATCGTGAAGGTCTGCATTCTCTATAAGAAGAAGTCCGTTATTAATAGAATTTCTGAAGAATATTCTTGCATATGACTTGGCAATAACACATTTGATACCTAATGCCTTGATGACCTCAGGTGCCTGTTCTCTTGATGAACCACATCCAAAGTTCTTTCCAGCAACAATTATGTCACCCGGCTTAATCTGGCCTGCAAGCTCAGGTCTTAATGGTGAAAATGCATATGGCTTCATATCTTCTACTGTCTTTAATGCAAGGTACTCTGTAGGGATAATGATATCTGTATCAATGTCATCGCCAAGTACCCATACTTTACCGCTAAATTTCTCGTTCATAATTACTCCTTTGAAGTTATCCTTACTTATACCATGTCCGCTGTTGCTATCTCGCCTTTGATTGCTGATGCTGTAACAGTTGCTGCTGATGCAAGATATACGAAAGAATCCTTATGTCCTGCACGTCCCTTGAAGTTTCTTGTACCTGTACTGATAAGAGTCTCGCCCTCACCGATAACTCCCTGACAGCTTCCCCAGCATACAGAGCAGTTAGGATTCATAATTATTGCGCCCGCATCCATGAATATATCAAGAAGTCCCTCTTTCATAGCCTGAAGATATACTGAACGGCTTGCCGGTACTACAAGGAATCTTACCTTAGGAGCGACCTTCTTTCCCTTAATAATTGCTGCGCCGACTCTTAAATCCTCAATTCGTCCATTGTTGCATGAGCCAAGAAATGCTTCATCAATCTTAACGCCAAGTGATTCCTTTGCTGGAACTACATTATCAACAAAATGTGGCTTTGCAACGATTGGCTGTATTGTTGAAAGGTCAATATCGTAAACCTGCTCAAATACTGCATCATCATCTGATGTAAAGCATGCCTTTGGCTCTCTGCCATGCTCCTTAAGATAATCCATTGCAACATCATCAACTTCCATAAGTGCAGTCTTAGCGCCTGCCTCAACGCAGAGATTACAGATTGATATTCTGTCTGCCATTGAAAGGCTGTGTAATCCCTCTCCTGCGAATTCCATTGCTTTATAATTAGCACCGTTAGCGCCAATCTTTCCAATAATAGAGAGTATTAAATCTCTTGCATATACTCCGTCATTAAGCTTACCCTTAAGGTTGAATCTTAATGTTCCCGGAACCATTACCCATGATGTTCCTGTAACCATTGCATACAGATAATCTGTACATCCTACACCTGTACCAAATGCACCTAATGCACCATATGCACATGTATGGCTGTCTGCTCCGAATATAAGCTCACCAGGTACTACATGATTCTCCATCATAACCTGATGACATACGCCCTCGCCCTCGTAGAACTTAATATCATTAGCCTTGGCAAAATCTCTCATCTTCTTCTGTGAAGCTGCTGTCTTAGGGCTGTCTGATGGAATATTGTGGTCAACAATCCATACAAGCTTATCTTTGTCAGCAATATGTGGATTCTTTAACTTCTCATACATACCGATAGTAAGATGTGTTGTTCCATCATTACTCATAAGTCTGTCAAGAGTAACAGTTGCAATATCTCCGGCTTTAACCTGTGAAAGTCCTGCTGCCCTTGCAATAATCTTCTCTGCAATAGTCATGCCATGCTTTGCTTCGTTCGCGGGTGCTGCTGCACTTTCAGCCTCCTCTGCCTCACCGTTAAGTGATGCAATAAGTCCGCCCTGATTAAGAATAGCCTGCATCTTGGCTGGAAGCTTAGTACATGTATAAGTCTTTCCATTAACAGTGATAATTCCATCTTCTAATGAAAGTTCACATTCGTCCCCTGCATTAACTTCGTCATGGAGTTCCTTACATACAATAACAGGAAGTCCTATATTAATAGCATTACGATAGAATATTCTTGCAAATGATTTGGCAATTACAGCCTTAACACCTAATGCCTTAAGTACGCTTGGTGCCTGCTCTCTTGATGAACCACATCCAAAGTTGTCATCTGCAACAACAAAATCTCCCGGCTTTACAGCAGATGCAAAATCAGAGTCCAGTGATTCAAATGTATGGCTCTTCATCTCATCAATTGTCGGGAATAAAAGATACTGTGACGCAATAATCTGGTCAGTATCAACATCTTTATCAAACTTAAATATCCTACCCATTGTTTTCTCCTTTATCTTATTCCTGATATAACAGGAATTATTAACAGTCATTTTAATATTTTATCTTATTAAAGCATGTTTTTCAATCTTTAATATTAACAGAAGCGGTAATTAAGAGACAGGTCATTATCCTTAACTTTAACCTGAGTATAAGCACCGCTTACTATCGGCATTGACGGTGAAAGATGCCCGAAATCACAGTCCATTATAACCGGCACATTATACTTTGCCGCAATGCCTGTAACTGCGCTGTACTGGTCAAGTCCCATCATCTCCTGTCCGTAACACAGAGGCCGTCCAATAAGGAAGCCCTTTACATTCTTAAACCAGCCTGCATTGTCCATCTGCCACATAGCCCTTCTGATTGCAAATACATTCAGATCACAGCTCTCTAAGAACCATATAATTCCGTCATCCGCATATCTTTCATTGAATTCCTTAACCTTGTCAAAGCTTGTACCTGTCAGATTAACAAGACAGTCCATACAGCCTCCGACAAGTCTTCCTTCAAATGCAATCTCTTTATCACATTCATTCTCACCAACATATTTTCTTAGAATCTTCTTCTCGGTAAGATTATACTGTGGTGCAGGATTCTCTTCATTCTTTAGAGACTCCCTCTCCCACGTGTCATATCCGTGAACCTGTTTTTCCACAACGCCGTTATTATTCTCGCAACCTTTTCCACGAAGCACATCGAAAGTATCAACAAGTGCCTGATGCCATTCTTCCATTGCAAATGCGCCCGCACATGGTCCGTACACACTGGCCGTATCAGCAATCGTATTCTGTAAAAATGTAAAGTTGGTATTATCAGAATATCCAAGATACCACTTAGGTTTTGCTGCCTTAATCCTGTCAAAATCAACATATGGCAGAATCTCACACATCAGCTCACCGCCGCCGCATGATATAAGCACATCATTGACATTGCTCTCATACATTTGTGTAAGTTCCTTACCACACGCCTGTGGTGTATTGCTTATTCCTATCCCCTTATCCTCATAACAGTTAGGTCCAAGCTCTACTGTATAGCCTTCTTTTTCAAATCTCTTAATTGTCATTCCGAATGCTGTTTTATAAGGCTCCGTTGCACAACCAAAAGATGGTGCAACGAAGCCTATAGTTCCGCCTTCGGATAAGAATTCAGGATATCTCATATGCTGCCTCCTTATCTGTCATCACCAGGCATCAGCCAGATGATTATTCCACATTGTTCCTTACTACATATATTTCTTTACCACATTGATAGCATTATTGCCTATAATTACACTATAATGCTCCTTAATAAATGCTGCTCTTTCTTCCTTAGACGAATCAAACTCTCCATATTCCATTATGAGATTAAGAAGACTTCTGTACTTTTCTTCTGAACATCTTCCCTTCTGCAATATAAGATAATATGTATTATCACTTTCATCCTTATATAAAGCATTAGTTACACCCCATGTCCTTGCACTGGACTGGCACAACTGTTCAAAATCACCATAATCTGCAATTCTGAATACGCCTGTATTAACTGCTACAGGCTTTCTGGTGTTTTCCTTAGTTTTTGGCTCATCTTCTTGTTCAGGTTCAGAATCAATAATATCTTCTGCTGGCAAGCCAAGTTTATCAAAACTTTCTCCAACCCTCTTAAGCATGCTTCCAAAATCATCCTTACCTGATGAAACTGTAAGCAGTATTGAATGGTCAGGAAGAGGTGCTAACTGCAGTGACATAACATCGCCTTTTAATGTAACTCCTATATTCCTTTCAGCTTCTTCCATAATAGTCTCTAACAGATCATGTATCTTCTCTGTATCATTGTTAAAGAAATCATCTAACGAAATGTTGTTATCTTCCAGATCTTCTGCATTAAGTCTGCACTGGAATTTCCTATCACCGATTTTCTTGAATTCCATATATCCTCTTTTCAAATATCAATAATATATATCAATTAGTTATTATTACATATTTTTGCTAATTCTGTCTACTATTTTTCTTGTCATGACATTCTTACTGGCAAGTTCTCCTTTTTCATTAACGCACACTCTGCCTCTGTTTCCAGTAACATCTGCATATATCTCAAGTTTATCACCATTAATTCTTGCATATACATCACATGTCTTTACATATACATTCTGCATAACTTTATTAATTATATCATCCTCTATCTCAAAACAGACTGCAGTACTTTTATGTGATATATCTCTTGCTGTGCGTACCGCTTCCTTTCGTTCTTTAGTCAGCATTGCGTATATTCCCTGACCGTGTGCAGGAACACATTCTCCATAATCCATAATTGTATATCTGTACAGCAGCCTGTTATGCATCTTTGATGCCTTGATATCCTCAATAGCCGTAAATACTGCATCACATTCTTCAGAATCAAGTTTTTCAAAACATTTTCTTATATCCGGTTCAACTATACAGCTTATACCGTCATACATGTGTCTTATCTGAGCTATACACCTTTCTGAATCAGTAACAACAACTGCATCCTCTACTATATCTTTAGTTCTTCTCTTTCTAACCATCACAAGTCTTGGATCTTCTCTTTTCAGAACTCCTGATATAACTACACCATCTGGCAGGTCTTCATCATTCTTTTCCATTCGGATAAGTTCTGTCATACTGACAACAGCCATATCAACTGAGCCTAATTCAAGCGCTTCACATGCCGCCTCAAATCCTTCATGTCCGATATCTACAATCTTGGCCTGTGAACCTGACGTTCTTGCTATCGTCTGTATTGCTTTTTTTAATTTGATTCTTTCTATTCCGCTTCCATACAATCCCAGCCTGTATATTGCATCCGTATCATTTTTCATCTATATTCTGTAACCTTTTAAGTTTTTTGTTTTTTATTATAACATATCCATCTGAATTGTTGAAAGTATATGCACATTATGTTTATAATAATAAGTAAAAATTTATATTAAGGAATGGTAAGAATCAATGACTTATACTGAATCAAAAAGTATCTTTCTAAAGCTTTCCGCTTTAGTTTTCATCGCATTGTTCTGCATTATGATTTTCTCTTCACCTGTCAAGGCAGAAGAAACATCCGCTGCAGAAATCACTCCTGACATAACTCTATCCAACGGAGGAAGCGTAAGCAGGATGACTGATGGCTCTTACAACACTAAGACCTCATTTTCAGCTAGAGACACAATCCAGGTAACTTCTTCTGAAAAAATGTATTCTCTGTACATCAAATGGGATTTAATTCCTGATCAGTGGACACTGACATACAATGGAAAGACCAAGACTTACGGAACTAACGGATTTCTCCACGAATACGTCCAGATTCCTGAAGGAACATCTGAGATGACTATAACATTTGCATCAGGCGAAGCTATATGTGACATGCATGTATATTCACAGGGTCAGGCTCCTGCAGATGTGCAGACATGGAAAACTCCATGTGATAAGGCAGACATTCTTGTATTTGCCACACATGCTGATGATGAAATCCTTTTCCTCGGCGGAGTTCTTGCTACTTATGGCGGAGAACAGGACCTGGCTGTTCAGGTAGCATATATGTGTGAATTCACATCATCTGCCAAGATAAGAGAACATGAAAAGCTCGATGGATTATGGGAATCCGGCATAAAGCACTATCCTATATGCGGTAATTTCCCTGACCTGTACAGTACATCACTTGAGGCAGCCAAGAAACAGTATGTATATGATGATGTAAAATCTTATGTAACATCTTCTATCAGACGTTTTAAACCTCTTGTTGTAGTTACACAGGATCTTAATGGTGAATATGGTCACGGCGGACACATGCTGTTTTCACATGCAGTAGCTGAATCAGTTGAGGTAAGTAATGACCCTTCTGTTTTCCCGGATTCAGCCACAACCTATGGCACATGGGATGTTCCTAAGACTTATCTTCACCTTTATACAGATAACAAGCTTACTATGAACTTAAGACTTCCGCTTTCGCGTCTTGGCAACCGTACTTCGATTGAAGTACAGTCTGATGCATACAAGAAGCATGTTTCACAGCAGTGGTGCTGGTTCTATGTATCAGATGATTATGAATACAGTTGTGCAGATTTCGGTCTTTACAGATCTAATGTAGGTGCTGATTCTGGCAATGATATGTTAGAACATATAACAACTTATGAAGAACAGGAAAGACTTGCTAAAGAAGCTGCCGAAAAAGAATCTATAGAAAGTTCCAAAGCTGCCGAAGAATCAAGTATTGCAGAAGAGCAGCAGGAAATAAAGGCAGCACAGAAAGAAACTTCAAAAAAGAATGTATTGAAACTTCTCATTAATATAATAGCAATTATCATTGTTGCTGTTGTAATCGGACTTCAGTTCAATAGGACAAAGAATCTTTATAATAAAAAATACGACGAGAATAAAGACGAATTCAAAAAAGACCAGAAGTAATAAAACATAATAATTATATATCAGACGTTAAAAAGGGCTGCCATTATGGCAGCCCTTAAATATTATCAATTACTAATTATTAGTTGTTGATAAGCATATCCTTTTCATTGTTCCAGCTGTAAAGCTTTCTGATCTCTGCTCCAACCTTCTCAGATGGATGCTCAGAAGCAAGCTTTCTCATAGCCTTGAAGTGAACCTGTCCACCAGCATCGCTCATGTCAAGTAAGAACTCTTTAGCAAATGTACCATCCTGGATATCAGAAAGAATCTTCTTCATAGCCTTCTTAGTATCCTCTGTGATGATCTTAGGACCTGTTATGTAATCACCATACTCAGCTGTGTTAGAGATTGAATATCTCATTCCAGCAAAACCTGACTGGTAGATAAGGTCAACGATGAGCTTCATCTCATGGATACACTCGAAGTAAGCGTTACGTGGATCATATCCAGCTTCACAAAGAGTTTCGAAACCAGCCTGCATAAGTGCACAAACACCACCGCAAAGAACTGCCTGCTCACCGAAGAGGTCTGTCTCTGTCTCTGTTCTAAATGTTGTCTCAAGAAGACCAGCTCTTGCTCCGCCGATACCAAGACCATAAGCAAGTGCCATATCAAGAGCCTTTCCTGTCTCATCCTGCTCTACAGCTACAAGACAAGGAGTTCCCTTTCCAGCCTGATATTCTGAACGTACTGTATGTCCAGGTGCCTTAGGTGCGATCATTGTTACATCAACACCCTTAGGTGCCTTAATTAATCCAAAGTGAATGTTGAAACCATGAGCGAACATAAGCATGTTACCTGGCTCAAGGTTTGGCTCGATATCTTCTTTATAAAGCTTAGCCTGCTTCTCATCATTGATAAGAATCATGATGATGTCAGCTCTCTTAGCAGCTTCTGCAGCAGTGAATACTTCAAATCCCTGCTCCTCAGCTCTCTTCCATGACTTAGAACCCTCATAAAGTCCGATAATAACATGACAACCTGAATCCTTAAGATTTAATGCGTGTGCATGTCCCTGGCTACCATAACCGATAATAGCGATTGTCTTACCGTCAAGTAATGATAAATTACAATCTGACTGATAATAGATCTTAGCTTCTGCCATTTTAAACTACCTCCATATAAATATGTTTTATATTGTAAAAGTTCCCTGGTTACTCCAAAGAATTATTACATCTTTTTCAGATCTGCGCTTCCTCTTGCAAGTCCTGTAATACCTGTTCTTGCAATCTCTGTAATGTTGAAATCTTCAAGAAGTTCTACAAATGCATTCATCTTGCTTAAACTTCCTGTAAGCGCAATTATCATGGACTCCTTAGATACATCTACTATATTAGCTCTGAATATATCTGCAATTGAAGAAACCTGCTGTCTCTTCTCTGGTCCACATTCTACTTTAATCATAACAAGCTCTCTGCATACTGATTCATGTGCAGGAAGCTCAACGATTTCCTTAACATCTATAAGCTTATTGAGCTGCTTCTCAATCTGCTCTAGTACGTCATCTTCACCTGTTACTGCTATTGTCATACGTGATAACTCAGGATTGAGAGTTTCACCAACCGTAAGACTGTCTATATTATATCCTCTACGGCTGAACATTCCAGCGACACGGCTAAGTACACCAGATGAATTACCCACGAGAATAGAAAAAACTGCTCGTCTCATAACCAACTACTCCTAAATTCTGATATTAATATGCATAAAAATGCATTGATTGTCAATTAATTATAGCACACAACATCAATCTGTCAATCGCCCACTTATAGCATTTATCAGCCCAAGAACAACAATTCTTAGCATTGCTACATCCGTGTCGCTCCACTTTCTTCTGTTGATTCCAAATATATCAAATTCAACCATATATTCCAGCTTATCAACCCCATCAGCCTTCATCTGAAGAAACGAACATATATTGTTATCTCTTAATTTTCTGAATGCTTCAGGAAAATCAATAGTAAGTGATGCTATATTATTAACTCTGTTAACGCCATATTCATCAAAATGGCTTTCAAAATTATTATCATTAATATATGCAGCATCTTTCACATTAATCTTGTAATGTCCGGTACTATATATGCATTCCATATCCTGTCCACGATATATGCTTATTCCATGGATGTTAAGCTTATCTGTCAGTTCTGAAAGAACATCTTTCACTGACATTCTGCCCATAGAAACCTTCATAACAATATCTGCCGCCAGTTCGTATTTGGCCATAGGCTTCATGAATCCGCTTCCGAATGCAATATCATGCTTCATATCTGCAAGAATATCACCATGTTTACTATAGTCGTATATTATGTACCTGTCCTTGCCCTTCTCCTTAGCTATATAAAGCGCTGCATCTGCTATCTTAAACAACGTCTCAAAATCACTGCCATCTTTACCAAACTGTGCAATACCTATAGATGTTGAAAACAGATATTCCGGCTGTTTCTGTGCAAGTGAAACTTTAAGTCCCTTACGCATTGACTTAAGCATAATTCTTAAGTCTTCAATAGTTACATCTTTAATTAAAGCCATGAACTCATCGCCACCAATTCTGCCAACAAGTCCTCTTCCTCCAACCGACAGTTTCAATGCATCTGCAAATGCTTTGATAACCTCATCTCCAAAGTAATGTCCATAACTGTCATTAACACTCTTGAAGTTATCAATATCAAGTATCATAAGGAACATCTGGCTATCCTTGCCAGAAACTGAAGCCTTGTTAATATCTTCAGTTATCATATCAGTAACTGCTTTCTTGTTATATATTCCTGTAGCAAGATCAAGCTTAGCTTCATCAACACCGACATAATCCTGAACAACCCTTGTTCTTTTGTCAGGTTCAGATATAACACCTACGGTAATCCTGTTCTCACCATCGGCTAACAATGACTGGCCTCTGAACACTAATGAATCTGTACGCTCTCCCTTAGACATAATAGAAGATGTAAGCTTCACGATGAAATTATTCATTCCACTTGCTATGGCAGTACACAACGCATCAAACTGGATAACATCATCGCCCTCTACATAGCCTTTACTAATGCAGCTTTCCTTCCATTCATTGAGGCCTGTCCTCTCAAATATCTCAGATCTGTTATTTCTGTAGCAGTATATTGTAAGTAGTCTTGTGCGTGGATCATATTCGAATATTTTCTCATCAATAACATTCATTATCGCTCTGTACTTTCTTACTCTGTGATAATACAGATCAAAATCGTTGGATATTACTATAATATCCTGTGCAACAAGCTCTACCATACGGTCAGAACCCACATCATATATACGTTTCTTTAAAAGAAGCATCCATCTGTACGAACCATTCTTAATAAGGCATCTTACGATACAATATTGAACAGACATATCTGCATTAACGAACTGTTCAAATGATGTAACATCATCTGGATGTACAAGACCGTTAAAAGCAGATAGCATAGTTTCCCCCATAAGATTATAAAATCGCACATCACCTATCTTAACTACATATCTGCTATCCAATGTAAATTCAACTTCGTTAGGCATATTAGCTTCATATGAAGTATCTAATTCGTATCTTCGCATATAACCCCCATTCTAAAAGAGATGCTTCAGATATGACTACTACCTTCTATGCATTCTCTTCCTGCTTCATCTTCTCAACCTTCACTTTGAGTATCATTCTGTTACGAACTTCAAGTGTTTTGAAAATGTATCCCTTATACTCTACTTCAAAGCTTTCTCCTTCATCAGGTATCTTTCCAAGCTTATATATCATAAAGCCACTTAACGTATCAATGTCTTCACACTCAAATTCTATTCCAAGCTTAGCCTCAACATCTTCAAGGTCTGCCTGACCTTCTATTATATATGAGCCATCTTCTTCGGTTATAATCTGTTCTTCTTCCTCATCATACTCATCAAGAATATTACCTACAATCTCTTCGAGAATATCTTCCATAGTAATAATTCCTGCGGTCTGTCCATATTCATCCACAACAATAGCCATATGAATCTTATCTGACTGCATCTGGCGAAACAGTGGACTTATATTCCTTGTCTCTGGTATACAGTATGGCTTAAAAAGTATTGTATCTCCTACATCTTTAAGCTTTCTGCCCTGATTATCTTTATCAACATATATCTTAAGAAGATCACGGATATGTAAAACACCTGTAATATTATCAATATCACCTTCATATACAGGATATCTTGAATAATTCTCTTCCATTACCCTGTTAAATGCTTCTTCTACAGTGATATCATCATCAAGTGCCACAATATTGTTTCTGTGTGTCATCACATCTGATGCCTGTTTCTCTCCGAATTCAAAGATATTTCCTATCATCTCTGCTTCGTTCTCTTCAAGCACACCCTGTTCATGGCTCTCATTAACCATATCCATTATCTCTTCTGTTACATCTTCGTCTCGTTTTCCTCTGCCGAATAACTTAAGCAGCGATGAAAACCTCTTTTCTTTCCCATCCGCGGGATGGCCGTCGTTCATAGTATTCCTCCATATTATGAGTTGATAGATAATACATAATTATCGTTCCTATAATATCACATTATAATACTTACCGTCAATTCATCTCAAGGCTTACAGATAACGCTTTATTGACC
This sequence comes from Eubacteriales bacterium, assembly GCA_030537195.1. Lineage (GTDB taxonomy): Bacteria > Bacillota > Clostridia > Lachnospirales > Lachnospiraceae > Lachnospira. Next base: position 241,299 of record JAUNOK010000001.1, on the reverse strand, counting down.
TGACCTATAATGTCATTATCAAGGTGGCATACCTTATCCTTAAGTCTTCTCTTATCAATAGTTCTAAGCTGTTCAAGCAATATAACAGAATCCTTCACCATGTCATAACGTGCAGAATCAAGTTCAACATGTGTTGGCAGTTTGCTCTTATGCATCTGGCTCGTTATTGCCGCACATATTACTGTCGGACTATGTTTATTACCTGTATCATTCTGAATTATAAGTACTGGTCTTATTCCACCCTGTTCTGAACCTACAACCGGTCTAAGATCCGCATAGAAAATATCTCCTCTTTTTATTACCACAACTGTCACACTCCTAAAGCTATATTTATTCCCCTTGGCTTTAGTATTGCCTGCTTTTAAGTGTGTATTCAGTTATCTTTTATCTTTTCAGGACATATGCTATTGCTTCTGATATATCTGCTGCAGTCATTCCTGCCCTTCCTTTGTCTGCTGCCGCATAATCTCCTGCTTTGCCATGAACATATACAGACAGACACGCTGCTTCAAATGCATCTAAACCCATGGCTGTCATTCCTGATATAAGTCCTGTAAGCACATCTCCACAGCCACCTGTTGACATTCCATCATTACCAGTGCAGTTAATATATACTTCCTTTCCATCAGTAACTACCGTTCTTGCATCCTTTAACACACATATGCAGGAATGCTGTATTGCATATTCTCTGGCTGTCTCAATCATATGCTCTTTAATATCAGCAACTGTCTTTCCTGTAAGTCTTGACATTTCCATAATGTGAGGCGTAATTATAATCTTTCCTTCACTGCTGCCCTTATAATCAATATGTTCAGCAGCAATAATATTAAGTGCATCTGCATCAAGTATTCTTACTTTATCATCTCTTTCAAGAACATATCTGGTAATCTCTGCTGCCACTCCGTTCATGGATAATCCAGGCCCCACAGCTATACTTTTAGCCCACTCAAAATCTGTCTTAAGTTCTGTTGCCAGAGGCATATTATCCTGATATGTTGATATCAGACATTCTGGCATTCTGCATAACAATGCAGTCTTATTAACCTCATGTGTAAGTACTTTAACAAGTCCTGTTCCACTTCTGTATGCGGCTGATGCACTAAGAATTGCAGCTCCTCCCATATTCTTAGAACCTGCTATAATAAGTGTCCTGCCATATGTTCCTTTATTAGAATCAGGTTTTCTTACAATAAGCCTGCCCATATCTTCATCGTCATATGTGAAAACACTGCCGAAATCTTCGACTTTTCTATGTAAGATATCATCTGTAACAAAGCCGGCATTAACAACTTCTACACTACCACTGTATGAAGCTCCCGGGTAAAACATGATACCTGTCTTATTATATCCAAATGTAACTGTATAATCAGCGCATACTGCCACGCCCTGAATCTGACCATTATCAGCACTTATTCCTGATGCTATATCAACTGCAACAACTTTGGCTGTACCTTTATCTCTTGCTCTGTTGACAGCCTGTATTATCTTGGCATATCTTCCTTCAATCTTTCTTGAAAGACCTATTCCGAATATTGCATCTACAATATAATCATATTCAGCAAAATCAATATTGCTATCATATTCAGCACATTGTATCCCAAGTTTTTCAGCTATACTTTTCTGTAATCTGTATTCATCTGTTCCTGAAGATGTTCCTGCAAGTACAACATCTACACAGATTCCATTCTCATTAAGCTGTCTTGCTACAGCAATTCCATCCGCACCATTATTACCACTGCCGCATACACAGACAACTTTAATACTGCTTTCTTTCTCCTTATTCTCAGCAATAATCCTTCTTAAAAACGCTGAAACCCCCAGCGCTGCTCTTTCCATGAGCACCACTGAGGGAATTCCGAACTCCTGTATTGAACAGGCATCAACTGATTTCATTGTATGTGAGTCTGTTAAATATCTCATATCTCTACTTCCTGTTAGCAATAGTATATGAAAGTCTCATAAGGCTTTCTGACAAATGTACATTCTCAACAATAACATCATCTGGCAGATTAAGGTCTGTATGGGCAAAATTCCATATAGCCTTAACTCCGGCATCAGCAACAACTTTAGCAATCTGTCTGGCAGCTTCCTTAGGTATTGTAAGTGCAACTATCTCGATATCATTATCCTTAATAAAATCTGTAAGTTCATTCATCATTCTTACTTCAATTCCACGAATCTTAGTTCCTTTAATCTTAGGATTATTATCAAATATTCCTTTAATAACAAAACCTCTCTTCTCAAAATCACTATAGTTAACTATAGCCTTGCCCAGATTACCAGCGCCTATTATAACCATATTATGATTACGGTCTATTCCAAGAATCTTGCCAATCTCTTCATACAGATACTGCACATTATATCCATATCCCTGCTGACCAAATCCTCCGAAATTATTAAGATCCTGTCTTATCTGTGAAGCAGTTACTTTCATTCTGGCACTCAGCTCTTTAGATGATATTCTCTGCACGCCAGACTCTATCAGCTCTCCCAGATATCTGTAATATCTTGGCAGTCTTCTTATTACCGCCGACGAAATCTTTTTCTCTTCCATTATACCAAACCTCCAGACCACGATTGCTCATTTTACAGACATATAAACGAATATATAAATAAACTATAATAAGCTATACATAGTATAACCATTTTTTCTTCATATGTCAAAATTTTAACCAAGAACTCTTTTCGCAATATCAACAGATTCTTTTGCATCCTTTGCATAGAAGTCTGCGTCTATCTCTTTAGCATATTCCGGAGTAAGTACTGCACCACCGACCATAACCTTACAGTCAAGATTATTCTCTCTTATAAGTGCAATTGTTTCCTTCATCGATACAAGTGTTGTTGTCATAAGTGCTGATAAGCCGCAAAGCTTTACGTCATTATCTTTTATTGCATCAACAACTGTCTGGTACTCAACATCTTTTCCAAGGTCAATGACATCATATCCATAGTTTTCAAGAAGAACCTTAACAATATTCTTTCCGATATCATGAACATCACCCTTAACTGTGGCAATAACAATCTTTCCCTTGCTTACAGGCGCATTGTCAGACATAACCATATGCTTTCTTATAACTTCAAATGCTGCCTGTGCAACACCTGCTGACATAATAAGCTGTGGAAGGAATAATGTACCCTTCTCGAATTCAGCACCTATCTTATCAAGCGCTGGAATAAGTACCTGATTAACAATCTCCATTGAATCCATTGTCTTAAGAAGTGCTTCTGTTATCTCAGCGCCTTCATTCTTAAGACCCTTTTCAACAGCATAGAAAAGGTCATCTCCGGTATAGTTTCCATCTTTCTTTTCCTTCTTGACAGGATCAATCTTAGAAACATTTGGCATAGCTCCATAATTCTTTATGTAATCAACTGAATTCTTATCAATATTGGCAAGAAGCTTATATGCTCTTACTGCACCTGTCATCTCAGGAATATTAGGATTGATAATCGCAAGGTCAAGTCCGTTAGTAAGCGCCATTGTAAGGAAAATGTGATTTACAAGCACTCTGTTTGGAAGACCGAATGAAATATTGGAAACACCAAGTACTGTCTTTAAGCCAAGCTCATGCTTAACTGTATGAAGTGCATTAAGAGTCTCCATCACGCCCTCCTGCTCAGCAGAAGCTGTAAGTGTAAGACAGTCAATATAAATGTCTTCCTTAGGAATTCCCATTGCAACAGCCCTGTCCATAATCTTCTTTGCTATTGCAACTCTGTCCTCTGCCTTCTTAGGAATACCATCTTTATCAAGTGCAAGACCAATCACTCCTGCACCATATTTCTTAACAAGAGGAAGCACATTGTTAAGTGACTCCTCCTCACCATTAACTGAATTGACAAGAGGCTTACCATTGTATACACGGAGTGCTGCCTCAAGTACTTCAGGAATAGTAGAGTCAATCTGAAGTGGAACATCTACAACTGCCTGTAATGACTTTACAGTGTCAATCATCATTTCACGCTCATCAATTCCCGGAAGACCTACATTGACATCAAGAATATCTGCGCCTCCTGATATCTGCTCTAAAGCCTGTCCGAGAATATAATCCATATCATGTCTTAAAAGTGCTTCTTTGAAAAGCTTCTTACCTGTAGGATTGATTCTCTCTCCGATAATTCTTGGCTCGTCAACAACAACAGTGCTTGTAGCTGAACATACCGCGCCCGGAATATATTTATGAGGTGCTGCCGGATTGCCTTCTCTTTTTAACATCTCTGATAATTCTTTGATGAACTCAGGATTAGTTCCACAACATCCACCGAATATCTTAATGCCGTATTTCCTTAAATCCTTCATGAAATCTGCAAACTGTGCTGCAGTAACATTGTAAAGGTTAGTTTCAGGGTCAGGAAGTCCTGCATTAGGCTTTACTACTATTGGAAGATTAGTCCATTTTACAAGTTCTTCAATAACAGGCTCTAATTCCTTAGGTCCTAAAGAGCAGTTCACACCAAGTGCGTCAACACCAAGTCCTGTAAGTGTAAGTGCCATTGCTGATATAGAGCAGCCTGTGAATGTTCTCATGTTCTGTTCAAATGTCATCGTAGCAACTATCGGAAGGTCACTGTTTTCCTTAGCCGCAAGCACAGCAGCCTTGACATCTAACAGGTCAGTCATTGTCTCGAATACAACGAGGTCTGCTCCTGCAGCAGCACCTGCCTTAACTATCTCGGCATACATATCATATGCTTCTTCAAAGCTTAATACACCTGTTGGCTCAAGAAGCTGTCCGATTGGTCCTACATCAAGTGCAACAAGTCCTTCAGGCTTTACTGCGTCTCTTGCCTTCTTTGCATTGGCAATTCCAGCAGTTACAAGCTCCTCAACGCTTCTTCCACATTCTTCAAGCTTATATCTGTTTGCGCCAAATGTATTGGCATATACCACATCTGAACCAGCATTAAAATACTGCTCTGCAATTGATACAAGAAGCTCTGGCCTTGTAATATTAAGTACTTCCGGTGTCTCTCCCATCTTCATTCCTGCTGCCTGAAGCATTGTACCCATAGCACCATCAAATATTATATAATCTCTTGTCTTTAAGAGTTCTCTGAATCTGTCAGCCACTGCAATGTCCTCCCATTCCTCTGTATGCACAATTCTTATTAAGATTGCAGGTTGCGCAACCTCTGTTTTTGGTACTTACCTGTTCCTTAGTAAGTCCGATAACCGCAGTTACCGACTTTACCGGAGCAAGCATATATGATTTGTTAAGATTAAGTCCAATCTTTTTACTGGCATCTAACACCTTTAAGAAAGGCTCCTGCATGCTTATCGGCAAATCTCCATAACCTATTCCGAACCTGAAAGTCTGATAATAATCAGGATATTCCTCTCTTAAAAGCTCTTCCACTTTATCGCATGCCTGTTCAACAGCTACACTTGCAAGACTGTCAAACACAAGTGCCTTCGCCATATCTGTAAGCTGCAGCACTCTTAACTGTCTGTCGATACCCTCTGATATAGTTACAGCCATGCATATTGCGCTGTCACATTTATACAGATGCTTCTTAATGGATTCACCAGGAAGCACCATGCTAGTATTCTTAAATGCCACACCGTCATCACCAACCGTGAAGTCGAACTTCTTATAAATGTATCTTGGAATTGCCGTCTTTAATACAAGCTCCTCACATTCATCCATAAGCTCTTCAACCCGCTCGTCTGGCGCATTTTTCTTATAGCCCAGATATCTTAACGCTTCTTTCCTGTTAAGACTGGTAAGTTTAATACTTTTCTCCATTTCTTCTTACCTTGCCGCTTTTACTTCTGCGTTCCTTATTTCTGTCATGTTTTCCACGGGATTCATCTTTTCTTCTCTTGGAATCTGATCTTGTCTTAGACTTTCTTGATGACTTGGCAGATACATTGGCTTTCTCAACATTAACCTTTCTGCCCTTGATAAGTACATTATCATTCATCGCAGCAAGCACTGCTTCTGCGTGCTTTGCAGGAACATCAACAAATGTATAATTATCCATCATGTCAATTGCACCTACAAGTCTTCCCGGCATTCCTGATTCTCCGGCAATCGCACCAAGAATATTAGCTGGTGTAATCTTGTCCTTCTTACCAACATTAATAAAGAGTCTTACCATTCTTGAAGTATCTTCATTCTCATCAAAATGGAAATTCTCAACCTCATCAACTCTATCCAATGTGTCTCCGACTATCATCTTAAGAAGTGCCGCTGCCATATCCATTGATGTATAATCTTCCTGATTAACATGCTCCTCAACCATATCAAGCATAGCTCTGTGTTCATCAGCTTCAATCATCTCTTTTATCTTGTCAAATATACCATCCATCTTGGTATTCTTGACATCATCAAGTGATGGAATTGGCTTTGCAAGAATCTTAGTCTTACAATATCTCTCGATATCCTTTAACTTATACACTTCTCTTCCTGAGATAAATGAAAGTGCAAGTCCTGACTTTCCTGCTCTTCCTGTTCTTCCGATTCTGTGTACATAATACTCTTCATCCTGTGGAAGGTCGTAGTTAAATACAATATCAACTCCGTCAACATCAATTCCTCTTGCTGCAACATCAGTTGCAATAAGAATCTCGGTCTTTCCGCTTCTGAAGTCGTCCATTACACGGTCTCTCTGCTGCTGCTTCATATCTCCGTGTATACCGTCAGCAAAATATCCTCTGCCCTTAAGCTCTGATATAAGCTCATCTACCTGTCTCTTAGTGTTACAGAACACAACTGACAGCTTAGGATTGTATATATCAATAAGACGGCTTAAGATTTCTGTCTTATTCTTAGGTCTTACCTCATAATAGAACTGGTCAATATTCTCTACTGTAAGTTCTTTTCTTACAACCTTGATAATCTTAGCATCCTTCTGGAACTTTCTTGCAATCTCCATAATAGGCTTAGGCATTGTAGCTGAGAAAAGAACTGTCTGTCTGTCCTCTGGTGTCTCTGTAAGAATTGTTTCCATATCCTCACGGAATCCCATATCAAGCATCTCATCAGCCTCATCTAATATAACCATAGATACAGAGTCAAACTTAACTGTCTTTCTTCTCATATGATCCATAACTCGTCCCGGAGTTCCAACTATAATCTGTACTCCTGACTTTAAAGATTTAATCTGTCTTACAATCTCCTGTCCACCATATACTGGTAACACCTTAATGTCGCTCATGTACTTGGCAAGCTTTCTTATCTCTTCTGCAACCTGCACTGCAAGTTCTCTTGTAGGACACAGTACTATTGCCTGCGGTTTCTTAACATCAGGGTCAATCTTCTGTAACATAGGGATAGAGTATGCAGCAGTCTTACCTGTTCCAGTCTGCGCCTGTCCGATAACATCAATTCCTTCCAATACAGCAGGAATAGCCTGTGTCTGTATAGGAGATGTCTCCTCAAAGCCCATATCCTCTACCGCTCTTAAAATTCTTTCATCAATATTTAATTCATCAAATTTCATTCTATAATCTCCATTTCTATAACTTGTTAATTTTACATTACAGTAAGCCATAAGTCAAAGTAATAATTGCATTTTATTTCTTGTACATATATAATCGTTTGAGAAAGGAGTTTTTATGATTTTATCTTGTAATAATATTAGTAAATCTTTCGGAACAGACGTTATTATTAAGTCTTGTTCCTTTAATATAGAAGACCATGAGAAGGCTGCCATTGTTGGAATTAATGGTGCCGGTAAATCTACTCTGTTAAAGATTATCACTGGTGAAGAGTCTGCTGATACAGGTATTGTCACTCTTGCAAAGGATAAGACTCTTGGTTATCTTGCGCAGCAGCAAGACCTTCAGTCTGACAGAAGCATTTATGATGAGCTTCTCTCTGTAAAGCAGTATATCCTTGATATGGAGAGCGAGTTAAGAAGAATTGAAGCTGCCATGAACAGTGCTTCAGGTGATGAGCTTGAGGCTCTTATGAACAGATACACTAACTTGAGTCATGAATTCGAGATGAACAATGGTTATGCATATAAGAGCGAGATCACAGGGGTTCTTAAAGGTCTTGGTTTTGCCGAAGAGGATTTTTCTTTACATGTAAACACTTTATCAGGCGGTCAGAAAACCCGTGTATCTTTAGGCAAGCTGCTGCTTTCCAAGCCTGACATTATTATGCTTGATGAACCTACCAACCACCTTGATATGGAATCTATAAGCTGGTTAGAGAATTATCTTCTTAACTACAGTGGTGCTGTTCTTATCGTTGCGCACGACAGATATTTCCTTGATAAGATTGTAAGCAAGATTATTGAGATTGATAACGGTGACTGTACAGTATTTTCCGGTAATTACACAGACTATGCTTCCAAGAAAGCAATTCTTCGTAATATGAAGTTAAAGGAATACTTAAACCAGCAGCGTGACATCAAGCATCAGGAAGAGGTTATCGCCAAATTAAAGCAGTTTAACCGTGAGAAATCTATCAAACGTGCAGAGAGCCGTGAAAAAATGCTTGATAAGATGGAGGTCGTTGACAAACCTGTTGAGCTTAATGCCAAGATGAACATCAAGCTTGAGCCATCTGTTATAAGTGGTAATGATGTTCTTACTGTTACTGACCTTACCAAATCATTTGACGGCAACACTCTTTTTAATAACATCAACTTTGAGATTAAACGAGGTGAACGTGTTGCTTTAATCGGTAATAACGGAACAGGTAAGACAACTATATTAAAGCTTATTAACGGAATTATCCAGCCGGACAGCGGAAGCATTTATCTTGGTGCCAAGGTTGCCATTGGTTATTATGATCAGGAACATCATGTACTTGACCCTGACAAGACTCTCTTTCAGGAGATTCAGGACGCATATCCTGACCTTAACAATACACAGATAAGAAATACTCTCGCAGCATTTCTTTTTACTGATGATGATGTATTCAAATACATCCGCGATTTAAGTGGTGGTGAACGTGGACGAGTTTCACTGGCAAAGCTTATGCTTTCCAATGCCAACCTGCTTATTCTCGATGAGCCTACCAACCACCTTGATATTGTATCCAAGGAAATCCTTGAAAATGCACTGAACAGCTACACAGGTACTGTTCTTTATGTTTCCCACGACAGATACTTTATCAACGCTACTGCAACAAGAATTATTGAGCTTACTAACCAGAGTATTGTTAATTATATCGGTAATTATGATTATTATCTGGAAAAAAGGGACATACTGACAGCAAAGACTTCCCCTGCTACAACAGGCAGTTCTTCTGCTGATACTACAGTTAAAGACTCTAAGATTTCATGGCAGCAGTCACGCGAAGAACAGAACAGACTTAAGAAAAGAAAGAATGAGATTAAACGTACTGAAGAAAGAATATCCGTAGTTGAAGAAAGAATTGCAGCTATTGATGCTGAATATTCGAACCCTTCAATAGGAAGCAATACTGCACGTTTAATGGAGCTGCATAACGAATCAACTGAGCTGCAGAAAGAACTAGACGAGTTGTATGAACACTGGGATTCACTCATGGAAGAAGAATAGTACTACAATTCGTCAAAAAGTGCTAAAAATCCCCATTTTAAGCCACTTTTTATTGACAAATTGCTTGGTATGGAGTATAAATATTTTAGACTTTTATTACTTAATTTTTTAAGGAGGACAATTAAATCATGAATAAGACAGAGTTAGTTGCTGCTATCGCAGAGAAGGCTGAACTTTCTAAGAAGGACGCAGAGAAGGCAGTTAAGGCTTTCACAGATACTGTTGCTGAGCAGTTAAAGGCTGGTGACAAGATTCAGTTAGTTGGTTTCGGTACATTCGAAGTTGCTGAAAGAGCTGCCAGAACAGGAAAGAACCCTCAGACAGGTGAAGCTATTAACATCCCTGCTTCTAAGGCTCCTAAGTTCAAGGCTGGTAAGGCTTTAAAGGATGTTGTTAATACACCAGCAGCTCCAGCTAAGAAGTCTAAGAAGAAGTAATTAATTATGACTTTTAAAGGCTGTCACTTATGTGGCAGCCTTTTTTCTCTTTATTTAATTAAGTTCACGGAATCGAGGTTTAATAATTATGGAAATCGAACGCAAATATCTTGTATCAGGAATACCTGACAATATAGATTCTTATCCTTGCCGCTTTATTGAACAGGGGTACCTTAACACTGCTCCTGTTGTCCGTGTAAGACGTGACAACGATAACTACTATCTTACCTATAAAGGGGGCGGAATGATGGCCAGGGAAGAATACAATCTTCCACTTAACAAAGAAGCCTATGAACATCTGATTAAGAAGGCTGACGGCAATATCATAACCAAGAAGCGTTATGAAATTCCTGATGGCAACGGATATACCATAGAGCTTGACATATTTGAAGGGCTCTTTGCCGGAACTGTTCTTGCAGAGGTAGAATTTCCAACTATCGAAGCTGCCAATTCATACACTGCCCCTTCATGGTTTATTGAAGACGTTACTAATGATCCTGCTTATCACAACAGTAATATGAGCAGAAAAGTTTTTTAATATATGAGGTCTGGGGATATGGATAAAGAAACTTTGTTTGAAAATATTCAGCGGCTTAAGCTGGCAGTTATAACCCTTTTCAAATGGTTATTCTGTTCGATTGTCTGTGGCTGTTTTATTGGTTCTGTCGGTGCTGTATTCCACCTGATGCTTGGTTATGTAGGAAGACTCAGGGTTGAATACCCATTTTTACTATTCGGACTGCCCGTTGCTGGTATAATTATTGTATTCATGTATAATATAGTTCATGAAGCAGGAAACCGTGGAACTAACCTCGTCATAACTGCAATACAGTCTAACGATGAAGTGCCTGGAAGAGTTGCTCCACTTATAATTGTGTCAACATTGCTTACACATCTGTGCGGTGGTTCTGCCGGACGAGAAGGTGCTGCGCTTCAGGTCGGAGGTGCATTAGGTAATACATTTGCAAAGCTGTTTAAGTTTGACGAGAAGGACACACGAATTATGATTATGTGTGGTATGAGTGCCTGTTTCTCAGCGCTTTTCGGAACACCTATTGCGGCTGCAGTATTCTCTATGGAAGTAATCAGCGTCGGTGTTATGTATTATGCTGCTTTAGTGCCATGCGTACTCGCTGCATTTATCGCTCAGGGAATAGCATCTGCTGTAGGTCTTGAGTCCACACGTTTCGTAGTTGATGAAGTGGTTTCATTCTCTTTCATCAACGGAAGCAAATTCATAATAATGTCAGTGCTTTTTGCTCTTGCAAGTATTCTGCTTTGTGTTGTTTTACACGGCACATCAAAGCTGTACTCTGATTACATAAGTAACCCATATGTGCGAATAATTGTTGCAGGTGTTCTTGTTATTGCCATGCGCTACATATTTGGCACTACCGATTATCTCGGTGCAGGCTCAGACATTATTGCCAAGAGTTTTGTAACAAGCTGCGCCTGGTATGTTTTCCTTTTAAAAATGCTGTTTACAGCCGTAACATTAGGTGGTGGATTTAAAGGTGGTGAGATTGTTCCTACGCTTTTCGTGGGGGCAACACTTGGAAGCTTCTTAGCCCCTATATTCGGACTTCCTGTTGGATTGTGCGCAGCATGCGGTATGGTAAGCGTGTTCTGTGGTGTAACTAACTGCCCACTTACATCATTTATCCTATCTATCGAGATGTTTGGCGCATCAACCATGAAATTCGCGATTCTATGTATCGCATTAAGTTATCTGTTATCTGGTTATTACAGCCTGTATAACAGCCAGAAAATCATTTATTCCAAGTATAAGACAGAATATATAAACCGCCGGTCCCATTGACCTGTATTACACAGGTCAAAAGAACCGACGGTTCTTTTATTTAAGACTGCTTCTATTTACACATATCTCCAGTCTTCTATCCTGAACTGTATTGAAACAATCCCGTTATATTCGTTAATATCCGGATAATATACCATAGATATCTTTCTTCCTGCCTCTGGTATCTCCTGACCATCCAACTTGAACTTGATTGCTGTCACAAGCTTACCATGCTCACTTTCCAACTGGCATCTTAATACATTCTTATTCTTACCAATCACAGCAGACTGTCTCACTGTAAGATTTCTGTCTGCAAATACCGGTTTTTCATTACCTTTTCCAAAAGGCTGCAGCTTCTCGAACTGATTTATCAGCTTTATATCAACATAATCAACCGGCATAGGCACATCTATCCATACTGTAGGTGTAAGAACTTTTTCCGTCATTGTCTGGTTCTCATTCAGAGCTTTTCTGAACTCATCAATTTTATCAATATCAAGTGATATTCCGGCAGCCATCGGATGTCCGCCATATTTGTTAAGGAGATTACCACATTTGCTTATCTCCTCGAACATGTTATACCCTTCTATTGAACGTCCTGAACCCTTCGCACCATCTTCTGCCTTAGTGATTACTATGGATGGTCTGTAAAACTTTTCTCTTACTCTTCCTGCAATTATTCCTGCCACACTCTCATGACAGTCTGGAAGATACACAACAAGCACCTTGTCATCTCTTAATTCAGTATTCTCAACCTGCTCAATCGCAATAGCCGCATACTCTTCTGTTATATCCTTTCGCTCCACATTTAACGCACGAAGTTCTAATGCTTTCTTTCGCGCTTCCTCAATATCTGTAGTAAGAAGCAGCTCAATAGCCCTTCTGGCTGAATCTAGCCTTCCTGTAGCGTTAAGACATGGTCCTATAACAAATCCTATATGATATGAGCTTATCTTGTCTATCTCAAGCTCACATGCTTCCACAAGCGCTCTTATGCCGACATTGGGAGTTACCGCCAGATGCTTTAAACCGTATTTTACAATAACACGGTTCTCATCTGACAGGTCAACTACATCTCCTATTGTTGCGATTGCCATAAGCTCTGCATATTCTTCAAGTTCAACCGGATTAAGGCCTAACCTTTCATAGAGAATCTTAATAACTTTAAATGCAACTCCTGCTCCGCACAGCTTGTCAAACGGATATGGGCAGTCCTCCTGCTTAGGATTGACTATCGCATCCGCCTGTGGCACTTTATGTATCTTTTCTCCATCAACGAAATCAAACGGAATATCATGGTGGTCAGTTACAATCACTGTCATGCCCTTTTCTTTGGCATATTTAATCTGCTCAATCGCAGCAATTCCATTATCACATGTAATAATCGTATCAGTTCCATTATTATATGCTTCATCTATTAAGTGTTCATTAATTCCATATCCGTCAACAATTCTGTCTGGAACGGCAAATGTTACATCTGCCCCGGCAGCCTTAAGTCCTTTATACAGAATTGTTGTTGAGCATATTCCGTCTATATCATAATCACCTATGATATGTATTTTCTTTTCTGCATTTATCTTTGTTACAAGAATGTCAACACATTTATCCGCATCCTTTAATAAATGTGGCGAATGCATATTATCAACTGTTCCGTTAAGATACATATCTATCTGTGCATCTGTCTCTAAGCCTCTGTTACGGATAATTCTTGCCGTAACCTGATCAATGCCAAACTTTTCCCCAATCGCCTTGAAATCCGCTTTCTTAGCGTATACTCTCCAATCGCTTGTCATTATTAACTCCCTTTTATCCATCTCATTATATCCATAAACCAAATGTGGCGAGAACTGATATACAGTCCCCGCCGCATCATAAACTTATATATATCTGTTAATTAAACCTGAGAACCGTCCTCGAAAACTTCTTTCTTAGAAGCTGCCTTCTTATTATTCTCTTCTACAACGCCTCTCTTCTTACCACCCATTACATACCACATAGCACTTGTTAAGCATACTGATGAGTAAGCACCAACTACGATACCTACGATAAGTGGAAGTGTGAACTCCTTAACTGAAGTTACACCCATGATGAAAAGAACAATAAGCATTATAAGTGTTGTTATAGATGTATATACTGTTCTTGACATTGTGCTTGTGATTGATGAGTTAACAAGCTCTGTAATGTTAGTCTTAGAATTAGCTGTCTTTAACTGCTCTCTTATTCTATCAAAGATAATAATTGTACCATTAATAGAGTAACCTACTATTGTAAGCATACATGCAATGAATGTTGTTCCAACAGGTATTCTTGAAAATGCATAGAATGCAAGAACAACAAGTACATCGTGAAGAAGAGCTAATACAGCTGCTAATGCGAATCTGATATCGCGGAATCTTACAAAGATGTATATAAGCATACAGATTGTAGCAAGTATAACTGAAAGGATAGCATCCTTCTTAACTGTTGCAGAAACTGATGAACTGATTGTATCTGTCTCAACGATTGTTCCATCTTTGATTGGATATTTAGCTGTAACAGCATTTTCAATTGCTTCTCTCTGATCAAGTGAAAGATCAGATGTCTTGAAAGAAACCTGTGTTGAATCAGCAACCTTCTGCTGCTGAACTTCTGTAATACCTGCAGCATCTCTGATTACAGGAATAATGTTATCCTCAATCTCTTCTGCTGTATACTCTTTATCAAATGTAAATGTTGTTGTTGAACCACCAACAAACTCAAGGCTGAAGTTTAATGCTCTGTTTCCAAGACCAGCCTGTACTGCCATAGTGATAATTCCAGCAACAATAACTACTGCTGAACCGATAGCAGCCCATTTCTTAATGCTGAGGACATTAAGTGTCTTTCTGTATACATTCTTACCATACCACTTAGGATCTCTGATACCAAAGTTATATAAGAGCTTCATAATAACCTTAGTAATAACAAGTGATGTAAAGATTGATACGATATTACCAACTGCAAGAGTTGTAGCAAAGCCCTTAACAGGACCCGTACCGAATATGTACAATACTAAAGCTGCGATAAGTGTTGTTACGTTACCATCTACGATAGATGATGTTGCCTTGTTATAACCTGAAAGAATAGCATTCTCTACAGACTTTCCTGCACCAATCTCTTCTCTTATTCTTGTATAGATAATAACATTACCATCTACCGCCATACCAATACCAAGAATGATACCGGCAATACCCGGAAGTGTAAGAGTAAGATCATATACACTTACAAGGAATAAAACAAGTGATGTATAAATAATCAGTGATAATGTTGCAACAACACCCGGAATTCTGAACATAACTATCATGAATATGCAGAGTAATGCAAGACCGATAGCTGCTGCTATTAAACTTGACTGGATAGCTGCATGTCCAAGCTGTGCACCAACGATGTTAGAGCTTACTTCCTCAAGTGTAAGAGGAATTGAACCAACTCTTATATATGTTGCAAGGTTATCAGCTTCATCAAATGATTCCATACCTGTGATAGTTGCTGTACCACCTGATATAGCTGTCTTAACATTAGGTGCACTTACAACTTCACCATCATATACAATATAGATTCTGTTACCAACATTAGCTGATGTTGCATCATAGAACTTAGTAGCTCCATCATCCGTGAATGTAAGCTGAACACCATATGGTGTATCATCTGTACTGTTAGTATCAGTGTAAGCCTGTGCAGCCTTTACATCTGAACCTGTAAGGAGTGGTGTGTAATCATTGCCCTGTGAGAATGCTGAATATCCTGTAGAATCAAGGAATTCCAATGAACCTGGTGTACCAAGTTCCTTAAGAATCTCATTAGCATCTGTTACTCCAGGAATTTCAACAGTAATTCTGTTGTCACCTTCCTTATAAACCTGTGACTCTGTACTCTTTCCTTCTACTCGCTTCTGGAGCTTGTAGATAGTATCTTCTACATCCTGCGATGTAAAGTTGTCTTCCTTAATCTGGTATGTGATACTTACACCACCGGCAAGATCAAGACCAAGATTAATATTGGAAGTGCTTCCGTATCCCTTTCCGTTAAGTCCGAAAAATGCTGTTAATACAAGTCCAACAAGTAAAACAGCAACGATTATTGAATAAATAATCTTCTTAGGTAAACTGTACTTCATGTTAAAAACTCTCCCTTTTACTTATTCTTCCTCAGCCATGGCTGCTCGAATCATTATAGCACATTCTATACGCTTCTTCTGAAGTTCGCATCCAACATCATATGCATCATTAATGTTACCATGGAAGTTGTATGAGTTAGCTGCACAACCACCGCTGCAATAGAACTTTGCAAAACAATTCTTACATTTTTCTTTAGAATAGACATTGCTATTCTTAAACATATCTCTGATGTCTGGTCTTACAATTCCATCATCGACATTACCCATAAGGAAGTCTTCATTGCCAACAAACTGATGACATGGATAAAAATCTCCCCAAGGAGTAACTGCAAGATACTCACATCCTGAACCGCATCCTGACAATCTCTTGGCAACACATGGTCCACCGTTAATATCTATCATAAAGTGGAAGAAATTAAAGCCTTTACCAGCCTTCTTTCGCTTAATGATCTCTTTAGCAAGGATATCATACTGTTCACAGAGGAACGGAATATCCTCTTCTCTTATGGCATATGAATCTGTTGGCTGTGCAACAACAGGTTCAACAGAAATCTGCTCAAAACCTTCATCTGCAAGATGAAGAACATCCTTTGAAAAGTCTAAATTATTATGTGTAAATGTACCTCTTACATAATAATTCATCTGATTTCTGCTTTCTGCCACCTTCTTGAACTTAGGCATTATAATGTCATATGAGCTTCCATGATTGTTTCTTGTAGGACGCATAAGGTCATTAATCTCCTTACGTCCATCAATACTAAGCACTATATTGCTCATCTCTTTATTGGCAAAATCAAGTATCTCATCATTAAGAAGAATACCATTAGTTGTAAGTGTAAATCTGAACTTCTTGTTATTAGCTTCTTCTATACTTCTTCCGTATTCAACAAGCTGCTTAACAACTTCAAAGTTCATTGTTGGCTCACCGCCAAAGAAGTCTACCTCAAGATTTCTTCTTGAACCTGAATTGGCAACAAGGAAATCAAGAGCTTTCTTTCCGACCTCAAAACTCATAAGAGCTCTTCTTCCATGATATTCGCCTTCTTCTGCAAAGCAATATTTACATGCAAGATTACAGTCATGTGCTATATGAAGACATAAAGCCTTAACAACTGTAGGTCTGTCCTTAAAGTTATCTATATATGGTTCATATATATCTTCTGTAAAGAGCTGGCCTGCTTCCTTAAGCTCTCCAATCTCTTCGTATGCTTCGTTAATATCCTGAACAGAATATCTGTCTTTAAGTGCGTCAGTAATCTGCTCCAGAGTATTATTCTCGTAAAGTCCTATAATATCGTATACCATGTCATCAACAACATGCACAGAGCCACTGTTGACATCTAATACGATGTTATAGCCGTTATTCTTGTACTGATGTATCATTAAAAAAAGCCTCCAAACCGTAAATGCTTTATATACATTTACGAAAAATAAGAGAGTGCAGAATAGTTCGACACTCTCTTACTAAAAATACTAGTTATTCTTATTCTCACAGCTCTGGTTACCAACTGTGCAAGATGTCTTACATGCTGACTGGCATGATGTCTGGCACTCGCCACATCCGCCGTGCTTCATTGTATCCTTTAATACGCGGTTGCTGATTGTCTTAATATGTTTCACGACAATACCTCCTTCATATATTCAAATTATATCGTATTATATCATGTACATGTCTTATTTTCAATCATTTATTCTAAAGATTTGTTCATAGAATTATTCTTTTCTAAAAGGCTTTTTGCAATTTTTATGTAATTCTTATCAAATATAGCTACTTTTCTTATATTTTTACATAATTTATTGTTTTATATTAATAGCTGAATATGTGAGTCAAACAGGAGAACAATATGTTTACATCTAAAGATTTAAAGAAACTTATCATCCCACTGATATTCGAGCAATTACTTGCAGTCAGCGTAGGCTTTGTTGATACATTTATGGTGTCAATCGCAGGCGAGGCGGCAGTTTCAGGTGTCGCACTTGTCGATAATATAAGCAATCTGCTTATCCAGATATTATCAGCCCTTGCTACTGGAGGTGCTGTTGTATGCAGCCAGTATCTTGGAAGTAAGAATATCGACATGTCCAAGAAATCTGCCGGACAGCTTATATTTATCATGAGTACTCTGTCATCATTACTAATGGTCATCTCCCTTATAGGCAATCACGGTATTATCAATTTCATATTTGGTAAGATTGAAAGAGATGTTTTCCAAAGTGCCAGTATATATTTCTACATAACAGCTATTTCTTACCCATTCCTTGGTGTGTATAATGCCGGCGCTGCACTTTTCAGAAGTATCGGAAACAGTAAGATAAGTATGAATACAAGCCTTATCATGAATATAATCAATATATGCGGCAATGCCTTATTTATATTTGTATTCAATATGGGAGTTGCGGGGGTAGCTTTAGCCACTCTTTTATCAAGAATTATATCAGCAATAATTATTATCGGCCTTATGTTCAAGGCTGAATCCGCAATAAGAATTAAGACAGGAAAAGATTTTCTCCCATGCCCTTCTATTATTAAGAAGATTCTTTCAATCGGTCTTCCAAGCGGATTGGAAAACGGTATGTTCCAGATAGGTAAACTTTCTGTTTCCAGTCTTGTATCAACATTTGGTACTGCTGCCATTGCTGCCAACTCAGTTGCCAACTCTGTTACAATGTTTGCTAATATTCCGGGTAACGCAATCGGCATGGCAATGATTACTGTTATCGGTCAGTGTATCGGAGCCAAGAAGCCTGACGAAGCCAAAAGATACGGAAAGAAGCTTATGTTTATTGCATACGCAGGAATTCTTGCAACCAATATTATCATGACAATCGTTGCGGTTCCTGTTGTCGGACTTTTCCACCTGTCACCTGAAGCAACCAAGACTGGATTAAGCCTTATCCACTGCTTCTCACTTGTAGCAATATTCATATGGCCTTTAAGCTTTACAATGCCTAACGCCCTCCGTGCTGCCGGCGATGCCAAGTACACAATGATAGTAAGTATCTTCTCTATGTGGGCATTCCGCGTAGGAAGCAGCTACCTTCTCGGTGGTACATTAGGACTTGGCGTACTCGGTGTATGGTTCGGTATGTTCATCGACTGGGGATTCCGTTCACTGCTGTTCCTCATAAGATTCTTACGTGGAAAATGGACACAGAAAGCGGTTATCTGATAATAAAAAAGTTCCTGCAAATCAGGTGCTTTATGCCTGATTTGTAGGAACTTATTTTATTCTTTACCAGCTTATTACTTCATGTCCGTCCTCTGTTACAAGAACCTGAATTTCCCACTGTGCTGATGGAAGTCCATCTGCTGTAGATACTTCCCAGCCATTCTTTTCATCTGTCACAACATTTACCTTGCCCATATTAACCATAGGCTCTATTGTAAACATCATTCCCGGTGCCATGACCATGTCTGTTCCTCTTCTTGTGTTGTAACCAACCCATGGATCTTCATGGAATTCAAGTCCGACTCCGTGACCGCCGATTTCTCTTACAACAGTATATCCATTAGCATATGCGTGGTCATGTACTGCCTGTCCCATATCACCTAAGAAGCCCCAAGGCTTAACCTGCTCAAGTCCTAATTCAACACATTCCTTAGTAACATCAACAAGCTTCTTTACCTCAGGCTTAACATCGCCTATACAGAACATTCTTGATGAGTCTGAGAAATATCCGTGAAGAATTGTAGAACAGTCAACATTGATAATATCACCTGACTTAAGAATAACATCCTTAGATGGGAATCCATGGCACACCTGCTCATTAACAGATGTACACACACTGTAAGGATATCCTTCATAATTAAGTGGTGCAGGAATTCCTCCCATATCAGTAGTTACATCGTATACTATCTTATCAATCTCGGCAGTGTTCATGCCCTCATGTATTGCTGCTGCAACTGCATCGAGGCATGCTACATTAATCTTGGCACTCTCTTTAATCTTCTCAATCTGTTCAGGTGTCTTGATTAATTTGTGTGATGGTACAATATGTCCAATATCCTCAAGATATCTTAACTTATCGTCAAATGCTTCATGACACGCTTTGTATTTCTTACCACTGCCGCACCAGCAATGGTCGTTTCTTCCTAATTTCTTAATCATTGTTCTGCCTTCCTGTTACATATATTATAATCATACACAACTATAAGGCTTTCTTAATATTTTTTCAATATCTGTTTCAAATGATTAATCATTATTAACATTAAAAGCCTTGATTCCTGGGTATACTGCACTCGCACCAAGCTGTTCCTCAATTCTTAAGAGCTGGTTATACTTGGCAACTCTCTCTGATCTTGAAGGCGCGCCTGTCTTAATCTGGCAAGTGTTAAGAGCAACAGCAAGGTCTGCAATTGTTGTATCTGCCGTCTCCCCTGATCTGTGTGAGCTGATTGCTGTATATCCTGCCTTGTGAGCCATCTTGATAGCCTCAAGTGTCTCTGAAACTGAACCAATCTGGTTAAGCTTGATAAGAATTGCATTACCTGCTCCAAGTTCAATTCCCTTAGAAAGTCTTTCTGTATTAGTAACGAAGAGGTCATCACCTACAAGCTGAACCTTGTCTCCAAGTCTGTCTGTAAGCTTCTTCCATCCTTCCCAGTCCTCTTCATCAAGACCATCTTCAATAGATATGATAGGATATTTCTCACATAACTTATCCCAATGTTCAATAAGTTCTTCTGCTGTGTACTCTGTTCCAGCCTTAGGAAGCTTGTAATAACCCTTTCCTTTCTCGCTCTTCCACTCTGAAGAAGCAGCGTCCATTGCAATCTTGAAATCCTTGCCTGGCTTATATCCAGCCTTTTCTACTGCCTGTAATATTGTCTCAATTGCCTCTTCATCAGACTTAAGTGCTGGAGCAAATCCACCCTCATCACCTACTGAAGTTGCAAGACCTCTCTCTTTAAGTATAGCTGCAAGTGCATGGAATACCTCTGCACACCATCTTAAGCATTCCTTGAAGCTTGGTGCTCCAACTGGCATAATCATGAACTCCTGAACATCAAGTCCGCTTGATAATGCATGGCAGCCTCCGTTAATAATATTCATCATAGGAACAGGAAGTCTGTTTCCTGATACTCCGCCTAAGAATCTGTAAAGAGGAATATCAAGTGAGATAGATGCTGCTCTTGCTGCTGCAATAGATACTGCAAGAATAGCATTGGCACCAAGATTAGATTTATCCTTGGTTCCATCAGCCTTAATCATTGCTGCGTCAACTGCATATATATCAGATGCATCTATTCCAACCAGGCAGTCATTAATAACTGTATTAATATTCTCTACTGCCTTGGTAACGCCCTTTCCTAAATATCTTGACTTGTCCTTATCTCTTAACTCAAGTGCTTCAAATTCACCTGTAGAAGCTCCTGAAGGTGCTGCACCTCTTCCAACAGTTCCATCTACAAGATAAACCTCTGCCTCAACTGTAGGATTGCCTCTTGAATCAAGAATCTCTCTGCCAATAACCTTTTCAATCTCTAAATAAGCTGCCATATAATCCTCCTTTTTTTGCGAAGCAAAAATCCGAGTCCCTTGACGAGGAGAGGATTTTAGCCTCCTATCAAATGCTTTGTAATCTTTTAAGTTAGTTTATTCTAACTTTAGCAATACAATTCTAACACCATGCAGCTAAATCCACAATGCAAGAAAATGGGAAGTTTTCTCATTAAAAACTTCCCATTCATAATTATATCCAGCTATTTAGTTGATATACACCAGACAAATCCTACTTTTCCATCTTCTGTAAGAATGCTTTGGTTCTTTCATTACTTGGATTGTCAATAACATCCTCCGGCTTACCCTGCTCAACAATAACTCCGCCATCCATGAATATTACCCTGTCTGCAACCTTTCTTGCAAACTCAATCTCATGTGTAACGATAATCATTGTCATCTTCTCATCAGCAAGCTGTCTTAAAACCTTAAGAATTCCTGCTGTAATCTCAGGGTCAAGTGCTGATGTAGGCTCATCAAAGAAAAGCATTTCAGGATTCATTGCAAGTGCTCTTGCTATAGCAACTCTCTGCTGCTGTCCTCCTGACAACTGGCATGGATAACTGTCCTCCTTGCCATCAAGTCCAACCTTCTTTAAAAGTTCTTTGGCTTCCTTCTCAACTTCATTCTTATCCCTTTTCTGAACACATACAGGTGCATCAGTAACATTTTTCATAACTGTATAATGTGGAAAAAGATTAAAATTCTGAAATACAAGTCCGTATGTATTCTTGATTTCTCTTAATTCTTTCTTTCCAACATATACTGAAACTCCGTCTTTATCCTCACATGCAGTTTCACCGCCTAATTTAAGAGTTCCTGCATCCATTGTCTCAAGAAGTGTTGCACAGCGAAGCAGTGTTGATTTACCTGAACCCGAAGGTCCAAGAATTGCAACAACCTCGCCCTCGTTAACTTCCATTGATATATCCTTAAGCACCTCAGTATCGCCGAAGGATTTCTTCAAATGTGTTATCTCTAATAATTTCTTCATATTAAAAATCCTCCTTAATTAAAATACTGCATACGCTTTTCTAACTTTTCCATAACCATAGCTACAAGGAAATTGAAAATGTAGTAGAACAATCCTGCTATGAAAAGCGGCATGATACTTGCTGTTGAAGCCGCCACCTGCTTGGCAAGAGTAAACATTTCTGTATAAGCAAGTGCAAACGCAAGTGATGTATCCTTAACAAGTGTTATAACCTCGTTAGTAACTGGCGGAAGCACTCTCTTTACCATCTGAGGAAATATAATCTTCCAGAAAGTCTGTACCTTGGAATATCCAAGCACCTCAGCCGCCTCATACTGTCCCTTAGGAATACTCTCAATTCCACCTCTGTATATTTCTGCAAAATATGCTGCATAATTAAGCGCAAATCCGATAATTACCGCATAGAATCTGTATGTTGCTGTAACCTTCATTCCAAACAGATAATATGGTCCGAAGAACACAACAAGAAGCTGTAACATAAGAGGAGTTCCTCTCATTATAGATATGTATATTCTTGCAATCCATCTTACAACAGCTATTCTTGACTTTCTTATCTCACATACAAGAAGTCCTAATGGCATTGAGAAGATAAGTGTTAAGAAGAATATTGCAAGAGTTGCTAACATTCCTGATGAAAGCTGCTTAACAATATCCACAAGTCTTTCACCAAATGAAGCCTTAGTAACATTAGTGCTGTCAAGAAGGTAAGCACTGTCTGTTCCTTCTTCTCCAAGACATACACTATCTGTAAGTCCCCATTTGTCAGCAATCTTGTCAAATGTGCCATCAGCAAGCATATCATTAAGGCTTGTCTGAACTTCATCTCTTAATGCTGTATTGCCTAACTTAAATCCAATACCATACTGTTCTGATGAAACAGTCTCATCAAGCATTGTAAACTTATTGCCTCTCTGCTCAAGCTGGTACTTTGCAACACCCATATCCATACATACAGCATCTGCCGAACCAGATTCTAGATTCATAAATGCTGAGTTATAATCAGATACCTGCTGAAGTGTCTTAAACTGTGCTGCAAGTGCAAGGTTCTCTTCTGTAGCATCTTCTCCTGTAAATGCTGCAAGTGCTGATGAATCAGCCTGCACAATAACAACCTTACCCTTAAGATCCTCTAATTTCTTTATTCCTGAACCGGATTTAACTATAACAACCTGGGAATTATCAATATACGCCTTTGACCATGTATACTCGCGTTCTCTTCCATTAAGTGTGAATCCGTTCCATATGCAGTCAATAGAGCCTGAATTAAGCTCCATATCCTTAGAATCCCAGTCGATAGGCTGCTTGACAAGCTTCCAGCCATTACGCTCACACACTTCCTGTGCAAGGTCAAGGTCAAAACCTACATACTCTCCACTGTCATCCTTGTAACCATAAGGTGGGAATTCCGCATCAAATCCCACTGTAAATGTAGTTCGTCCATCATCGCTCTTTTTATTACCGCACGCTGTGAACATTCCCACAATCACAGACAACATTGCAAGTAACAGGACGGCTTTTCTGATATTCTTAGCCATATAAAAATCCATGCCTTTCTCACTTTAATACGCTTTCACTTTACCATAGTAAATCAAGCTCGTTCATTATAACATGAAACGCCAGATAAAAACACTATAAATATTCTAAATAAGTCCAAAATTTCTTAATATAAATATCCATGCAGTAAGTGTCACACTTGAAAGTAATGTTGTAAGCACAACTATGCTTGATGACAACACCTCATCATTGTCCATTCCCTTAGCCATAACAAAGCATGTAACTGTAGATGGTGAAGCAAGCATAATAAGGATTGCCATAAGCTCCTGATTACGAAATCCCATTTTTACTGCTATAGGAAGGAATATTGCTGCAAGTCCCACAAGCTTTAAAAATGTAGCAACAACTGTAGGTTTAATCTTCTTAATTGCCTTCTTTCCCTCAAATGACGCACCGATGCATATAAGTGCAACAGGTGTCGCTGTCTGTGCAATATTATTAATTGTCTTATTGATAATTACCGGATATGTAATTCCTGCAAGTGAAGATAACAACCCCAGCACAATACCTATAATTATAGGATTAGTTACAATATTAAAGCACGCTTTCTTAATATTCTGCTTTTTATCCATAGAACGGACTTCTGTGTTTCCATGACACTCCGGATGTGCCTTAAAGGTAAGCACTATTACTGAAAATATATTAAACAACGGAACTGCAGCAACTATCATAAGAGGAGCCATACCTGTACTCTGGTACATGTTCTGGATGAATGCCATCCCGAGTATCGCCGCACTGCTTCTGAATGAAGCCTGCACAAATGCGCCCTTCTGCGTATCATCTTTCATGAATATCTCTGTGCATATCCATATGCCGCTAAACATTATCGTAGTAACTATCATGCAGTACAGTACAAACTTTACATCGAACTGTGATTTAAAATCCGCCGCCGCTAAATCCCTGAATAACAAAACCGGAAGTGATACCTTAAACACATATTTATTAGCCACATTTGCAAAATGATCATCTATAACACCTAGCCGCTTTATTACCCAGCCAACTATCATAACTAAGAATATTGGTATTGTTGCATTTATACTATATAAGAAGCTGTCCATCTGTCTCTCCTTCTATTACTTATTAATATCAATCCAGTATGTATGATCAAGCGGGCCACTGCCATTTCCCAGATTAAGCCCTGCTTTCAACGCACCTGTAAGGTACTCTTTAGCTGCCTTTACACTTTCTTCTATTGATAATCCCTGTGCAAGATTAGCTGCAATAGCTGATGATAATGTGCATCCTGTTCCATGTGTGTTAGAATTATCGACTCTCTCTCCATTAAGCCACACTATCCTGCCATCAACACACAGACAATCATTAGCCGTATGGACTGCATGTCCTCCCTTGACTAAAACCGCCGCATGTCCACCTTTTGCCTTCAAATCCTCATATATTATAATTGCCGCTTTCTCCATTGATTCTGCACTGTCAACAGTCATTCCAGTAAGAACTTCTGTCTCTGGAATATTAGGTGTAATAACATCTGCAAGCACCATCAGACGTTCTTTAAGAACCTCTGCTGCATCTTCCTTAATAAGTCTGCTTCCGCTTGTTGACACCATAACAGGGTCAAGAACAATATTTTTTGCTTTATATGTAATTAATGCATCCGCTATTGTTTCAATAAGCTCTTTTGATGCAACCATTCCTATCTTAACTGCATCTGGATATATATCTGTAAATATCGCATCAAGCTGTGCCTTAAGGAATTCAGGTGAAGATTCCGATATTCCTGTAACCCCTAAAGTATTCTGTGCTGTAAGGGCTGTAATTGCTGACATTCCATATACCTTATGTGCTGCAAATGTTTTTAAATCCGCCTGTATTCCTGCTCCACCACTGCAATCGCTTCCTGCTATTGTTAATGCTGTATTCATGTATATCCCCCTTTGCTATTCTCATTGCTGCTGCAACATTTGTTGCGGGCAGCTCATATGCCAGAACTTCGTTCCGGCATTGTCGCGGCGCTCCTCGAGAATATATAAAGTCCTCAGTTCGTGCAAGCACGACTGTGAACTTTATATATATTCTCTCATCGCTGCCCGCACAAAAAAAGCACCGAGGTTACCTCGGTGCTTTTAGTGCAGTCGGCGGGACTTGAACCCGCACCCAAGCAATATGGACTAGATCCTTAGTCTAGCGCGTATGCCAATTCCGCCACGACTGCTTGTTTTGTTTTCGTGTCGTTCGCTGCTCGCTGACGACTTGATTATAATATCATCACATCCATGTAATGTCAACACCTTTTTTCAAAAAAATTAAAAATTTTTTGAATTTTATTTTTTACTGTCGAAAAAGTGCTTAAATACTCATTTTGATTGCTTATGCTCTCTTAGTTACAACTTTTTCAATCATTCATATTGACACATTTTGAAATCTCTTATAAAATATCAATGTTGCGTAACTTATATTAAGTTTGTTACACATCATATATGCAGAAGTGTCGGAATGGCAGACGAGCAAGATTCAGATTCTTGTGCGGGTTACCGCGTGTGGGTTCAAGTCCCATCTTCTGCACTGATTAAAAGAACCGTGTGATTTTATGTCACACGGTTCTTTTTAATTCAATTATATAACTTTCCTTTTCAATATCTCCTGCATAACAAAAGCTTTTCGCATCTCATTCGTATCAAACTTCAGGTCATCGAGAATACCTTTGTCTGATGTCTTACTCTGTGGAACAATCTCATCATTATATTCATGTCCACAGTCATACTGTGTAAATGTGTGTCCGCCTGTCATGTCAGAATATGTTCCGGTGCTTCCTGCCTGCATAACAGGTGAATGAAACTCTGCTTTATCAAGAGTTTTCATCACAGGTGCTGCATTATCTGCCGCTGGTGGCGGTGCAGTATACTGAGGCACAGGTGCCTCTGCCCTGTGAGGACTCATCGCTGCAGTCTCATTAGCTCTGCCAGATCCAGCTGATTTTCCCTGAAAATTATTTCTTTCACGAATCTGCTGCTTAAGTCTTTCAGTCTCTGCACTTGTCATCTTCTGACTGCCCGAATATGTCTGTTGTTCCCTGTTAAGATTAGCCCCGTGACTTAATGAGCCCTGCTTTAACGGACCATTAACAGGATGAACATTCTGTGCCTGCTGCATATTACGCTGATGTTCCTGCATTCGCTCCTGCTGCATCTTTTTGGCTTTTTTCATATTTAATACAATTATCACAGCAAATATTGCCCATATAATTATTATTTCCATACAAACCTGCTTTCCTTATAATTCACAAGTTTATTAAATAGTCGCCGGCTTTTCTGTGTCTCCTGCTATTGACTGTCTCATCTTGGTATCAGCCTTTAAGTTCTGGAGGTCATAATAATCCTTGAATCCCATTCTGCCTGATCTTAAAGCCTCTGCTAAAGCCTTAGGTACTTCTGCCTCAGCAGCTACAACACTCGCCTTCATCTCCTGTTCAAGAGCGACAGCGGCCGCTCTTCTTTCCTCTGCCTTAGCCTGTGCAATGTTCTTGTCAGCTTCAGCCTGAAGACTCTGAAGATGAGCACCGATATTTCTTCCAATATCAACATCGGCAATATCAATAGAAAGAATCTGGAATGCAGTTCCTACATCAAGACCTTTCTGTAATATAGCCTTAGAGATAGAATCAGGATTCTCAAGCACACTCTTATGCGAGTCTGCTGAACCAACTGTTGTTACGATACCCTCACCAACTCTGGCAATTACTGTAGCCTCGCCTGCACCACCAACTAACTGGTTAATATTGGTTCTTACAGTAACTCTGGCTTTAACTAAAAGTTCGATACCATCCTTGGCAACTGCTGAGATATTAGGTGTCTCAATTACCTTAGGATTAACGCTCATTCTTACAGCCTCTAACACATCACGGCCTGCAAGGTCAATAGCTGCTGCCATCTCAAAAGGTATATTCATACCTGCTCTGCTTGATGCAATAAGTGCATTAACAACAGCATCAACATGGCCACCTGCCATATAATGTGACTCAAGCTGGTTAGTATTAAGCTGCAATCCGGCTTTTCTTGCCTGAATAAGTGGAAGCACAATTTTTGCTGGTGGAACTTTTCTCAGTCTCATACCGATAAGAGTTCCTATACCTACGTGGCTTCCTGATGCTAATGCTGTGATCCATAATCGCATTGGTACAAATGCAAATAACAATATAAGCAGTATCACAATGACAATTGGAATGATTGGAATGTAAGTCATAACTTATCCCCCTTTACATATTTTGATTTTCGAAAATATTATTGCATATAATGAGAAAAAATACCACATTTATATAGAATCATTGCAAAAAATCTGCTATAGTAATTTAGAAATCGATAAATTTTTATCAATCATAACGAAGGAGGAGTCATTATGTTATCTAATGATGCTACTATTCAGAACATCAAGCACGAAATCCTGTACGAAGTTGCCAAGCTCGCCTATGCAGGAAAGTTTGAAGAAGAAAAGGACGAACTGGCATATAAGATGTTTCCAGGTCCTAAAGCAAGATTCCGTTGCTGTGTATATAAAGAAAGAGAAATTGCAAGACAGCGAATCCGTCTTGCAGAAGGCAAATGTCCTACAGAAAGCAACCGTTCAGGTGCGAATAACATAATTCAGGTAATTGAAGCTGCCTGTGCCGACTGTCCACTTTCTCACTATATTGTAACTGATAACTGCAGAAAATGTATGATGAAAGCCTGTCAACAGGCATGTAAATTCGGTGCTGTCAGCATGACAAGAGACAGAGCTTACATAGATCCTGACAAATGTAAAGAATGTGGCATGTGTGCCAAAGCCTGTCCATACAATGCCATTGCCGATCTTATAAGACCATGTAAGAAAATCTGTCCAGCCAATGCTATTACAATGGACGAGAATGGCATCTGTGAAATTGACGAAAACAAATGTATCCAGTGCGGACAGTGTATTCACGCCTGTCCATTCGGTGCTATCGGTTCTAAGACTGATATAGTTGATGTAATTAAGGCAATCGTAGATGGAAAGAAAGTCGTTGCCATGGTAGCACCTGCTGTTGAAGGACAGTTTGGAGATACAATAACTATGAGCAGTATCCGTACAGCCTGCAAGAAGTTAGGCTTTAAAGATATGTATGAAGTAGGTCTTGGTGGAGATTTAACAGCTCAGGCAGAAGCCGAAGAATGGCTTGAAGCTGCCAGAGAAGGAAAGAAGCTTACCACATCATGCTGTCCTGCATTTGTTAATCTTATTAAGAAACAGTATCCTGAACTTGCAGAACATATATCGACAACCATATCACCTATGTTCGCACTTTCAAGACTTCTTAAATCAGAAGATCCTGATACAATCACAGTATTCATTGGACCATGTATTGCCAAGAAGAATGAAAAGCAGGAATACAAGGGACAGGGCAACGCTGATTTTGTACTTACAATCGGCGAATTCAGAGCAATGATGAGAGCTAAAGAAGTAGTTCTTGAACCTGAAGAAAACAGTGACCAGCAGGCAAGTATATTTGGTAAAAGATTCGGCAACGGAGGCGGTGTTTCTGCTGCTGTTGCACAATGTATGCGCGAAGCAGGGGCTGATCCTGATAAATTCAACATTGAAAAATGTTCTGGTGCTGTTGAATGTAAAAAGGCACTCACTCTCCTCAAAGTTGGCAAACTCCCCGCAGATTTCATCGAAGGAATGGTATGTGAAGGTGGCTGTGTAGGAGGACCAAGCCGTCATAGAAGCGGTAAGAATCCTGTTCTTGCAGCTAAAGACCGTGACAAGCTGCTCTCAGAAGCAGATGACCGTAATGTTTCAGACAACTTAAGTAAATATGACTTAACCGCATTTTCAATGCATAAATAAAATTAATGCAAAATAGCGCTGGCAATATTCACATTGCCAACGCTATTTTTTTAGTACTGCCTTTAAAGCGAGTACAACAAGTTTTTCAAATATTACACTCAATACAACAATTATAACTGTCCAAGCCAGTAAATCATCAGTGTCAAGATATATTTTCGACATATAAAGCATCTGCCCCACAGAACCTCTCGGCATTCCGATAATCTCAGCCGCCACTCCTGCTTTCCATGCCATTCCCGCAGTAACCTTTCCTGCTGATACAAGATATGATGAAATCTGTGGCATGATAATATACCTTATTCTGCGAAACAACGGCATATCAAATGAATCCGCCATCTCCATAAGGCCTTTATCAACATTTCTAAGACCTGTCAGTGTATTCTGGTATATAACAGGTACAACTATTAAAAATGCAATGAACACCGACAAATTCTTTGCAGTGAACCATATAAGACATATCACTACAAAAGATGCAACAGGAACTGCCTTAATTGTAACCATCCATGGCCATAGAATATATTCAACAGGTTTCCATATATACGCAAGCATTGCACATATGATTCCACACAATAATCCTGCAAGAAATCCACCGACAATATGATACATTGTAAACCATACAGTCCCCGCAAAATCCGGCTCATGCCATATAGTAAATAACCTGCCAAGCACCTGCACAGGCGTTACTAATATTATCTGCGAATCAATCTTTAACGCAGCTATCTCCCATAAAATAAGTGCCAGCATCACTGCCAGCACTTTATATATAACATTCAGTATCTTCTTATTAATATTCATAATAAAAATCATCTTTCGGCATACTGCCACCTACTGACTTAGGATTCTGGTCATATAAAACCTGTAAGAATCCTTCAAGTGCACTCTTCATGTTATTATTAATATAGCATACGATATGACACTTAGGAAGAGCCTTCTTTGCTATTGCTGCAGATGCAACAACTCCATACTCAGCAATAAGTTCTGCCGTCTCATCAACATTGCTTGAAGTATATGAAACACTTTCATTATATTCATTAATAAACTGCTTAAGCTGTTCAGGGTACTTTTCGGCAAATTCTTTTCTTACAACAATTACACCTGTAACAATCTTAGAAGTATTATTAATCTTCTCCCATGCTTCATTAAGATCCATAACAACTCTTAAATCACTAATCTGGGCACTTGCTGCTGTAACAAAAGGCTGTGGAAGAACAGCAATCGCACCATCTTCTGCTTTTAACTTAGAAAGTGCTTCTGTTGTATCTGAACACCACACGATATTAACATCTTTGTCCGCATCAAGCCCGTTGCCTGATAGAATATATCTTATAGTATATTCCGGTACAGCGCCCATTCCTGTAGCATATACAGTCTTGCCCCCCAGGTCGCTGATATTATTAACAGTATTACCTCTTTCAACAAGATTAAGAACGCCAAGTGTATTAACAGCAACAACCTGGACCTTACCTTCTGTCTTGTTGTATATATTAGCCGCAAGATTAGATGGTACAGCCGCAATATCAATCTCTCCAGTTGCAAGTGGGGTTACAAATGCAGATGCATCTGTAGCAAAATCTTCAAATGCGTATATATTCTTAGTATTGCCATTCTCTGAATCTTTGCGTAGCTTAACCATTCCCATTGCTGTAGGTCCCGCCATAGCTCCGATTCTTATTGTTGTTGCCTCTTCTGTCTGACTCTCACCTTCGTTATTAGTTGTTTTCCCTGCACATGCTACAAATGAAAACGCCATAATAACCGAAAGCATAACTGCTAGTAATTTCTTCAACATATAATTCTCCTGACATATTTAATTAGTATTCCATAAACTCCTGTATATCCCTCAACACATCTTCAATCTCGCCTTCTCCATCATTGATTGTAAGCTGTAACGGTTTGCTGATATCCAGACTGAACAGGCCAACTAATGATTTTCCGTCAACACAGCTGTATCCTGACTCCACATCAAAACCGCATGAATACTTACTAATTGTACTTACAAACCTCTGAACCTTCTCCACAGAATCCAAAAGAATCGTCACTGTCAGCATATTTCTCCCTCCGCTTCCTCATATTGTAATTCAATAACAGAGACTAATATACACCATACAACTTATAAAAACAACCATTAACTCTGACTAAAATATGGCACAGACCTGCCAGAAAATGCTTTTTCAAGCAATTTATGAAAAGTCCATGCCATATAATAATTAATTATTAAAGATTAGTGTAACCCATAAGATAGTAATCAACTGCTCTTGCACAGTCTCTTCCCTGTCTTATAGCTTTTACAACGAGCGACTGTCCTGTATGCATATCTCCTGCTGTAAATACACCCGGTACACTTGTTTCAAATCCGTCTGCTGCTGTCTTTACATTAGTTCTTTCTGTAAGCTCAACACCAAATGCATCTGTAACATATTTCTGTGAGCCTAAGAAACCTGCGGCTATCAGTACAAGCTCACATGGAAGCTCTGCTTCTGTTCCCTCTACAGGAACCATCATTCTTCTTCCTGTCTTTTCATCAGTCTTGGACTCAAGCTTTACAGTAACAACGCTTGTAAGGCTGCCCTTCTTATCTTTCTTGAATTCCTTAACTGTAGTTGTATATATTCTTGGATCATGTCCGAATACTGCAATTGCCTCTTCCTGACCATAATCTGTCTTGCAGACTAAAGGCCACTGTGGCCAAGGATTGCTCTCTGCACGCTCATCTGGTGCCTTTGGCATCATCTCAAGCTGTGTTATTGACTTGCAGCCATGTCTTATACATGTTCCGACACAGTCATTACCTGTATCACCGCCACCAATAACAATAACATTTTTATCTTTTGCAGAAATGTATTTGCCATCCTTAAGTCCTGAATCAAGAAGACTCTTTGTAGTTGCTGTAAGGAAATCTACTGCAAAGTATATTCCATTGGCATCTCTGCCTGGAGCATTGATATCTCTTGGGTTAGCAGCTCCACATGCAAGTACTACGGCATCATAATCTGCCATAAGCTTCTTAGCCTTGATATTCTCACCAACATTTGCATTAGTTACGAACTCAATGCCTTCTTCCTTCATAATATCAAGCTTTCTGTCAATTATATGCTTCTCAAGCTTCATATTAGGAATACCATATCTTAAAAGTCCACCGATACGGTCAGCTCTTTCGTACACAGTAACACTGTGGCCTCTCTGGTTCAACTGGTCTGCTACAGCAAGACCTGCAGGACCCGAACCTACTACAGCAATTCTCTTCTTAGTTCTTACTTTAGGAGGATTTGCCTTTGCATAACCTTTGGCATATGCATGTTCGATAATTGCCATTTCATTCTCTTTGGTACATACTGCCTTGCCATTAAGTCCGCATGTACATGCCTTCTCACAAAGTGCCGGACACACACGGCTTGTAAATTCAGGGAAGTTACTTGTCTTGTGTAATCTGTTATATGCCTGCTCCCAGTTTCCTGTATAAAGAAGATCATTCCATTCTGGAATAAGATTGTTAAGAGGACATCCGCTAGTCATTCCCTTTATTGTCATACCTGACTGGCAGAATGGCACGCCACAGTCCATGCAGCGTGAACTCTGCTTCCTCTGCTCGTCTTCTGACAGAGGTGTATGAAATTCATTAAAATTCTTTATTCTTTCCTTAGGTGAAACCGCTGTGGCTTCAACCCTGTCATAGTCTAAAAATCCTGTTGGCTTTCCCATGGTGTGCTCCTTTCTACTTTGTTGCAGCGTAGAATGCTTCTATCTGAGCCTGTTCGCTGCTAAGTCCTTTTTCTTCCATCTGTACTATCATGTTAAGCATCTTCTTATAATCATGTGGCATGATTTTCTTGAACTTAGGAAGATATTCTCCGAAGTTATCAAGTATTTCCTTGCCCTTCTTAGAATTCGTATAAGCAACATGTTCTGTTATAAGCTGCTTTAACTCAAGGACATCATATTTGTTAGAAACTGCTTCCATTGAAACGAGCTGCTTATTAACTCTCTTGTAAAGACTTGTGTCTTCATCAAGAACATAAGCAATTCCACCGCTCATACCAGCAGCAAAGTTCTTGCCAGTCTTACCTAATACTACTACTGTACCACCTGTCATATATTCACAGCCGTGGTCACCAGTTCCTTCAACAACTGCTGTTGCGCCTGAATTTCTTACGCAGAATCTCTCTCCGGCAACACCATTGATGAATGCCTTACCGCTTGTAGCACCATATAAAGCAACATTACCGATGATGATATTCTCATCTTCCTTATAAGTACTTCCTGTTGGTGGATATACAATAAGCTTTCCACCTGAAAGTCCCTTACCAAAGTAATCGTTACTATCGCCGACAAGTTCAAGTGTAAGTCCCTTAGGAATAAATGCACCAAAGCTCTGTCCGCCTGCACCATTACATTTTACAGTGTATGTATCATCGTCAAGCTTATCATCAAATCTTCTTGTAATCTCAGCACCAAGAAGTGTTCCTAACGCACGGTCTGTATTGGCAACGTCTATTTCAAGACTTCTCTTGCTTCCTGTCTCCATGGCAGACTCGAACTTCTTAAGTAATATCTTTTCATCAACTGTCTTCTCAAGCTCAAAGTCAAATACATTTTTCTTATCATAATGTATCTTTGTCTGCTTAACATATGGATTATCAAGAATCTGTGATAAATCAACCTCTGCTGAACGTCCGCTCTTGGCAACATCCTTCTGCTCAAGTAAATCTGTTCTTCCTACAAGCTCATCAAGTGTCTTAATTCCAAGGTCAGCCATTATCTCACGAAGCTCCTGTGCAATGAATCTCATGAAGTTAACAACATACTCAGGCTTACCTGTGAATCTCTTACGAAGCTCAGGATTCTGTGTAGCAACACCAACAGGGCATGTATCAAGGTTACATACTCTCATCATCACACAGCCCATTGTTACAAGTGGAGCTGTTGCAAATCCGAATTCCTCTGCACCAAGCATTGCTGCGATAGCAACGTCTCTTCCGCTCATTAACTTACCATCTGTCTCAATAATAACCTTATTACGGAGTCCGTTCATAGTAAGTGTCTGATGTGCTTCTGCAAGACCTAATTCCCAAGGAAGTCCTGCATTATGTATAGAACTTCTTGGAGCTGCACCAGTACCTCCGTCATAACCAGAGATAAGAATTACCTGTGCGCCTGCCTTGGCAACACCAGATGCAACTGTACCAACTCCGGCTTCTGAAACAAGCTTGACTGATATTCTTGCATTCTTGTTAGCATTCTTAAGATCATATATAAGCTGTGCCAGATCCTCGATTGAATATATATCATGATGTGGTGGTGGTGAAATAAGTGCAACACCCGGAGTTGAAAGACGGGTCTTTGCAATCCAAGGATATACCTTCTTTCCTGGAAGGTGTCCACCTTCACCCGGCTTAGCACCCTGTGCCATCTTAATCTGAATCTCCTTGGCACTTACAAGGTATCTTGAAGTAACACCAAATCTACCAGATGCAACCTGCTTGATTGCTGAACATCTGTTAAGACCATCAGGACCAACCTTTAATCTGTCAATGTCCTCTCCACCTTCACCTGAGTTAGACTTACCATGAAGCATATTCATGGCAATAGCCATAGTCTCATGTGCCTCTCTCGAAATAGAACCATATGACATGGCACCAGTCTTGAATCTTCTTACAATAGAATCAACACTCTCAACCTCATCAATGCTGATTCCCTTCTTAGGGAACTTAATATTCATAAGACCTCTTAAGTTCTTAACACCCTCTTCCTTATTAACAAGGGCTGTATATTCCTTAAATGTCTTGTAATCACCAGTTCTTGTAGCAAGCTGTAACAAATGTATTGTCTGTGGGTTATACAGATGCTCTTCCTTGCCGCTTCTCATCTTATGGGCACCTGAACTGTCAAGAGTTGTATCTGTTGAAAGTCCAAGTGGATCAAATGCCTTAGAATGAAGTGTTTCAACATCCTCCTGAATATCCTTTAATGACACACCTTCAATTCTTGAAACTGTACCCTTAAAGTACTTATCTATAACGTCTGAGTTAATACCAATTGCCTCAAATATCTTAGCACCCTGATATGACTGGATTGTTGAGATACCCATCTTGGCAGCAATCTTAACAATACCTGTGATAATTGCCTTATTATAATCATCAACGGCTGCATAATAATCCTTGTCAAGCATGTTAAGGTCGATAAGTTCCTGAATACTCTCCTGTGCAAGATATGGATTAATTGCAGAAGCACCATATCCAAGAAGAGTTGCAAAATGATGAACATCTCTTGGCTCACCACTCTCCAAAATTACAGCCATGCTTGTTCTCTTCTTAGTCTGTACAAGATACTGCTGTAATGCAGCAACTGCAAGTAATGAAGGAATAGCAACATGGTTCTCATCAACACCTCTGTCTGAAAGGATAATGATATTAGCACCTTCTCTGTGTGCTCTGTCAACCTCAACGAATAAGTGGTCGATAGCTCTTTCAAGTGAAGTGTTCTTATAATATATAATAGGAATAGTCTCTACCTTAAATCCTTCAACATTCATATTCTTAATCTTAAGAAGGTCTGTGTTAGTAAGGATTGGATCATTAATTCTTAACTGTTTGCAGTTCTCCGCCTTCTCTTCAAGGATATTACCCTCTGTTCCAAGATAAACAGTTGTTGATGTAACAACCTTCTCTCTTATTGAATCAATTGGAGGGTTAGTAACCTGTGCAAATAACTGTTTGAAATAATTAAACAGTGGCTGATGCTTGTTAGAAAGTACTGCAAGTGGTGTATCAATACCCATGGCGCCTGTCTGCTCTGTTCCATTAAGAGCCATAGGAAGTATTGAAGTCTTGAAATCCTCGTATGTATAACCAAATGCTTTCTGGAGTCTTGCTCTTTCTTCCTTAGTGTGTACAGGAACTTTCTTGTTAGGAATCTTTAAATCCTTAAGCTGGATAAGATTGCTGTCAAGCCATTCACCGTAAGGATTCTTAGTTGCATATTCTTCCTTAAGCTTATCATCCTCTATAAGTTCGCCCTTAACTGTATCGATAAGAAGCATTTTACCAGGTCTTAATCTGTCCTTTAACTTAATTCTGCTCTCAGGAATTGGAAGTGCACCAACCTCTGATGAAAGAATAAGATAACCATCATTAGTAATGTAGTATCTTGATGGACGAAGACCATTACGGTCAAGAACAGCTCCGAAATAATCTCCATCTGTAAATGCGATTGAAGCCGGGCCATCCCATGGCTCCATCATTGTTGCATAATACTGATAGAAGTCCTTCTTCTCCTGTGCCATTGCATCATTGTTAATCCATGGCTCAGGAATTGTAATCATAACAGCAAGTGGAAGTGGCATACCGTTCATAACGAAGAACTCAAGTGTGTTATCTAACATTGCTGAATCCGAACCGTTAGTATTAACAACCGGAGTAATCTTTGACATTTCCTCTTCAAGGTATGGAGAAGTCATTGTCTCTTCTCTTGCTAACATTCTGTCGGCATTACCCTTGATAGTATTAATCTCACCATTATGTACCATGAATCTGTTAGGATGAGCTCTCTCCCAGCTTGGGTTAGTGTTAGTTGAGAATCTTGAATGAACAAGTGCAATGGCTGATTCATAATCAGGATTCTCAAGGTCGCCAAAGAACTGACGAAGCTGTCCAACAAGGAACATACCTTTGTATACAATCGTTCTGCTTGATAATGAACATACGTAAGTAGTATCTTCTGCTGTCTGCTCAAATACTCGTCTTGCAACATAAAGTCTTCTGTCGAACTCAATTCCTTTAGCTGCATTGGCAGGTCTCTTAACGAATCCCTGCATGATATATGGCATGCAGTCAACCGCCTTCTTACCAAGGACATTAGGGAATGTTGGAACATCTCTCCAACCTAAGAATTCAAGTCCTTCCTTCTCAACAATGATTTCGAACATCTTCTTGGCTCTGTTTCTTGCCAGTTCATCCTGTGGGAAGAAGAACATACCAACACCATAATCACGCTCATCTCCAAGCTCAATTCCTAATGGCTTTACGGCTTTCTTAAAGAATTTGTGTGATATCTGAAGAAGGATACCAACACCATCACCGGTCTTTCCTTCTGCATCTTTACCAGCTCTATGCTCAAGATTTTCTACAATGCTTAAAGCATCAGATACTGTCTGATGTGTCTTAATTCCGTTGATACTTACGATAGCTCCGATACCACAGGCATCATGCTCAAGTTCAGATCTGTAAAGACCAGGCTGTTTGATTTCATTTTCCATAAGTCTAATCATCCTTTCGTATATTCTAAAGCTTTGCTTGCACATAATATACTCCTGTTTTATGGTTTTTGTAAATATTTTTTTGTTTTAGTTGTCAGATAATTCGAATATTTGTATTTTCTATATTAATTATCTGACAATATCAAAAATTATCTCAATATTATCTTTGTATTTTGTTATTTTTCTTATTTACCAGTTCTTTATCACAGTATGGTTTAAGTCTTTTATCAATGTCTCATGTTAAATTGTTTCTAAATTGTGTCCGTTTTTTACCTATCAGCGTAAAATAAGTAAAAAAATAAAGTGATAAAACCCGGTCTAATAATTTACCAGCTTTTATCACTTTATATTATTAATGATTATCAAGTAGTTATTCACTAGCTATTAGCTGTTGCTCCTCCAACTAGGAAATTAACAGCCTTTTCTTTAACTGAGAACTCTATATTAGTGTGTTCTCCACCAAATTCACCATCAAGTGTCCATGATACAGGCTGTGGTGATTCAAATCTTACAGACTTGGTCTTCCATGTACATACCCAGTCACATTTGCTAAGATCTTTAGTAATAAAAGCATTAATCAGTGACTGAACAGCTATGGGATTGTTAAGTTCTCTTATCAGAGTAACCTCAAATAATCCATCCTGCAGATCAACATCATTACCTGTAAGATTCTTTATTCCGCCAACTGAATCCGTATTGCTGATCATTCCATATACGAAGTTGCCCTCAATATTAACGTCATCGGAATACACTCTCATATACTGTGGTTTGATAGTTGATAAGCTCTTAACTGCCTCAATTACATAAGCCTGATGTCCGAGTACATTCTTAAGGTTCTGTGGTGTTCCATAAGAAACTCTGGTAAATGCACCAAATGCAGCAACATAGTTAAATGAACGCTCTCCATTAACCATTCCAACGTCACAAGGGAACAGCTTTCCTTTTGCTATATTCACAGCAGCCTTTACCATATTTCTTGGAATTCCAAGACTCGCTGCAAAATCATTAGTTGTACCACTTGGAATGTATCCAATTGGTGGCTTTTCTCCCTTATACTTAAGTATGGCAGCCACTGTCTCATTAAGAGTTCCATCTCCGCCACTGCATGCTATAACATCATACTTTCCTTCATTGTCTATAATGTGCTGATAGCCATCAAGTGGTGCCTTGGTCGGATATACAGTAATCTCATACCCAGCCTTAGAAAACACCTGTATTATCTTCATTAGCTGATTCTTAATCTGCGCTTTTCCAGAGTTTGGATTAAAAACAAACAGCATCTTCATCATAATCACCTGTCCCATTTATCACATAATGTATTAATCTGGTCTGTGAATTTAGCCAGATCTTTATTAGCACCACCTTCATTGTGCATAATAACTGTCATGAGGCGCTTTCCAGCAGCAACAAGCCTGTCGAATATAGTCTTGCCACGCTGCGTACTTGTCGTTCTTCTTGTCTTCTTCTCCTTAATGCCTTCAGAAATAACTCTGTCAGCAATAAGGTCATAACTTCCACCTGTATATGGTGCCATGGCATCATAACCATATTCATCTTTAAGGCATGCTGTAAACTCATCACATACACTGTCTTCGCCATGTACAACGAACACCTTCTTAGGCTTCTTCTCAAATGCATTAATCCAGCGCAGAAGTCCTTCTTTATCAGCATGGCCACTTGAGCCCTGTAACTGTACAATCTCTGCCTTTATCTGGATTGGTTCACCAAACAGTTTAATCTCCTCTGCACCATCAACTATAATACGGCCTGTTGTTCCAACAGCCTGATAACCAACGAATACAATTGTACACTCTGGTCTCCATAAGTTGTGCTTGAGATGATGTCTGATTCGTCCGGCTTCACACATACCAGATGATGAAATAATAACCTTAGGATTAGGGTCAAAGTTAATCTGCTTAGATTCGTCACCTGTAGTTGCATACTTAAGTCCCGGGAATGTAAGTGGATTAATTCCCTTTCTTACAAGCTCCACCGCCTCATCATCAAAGCAGCTCTCAACATTCTTAATAAATATGTTGGTTGCCTCAATAGCAAGCGGACTGTCCATATATACATCAAAATCCCTGCCGACAAGATTATCTTCT
Source organism: Eubacteriales bacterium (assembly GCA_030537195.1). Classification (GTDB taxonomy): domain Bacteria; phylum Bacillota; class Clostridia; order Lachnospirales; family Lachnospiraceae; genus Lachnospira. The sequence continues at coordinate 201,220 of JAUNOK010000001.1, read as the reverse complement.
TTAATCTTTCTTATAATATAGAGAAGCTCCTGAGTTCTTCCGACAGCAAATGAAGGAATAACAACATTACCTCCTCTTTCAAATGTTCTCTTGAATATATTCGTTAAATCTTCCACATAATTAGGTGTTCCACCATGGCTTCTGTTACCATATGTTGACTCCATAACTACATAATCAGCATCTGTAACATGCTTAGGATCTTTAATTATAGGCTTATTGATATTACCAATATCCCCTGAGAACACAATCTTCTCTGTCACATCACCATTCTCAGTCTTTTCAGTAGCCCATACTTCAATGCTTGCTGAGCCAAGCAGATGTCCTACATCTGTGAATCTTATCTTGATTCCTTCAGCAATCTCATATACTTTATCATACTCACATCCAACAAACTGCTTGCAGACATTAACTGCCGCATCCATATCATACAGTGGAATGAATTCCTTGAGCTTTCCGCCTGATCTTGCAGCTTTTCTGTTTCGCCATTCTGCTTCAAACATCTGTATATGAGCACTATCTCTTAACATTATCTCACATAACTGTGCCGTAGCTGATGTTGAATATACCTGTCCTCTGAATCCGTTCACATACATAAGTGGAATAAGACCCGAATGGTCAATATGTGCATGTGTCAGTAATATGCAGTCAACATCAGAAGCTGCAACCGGAAGTTCCTGGTTCTCATATACATCATTACCCTGTTCCATACCGCAGTCCACAAGAATATTCAGCCCTGCTGCTTGTAAAAAATGACAGCTTCCTGTTACCTCATGATCCGCACCTAAAAATGTTAGTTTCATAATATGCCTCATTTCCGCGTCAACGCTATTTTTCACGATATTTCTGACATAATTGTAACATTTTCCAATATGAAATTGAATACATTCATATATAAAAATTATATTAATTCTCTGTATATTCTATATCCGTAAATGTGACATCAGCATTTCTTGCAACGAAGAATCCTGCATATACATGCTTAGGATCTACTGCTGTAAGCTTGAAATCAAATCCGCCTGTCAGGAATTCACCATCGCCTAATTTCACTGCATATCCGTCTGGATTAGACTTTATACAGACTTCTACTGTATCACCCGGCTTAAGTTCTCTTCCCGTCTCAGTTCCCTTCATAAGTTCGCTGTTCTTTCTTGCAAAGCAGCTCCATGCCTGCTCTTTATAAGTAAGGTTAAGCGGTGCTGCTGCCACATAATCTCCAAGTACATCAGGCATTTTCTTATCAATATACACATCATCCCTTACCATAAGTCCGAACGATACCTGATTGTTATAGAAATAATCATTAATTGTCATCTTAGCCTTAAGAGTAAAGTTCACATTTACAGGAATCTTCTTATAGTACATTGCAATTCCGTCTGTAACAGCAGATATCTTACCATCATTGTTCTTTACCGCAATGTGCAATCCCCCCGGCACTTCCTCAAGTATAAAGTTATCACAATCTGATGGAAGCGCTCCCACATCTCCGAATACTGTACCCTTGAATCCATATGCATCTTTAAAATATTTACTGTCAGCAAGTTCATCACTAAATACCACTGGCTTGTATGAAGCATTTTTCTCAAGATATCTGTTCTTATCCGGAAGCGGTTCATCTGCCCTTATATTAACTATATTCTCTGAAAGTCCTGATATTCCAGCCTTTTCAAGCTCCTGCATAACAAGGAAAGCATTAACCCTGCCACCCCATATATTAGTGTGTGTGTTATCAACACTGACTTCCTTATTAGATGGCCATGCGTGAAGATATATTGTCTCTTCCGGTCCTAATTCATCATATAAAGCCTTTGTCTTTTCAGTCATATCAACACAGACTATTCCAAGCTCTTTTGCAAGGTCACGGATTGCCTGTGGATAGTCGCCACCCTTAAACTGTGCTGCATCATCAGTTATATGAAGTTCCTGTCTTGTCCACTCTCCTGTTGCTGTCCTTCTTACAATAGGTGTACACAGTATTGGTGTACATGAAACATCAAGTGCCGGCTTAATGTAATTATCATATAATGACGCTGCAAATGTGCCTTCTGTATCCCTGCCGCCTATCGGGCTTGTGTATCTTCCTGCCTCTGTTTTCTCATCATTATGTCCAAATCCGATTATAAGAAAATCTCCTGCTTTCATGCCTGCAAGAAGCTCCTTATAATTCTCTTCTTTAGTGAAGCTTAAACTGCTTCTTCCTGAAAGTGCAAGATTATTAACCTGCACCTTGCTGTTAAGATAACAGCCAAGCTTAGTGCCGTATCCGTATCTTGGATAATAATATTTGTCGTTAAAAGAACTTAATGTTGAATCACCAACAACCCATAATGTACTCATCGTATGTCACCTCATTTTTAGCTAATTAGTATGTCTTATTAAGGTAGTTTTCGCGGAGGTGTTCCTCCATCGCAGCTATCTCTTTCTCGAACTCTCTGGCAGATATAAGAAGGCAGCCCTGTCCTCTTATAATAACCTGCTCCACCCCGTCCGATGTTGCCACCGTCACATTATATTTCTTTCCATTCTCATGTGCAAATTTTTCTATATAATGGTCGGCAGTTTCCGCCGTCTTCGTAAATACCACATGAATATTATGAAAATCTATGAATTCCTCATCATGTCCGGGAACTCTGTAAGCATCAAATACTGCAATCAGTTCGCAGCCCTTCATCGCCTGATAATTACACAGTATATCAAGCAGCCTGCCTCTTGCACTGTCAAGATTAACCTGTGCAAGCTCTGATAATTCCTTAAATGCATGTATTATATTATATCCGTCAACAAGAAGGAAGCTCTTCTTAGCCGGATTATATTCAGGGGCTTTCGGCGGATTCTTAACATTTGCATTACCGCCTGTAACATATCTTCCAACTGCCGAGTCAGCTTTTCTCTTCGATAACTTTCTTCTCTCGTTATCGCCCCTGCTGTTAGAAAAATATGTTTCATTCAATATTCTGTCTACCTCATCTGTTCCAATCCACTCGTCAGACACTGTTCTTGAAGCCTGCTTTGCAGTCAGTTTGACCTCTCTGTCAGACTGTCCGCCGGCAATACCAGAATCCGTCACAGCTATCTCGACATGTGCATGCTCTCTTACTTCATTCCACGGCACAACATATCCTGAACCACCTGCACAGAATACTGAATCTACCGGATTTCTTGTATCACGCTCTGGCTCATAGCCGAATTTTTCAATAACCTCTTCTGTATTATGGCATGGTCTGTAACCTGCCATCTTAAGAGCAAGTCTGCCTGTTCCTTTTGTGTAGGCATTGACCTCTGCCTGATAGTTGCCAATCACTGAAACCGGACCTTCACCTGTGATAACAACATTATCGCCATCAGCCTCCTGCATGTTAAATGCTGCTCCCATTCTCTCGAAGTCAGTCATTGCCCTGCCGACATAATCTCTCTTTACCTCAAGTGAAAATGCGTAGAATGGCTCTAGCAATACTGATTCCGCCTGCATAAGTCCCTGTCTTACAGCTCTGTAGGTTGCCTGTCTGAAATCTCCGCCCTCAGTGTGCTTCGGATGTGCCCTTCCTGCAACAAGCGTAATCTTCATATCCGTGAGCTCAGAACCTGTAAGTACTCCTCTATGCATTTTTTCACACAAATGTGTATACACAAGTCTCTGCCAGTTCTTATCAAGAATATCCTCGCTGCAATGACATTCATATCTCATACCGCTTCCCGGCTCACCCGGTTCAAGCAGCAGATGAACCTCCGCATAATGTCTTAACGGCTCGAAATGTCCAATTCCGTACGCCTTATTCTTAATTGTCTCTTTATATACAATGCTTCCTTCACCAAATGTTACATCTACACCAAATCTTGTCTTGATAATATTAGTCAGCACCTCGATAAGCACTGGTCCCATTACGCTTACATGTATTTCTTTGAAATTCTCATCCCATTCAACATGAAGCTCCGGTTCTTCCTCCTCAAGTGTACGAAGCTTTGAAAGAAGTGCCACCGGGTCCGCTCCTGCCGGAAGATTAAGCTTATAATTAAGTACCGGCTCAAGCACTGGTATATTATCTTCACCACCTGCTCCGATAAACTGACCTGCCTTAGTCTCTGAAAGCCCTGTCACAGCACATACCGTTCCGGCAACTGCTTCATTAATACTTGTAAACTTGTCTCCTGCATAGACTCTTATCTGGTTGACCTTCTCATTGCCAATAAGCATTTTGGATTTTAAAGAACCACCGCACACCTTAAGATGTGTCAGTCTTTCTCCTCTGTCATCCCTTGTTATCTTATACACCTTTGCTGAGAATTCTTCGCCATAATCCGGACAGCTTACATATGTATCAATTCCATTTATAAGTTCCTCTACACCGTTCATTCTAAGTGCTGAGCCAAAATATACAGGAAACATTTTTCTTTCCATAATCATACGGCTCATAAGGGTATCATCTACATTTGCAGATTCTAAGAACTGCTCAAGTGCCTCTTCATGGCACATTGCAACTTCTTCATAATCTATATTGTTAAAGTCCACACATGACTCTGACAGCCTGTTCTTTAGCTGTTCCATGATTCTTGCTCTGTCAGTTCCCTGCTGGTCCATCTTATTGACGAATATAAATACTGGTATTCCAAGTCTTTTTAGCAGACTCCACAGCGTCTCGGTATGTCCCTGAACTCCGTCCATTCCGCTTATTACAAGAACAGCCGCGTCAAGCACCCACAGCGTTCTCTCTGTCTCCGCCGAAAAGTCAACATGCCCCGGTGTATCAAGCAGTGTATAAGAACTTCCGTTATAATTATAGGCTGCCTGCTTTGAGAATATTGTAATTCCTCTCGCTCTCTCCATATCCCCTGTATCAAGAAATGTGTCCTGATTATCAACTCTTCCAAGCTTTCTTATGCTTCCCGCACTATATAGTATCGCCTCTGACAGCGTAGTTTTCCCCGCATCAACATGCGCCAGCATGCCGATTGTAACCGGATTCTTATATGACATAGTTCCTCCTTCCTTAAGTAAACGTAAAAATCCCTCTCTACGAAATTATACATGCTAGTATAATAACATAGAGAGGGGGATTTGGCTAATTGATACTTTTATAGATTTCCGGTCTTCTGTCCCTGAACAGTCCCCAGCTTATGCGCATGTCTGTATCTGCGTTAATGTCCGTTTCGCCATATACAATCTGCTCTTTATCTCTGGAAGCCTGCATAACAATCTCCCCGGTTGCATTTGTTACAAATGAAGAGCCATAGAATACAAGTGATGATTCCTGATGTCCATTGGCTTCAGACGATGTAACTTTCTCTTCTCCGATACGGTTGGCAGCTACAACAGGAACTATATTGCACGCTGAATGTCCCTGCATACATCTTCTCCAGTGAGGCATGCTGTCAACCTCAAGAATCGGCTCTGAGCCAATTGCTGTAGGATAGAAAAGGATTTCTGCTCCCTGTACCGCCATTCCTCTGGCTGTCTCTGGGAACCACTGATCCCAGCATATTCCCACGCCTATTCTTGCATATTTTGTGTCCCACACTTTAAATCCTGTATCTCCAGGTGTGAAATAGAACTTTTCCTGATAATAATGGTCATCAGGAATATGTGTTTTTCTGTATATTCCAAGAACACTTCCATCTGCGTCAATAACTGCAACTGTGTTATAGAACACATTTATGTCTCTTTCATAAAAGCTTATTGGAAGCACAACCTGCAGCTCGGCTGCAACCTTCTGAAAATGTTTTACTGCCGGATTCTCATTAACAGGTGTTGCAAATGCATAATAATCATAATTTCTCTCCTGGCAGAAATACTGTCTTTCAAAAAGCTCAGGAAGAAGTATTATCTGTGCTCCGTTAGCTGCTGCCTCACGAACCATCTTATCAGCCTTTGCAATATTCTCTTCTACCGACCTTGAACACTGCATCTGTATGCCTGCATATTTTACATTTCTCACACTATTTTACCTCCGGAATTTGTTGTGTAATACAGTGGATATTACCTCCACCAACTATTATGTCTCTCGCATATATCCCGACTATCTTTCTGTCTGGAAATGCTTCTTTAAGCACATTTATTGCAAGGCTGTCCGCCTCGTCATCAAACTGCGGCACTATGACTGAGTCATTGGCAATATAGAAATTAACATAGGACGCCGCAAGACGCTCACCTGCTTCTCTCATGTCCTCGCCTTCCTCAAATTCAAAGCCTGCCAGTTCCTCCTCGGTTATGCACACAGGTTTCTTAGGAATAAGCATTTTTCTTACTTTAAAATGTCTTCCTTTGGCGTCAGTTACATTTTCAAGGACAGAAAGACATGCCTTGCTCATTGCGTACTGCGGGTCATTAACATCATCAGTCCATGCAAGCACAACCTCTGCGGGTGCTGTAAATGCGCATACATTATCCACATGCTCGTTAGTCTCGTCATTATATATTCCACAAGGAAGCCAGATTATCTTGCTTATATTGCAGTACTGCTTTAACATATCCTCAATCTGCTCCCTGCTAAGCTGCGGATTTCTTCCCTTGCTCAACAGGCAGTTTTCTGTAACAAGCATTGTTCCTTCGCCATCTGTATGAATTGAACCGCCTTCCAGAACAAATGGTGCTGCATTATACCCCTGACAGCCAAGATAAGACATAAACTGTCCGGCTACAAGGTTGTCTTTTTCCCAGTCCGCATACAGCCCGTCATATGTTCCGCCCCACGCATTAAATTCCCAGTTAATTCCCCGCAAATCACGCGCTTCATATGGTGTATCAGCAGATCCACTCACAACGAATGTCGGTCCGGTGTCTCTTGCCCATGCATCGTCCGTATCCATGATTACAAGCCTGACCGCTTCCGGGAGCATCTTCTCTGCTTCTTCTTTTCTGCCCTCTGATACAATCATGTATACCTGCTCACTCTCGCTGATTACAGAGGCTATCTGTGCAAATGCTTTCTCAGCCGCCTTTGCTCCATAAGCCCAAGACCCCGGTCTTTCCGGCCATATCATAATGCAGCCCTGATGTCTTTCAAATTCAGCAGGCATGCGGAAACCATCTGCCGCCGGAGTACTGTTTATATAACCCATATCTATAATCTCCCTTTGAAATCTTCGTAGCCAAAATGCTTCCACACTTTACATTCTCCATCACTGTCCATAATTACAATATCCGGCAGCGGGATTCCGTTAAATGTATTGTTCTTAACCATTGAATATATAGCCATATCTTCAAATACAAGTCTGTCCCCGACATTAATTTCCCTGCCAAATTCATAATCACCTATGATATCTCCTGCAAGGCATGTATAAGATGATAATCTGTATCTGAATCTTCCTTTCTTAGCAGGCTTCCATATACCTTCTTTTACATCCATATCAAAATCAATCTCTATATCCCTGTCGATTCCGTATTCTTCTTCAATGTCCGATATTTTCAAGCCGTCACGAAGAGGTGGTGTATATGGCATTTCCAATACATCTGGCATATGGCACGCTGCAGAAGCATCAAGTATAATCGTTGTTATTCCATTTTCGACCTTATCAAGTACTGTAGTCACAAGATATCCTGCATTAAGTGCAACAGCTTCCCCCGGCTCAACATACACTTCAACATCATATTTCTTTCTCACATGACTAATACATTTTTCAAGAGTTTTAATGTCGTAATCTTCACGGGTTATATGATGTCCGCCGCCAAAATTAACCCACTTCATATCTTTCATAAGAAAACCGAATTTCTCTTCAACAACCTTTAATGTTGCCTCTAAGTCATCTGAATTCTGTTCGCATAATGTGTGAAAATGTATTCCTTCCATACCGGATAACACATCAGGTTCTTCCTTAAGAGCAGCTTTCAGATTCTTAATTGTAACTCCAAGTCTGCTGCCCGGCGCGCATGGGTCATATATTGCATGGTCACCCTGTGTTGAGAGCTCAGGATTAACACGAAGTCCAAAGCTTACCCCTGACTCAATACATTTGGCTTTATGCTTCTTTAACTGTGAAACTGAGTTAAAGACAACATGGTCACATAAATTTATAAGCTCGTCCATATCTTCATCAGTAAATGCCGGTGCAAATACATGATTTTCTTTTCCCATACACTCAGCACCAAGTCTGGCTTCATATATTCCGCTCGCTGTTGTTCCGCTTATATACTTTCCAATCAGCGGATATTCTGCATATGCTGAAAATGCTTTCTGTGCAAGCAGTATGTGGCAGCCCGTATCTTCCTCAACTTTATGAAGTATCTCAAGATTATGGATAAGCATTTTCTCATCAATTACATATGCTGGTGTCTTTAACTCATCAAATCTCATAATTAACCTCTCTTCTTAGTCTACTAAAACAGGATTTTCATCGACAACCCATGGAAGACCATACTTATTAAGCGCCTCCATGTATGGATCAGGATCAAATTCATCTGTTGTGAATACACCCGGCTTGTTCCAGAGTCCCTTGGCAACAAGCATTGTTCCAATCATTGCTGGTACACCTGTTGTGTATGAAATAGCCTGTGAACCAACCTCGCGGTAACATTCCTGATGATCACACACATTGTAGATATATATCTTCTTTTCCTTACCGTCTTTGATACCTGTGAAGATACAGCCTATATTAGTCTTACCAACTGTTCTTGGACCAAGTGAAGCAGGGTCTGGAAGAAGCGCCTTTAAGAACTGGATTGGAACAATCTCCTGTCCGTTGAATTCAACCGGGTCAGTTCTTAACATACCAACATTTTCAAGGCATTTCATATGTGTAAGATAGCTCTGGCCAAATGTCATAAAGAAACGGATTCTCTTAACATGTGGAATATTAGCAGCAAGTGCCTCTATCTCTTCATGATGAAGCAGGTACATATCTTTCATTCCAACACCTTCAAAATTATACTCTCTCTTTATTGACATAGGAGGAATCTCGACCCAGTGACCGTCTTCCCAGTATGAGCCTGGAGCTGATACCTCACGAAGATTAATTTCAGGATTAAAGTTAGTTGCAAATGGATATCCGTGGTCTCCGCCATTGCAGTCTAATATATCAATTGTATGTATCTCATCAAAATAATGCTTCTGTGCATAAGCTGTGAATACGCTTGTTACACCCGGGTCAAAGCCTGTTCCTAAAAGTGCTGTAATTCCGGCTTCTTTATATTTTTCTCTGTAAGCCCACTGCCATGAGTAGTCAAAATATGCTGTAAATCCGAGGCGCTTACATCTCTCCTCATACACCTTTCTCCACTCAGGATTGTCTGTATCCTCACACTCATAATTAGCAGTATCAACATAAGGAACTTTACATGCAAGGCAGGCGTCCATAATAGTAAGGTCCTGATATGGAAGTGCCACATTAAGAACTACATCCGGCTTGAATTCATTGATAAGTGCAATAACCTCATCTGTGTTGTCAGCGTCAACCTTTGCTGTTGTGATGTTAGTGCTTGTCTTGTCCTTTAATTCTTCTGCTAATTTGTCACATTTGCTCACTGTTCTGCTCGCTATGCACAGGTCTGAAAATACCTCGCTCACCTGACATATCTTGTGAATTGCTACTGAAGCAACTCCTCCGCAACCAATTACTAATACTCTGCTCATCTTTCTTCCTCCTGTTCTAATAATTCTTCAACATACTTTGGCAGCATAAATGCGCCTGTATGAAGATTAGTTGTGTAATATTCTGTATGTATATTTCTTCGCTTCCACTCCGCCGGCTTGAAATCCTTAAGCGGGTGATATTTCTTTGACGCAAATCCAAACAGCCAGTATCCTGACGGACTTGTTGGTATATGCGCCTGATACACACGGCTTATTGGAAATGTATGGAATACCTTCCTGTGCATGCTTCTACATGCGTCCTCGTCCTCATCATAGAAAGGACTTCCATGCTGGTAAACAAGTATTCCGTCCTCTTTAAGCGCCTTATAACAGTTTCCGTAAAATTCTCTTGTAAACAGTCCCTCACTCGCACCAAACGGGTCTGTTGCGTCATTAATTATAAGGTCATACATATCCTGTTTGGAACGCAGGAATCTTAATGCGTCTGAATTATAAATGTGTACTCTCTCATCTTCTAATCCTGCTGCAGTCTCTGGAAAATACTCCCTGCACACATCAACAAACATGTTGTCCTGTTCTACTATGTCGATATTTTCGATATTGTCATACTGTAACAGTTCCTTTGATACGCCTCCGTCACCGCCGCCGATTATCAATACATTTTTAACATCAGGATGAACTGACATCGGCACATGCACTACCATCTCGTTGTAGATGAAGCAGTCCTGCTCTGAAAATATAACACTTCCGTTAAGTGTCAGGAATTTCCCGAACTCTGGTGACTGGAACACATCTATTCTCTGATAGTCGCTCTCGCCAGAAAACAGTTGTTTTTCAACCCTGATATCAAACTTCACATGCGGTGAATGAAGTTCTGAAAACCAAAATTCCATAATAACTCTTCTCCCTTTTATATTGGACCGATTGAACAAATCGGATATTTACATTCTTAATATGTTCAGTGTCTGCAATGTTGAATCTTCCATTCCCTGCATTGAACAACCCTTCTCAACTGAATACTGAATATAGTCGATTATCTCATCTGTAATTTCTTCTCCCGGCGCAAGTATCGGTATTCCCGGCGGATATGCCATTACGAATTCTCCTGATATATGTCCTGCTGCCTCACGGATTGGGACTTTAACCTTATCTGCATAGAAGGCTTCCTGTGGTGAAGCAAGTACCTTTGGAAGAAGCATTTGTCTGTCTACTTCAAAGCGTTTTTCTTCTCTTGAATACAGACGGCTGATTTCTGCCAGCGCTCCGACAAGTCTTTCAATATCCTGTATTCTGTCGCCGATTGATATGTACGCCATTATATTTCCAATATCGCCGAATTCTATCTGGATATCATACTCATCTCTTAAGATGTCATACACTTCAATTCCATCAAGACCGATATCTCGTGTATATACACAGAGCTTGGTAACATCATAATCATAGACTGTTCCGCCATTAATCAGTTCTTTTCCATATGCGTAATAGCCGCCTACCATATTAATCTCATCTCTTGCATACTGTGCCCACTCGCTTACCTTTGCAAATGACTGTCTGCCGCGAAGTGCAAGATTTCTTCTTGATATATCAAGGCTTGTCATAAGAAGATACGACGCACTCGTTGTCTGCGTAATATTAATAATTGTCTGAACATAATCTGCATTCATACCATTATTGGTAAGCAGTATTGAACTCTGCGTAAGCGAACCACCTGACTTATGCATTGATATTGCCGCAAGGTCCGCTCCTGCCTTCATTGAATTCATAGGAAGGTTATCTCCAAAATACAGATGTGTTCCATGTGCCTCATCAGCAAGCACCTTAAGCCCGTATGCATGTGCTATATCACATATCCCCTTGATATCCGAACATATTCCATAATAAGTAGGATTGTTTACCAAAACCGCCACCGCATTAGGGTGCTCCTGTATAGTCTTTTCAACCTGCTGCACAGTGACTCCAAGCACTATCCCAAGCTTTGCATTAATCTCTGTATTAAGATATACAGGAATTGCTCCACACAGTATCAATGCATTTATTACGCTTTTATGCACATTTCTTGGAACGATAATCTCATCGCCTGCCTTACATACAGATAACACCATGTTCTGTACTGCCTGTGTAGTTCCTCCTACCATGAAAAATGCATGTTCAGCCCCAAATGCGTCTGCTGTCAGTTCCTCTGCCTCCTTAATAACAGAAACAGGGTGGCACAGGTTATCAAGCGGTTTCATTGAATTGACATCGATTCCAACACATCTCTCTCCCAGTAAATCAACCAGTTCAGGGTTACCCCTTCCTCTCTTATGTCCCGGAACATCAAACGGAACAATTCTTTTCTTCCTGAATTTCTCAATTGCTTCGTAAAGCGGCGCACTCGCCTGTCTTTTTAAGTCCATAATCTCCCCCTGTTCTCATCACTGCTCGCGCTCGCAGCCATATTCCAGAGCTGCGAACGCGCAAAAAAGGCATGATTGATTCTAAATCAATCACGCCTATAATACATTCTATCTTCTTTTCCTGATTACTGTATGTATACAAATACAGAAAATCTGACCTTTCAGAGTTTATCCAAGTAAGTCACTGTTACCGCTCTTATTGACCGTTTCACAAGATGATATGCTCTCTCGCATGATAATTTAAAAATCAACTTATAAAATTTGAGCTTCTAACTCAATCAATAATGTGTGCCCTAGTCACACTCGGCAACCGACCCGCCCGTCCGCAAGGCTTAACATGTAACCATGTGGTCTGCATTTGCGATATCTTTTTATATCCAAAATACTTTTACAATATAATATAACTATCTGCTGGTGTCAATAACATTTGTTATGTTTATTCCATATTTTACCTAAAGTTTTCAAATATATTACATTATTAACCCTGAAACCTTAAAAAATTATAAATCATTCAGCAGATAATAAATTGCAAGCACAGCAAATGAACCTCTAAAAGACATTAACATCGTTATTATTAGTATATTTACATTCGTTATATTAATATATTCTTATTATTTTATTTATAATCTTTTAGTTGTTATATATTCATTTATAGTATACAATATTATCAACTTAAATACAAAGGTTATTATTTAATTGCAATTATTACTTATAAGTAATATACTAAGAGGGGTTTTAATGAATAAAAAGAAAGCATTAGAAGAATTAAGTAAATATCATCAGGAATATTGTAATTCAGGTTTTATATTTCATAATGAATTTATCTCTGATTTTCAGGTTCCGATTAAAGAAGTTCAGGGACATGAGACAGAACTGTTTCAGTTATTAGTAAAACAATTAACTTTTGTTAAAGAATTAGGCTGTAATGTGTTTTCTGCCGATAGTAATGAAATCTTAAAATATGGCTCATGCAGACTTTATTATTCTCTGCATCTGCAATCAAAGAATTTTAACATAAGAATAATTATGACTTTTTACGAAAATATTCCTATTTTCTTAGCTGCCTTCTATGAACGAGCTGGAAAGAAACATACTGATTATTCTGTCCAGAAAGACCCGGTAATTAATCGCTTCAATGAATTATTTAAGGAGGATATCATATGAATATTGATAAATCATGCACATTGGATAATCTTCTTGAACTGTTCTCAGAAAATTTATCATGCGCAGATATTCTGTCTGCAGAGTGTCTTAGCAGTATATCTGCTGCAATTACAAAGAAAAGATTAGCAATGCATATGTCACAAAAAGAATTTGCTTCATTTCTCAATGTAAGTCAGGGACTTGTATCCCGCTGGGAAAGTTCTAACTACAATTTTTCTATTAAATTACTTTGCGATATTGCTGCCAGACTTGATATGAGATTAAATGTCTGTTTAATTGAACCATCTGTTTCAAATGCGTACAACAACAATCAATTTTCCGGTTCAACTGATGTATCACATTCAGGCTTTTCTTCTGTTCAATGTAACAAACAAGACTTTAACAATGTTTTTACCACGTTTTATATTCCTAATTATGAATATCATACGCCAAGCGTCAAAGGAGGTAACTTGTAATTATGATTCAGTATACTAACAGTTTCAGATGTGCAATTAATAATGATAATGGAGAGGTTTTAATTAACTTCTACCAACAGTCTCCTTTAATTGAGGCTGATGGCACAATCTCCGGTTCAAAAGAAGAAGTTATATCAGAAATGATTATGCCAAATGCTGTGGCAAGACAGCTTGTTACAGCATTAACTAATATCACAACATCGAATTCAGATAATTAACAATATGAGGATAGCCTTATTAAATAAGACTATCCTCATATTCACCCTTTATGCCAGAAATCCACAGGCTCATACTCCTGCAATTTTGCAAGAAATCCAAGTTTTCCAAGCTCCTCCTGAATTAAATCCAGCGTCTGTTCATCATCAGCAACAATCGTGTGATAATGATATCCTGATGTCACATTTTTCAAAAGACTGCTCTTTCCGCTTGCTATCTCTTCAAGATAATTCTTTATATCCCTGCGGGAATGTATATTCATCTCCGCTCTTATAACACCATACACCTTGTGATATACGAAAACGTCTCTTATCCAGCCGCCCATATCAACTATTGCACCAAGCTCAGCCTCAACTTCATCATCCTCATGCTTAACCTTAAGTATACGGCTGTACTCCTGCTTATCGTTAATCACATAGCCTCTGTTAGTCGAGAATATATCTATATTCTTCGCGCGGATAAGTGCTATATCCTGCACTATAACCTGTCTGCTGACATCTAATATCTGTGCAAGCTGCGTGCCCGGCACCGGACTCGACGAATGTTTTAGTATATCTACAATCTGATTTCTTCTCTCTTCTCCGTTCATCACTCTAGTTCCCCCAGTATTACACACCCGGTTCAGACCTTACTGCACCGTTATATCATGCATTAGTCCTGTACTGGATGAAGATTCTTTAATGAAATATCCATAATCGGCGCAGAATGTGTAAGCGCACCACTTGATACAAAGTCTACACCAAGGTCGGTGATTTTTGCAATATTTTCTTTAGTTACATTTCCAGAAACTTCGACCAGAGCCTTTCCATCAATTATATTCATGGCTTCACGCATATCCTCATGGCTCATATTATCAAGCATAATAATATCAGCGTCTGCCTCAACAGCTTCACGCACCATCGAAAGATTTTCAACCTCAACTTCTATCTTTCTTACAAATGGCGCATACTCCTTAGCCATTGTAACTGCCTGCTTAACTCCGCCTGCTGCACCGATGTGGTTATCCTTAAGAAGCACTCCGTCTGTAAGATTATATCTGTGATTATTACCGCCTCCGATTCTTACAGCATACTTCTCGAATATACGGTTGTTAGGCGATGTCTTTCTTGTATCAAGAAGCTTTGTCTTAGTTCCTGCAAGCAGCTTCGCAACTCCGTTAGTATATGTAGCGATTCCGCTCATTCTCTGGAGATAATTAAGTGCTGTTCTCTCTCCACACAGAAGCACTCTGATATCTCCTCTTACAACTGCCATTTTCTGTCCCTTCTTAACCTCGTCCCCGTCTTTTGCGAAAAATGTAATCTCTGTATCCTCATCAAGCAGTTCAAATGTTCTCGCAAATACCTGCAGACCACATATTATTCCATCCTGCTTGCATATAAGCTCAACTTCTCCAAGTTTTGGCTCTGGCATAACACTGTTGGTTGACACATCTTCGCTTGTTATATCCTCTTTAAGTGCTCCAAGAATAAGTGGGTCAACATTTAACTTTAAAGTAACTTTATCAAACATATCATTTCTCCATTTCTATATTAATATTATGCATAATTCTTTTTCTGGCTCTCTTCGTAGGCTTTATCAGCCTCTTCAATCTTCTCGTTCACTAATTTTGCATATTCTCCGTCAATTTTCGACTCATCTGCATATTTTTCTTCATCAAATGTATCAAAATATGTAATTTCATCTGATGTAGGTTTTACAAATGCATTTTCAGTAATATCAAGTGCTGCCCTCTTTGCAAATACTAGACTCTCAAGAAGTGAGTTGCTTGCAAGTCTGTTTCTTCCATGAACACCGTTGCAAGCTGTCTCACCTACCGCATACAGATTATCCATTGTTGTTCTGCTCTCATGGTCTACCTTGATTCCACCCATGAAATAGTGCTGTGCAGGAACTACCGGAATACATTCTTTTGATGGGTCATATCCCATGTCAAGACAATGCTGTACTATATTAGGAAAATGTGTCTTTAATTCTTCTTCAGGAATTGTCCTCAAATCTTCCCATACAAAATCTGTATTGTCCTTTGCCATCTGCTTTCTAATCTCTTCTGTAAGCAGGTCTCTTGGAAGCAGCTCATTAACGAATCTCTTGCCGTTCTTATCATAAAGCTTTGCACCCTCGCCTCTTACTGATTCAGATATAAGGAAGCTCCTGTCCTCCTCTTTATCAGAGTAAAATGTTGTCGGGTGAATCTGTACATAATTGATATCCTTTAACTCTACGCCATGCTTTATTGCAATAGCGATTGCATCACCTGTAAGATGTCTGAAATTAGTTGAATGTCTGTATAATCCACCAATTCCACCTGTAGCAAGCACAACATCTGTTGCTTCCACCTTCACAAGCTCTCCCTTGTCAGTTCTTATAACTGCACCAAGGCATCTGTTGTCTCTGCTTATGATATCAAGCAGTCTTGTGTATTCCATAATTGTCACATTAGGAAGTGTTCTTACCTTCTCTAACAGATGGCTTGTTATCTCTTTTCCCGTTACATCTTCGTGGAATATTATTCTGTTAGCTGAGTGTGCTCCCTCTCTTGTATATGCAAGACTTCCGTCAGCTTCTCTTGCAAATCTTGCGCCACATGCAACAAGGTCTTTTACAACCTCTGCTGATGAGCGGATCATTATTTCAACAGATTTCTTATCATTTTCATAATGACCGGCTTTCATTGTGTCTTCAAAATAACTGTCATAATCCTCTTCACATTTTAACATGCACATACCGCCCTGTGCGAGAAATGAATCACTGCTCTCACAGTCAGATTTTGTTATCATAAGAATCTTCTTGTCAGCAGGCAGATTCATTGCCATATAAAGACCTGAACAGCCACAGCCGGCAATCAGTACATCTGTTTTTATTGTATTATTCATGGGATACCTCCATTCTTTCCACACATACTGCAATCTTACTTTGCAAGCTCAAGCATTCTTGTAAGCGGCTTCATTGCTTTCTTTGCTACTTCTTCATCAACAAATACTTCGTTGTTTTCCTGCTCAAGAACATCAAGCACCTTATCCAGCGTTACCATCTTCATGTTGACGCACACCTGGTCAGGCTTTAATGTATACAGCTTCTTGCCCGGTGCTTTCTTTCTTATCTCACCAAACACGCCATCAACAGTTGCAATTATGAATTCTTCACAGTCTGTATCAACAACATAATCAATAATTCCTGATGTGCTGCCTATGTAATCAGCATATTTAAGCACTTCCTCTGTACATTCAGGATGTGCTGCAAGCTTTGCCTGTGGATATTTCTTCTTAGCTTCAATAACCATATTCTCTGTTATTGCAACATGTCTTGGACAGAAACCTTTATTAAGAATTACATTTTTCTCAGGAACCTGCTTTGCAACGAATCTTCCAAGATTCTGGTCAGGAATAAAGAATATATTTTTATTAGGCAGGTTCTTTACTATCTTTACTGCATTTGATGATGTTACACAGACATCTGAATATGTCTTTAATTCTGCTGTTGAATTGATGTAACAGACAACGGCCAGGTCGTCATACTGCTCTCTCATCTTAAGAATCTCTTCCTTAGTTGCCATATGTGCCATTGGACAGTCAGCGCCAGGCTCTGGCATAAGCACCTTCTTTTCAGGATTAAGAATCTTGGCACTCTCACCCATGAACTCAACACCTGCAAATACTATAATATCCTGATCCACCTTAGTAGCTACCTTGCTAAGATAGAATGAATCACCAACATAATCAGCGACTTCCTGTACATCTTCATCAACATAATAATGTGCAAGAATAACTGCATTCTTCTCTTTCTTCAACTTCAAAATATCACTTGTAACTGACATATTACTTCTCCAATCATTGTGGTTTACATATGCTTGACTTGCGTTTTACATACATTGTGCTAGAGTATACCACGAAAGTTTACAGGTGACAAGACAGTTGTAAAAATTTCTGTACAGTTAATGTAAAAGCCCCGTCTGATGCAATATTCCGGTTAGACGCAAAAAAGCCCTCAGGAAACTAACATTTGTCAATTTCCTGAGGGCTTAATCTATCAAGACTTATAAATCTTCCTCAATATGTTCTCTTCCCTGCGCGATTATGCTTCTTACATGGTCGTCTGCCAGTGAATAGAATATTGATTTGCCTTCTCTTCTGTTCTTTACTAACTTATTCTGCTTTAATATTCTCAGCTGATGAGATATTGCTGACTGCGTCATATTGAGAGCCTGCGCCAGATCACATACGCACACTTCTGCCTCAAATAATACATACAGTATTCTTATTCTTGTTGAATCACCAAATACCTTAAACAATTCTGCAAGGTCGTATAATTCATTCTCATCTGGCATTGTTTCATTAACTATCTTTAATAAGTCCTCGTGTACTTCTACTGACTCACAGCATTCACAATCTGCCATTATATTACCTCTTTCTTTATAAGTTCTTTACGAATAACGCTCTTATTGCATTAATTACAGCAATAACCATTACACCTACATCTGCAAATATTGCAACCCACATGTTAGCTATACCTAATGCACCAAGTACTAAGCATATAAGCTTTACACCTATTGCAAAATAAATATTTTCGTAAACAATTCTCAAACATTTTCTTGATATCTTTATTGCCTTGGATATCTTTAACGGGTCATCGTCCATTAATACAATGTCGGCTGCTTCTATAGCAGCGTCACTTCCCAATGCCCCCATTGCTATTCCAATATCTGCTCTTGAAAGTACAGGAGCATCATTGATTCCATCACCCACAAATGCAAGCTTTTCTTTCGGCTTCTTCTGGTCTAATAATTCTTCAACCTTGGAAACCTTATCTGCTGGAAGTAACTCACTGTATACAGCATCTATATTTAATTCTTTTGCTACGGCATCTGCTACATTTTTCGCGTCACCAGTAAGCATTACTGTCTTGTGGACTCCTGCTTTCTTAAGTTCTTCTATAGCCTGCTTTGCATGTGGCTTTAAAAGGTCTGATATAAGTATAAGTCCTGCATAAACCCCATCAACTGCCACATGAACCTGAGTTCCGACCTCTTTACACTCTGCATATTCAAGACCAAGTCTTCTCATAAGCTTTCTGTTACCAGCCGCCACTTCATGTCCTGATACATTAGCCTTAACACCCTCACCACTGATTTCCTCAACATCTGTAACGAGTGTCTTGTCAATATCACTACCATAAGCCTTCTGTAGACTCTTGCTTATAGGGTGTGTTGAATAGCTTTCTGCAAACGCAGCATATTTGATAAGTTCATCTTTGTCAATTGTATTATTGTATACACCACTGACTTCAAATACTCCCTGTGTCATAGTTCCTGTCTTATCAAAGACAACTATATTAGTCTCTGCAAGTGCTTCAAGATAACTTGAACCCTTTACAAGAACTCCTTGATTGCTTGCTCCGCCGATTCCTGCAAAGAAGCTAAGCGGAATACTGATAACAAGCGCACAAGGACAGCTTATTACTAAAAATGTAAGTGCTCTGTATATCCACATTCCCCACTGAGGAGATATTCCTAAGAATATCATGCTTACAAGCGGTGGAATTATAGCAAGTGCCAGCGCACCATAACAGACTGCAGGTGTATATATCTTTGCAAATTTGCTGATAAAGTTCTCTGAACGCGACTTCTTGGAACTTGCATTCTCTACAAGGTCAAGTATCTTCGAAACTGTAGATTCACCAAATTCCTTAGTTGTACGAATCTTAAGCACACCTGACATATTAATACAGCCGCTTATTACTTCATCACCAGCCTTTGCCTGTCTTGGAAGGCTCTCACCTGTAAGTGCGCTTGTATTAAGTGTTGTATTACCTTCTTCAATAATACCATCAATAGGAACTTTCTCGCCAGGCTGAACAACAATAATTGTACCAACCTCAACCTCATCAGGATCTACCTGTTCAAGCTTTCCATCAACCTCAATATTGGCATAATCTGGTCTGATATCCATAAGCTCGCTTATGTTCTTACGACTCTTTCCGACTGCAATATTCTGGAACAGCTCACCAATCTGATAAAAGAGCATAACCGCGATAGCTTCCGTAAAATCGCCATCATCTACAAGTGCAATTATAATTGCTCCGACAGTTGCAACCGCCATAAGGAAATTCTCATCAAACACCTGCTTGTTAAGAATTCCCTTAACTGCTTTCCTTAAAATGTCATATCCAATAACAAGATAAGGAACCATGTACATTATAAAAAGAATAACCGTAGGAATATTAACAAATGCGCTTATCACCTTAAATGCAATCATAAGGACAGCAGCGATAATGATTCTTGTAAGCATTTTTTTCTGCTTTTTATTCATATTCTACTCCAATCTGCCGGAGTAATCTCCCGGCTTCAGATTACAGATATATCTCGCAATCATCTTCTACTTTCTTGCAGTTCTTAAGAACATCCTGCATAACAGCCTTAGGATCCTGTCCTTCTTCAAACTCAACAATCATCTTAAGTGCCATGAAATTAACAGTTGCATCCTTAACACCTGCTGTATTCTTAGCAGCATCTTCCATCTTATTAGCACAGTTAGCACAATCAACATCAATCTTATAAGTCTTCTTCATAATAATCTCTCCTTAAAAAATAAATTCATTGATTAATCAAAATTCTCTCATATGAACATACATTCATATGTTCATTGTTATTATAACACCTATAAAACTTCTGTCAACAAAAATTCACTATATTTTTCTGCAAATATTTTATGTCCTTCTTCATCAAGATGTTGCCTGTCAACCTCGCTTGGTTTGGCTGCGCTGGCGGCATCATAGTAATAGAATCCGTTCTCCTTTGCTATCCTTTCGTATTCCCCTGCAAGCTGTTTTGAAACATTTTCAGAAGTCTCATTAAATTCAGGGTCAAATCCTTCATCACCAACACCTTTTCCGAGATGTATAGGTGAAACAATAACAATCTTAGCATGTTCTCCTGCTGTTTCCTTAGCTTTTCTTGCAACAGCTTCCATTCCTTTGGCTATTGTTACAGCATCTGCATGAAATTCAGTCTTGCAGTCATTCGTTCCAAGCATGATAGATATAACATCAACTGGCTTATGTGATTCAACAACCACTCCAATAAGGTCAATGCCCTTTCTTGCGTCTCTTACAGAGTCTGGAAATATTGTTGTTCTTCCGCACAATCCTTCTTCAATAATATTATATTCATTTCCAAGAAGTTTAGATATTCTTCCTGTCCATCTCACATCGTAGTCATATCTTCCTGACTTATCAGGCTTATATCCATAAGTATTAGAATCTCCAAAAAACAAAATATTTCTCATCACCGCATCCTCCCATATAATATCTATTATTATTTAATCATACTTATTTGGTATGTTTATATGTTATTACCTGTGAGAGGATTTGTCAACATTATTTTTTATGAGCTGTGTGGGAGTTGGAGCTGCTATATACAAAAAATCAGTGCTAAAAAACACGTTCAAGCGAAGCGCGTTGTTCTTTAGCACTGTAATAGATTCATTATATCCCTACTGCTCTCTTTGCCAGCCTGTCAGCCTCTTCATTACCTTCGACTCCCGAATGTCCTCTGACCTTCACGAATCTGATATTAATCGAATCCCTGACAGATGTGATATAATTATAATATTCTATTGTTCCTTTTTTATTGCGTTTCCATTCTCCCACAGCCCAGGCTTTGATTCCTGCATAATCGTAGAATATAGAAACTTCTTTAAGTCCTAACTCTATTGCTTTTCTTATCGCGGCCATGCTTCCAAGGATTTCTCCTGCAACATTACGCATAGAAGCCATCTCTTTGTCACTGCCATTGCCAGACAATTCATATCTTACGCCATCATGCATAAGAAAACCACCGTATCCATATACTCCTGTTGCAATATTAAAAGAACCATCAACAAATGCATAATCGTCATCAGGCATTACATCTTCCATATTGCTGTTTCCGGTTTTGCCGTTAATTTCCTGTACTGCTTCTCTTCCCATATAAGCATTCGCCTCATCCATAGATGTGAAGCTCTTATATTCAGCGGCTGGAAACCCATGTACATTCTTTTTACATTCATCCCATGTCTGATATATTCCAGGGACTTTACCTACACGAACAGCATAATACTTCTTAGCCATATAATCTACCTTTTCTAAAATTAATATAAACATTTCAGAGCCTGCCTCTGAATAACTACAGATTAATAAACTCTGATTACACCTGCAATCTCTTTTACCACTGAAAGTCCGTTAAATACTGTCATTGCATCGTTAAAATTCTTCTCTGCAACATCATCTGTAATAATAACAAGTTCAGCTACTCCATCCTTACGGCTCTTCTGGACTACCTGCGCAATACTTACGTCATTGTTTCCAAGAACACTCGCAATGTTAGCAAGAACTCCCTGCTTGTCTAATGCTTCTATTCTTAAGAAGAATTTGCTCTTAGTCTCAGATATATCCTTAACAGGAAGCTCTTTGTAACATGAGCATCCAATCTTGCCACATGAACCATGAACTATATTACGGCATACATCAATAATATCACCCATAACTGCAGAAGCTGTTGGCATCTGTCCTGCACCTCTGCCCATAAACATAGTATCATCACTTGCTTCTCCGTGAACAAACACAGCATTAAATGAATCTCTTACTGTAGCAAGAGGGTGATTCTCATCGATAAGCATAGGGTGAACTTTTACTTCAATTCCATCAGGTGTATTTCTTGCAAGACCAAGCAGCTTGATAACATAGCCGAATTCCTTAGCATATTTGATATCCTCTGCTGTAATCTTAGTAATACCCTCTGTATATACCTGGTTAAATGTCACTCTGGAATTAAATGCAATTGATGACATAATAGCCATCTTTCTTCCTGCATCATATCCTTCAACATCCGCTGTAGGGTCTGCTTCTGCATATCCTAATTCTGTAGCCTTGGCAAGAGCATCCTTATAATTCATGCCTGATTCAGTCATCTTGGTAAGGATATAATTAGTTGTTCCGTTAACAATACCGATAATTTCTGTGATATTGTTGCCAGCCATACTCTGCTTTAATGGTCTGATTATTGGAATTGCACCGGCAACAGCTGCCTCAAACTGAAGGTCAGCATGCATTTTGTCTGCCATTCCCATAACTTCTTCACCATATTCTGCAAGAAGATCCTTATTAGCAGTAACAACCTGCTTTCCAGCCTCAAGTGCCTCAATAATATACTGCTTTGCCGGAGTAGTTCCTCCCATAAGCTCTATAACTATCTCAATATCCTTGTCCTCAATAATATCCTTCCAGTTGTCAGTAAGTAACTCTCTGTCAATTGGATCACGGTCTTTATCAAGATTTCTGACAAGAACCTTCTTAACTACAAGTTCTGCACCTGTCTTGCTTATTACATCATCTTTCATACTCTGGCATAACTTGTATACACCTGTTCCTACTGTTCCTGCTCCTAATATAGCCGCATAAATCTTTCTGCTCATTACTTTGTCCGCCCTCATTCCTGTTTATTATATTAATCTGCGATACATTTATTTCATATCTACAGCATCAACCTGATCCTTAAAATCTTTAATTGCCTTTCCTGCTTTCTTCGTTACAGATACAATTCTCAACAGAGATATAAAATCCCATAATCCTTCTACCATCAACGCAATTCCTATAAATATAATAAGAGCTGAAGATGTTGAAAATGGATTCAATAATGCAACAATACCGACAACCACCATAATAACTGCACCAATAAGCTCAATCCACCATTTGTCTGACTGAAGGTGATAGAACTCCACAGCGTACTGAAGCTTAAGGATTCCATCCACTATAATAATTATTGCAAGTGCTGTTCCTAAGAATACCGCAATAAATCCCGGTTTAATTACAAAAAACATACCAAATGCAAGAAGTGTAACCCCCTGTACCAGACCATATGAGCCAAGAATTTCACTACCCGCAATCCTGAAATAATTAATAAGTCTTAACACGCCCCATACACACAAGGCAACTCCAATGCCTTTACATATGATTTCCTGTGATGCTGTTGGAAATATTACAAGCAACAGTCCCAGAACAAACAATGCAACTGAAACAATTATAATTTCGAACTTAATTGTCTTTAATTTCTTATAAATACTATTCATATGTTCCATCTCCTTTTCACTCATTTAAAAAGACTGTAATCCTTTTGTTTCTCTGATTATACACAAAAAAGAACATCACTTCAAGACATGCATTTCCCTGCACAATAATCTGTCCGTGATGTTCTTTATTATTATTTAATGTTAAGTTAATAAATACAGATTACTCTGCTCTTGACATAGCCTGCTCGTAATCTCTTGTACCAACCCAGATTTCCTTAGTATATGGGCACTTCTTCTGTTCAATAGAACGCTTGATAATAACTGATATGCATACAACATTAGCTATTATTGCGAGCATTGCAACAACTCCCTGTGCTGTCGGATTAGCTGTAATACCAAAGCTTGCTATTGCGTCTCCTGCGCTTGCTCCTGTGTTATGGCATGTAATAGCTGCGTTATAAAGGTCAAGAGCCTTAACTCCAGCCTTAGTAGCTCCACCGTATAATGATGGCAATACGCTGAATGTATTGCTTAACTGGAATAATGGGAATACCTGTGCATACATACACCATGTAGCAAGTGTCATAGCTCTGTTCTGAATCCATCCACCCTTATTCCATAATGCATTAGCAAATGTAGGAGCAAGAAGAAGAGCTACACCACAGTACCATGTATGTGTTGGAAGATTACAGTATGTATACTCAAAATTCCAGATATCATATGCAACAATGAACCATATTGTCATATCTGGCCAGAGCATATCATCTTTCTTCTTAGATGAGTAAATTCCCCACCATCCTGTCATACAGAAGATATTGATAAGTCCTGCAATACCATTAACGATATTCCACCAGCCACCATAAAGGAATACACCTTCGTTAGATGCCCACCATGCACCAGAGAAATCTCCTGTAATCTGATAAGCTCTGATAGCTGATTCAAAATCAGATGCTACAGCAATAAGAATATTGATAGCAACGATTACGAATGGCCATGGTTTAAACCATTCTTTCTTTCCAAGTCCCCATTTATACTTAATCATGAGGAAACCGACAACTCCGATATCTGCCGCATAAAGCTTAGCATAATGGAACCATCCGTTCATATACTCATATGTCTGATTGCTGTGACCACCAAACAGACCTGCCTGAATTCCTATGAAGTAGACTGTCAGTATAGCTGGAATGATAACGAATAATACGATACCACCAATCTTAGTACGACGGCCTATCTCATTAAGGATTACTAATCCTGCAAACACAAGCACCCAGCCAAGCAACTGAGTCATAGCTGTGCTGCCATAAAGTTGAAATAACATTGTTCACGCCTCCGTTTCTGAAAAATTAATTTTCCTTAAAATTATTTTACTATTTCAGCGTGTCATATTCAAGTGCTTTTTGTAAAAAAATGACTTTTGGTCATTTATCACAAGAAGTAATGATTATATTTAGTTATTTCTTTTCCCTGGAATTATATATATCCATATAAGCGAACTTACAAGTAAAAGCATTGGATAAAACAGCTTTGGCAGTATCTGGAATGCTGTAATGTTATATCCAAGTTCCGAAACAGCTGATATTGCAACCAGCATCTGCGCACCATATGGAATTATTCCCTGAAATATACACGAAAATGTATCAAGAAGCGAAGCTGCTTTTCTTGGTGTAATACCATATTCTTCTGCCATCTCTTTAGCAATAGGATTAGCCATTACAATAGCAACTGTATTATTAGCTGTAGCAATATCCATTGTTCCAACTAAAAGTCCCATTCCAAGCTGTCCGCCTTTTTTCCCTTTAAATAATCTTCTTATTCCGTTAAGCAGGGCATCAAATCCGCCATATTCTTTAATAAGCGAGCACATTACGGATACAAGCACTGCAACCATGCATGTCTCAAACATTCCTGATGCACCGCTTCCCATATTAAGAAGCAGGGTTTCTAATGTAACTTCACCCATGACAAGCATAATAACTATTCCGGAAACAATGCCTGTTATAAGTACAACGAATACATTTACACCAATAATTCCACCTGCAAGCACAAGCACATATGGAATAACCTGAAAAAGATTGTATGAATGGGCAATCTCTCCATGAATATCTGTGTTAAAAGAAAGTATGAGAATTATAACAAGTGTTACAACTGCTGCCGGAAGTGCTATCCAGAAATTTTCCCTGAACTTATCCTTCATGGCACAGCCCTGACCATTACATGCTGCAATTGTGGTATCTGATATAAATGAAAGATTATCTCCGAACATTGCTCCACCCATAACAGATGCAACGCAGAGCGCCATACTAAATCCTGACGCTTCTGACACTGCAACCGCAATCGGTGTAATAAGAGTTATTGTTCCGACTGATGTTCCCATAGCCGTAGAAACAAAACACGCAACGATAAAAAGTACTGCCACTGCAAACTTTGTAGGAATAATGCCAAGCATGAAATACGCTACACTTTCTGCGCTGCTTCTTCCTACAACACCGACAAATATTCCCGCTGTAATGAATATAAGAAGCATCGTTACAATATTCTTATCTGCAAGACCATTAGCCATTACCTGAAGCTTCTCATCAAACTTAAGCTGGGAATTCTGCATACAGGCAACAAGTATTGCTGCCATAAACGCAACAATAATTGGAACATTATAGAATCCCATCGGAATCTTCATAACATATTCAAACATAATTCCGGTTCCAAGATACAAAACAAGAAATACAAGTATAGGCACCAGTGCAACCGGATTAGATTTCCTATCCTTCTTCATAAATTCCAATTAATCCTCGCCCATCTTAGCAAGCTTTGCAGCCTGGTCGGCAGCGATACATGCATCAATAATATCCTGAATGTCTCCATCCATAATCTTGTCAAGCTTATATAATGTAAGACCAATTCTGTGATCAGTTACTCTTCCCTGTGGGAAATTATATGTTCTTATCTTCTCAGCTCTGTCGCCTGTACCAATCTGGCTTCTTCTTGCATCTGCTTCAGCATCATGAGCCTTCTGTGTCTCGATATCATATAACTTGGCTCTTAAGAGTGCAAATGCTTTCTCTTTATTCTGAATCTGAGACTTCTCTGTCTGTGAATAGATAACAATTCCTGTTGGATAATGTGTAAGACGTACAGCCGAATCTGTTGTATTGACACACTGACCACCATTACCTGAAGCTCTCATAACATCAATACGGATATCTTTCTCATCGATGTGAACATCAACTTCTTCTGCCTCTGGCATGACAGCTACAGAAGCTGTAGATGTCTGGATTCGTCCGTTAGATTCAGTTACTGGGATTCTCTGTACTCTGTGTACACCTGACTCATACTTCATGATAGAGTATGCGCCCTGTCCCTTGACCATGAATTCAACTTCTTTCATACCGCCGATACCAGTCTCATCTCCACTTAAGACTTCAACCTTCCAGCCTCTCGACTGAGCATAATGTACATACATTCTGAAAAGCTCAGCAGCAAAAAGGGCTGCCTCTTCTCCACCTGCACCTGCTCTTATCTCGACAACGATATCCTTGTCATCATTAGGATCTTTAGGAAGAAGAAGAATCTTTAATTCGTGCTCTAATTCTTCAACTCTTGCCTTAGACTCATTAAGTTCTTCTTTAGCCATCTCTTTGAGTTCTTCATCTGTCTCTTCATCAAGAATAGCAAGGCTGTCCTCAATATTCTTCTTACAGTTCTTATACTCAGTATAAGTCTCTATAAGTGGTGCAAGACTGCTCTGCTCCTTCATAAGCTTTCTGAACTTTTCCTGGTCATTAACTACATCCGGATTACCAAGTTCAGCAGTTATATCTTCATATCTGTTGACTGTATCTTCAAGTCTATCAAACATATTATGTCACTTTCCCTTTCTATAATTAAACTTATATCAATAGTTACTTTCTTCCCATAACAACACGGTCAAGACCTGCCAGATCTTTAACCACTGCTATGTCCTTAAAACCTGCCTGTTTCATAATATCTGAAACATCTGCTGCCTGCTCGGCACCTATCTCATAGCACAGATAACCTTCCGGTTTAAGATAATTCCCTGCTTTATCAGTAATTCTTCTGTAAAACATAAGACCATCCGCTGTTCCATCAAGTGCAAGCATTGGATCATGCAAACGGACCTCATCCTGAAGTCCTGCAATTACCTTAGTCGGTATATATGGAGGATTAGACACTATTATATCGAATGTCATATTCTCTCCTAATTCAGCAAACAAATCGCTCTGTATGAAATCAATATTATCCGCACCAAGATTACATTTATTCTTCTCTGCTACAGCTAATGCCTTGTCAGATATATCAACTCCTGTCACATTGCTTTTCGGAAATTCCTTCGCAAGTGTTATGCCTATACATCCTGAACCCGTACACATATCAAGAATATCATATCCATCCTTTGCGACTTTAATAACCTCTCCGACAAGAATTTCTGTATCCTGTCTCGGTATAAGTACATTCTCATTAACCACGAACTCATATCCATAAAAATATGCTTTCCCAAGAATATGCTGCAATGGAATATGAGACGCTCTTTTTTCTATATATTCCTGAAATAAACTGAAATCCTCCTCTGACAGTTCATTATCTCCATTAATAAAATAAAATGTTCTTGTCATTCCATTAATAGAAGATAACAATTCGAAACTGTCATACTCTGCATTATCAACGTTATTGTCTCTAAGCTTTTCTGTGCCCCAGTTTACTGCTTGTCTGATTGTCATCATAGCTACTTGTCATCCAGCCTTTTCTGTTTAAACATAGGAACCTCTTCCGGAAATGACTCCTCTGGTTCCTCCTTCTCAGTTTCAAATTCAAACCCAGCAACAACTTCCTCTTCTGAAAATTCTTCTGTCACTTCATTATCTTCATCCGACTTATTATTTTCAATATACGCAGGTGTGTCCATGAATTCAAAGCCCTCTATAGCTGATGGATCATCATGTCCATCTTCCCCATATCCATAAGACTCTTCTCCATCATCAGAATCATCATATGAATTGTCATACACTGTACTTTCTGACTCATCACTTACCTCATATACAGAAGAAAATGCTTCTCTGGCAGTATCATCCATACCATATTCCAGTTCTTTTCCTGTCTGTATATATTTCTCTTCAGGAGTTAATTCTGTCTGTTCTTTATCCTCAGTCTTCTGTTCCTCAAGATCTATAGTTCTTGTCTCCTCATTACCATGAATCAGGCTGCCCGAAATTGCAAGTTCTGCTTCAGTTGCAACAAGTGCCTCTACAGGATTCTCTTCCTCAGAATAATACTCAGCAAGAAACTGTTTCCAGTCAAATACTTCTTCGACAGCTTTAATAGCGACCTCAATCATATCCATGTCAGGTTCTCTTGTTGTTAACTTCTGGAACCACATTCCCGGTTTGCTTAAAGCTCTTACAAATGCATTGTCATTCTTTCCTGCCCATCTTATAACCTCATAAGAAACACCTGCTATAACAGGAATAAGCAGAATTCTTACTAATATCTGCAATGCAGTATTATCAACTCTTATAAATATAAAGAACACAATACTTATAAACATTACAAAGAATAAGAAGCTTGTTCCACATCTTTTGTGGTATCTCGAACTGTTCTTTACATTCTCTGGTGTAAGTCTGGCACCGTTCTCAATACAATTGATACATTTGTGTTCAGCACCATGATACATGAATGTCCTCTTAATATCTTTCATCATCGAGATAAGCGATATATATATAACAAATATTAATAATCTCACAATACCTTCTATAAAATTAAGAAGAGTCTTAGAAATTATGTATTTCGATATTAATCTTGTTGCAAGATAAGGAAGAACCATAAATAATCCGATAGCAAAGAATATTGACAGAATAACAGTTACTGCCATTAATACTGATTCGAATTTATCCTTAAGGATATTCTTTCCAACCTCGTCAACCTTAG
Source organism: Eubacteriales bacterium (assembly GCA_030537195.1). Lineage (GTDB taxonomy): Bacteria > Bacillota > Clostridia > Lachnospirales > Lachnospiraceae > Lachnospira. The sequence continues at coordinate 171,491 of JAUNOK010000001.1, read as the reverse complement.
TCTTTTCCTGCTCTGCAGGGTCATCATAAAAAGACGCTGAATAGTTAATTGTTGATATTCCAGTGACCAGTGAATCAACAAAATTAACAACACCTCTGATTATCGGAAGATTAAGCCATGGATGCTTTTCTGTTATGAGTCTGCTTTCTCTTACGACAACTTCTATTTCATTATCGGGCTTTCTGACCGCAATAGAATATTTATCCTTATTACGCATCATGATTCCCTCAATTACAGCCTGTCCCCCAATTCCTGATGGCTTCATATCACTAACCATACCTTTCTAAAATGTTATGTATACATTCAAAAAAAGTTGAGGTCCATAAAAAACCTCAACCTTAATTTCAAAATTAATTGTTTGATACTCCGTACTTCTTATTGAACTTATCAATACGTCCGCGAGTAGATGATGCCTTCTGCTGTCCTGTGTAGAATGGATGGCACTTTGAACAGATTTCTACGTGGATTTCTTCGTTTGTTGAACCTGTTACGAACTCGTTACCGCAGTTGCAAACAACCTTTGCCTGATAATAAGCTGGATGGATTCCTTCTCTCATGATTTCACCTCTTTACAAATTATTAAGTATTACAATTGTGAATTCCACCTTAGGTTCCCTTTCTAGCCCGATGGGATCTATGTGAATTAGACACAATGACCTCTTTATCTGTCATAAACAGCTTTCATATTGTATCACGATGTGACATGTTATGCAAGTATTTTTTCAAAAAGTTCTAAAAAGAAACTATACTTTAGATATAATGGTTCTTATTAACTGTTCTTACGAGCTCTTCGTTGTTCTTAGTCTTAACAAACAGATCAAGAATTCTCTCTGCTGCCTCATCTGTCTTTAATCCATTGAGAGCTTTTCTCATTATATCAACAGCTTCCTGCTCTTCTTTATTAAGGAGAAGGTCCTCTCTTCTTGTACTTGACTTGGCTATATCTATCGCAGGGAATACTCTCTTTTCTGAAAGTTTTCTGTCAAGAACAAGTTCCATGTTACCTGTTCCCTTGAATTCCTCGAATACTACATCATCCATCTTACTTCCTGTCTCAACAAGAGCAGTTGCAAGAATTGTAAGGCTTCCACCTTCACGCATATTTCTCGCTGCTCCAAAGAATCTCTTAGGCATATGAAGTGCTGCAGGGTCAAGACCACCAGAAAGTGTTCGTCCACTTGCCTGAACTGTAAGGTTATACGCTCTTGCAAGTCTTGTGATACTGTCCAGAAGAATTATTACGTCTGTCTTCTGTTCTACAAGTCTCTTGGCTCTTTCGATAACCATCTCAGACACTCTCTTATGTCTTTCTGGAAGCTCATCAAATGTTGAATATATAACTTCCACATTATCACCCACGATTGATTCCTTAATATCAGTTACTTCCTCTGGTCTTTCATCAATAAGAAGAATCATCAGATGCATCTCAGGATTATTCTTAGTTACAGCATTGGCAATCTGCTTAAGAAGCGTTGTCTTACCTGACTTAGGCTGTGATACGATCATTCCTCGCTGTCCCTTACCTATAGGTGATATAAGGTCAACCATTCTCATGGCTACTGTGCTTGAATTCTTCTCAAGATGAATCCTTTCATTAGGGAATATAGGCGTAAGACTTTCAAATGCAGGTCTTCTCTGCGCAACTGATGGATCTTTTCCATTGACTGTCTCAACATACATAAGAGCTGAAAACTTTTCTCCAGATGCCTTCATTCTCTTAGGTCCCTGTATAATATCTCCTGTCTTTAAGTTAAACTTTCTTATCTGTGATGGTGAAACATATACATCATTATCTCCCGGGAGGAAATTCTCACATCTGATAAACCCATATCCTTCAGACATAACTTCAAGAATACCATCTGCTAAAGGCAGATCATGTTCCTGCTTTGGCTGCGCATGATATTCCTTCTTATCTTCTTTAACATTCTGTTCTGTCTTAGGCTGCTCCTGTTCCTGTGGCTTGTATGTACTTTTATGTTCAACATTCTCTGTCACAACACTTGACATATCTGCTGGCTCTTTATCCCCTTCTGCCTCTGATGCAGCAATAATTGCATCGATAAGCTCACTTTTTCTCATTGTTGAAAAATTCTTTATCTTTTTGTCCTTTGCAAACTCACGTAAAACACTGACTGACAATGTCTCTAACTTTGCCTTCATATAATCCACCTCTGTATTAATCTGATAAAAGTAATTGGGAAATGATGCAGAATACGCATCAAAGATACATTTATTATACAATATATTATTCTAAAAGAAAAGGGTAAAAATGCTTTTTTTAGTCAGAGCAATATGTTATTATATATAATGCTGTTAAAAGCACTAATTATTGAAAGGAAGATTAGATATCATGACTAATGCAGAGAAAGCCTTACAGCTCCATGAAGAGTGGAATGGTAAATTTGAAACAACTCCTAAAATGAAGATTCAGACAAGAGAAGATCTTGCTCTTGCTTATACTCCTGGTGTAGCAGAACCTTGCAAGGTTATTGCCAAGGACAAAGAAGCAGCTTATAAGTACACTATCAAGTCTAACACTATCGCTGTCGTATCTGACGGAAGTGCTGTACTTGGACTCGGTAATATCGGTGCTCATGCCGCTATGCCTGTTATGGAAGGAAAAGCTGTTCTTTTTAAGGAATTCGGTAATGTTAACGCCGTACCTATCTGCCTTGATACACAGGACACAGAAGAAATTATCAAAACAGTAGTTAATATTGCACCTGCATTTGGCGGTATCAATCTTGAAGATATATCAGCTCCAAGATGTTTCGAAATTGAGACAAGACTTAAAGAACTTCTTGACATACCTGTATTCCATGACGACCAGCACGGTACTGCTATCGTTGTATTAGCAGGTATCATCAACGGACTCAAAGTTACAGGCAAGACCAAAGAAGACTGTCAGGTAGTAGTTAACGGTGCCGGTTCTGCCGGAGTTGCTATTACAAAGCTCCTTCTTACATATGGTTTCAAGCATGTTACAATGTGTGACAAGTCTGGTATCCTTTCTAAGACTTCAGAAGGTCTTAACTGGATGCAGCAGTCAATGATGGAAGTAACTAACCTTGAGAACAAGACCGGTTCTTTAGCTGATGCTCTCCGTGGTGCAGATATATTTGTAGGAGTTTCTGCTCCTAATATCGTTACAGCTGATATGGTTAAAACAATGAATAAAGATGCCATTATATTTGCAATGGCTAACCCTGTTCCAGAGATTATGCCCGATGTTGCCAAGGCAGCAGGTGCAAGAGTTGTTGGTACAGGACGTTCTGATTTCCCTAACCAGGTTAATAACGTTATCGCTTTCCCTGGTATCTTCAAGGGTGCTCTTGAAGGCCGTGCAAGACAGATAACTGAGGATATGAAGCTTGCTGCTGCACTTGCAATCGCTAACCTTGTTCCAGATGATGAAGTAAGTGATGTTAACATCCTTCCAGAAGCATTTGACCCAAGAGTTGCTGATGTTGTAAGCAAGGCTGTAATTGACCATATTGAGAAGTAATTATGCTTCCATATTATTATTCTGTAAGTGAATACCTTAAAGACACTTACGGCAAGAAATTATACAAGTTAAGTCTTTCCGGAAACATGACCTGTCCTAACAGAGATGGCACTCTCGGTACAAGAGGCTGTATATTCTGCAGTGGTCATGGTTCCGGAGATTTTGCCGTTAAAGATATTGACAAAGCCAAGACTTTGGTATCTAATAAATATTCCGGCACTGATTATATTGCATATTTTCAGTCGTTCACCAATACATACGCTGATGCCGGATATTTGCGCGAGCTTTTTATGCCTGTAATACTAAGAGATGATATCCGTATACTGTCTATCGCAACAAGACCTGATTGTCTCGGCGATGATGTCCTGAAGCTTCTTGATGAGCTTAATCACATCAAGCCTGTATGGATAGAATTAGGATTACAGACTATTAATGATTCGACTGCCGATTATATACGAAGAGGATATCCTTTATCCGTATATGATGAAGCAATAAGGAATCTTCTTTCTATAGGGATTGCTCCGATTGTCCATATGATAATTGGGCTTCCACACGAAACAATGAATGATTATGTTGCCACTGCCCGCTATATAGCAGAAAGCGGTGCATCAGGCATTAAGATTTCTTTATTACACATTTTAAAAGATACTGACCTTTACGATGATTATTGTAAGGGATTATTCAAAGCTCTTACTATGGAAGAATACCTTTCCGCAATAGGAGCTATACTTCCTGTATTGCCAAGAGACATGGTAATACACAGACTTACAGGTGACGGGCCTAAGAATATTCTTGCAGCGCCATTATGGACTGCTGATAAGAAGAGGGTTCTTAATACTCTCACACATTACCTCAAAGAAAATAAGATTTATCAAGGAAAAGATTTATGAACACTGACTCAACCACATTGTACAAATTAATGATTTTATATATGCTGAGTAAAGTGAATTTTCCGTTATCCAACACACAGCTTTCATCTTTCATGCTGGATAAACAGTACACGGATTATTTCACTTTTCAGGAAACCATCAACTCTCTGGTTGAGGACGGCTTTATAAGAGGCTACACGCACCAGAGCAGCACTCACTATACGCTCACTAAAGAAGGGGAGGATACCATCGCATTTTTCTATACTAAGATATCAACTGCGATACGCGATGATATCGAGACTTATCTGTTCGATAACAAATATGAATTAAAGAATGAAGCTGGAACTGTAACTGACTGCTATAAGTTATCTAATGGTAATTACATTGCACACTGTCAGTTAAAAGAAGGTGATACAACTCTTATAGAGCTTAATCTCAATGTTCCGGTTGAGGAACAGGCTGAGATAATATGTGCAAGATGGCGTGAGAACAGTCAGGAAGTATATGATTATATCGTTCGTAAGCTTATGTAAAAAGCGTTCCGACAGGCAAATGAGACATTCTCAATTATACCTGTCAGAACGCTTTTTATTTATTCATTATCTGTAGTTTCCCCTGATAATGCTTCTTCTGATAATTCTTCTGTAACTTCTTCCTGTGGCAGTACATATGAATCTATAAGCTGCCATAACTCTTTAAGCCCCTGCTTGGTCTGTGATGAAAAAGGAATAAGAATATCTTCCTGTCTTAATCCAAGCCCTGTTCTTACTGCTTTCACCTGTTTGCTTATCTGGCTTCTCTTAATCTTATCCAGCTTAGTCGCAACAATTACAGGTCTGTAGCCGTTATTTACAATCCAGTCATACATCATTCTGTCATTGTCAGATGGATCATGACGGATATCAATCAATAAGAACACCTGCTTTAACTGGCTGCTCTTTCTTAAATATTTCTCAATCATCTTGCCCCATTTGGCTTTGACAGCCGGACTTACATTGGCATATCCATAACCCGGAAGATCAACAAGATACATGCTGTCATTAATATTATAGAAATTAATTGTCTGTGTCTTTCCAGGCTGTGATGATGTTCTTGCATATGATCTTCTGTTCATTAATGCATTAATGAGCGATGATTTACCAACATTTGACTTGCCTGCAAATGCCACCTCTGGAAATGGAGTTTCAGGAAGTGTACTTGTCACTCCGACTACTATATCCAGATTAACTTTTTTAATAACCATAATTCGTATCTCCTTTCATTTAATGCATTAATGCCTGTGCAAATACTTCTGTAGCGTTATTCACATATATTATGTTCATTCCGTCAGTTATCTCAGCGTCAAGTTCCTCAACATCAGCCTGATTATCCTCTGGTACGAAAACGTTAGTTATACCCGCTGTCTTACTTGCAAGAAGCTTTTCTTTAAGCCCTCCTATTGGAAGCACCTTGCCTCTTAGCGTAAGCTCACCTGTCATTGCAACATCTGCTCTTACCGGAATTCCTGTAACCGCAGATAACACTGCTGTAGCCATTGTAACACCAGCAGACGGACCATCTTTAGGAGTTGCGCCCTCAGGTATATGAAGATGGAATGCATGCTTCTGGAAATATTCAGCATCCACCTTGTATCTGCCTTTTTCTGTAACAGATCTGATGTAAGAAACTGCTATGCTTGCCGATTCTTTCATTACATCTCCCATATTACCAGTGAGCTTGAACTCACCTTTTCCAGGCATTGTTATAACTTCTATCTCAAGAGTATCGCCGCCAGCCTGTGTCCATGCAAGACCTCTTACAATACCAACCTCACCCTTCTGATTTTTCTTATCAGGTCTGTATTTAACTTTTCCAAGGTAATCTGTGATGTTTTTATCAGATATATTAACCGTTTTCTTTACAGACTTGTCTCTTGTTCCATCAGGCGTGAATACGCCTGCCTTATACAGCTCGCCGACTGCCTTTCTCACAACTTTGGCAATCTGTCTCTCAAGACCACGCACCCCTGCTTCTCTTGTATAAGAATCAATGATAGTTCTTATAACTTTATCTGTGAATTTGACATCAGATACAAGAAGACCGTTCTGTTTAATCTGCTTCTTAATAAGATGCTCCTTGGCAATATGGAACTTTTCATTGGCTGTATACGAGCCAACCTCTATAATCTCCATTCTGTCAAGCAGAGGACGGCTTACATTTGATAAATCATTAGCTGTAGCTATGAAAAGCACATTTGACAAATCAACTGGCATCTCTATATAGTGGTCAACAAAATTAACATTCTGCTCGCTGTCTAACACTTCAAGAAGTGCTGCAGATGTATCTCCCTTATAATCACTGCTCATCTTGTCTATTTCATCAAGAAGCATCAGCGGATTGTTAACCTTCGCACTCTTAATTCCTTCTATAATTCTTCCTGGCATAGCACCGATATATGTCTTTCTGTGTCCTCTGATCTCAGCTTCATCTTTAACTCCGCCAAGACAGATTCTTACATACTCTTTTCCAAGAGCTCTAGCAACTGACTTTGCAATAGAAGTCTTACCTGTTCCTGGAGGTCCTGCAAGACATATTATAGGGGCTTTGCCACTGCTTGTTATATTTCTTACTGCAAGTGACTCAAGAATTCGCTCTTTAATATCCTTCATTCCATAATGGTCTGAATCAAGCACCATGGCTGCATTATCTATATCTTTATTATCCTGTGTTCCCACATTCCATGGAAGCTCAAGGCATGTCTCTATGTAAGTTCTCTCAACATTAGCTTCTGCATTATTACCAGCTAAGGATTTCAGTCTCTTGATTTCTTTATTAAGCTTTTCCTTTACATATTCAGGTGCATCAAGTTTCTCAACTGCTGCCTCGTACTCCTCTGCCTCAGTAACAGTTCCACCATCAAGTTCCTCATTAATCGCAGCAAGTTCTTCTCTTAATATATAATCTTTCTGGTTCTTATCAACTCTTTCTCTTACTGCATTGCCAAGTTCTTCTTTAATCCTGTATGCATTAATCTCGTTAATAAGTAATGTTGCTGCAAATGTGTACATCTGCTCATAGTCTTCGACTTCCAGAAACTGCTGTCTTTTATCGTAATCCATCATGAATTCCTGTGCAAACTCCATCATGAGCTTTTCTGCATCATTATAAGACATCCATCTTTTAACTGTATCCTTGGCAAACTTAGGATTAACATGTGAATACTGTGATAAAAGTTCTCGCATGCCGACTATTATTGCTCTTGAAACAACCTTATCCGGCTTCTCCAGTCCTTCAATTACACTTACGTCAGCAATCATCATGCCAGATGCTTCCTCGAAGCTGTTAATAAGTGCCTTTTCAAGACCTTCAACCTGTACTCTTAAGATTTTGCCCGGCATCTTGATTATCTGTTTTACTTTGGCAATTGTTCCTACTGTATATAAATCCTCTATTCCCGGCTCACTTACCTGTGAATCTCTCTGTGTAACAAGATATATAAGCTGGTCTCCCGCCATACTTGCTTCAACAGCTTTGACCGACTTCTTTCTGCTTACATCGAAATGCATTACCATTCCCGGAAAAACAGTTACATTTCTCAACGGAATAGTAGGATAATGTCTGTTATATTCGTTATTCATATATTCCTCTCTATCAATAATGGCGGACCGTCCATCACGAACAGTCCGCCTGAATCAATTCATTACTGTGCTTTTTTAACAGCATCTGTTCTGTATTCTAACAGAGGCTTTGCACTGCCTTCTACAGCTTCCTTAGTTATTATGCATTTGGCTATTGTCTCATCTGATGGAATCTCATACATTACTTCATTCATGACTGATTCTAAGATTGAACGTAAACCTCTTGCACCTGTCTTTCTCTCAAAGCTTTTGTGAGCTACTGCCTCAATTGCTTCATCTGTGAATTCAAGTGCTACCTCATCAAGTCCAAAGAGTGCCTGATACTGTTTGATAATAGCATTCTTAGGCTCTTTAAGAATTCTTACAAGAGCTGCCTCATCAAGTGAATCCAGTGAAACAACAACTGGAACTCGGCCTACAAATTCAGGAATAAGACCGAATTTGATAAGATCCTGTGGAAGTGCCTTATGGAACATCTCACCAACATCATCATTGCTCTTTTCCTTAAGCTCTGAATTAAATCCAATTGAACTCTTATCCATTCTTGACTCAATAATCTTCTCAAGTCCGTCAAATGCACCACCGCATATGAAAAGAATATTAGTTGTATCAATCGGAATAAGCTCCTGCTGAGGATGCTTTCTTCCTCCCTGAGGTGGAACAGATGCTACTGTTCCCTCTAATATCTTAAGAAGTGCCTGCTGTACACCTTCACCAGATACATCTCTTGTTATAGAGACATTCTCTGATTTCTTAGTTATCTTATCTATCTCATCAATATATATGATACCATATTGAGCTTTTTCTACATCATAATCTGCAGCCTGAATAAGCTTTAAAAGGATATTCTCAACATCCTCACCAACATATCCAGCTTCTGTAAGAGTTGTTGCATCAGCAATTGCAAAAGGTACATTAAGAAGTCTTGCAAGATTCTGTGCAAGGAATGTCTTTCCTGAACCTGTTGGTCCAAGCATAAGAATATTACTCTTCTGTAACTCTACATCCAGATCAGCCTGTGACATAATTCTCTTATAATGATTATATACAGCAACAGCAAGAACTTTCTTTGCCTCGTCCTGTCCAATAACATAATCATCAAGGAATTCCTTAATCTGCTTTGGTTTAAGCAGGTTAATATTCATTCCATCAACCACATCACTACCATCTGACTCTGTTTCAAACTCTTCATCAAGGATATCGCTGCATATTTCTACACATTCATCACAAATGTAAACACCATTATGTCCTGCGATAAGCTTCTTTACCTGATCCTGTGTCTTATTACAGAATGAGCATCTAAGCTTCTCGTCAATATTTCTGCCTGCCATACCATCCTCCAAATCACCAATATCCATGTCCTGTCTTCAAAACAGGTACCGCTTATTACACAAAAACAAGGGAGATACCTGCAAATATATTATCTGCAGGCACCTTCCTTATCATAAGCAGTTATTATCTCTTCTCTACAACACTATCAATAAGTCCATAAGCAACAGCTTCCTGTGCTGACATGTAATTATCTCTTTCTGTGTCTCGTGAAATCTCTTCAACTGACTTGCCAGTATTAGCAGCCAGTATCTGATTCAACTTATTTCTTGTCTTAAGTATATTCTCAGCAACGATTCTGATCTCAGTTTCCTGACCTCTTGCACCGCCTGATGGCTGGTGAATCATAATCTCTGCATTAGGAAGAGCAAGTCTCTTTCCTTTAGCACCGCCTGAAAGAAGGAATGCACCCATACTTGCAGCCATACCGATACAGATTGTAGATACATCACACTTGATGTACTGCATTGTATCGTAGATAGCAAAACCTGCTGATACAGATCCTCCCGGGCTGTTAATGTAGAAATGTATATCCTTGCCTGGGTCTTCTGCTTCAAGGAATAACATCTGTGCCACTATAAGGTTAGCAGATACATCTGTTACTTCTTCTCCTAAGAATATAATTCTGTCTTTAAGCAGACGTGAATATATATCATATGATCTTTCGCCTCTGCTGTTCTGTTCAATGACATAAGGTACAAAACTCATTACACAACCTCCAATATACTAAATATTCATATAAGAATCTGATTATTTCTCAACAACTGATCCTGTAATAACTTCTATAGCCTTCTGGATTGCAAGATCTTCCTTGATCTGCTTCTTCTCATAGTCTCCCATGAATTCCTTAATCTGATCAAGTTCCATCTTGTAAGCTTCAGCCATCTTCTTTAACTCTGCTTCGAAATCTTCTTCTGAAGTCTCGATGTTCTCAGCCTTAACAACTGCCTCAAGAACAAGTCTTGACTGGATTCTCTTAACAGCCTCTGGCTTCATCTCATCCATAATCTTATCAGCTGTCATGCCTGTGTACTGGAAGTACTGGTCAACTGATAATCCCTGCTGCTGTAATCTCTGAGCGAAATCCTCAACCATTCTGTTAACCTGTGTGTCAACCATAGCATCTGGAATATCCATCTTAGATGTTTCAATAATCTTAGCGATTGCTTCGTCTTCCTGCTTAGCCTTAGCTTCTCTTGACTTTCTGTCAGCAATCTTATTCTTTAAATCATCCTTATATTCAGCAAGTGTATCGAAATCAGATACATCCTGAGCAAACTCATCATTAAGCTCTGGAAGCTGCTTTTCCTTGATTTCCTTAACAGAAACCTTGAACATAGCTGGCTTACCCTTAAGCTCATCTACATGATACTCTTCTGGGAATGTAACGTTGATTTCTTTCTCATCACCGATATTCATACCGATAATCTGCTCTTCAAATGTATCAATGAATGAATGAGATCCGATTGTAAGTGGGTAATCTGTTCCCTTTCCACCTTCGAATGCAACACCATCAACAAATCCTTCGAAATCGATAACTGTGTTATCGCCATCCTTAACAGCTCTGTCTGTTACAGATACTGTTCTTGAATTCTGATCCTGAACTCTCTTTAACTCTTCTTCTACATCAGCATCTGTTGCTTCTGTATCAGCCTTAGTTACTTCAACACCCTTGTACTGTCCAAGTTCAACTTCTGGCTTAGTAGCTACAACAGCTTCGAAGATAAATGGCTTTCCAGCCTCTAACTGTGTTACATTGATCTTAGGCTGAGAAACAAGCTCAAGACCACACTCATCAGCAGCCTTAGCATATGCTTCTGGAATGATTGAGTTAGCAGCATCTTCGTAGAATACTTCTGCGCCATACATCTTCTCGATCATCTTTCTAGGTGCTTTACCTTTTCTGAAACCAGGAAGGCTGATCTTGCTCTTATTCTTATTATATGCAGTATTAAGACCTGCCTCAAACTCCTCAGCAGTAGACTCAATAACAAGTTTAACCATATTCTTCTCTTCTAAATTCTCAACTGTGAAACTCATTATAAATTAATCCTCCTATGATATATGTATTGTTACTATCGTACAACATACCCACGAATTATAACACAACTGTTTTTAGATTACCAGTACTATTTTAAAAAAATAAAAGATAGGGCTGTAATCCTTATATTTGCTAAGAAACATGCGGATTACAGCCCCATTTATCACTTAAGATAATTCATATTCAGTTGTAAACAGGTGCGATTACTTACCGCTCATCTGCTCTTCCTGTCTTCTGATCATCTCTTTTACCATGTTACCACCAACTGAACCAGCTTCTGCTGATGTGAGGTCTCCATTGTAACCATCCTTTAAGTTAACACCAATTTCTGAAGCAACCTCCATCTTGAATCTGTCAAGTGCGCTCTGTGCTTCCTTCTTAGTCTTATAATTAGAACTTGTTGATTTAGCCATAATAAGCCTCCTTATTAAACACATTTTAGGTTTAAGCCGAAAAGTTATGGCGCCATAACTTATCGTCTTGATGTTATTATGTGTCTGATAATTCTAATTATTATGACATATTCTGGCTGTTAATTATTAGGAGACATCTTGGTTGTTTCAGTTTCCAAATCCTTTGCTGATGCCGGAATTATGTTCTTATATACATATATTTCATCATAAACAGGCGCCCATCTGTATGATGCTCCGCCTGTGCAGAAAACATATGCATTACCTTTATTGGTTACAGCATAACTTACAAGACAGCTTCCTGCCTCATTAGTGTATCCTGTCTTTCCTCCTTTAACAAGTACTCCTGGCGCTTCATTGCCATATATTCTTGAATACATTGTACTTGTAAGCTGAATTCCTTCAGGATGCTGTGTTGTAGATTTAGTCTTATACTGATAAGTTCCAAGTACTTTGGCTCTCAGTTCATCTTTCATGGCATATTCCATAATCATTGCCATCTCTGATGGAGTGGTATACTGTTCTTCATCATATAATCCTGTAGGATTAGCAAAATGTGTATACTTAAGCCCAAGTTCTTCGCATTTCGCATTCATAAGCTTTGCAAATTCTTCATTAGAACCGGCAGTCATTATAGCCAGTGCCTCAGCTGCATCTGCTCCTGATGGAAGCACAAGTCCATACATAAGGTCTTCAACATCTACTGTTTCTCCTTCAAGGAATCCTGCGACAGATGCTTCTTCCCTGTAAAGTCTGTTAAGCATCTCGAATCCAAATGTATAAGTCTGCGGCATCTTATCAAGATTCTCGGATACAACAATGAGTGTCATAACCTTAGTCATTGATGCCGGATATATCTTAGTATCTGCAAGTTTTCCAGCTATTATCTTATGATTGTTAACATCTAACAGTGCTGCATAAGGTGACGCTATCTGTGTATCCGATGACAGATCCATATAGTCTGCTGTCATCTGCGAATATATAAGTAGTGGTTCTGTCGGTTGCTGTGTCTGTGTTTCATTCTCAGCATATGTTTCTGCAATTATATCTGATGCATATGCTTCTTTCTGCTTTGATGATTTTCTTAATCCTGATGCAACATTAATTATAACTACAGCAATAACAATAGCAACTGCAGTCATAATAATTAATTTAATTCTTAACGCTCTCTGTCTTTTCTTTCTCATAAGCTGGGCTTTTCTTTTTCTATCGCGGCGGATTCTCGCCTCATTATAATTATCATATTCCATCGTTAATCATTCTCCCCAAACTATATATACTGGGTAGAAGCCCTTAATTTGTCTGAAAGTTCTTCTCCTTTGATAAGTTTTACAAGTTCAAGACCAAGATCTATCGATGTACCCATTCCTCTTGATGTTGTAATATTGCCATCTGTCACAACTCTTTCTGGTGCAGGAATTACCTCTGCGCCCTTTAACTGGTCTTCAAATCCCGGAAAAGCCATTGCCTTCTTACCTTCAAGAAGTCCAAGATTGCCAAGAATAGAAGGTGCTGCACATATTGCTGCAATCCTGTTATTCTTCTTATCATATTCTTTAAGAAGTTCAAGCAGTTCATTACATTCATAATATGACTTATGTCCAGGTCCACCCGGAAGGAACAGAAGTTCATTACCTTCAAATACATATTCATCTAAAAGTTCATCAGCTTTAACAATTACTCCCTGAGCACTTTTAACATTAATATCTCCTGTAATTGATATCATATCTGTTCTGATATCAGCTCTTCTTAATATATCTATAACCGCAAGTGCCTCAACTGTTTCAAACCCATCTGTGAGAAATGCACATACTTTCATTAATTATTTCCTCCAATAGCAAAAAATATACATTTAAATCGATTATACAACAATTTTTAAATTTACGATACTTATATTTTACAAAATATTAATATTTATGTATTGTAGTTTTGAAAACTATGTGTTATCATTCCAATTAACAAAACAAATCGTTTTTACAACGCGGAGGATAATATATATTATGTTTGATATAATTACTGATTCAGCATGTGACATTGTAAGAGAATATGCAGAGACACACGGTCTTAAGCTTGTCCCACTCTACACAACATTTGACGGTGTTAACTATCTGAAAGAACAATATGACATTACTCATGATGAATTCTATAGAAGAATGACAGATGAAGGAGCTTTTCCTAAGTCTTCTCTTCCTAGTGTACAGGATTTCGTCGATGCTATTATGCCTAGTGTGGAAGCTGGCAGACCTGCTATCGTATGCACACTTACATCATACTTCTCAGGTTCTTATAATTCAGCCTGCACAGCTAAAGACATTATATTAGAAGATCATCCTGACGCTAAGGTTACAGTCATCAACTCATTGCTTAACTCAGCATCATTTTCACTCTTCATATATCAGGCTCTCCAGATGAGAAAAGCAGGATATTCATATGAAGATACAATTAAAGTGCTTGAGGCTTTAAGAAACGACGGACGAATCATGTTCACAACAGAATCACTTGAATATCTAAGCAAAGGTGGACGCCTTGCCAAGACAGCAATCACAATTACAAGCAAATTAAGCCTCCGTCCTATCATTGTAATGAAGGAAGGCGAGATTGGACTTGGCGGATTCACAAGAACAAGAAACAAAGGTAAATCTAACGTTATTGACATGATTCAGAAATACATTGAATCAACAGGAAAGCCAATTGATGACTGGGATATCACAGTTGGTTACTGCACTAACCCAGAAGAAGCTGAAAAGTACCGAGATGACGTTGAAGCACAGCTTGGCATCAAGCTTCTCGAAAGACGCGAAGATTTCAAGACAAGAATCAGTATTATCTCAGGATGCCATACAGGTCCTTACGCATTAGGAATTGCATGCATACCTAAGTATACAACTGTTAAATTGTAATTATACGGCTTATATTTATCAAAGCTGTTAACGAAAAAGCGGAATGGTTTGAACTGCCATTCCGCTTTTCTATTAATCTACTTATTCATATGGTCCATAATCCAGCCATATATTTCTTCATATATCTCTTCTTTATTAAGCTCATTGCACAACTCATGTCTGCAGCCCTCGAAAAGCCTCAAATCAATATCATCAATATGTCCATGATATGTGTTATATGCCCTGTATACACCTTTACCATATTCACCTACCGGATCATCAAGACCTGACACCATAAGCATTGGAAGGTTCTTTGGTATCTTTGCTATATTACGAGGCTTTCTTACATACAGAATCATCTTCATAAGACCCCTGTAGCCATTAACTGTAAACAGAAATGTTGTAAGCTTTCCTGCATTGTATTCATCAACAACTGCTTCATCTCTTGTCAGCCAGTCATTAGATGTTCTTACATTCTTAATGCGCTTATTATAAGCTCCGAACATAATCTTAGAAATCAGTCTGCTTCTGTACCTGTCGCCCTTAATAAGTCTTGTAATATCAGCAAGGACCTTTCCAGCAAGAACCATTGGTGTTGGCTGGTGTCCTGTTCCCATTATGATAACGCCATCCAGCTCATATCCATAATCACATATATATTTTCTTGTAACAAATGAACCCATACTGTGTCCAAGAAGATAATATGGAATATCAGGATACATCTTCTTTATCAGAACTGTAAGGTGATGAACATCCTTTGCAAGTGCTTCCCCCGGATGCTCATCTTTAAAGAAGCCCAGATCATCATCTGAACGCACTGACCTTCCATGTCCAAGATGGTCATTACCTACAACCACAAATCCCTTCTCTGCCATGAATCTTGCAAAGCCGTCATATCTGTCTATATACTCTATCATTCCATGACTTATCTGCAATACAGCTACCGGCTTGTCATATTCATTCTCATCAGGGCTCCACATAACAACATGAATAGATGTCTTTCCATCACAAGACATAAAAGAATTAGACTGCTTCTTAACCATACAATTCCTCCTCTGACATTACTTATTCCTTGCCCACATATAACAGAATGCCTGTGTTCTTGCTGCAAAATGCTTATCCTTAAGAAGATTTCTTACTTCTTCTCTCGAATACCACGCAGCTGATATTTCTTCAAATGTTGACGTACTTGGTGCGAATTCTCCTGATGCTTTACCAATAACAACAGCATTAGTTTCATTGGAAAATCCTATCGCACTATAACTGTCATACAGCTTATCCTCAATTGCTATAAGGTCAAGACCTGTCTCCTCTTTAAGTTCACGCTTTGCTGCAATTTCAGGAGTTTCCCCTGCATCGATAAGTCCTGCAGGGAAATTATACACATAGTCTCCTACAGACATTCTGTACTCTTTGTTAATAAGAATATGTTCATCAGTTTCATCTGTAGCAACTATAACTACACCGTCTGTTTTATTATTCCGTACGTCATCAATTGTCTTAATATCTTTATTACGGCTTATAATCTCATAAACCTTTTTCTTATCATCCTCTGTTGTATAATAAAGGTCATATCTGTCTATAAATCGGCCTTCACTTACTTTCTTAATACCATCAAACTTCATATTACTTAACCGCTGTTACCTTATAATCCTTATCTTCTACAGCCTTCTTTAATACATCGTTATCAACTTCCTTAGAAAGTGTAACAACTGCTGTTCCATTCTCATGGCTTACAACTGCCTCTGTAACACCTTCAATAGCCTCAAGTGTCTTCTTAACAGTAGCTTCACAATGTCCACACATCATACCTTCAATATTCATAGTCTTTGTCATAGTTTTGTCTCCTTTTGTCGTTTTATTTTTTATTTTGCCAGACTTTTTCTTATAAATGTGGTCTTTTCCTGTATCGTATATCTTTACAAGATTAAGTCTTAATGCATTAGTTACTACACAGAAGCTTGATAAACTCATAGCTGCTGCACCAAACATTGGATTCAGTGTCCATCCAAATAACGGTATCCACACACCTGCAGCAAGCGGGATTCCTATACAGTTATAGAAGAATGCCCAGAACAGGTTCTCATGTATATTGGTAAGTGTTCTCTTTGAAAGTCTTATGGCAGCAGGCACATCTGATAATCTGCTCTTCATAAGAACTATATCAGCTGCATCTATCGCAACGTCCGTACCGGCTCCGATTGCAATACCTATATCTGCTCTTGTAAGTGCAGGTGCATCATTAATTCCATCACCTACCATTATAACACTTCCCTGCTCCTTAAGTCTTGCTATTTCTTTTTCTTTTCCTTCTGGAAGTACTCCTGCGATAACTTCATCTACTCCGGCAATCTTTCCGATTGCCTTAGCACTTCTTTCGTTATCTCCGGTAATCATTACAACCTTGATTCCCATATTCTGAAGTTCTTTGATAGCCTGTGGGCTGTCCTTCTTAATTGTATCAGCAACAGCTATTATTCCAAGAAGCTCATTATCTCTTGCAAAGAAAAGTGGTGTCTTTCCTTCTGATGATAAGTCATCTGCCTTATTTCTTAAATCATCAGAAACATTGCAGTATTCTGATATGAATTTAAGATTACCGCCTGCCACCACATTTGCATCAAGTTTTCCTTTAAGTCCGTTACCAGCAACAGCCTTAAAATCAGTTACCTCTCCTGCAAATGTGTTCTTATCAGCACTCTCTTCTACATAATTAACAACTGCCTTTGCAAGTGGGTGTTCACTTTTTCTTTCAAGCCCATATGCTATAGCAACAAGCTCGTCCTGTGAGATTCCATCACCTGTTATAATATCAGTAACCTTTGGCTCACCCTCTGTAATAGTACCAGTCTTATCAAGTGCAACTATCTGCATTTTGCCTGTCTGCTCTAAAGAAACGGCAGTCTTGAACATAATTCCGTTCTTTGCACCGACTCCGTTGCCAACCATAATTGCAACCGGAGTCGCAAGTCCCAATGCACAAGGGCAGCTTATTACAAGCACTGAGATTCCTCTCGCAAGTGCGAATCCCAAGTCTTTGCCACATAACAGCCATACTATTGTTGTTATAACTGCTATTGTTATAACTGTAGGTACGAATACGCCTGAAACTTTATCAGCTACCTTTGCAATAGGTGCTTTAGTCGCAGCCGCATCACTTACCATCTGTATTATCTTGGAAAGTGTTGTATCTTCTCCTACTCTTGTAGCTCTGCATTTTATAAATCCTGACGTATTAAGTGTAGCCGCACTTACCGAATCACCTTCCTGTTTATCAACCGGAATACTCTCGCCTGTAAGTGCTGATTCATTAACTGCAGTATTACCTTCTATAATAACACCATCTACTGGTATATTCTCTCCCGGTCTTACAACAAATATATCACCTGTCATAACCTGTTCAACAGGAACCTCTTTTTCCTGTCCATCAACACAAAGTACTGCTGTCTTGGCAGCAAGCTTCATAAGGCTCTTTAATGCATCAGTTGTCTTTCCCTTTGAACGGGCTTCAAGCATTTTTCCTACTGTTATTAATGTAAGAATCATGGCTGCCGACTCAAAATAGAATTCGTCCATGTAGTGCATTACACCTGCCATATCGCCTCTTACCTGACAGTCTGTCATCGCAAAAAGTGCATATGTGCTCCACACAAATGCCGCTCCTGAACCAAGTGCAACAAGTGTGTCCATATTAGGTGAACGATGTAACAAGCCCTTGAATCCACTTATGAAGAAATGCTGGTTAATAACCATTATTATTATTGTAAGCAGCATTTGTATTAGTCCCATAGCAACATGATTACCAACAAGCACTGATGGAAGCGGCCAGCCCCACATCATATGTCCCATACTGAAATACATAAGCACAGCTAGAAATATTACTGAAGCTATTAATCTTTTCTTTAAAACAGGGGTTGTCTTATCTGCCAGTGCATCTTCCTGCTCCTGTATTGAAGGGCTGCTGTTCTTTGCCCCCTTTACTGATGCGCCATATCCTGCAGCTTCCACAGCTTTAATGACTGCATCATGGGTTGCAGTTCCTTCAACACCCATTGAATTAGTAAGAAGACTTACTGAACAGCTCTCCACTCCAGGCACTTTGCTTACAGCCTTCTCAACTCTTGCCTGACAAGCTGCACAGCTCATTCCTGTAACATTGTACTGTTCCATATTGCGCTACGCCTCCTTACGATTAGTTGTTATTCCTGTAACTTTGAAATCAAGTCTCTCAATTGCAATTCTTATATCAGCATCGTCGATTTCTCTGTCAACTTCAATTGTTGCCTGTTTCTTCTTAAGATTAACCTGGCATGAAGCACCATCAATCTTATTAACAGATCTCTCAATACTGTTCTTGCAGTTCTCACAATGCATGCCTTCAATATCTACAGTCTTGACGGCAATTACAGGATTATCAAGCACCTTCTTCTCTTCTGCAACAGTATCTCCACCACCGCCACAGCAGCCACCTTCACCTTTCATATGCTTAACACTGCTTATAACTGCAATTACTACTATTATGGCTAATATGCCGATTATTATAGCTGTTCCCATATTATACATCTCCTTTTATATTTGCCCGAATTCTTATCGCATGAATTTGCCTATTGTCTTAACAAGCTCCTCCACAGTATCGTCCTTTCCTTCTTTAATATCGCGGACAACACAGCTCTTGATATGATTATCTAAGAGTACCTTAGTAAAACTGTTAAGTGCAGACTGGGCTGCCGATACCTGATTAAGAATATCAATACAGTATGCGTCCTTTTCAACCATACCTTTAATCCCTCTTATCTGTCCTTCAATTCTGCTAAGTCTGTTACAGAGATCCTTATATTCCTTGGCATCTCTTTCTTTGGTCTTATGACAACAACATTCTTTTCCCATTATTCCTCCTTAGTCTGATTATTATATTCTGTGCCTGATAAACACATTGTTATATTTATCTGTTGTGATTGCAATATACCCTAGCGGGGTATATATCATTCACATGATGTATAATATACCCTATATGGGTATATGTCAACTGTAATTACTGGGTTTTATTGAGATTTTATTGAGATTATTTATCGAGAAATCTTAATTAAACTTTTGAAGTATGGATTGGGCTTGCGGATTTCTTTGTTTCCTTTCAAAAAACAAAAAAACGACCTACTAATTGCCATAATAATCGCAATTCAGTAGGTCATCATATCAATTGTTATGTTGATTCCTGTCATTCACTACTTAGAATAAGTCACAGCCTGACTATTCTCATCATAATCAAACACACCATCATTCTTTTCTTCAAGTGCCTTGATAATGTGATATGTGTATTCGTTATATGGAGTAGGAATTCCAAGTTCTTTTCCCATACGCATCATTGCACCGGAGAACATGTCTATCTCTGTATGTCTGCCTGCGTCAATGTCCTGAAGTGTTGAATATCTTGCTGTTGGCGGAACAGCGCTTCCGCGGCTTGATGTGCTGGCACATCTGCTCATATCAATATCTTTGGCAAGCGCAACTGCTTCCACTTCCTTTCGCAGACCTGCGCTGATTGCTTTCATATGCTCACTGTCTGTATAACAGCCGACACCTGCTCCAATAATAGCCTGTGGAAGATTATTACATATATTGAGTCTGAATTTGCTCCATATCTCTTCTTTGATATATTCAGTCACTCTGTAATTAAGACCTGTTCCGTCAAATAATTCTCTTATTGCTGCGACTCTCTCACTCTCAAATGGTGCAGTTTCCTCACCATATATAATGCCTATTGTAGTCTCAGGATTAAACACATATTCCTTACCCTCACGGTGTGATGCTACCTTTATAAGTGAATAAATGATATGAGATTTATCTATCTTAGCAGATATTATCTCTTCACTGTCAACACCATTCATAAGGCTCATAACAATAGTATTCTCCCCGACAGCTTCCTTAATATCATCTAATGCACCTGCAAGTGCACCATACTTTAATGATACAACAAGAAGGTCAACTCCCTTTGCCTCCTCTGGTGTCAATACCTCCGGGTGGTATGTCTTTCCGTTAATCAGACAGCCTTCTGCCTTAAGTCTTTCCGCCCTTTCGCCTTTTGCAATGACGCTTAAATCTATATCCTTCTTTTCTGAAAGTCCCCATATAACATAAGAGCCAACTGCTCCTGCTCCAAGTACTGCCACTGATTGTATCTTCATAAATATTCCTCTCAATCTTTGTAATTTCTTCAAATATATATACACTTCAATTCTTCCTTCGTCAAATATTTTTATTCTTCCGCAATATCATGCTCTTCAAATTCTTCTATCTTCCCACAATATCCCCGTCCTCAAAATCATAAGTCAGTTTCTTTCCATATGCCCTGACATACGCATCGCATTTCTGTTCATAGTCCGTATGCTGCATCCTTAAACTTGCCGTTCTTTCATCAAGCTGCCTGTCCGGATATATTACGGGCAGAATATGCACTCTGAATGTATGCAAATGTGTACTCTTAACCCGCTGTTCAACAAACAATGAAATCACTGGCACATTAAACTTTACTGCATACAGATACGCTCCTCTCTTGCAAGGACGGGGCTTTCGATAATTAAACCACATTTCCTGTTCAGGGTATATAAGCACAAGCCTGTTATTATCAAGTGCATTTTTAATCTGATTAGGAAATTCGGTCTCCATAAACCATTTCAGACTGCTTACAGGCATTGTGTCGGCATATCTTTGCATATACCCGACAAATCCTTTCATGGCAAGATTCGTATCCTGATTAACAATGCTTATGCGCGTAAATCCTGCTTTTCTCATAGCAAATCTTACAATTGCAGGGTCTAATGGGCTGAAATGATTACATGTTACAATCGCAGGGCCTTTAATTTCCGAAAGATTCTCAAGCCCGCTGACTTTTGTTATAAGTCCGACTGCCGAAGTTCCGGCACAAAATATTGCTTCTGCTATATATTTTTTGACATAGAAACCATATGCTGCGCGGTAATCAATATAATGTCTTAGCAATGCTTCTTTATCTTCGCGTAACAGCTTAGGGTCTCCTGGCTCAACCTTTGAATTTAACTGATTAAGGCTTACAGCCGCCTTAATATTTTCATAGACCTGCTCCCTGTCACCAATCATATATCCTCCGAAAATCCGCTTCCAACAACATCAGAAAACTTCACACCGTCGCCGTCTGCGATATTCTCAGCTCTCAAAAGCAGCTTCTCCAGATTCTCATGGTCAGCTTTTCTCTCTCCTTCTCCATACTGCTCACGCTGTTTAAGAAGCATCGGATAAAATCCAGATTCCGCCGCATACTGCCAGAAATATTCCTCATACGGAATCTCGCTGTAATGCCACGGCTTGTCAAACAGGTTATAATGTATCAGCTTCGGCCTTGCCATATACTCCCCGCCCTTATTAGGCATTACGTTCCACTCTTTATCAAGAAAATAAATGTCCTTTGCACACATTGCATTAATATAGTCCTGGTCTGGTGCAATACTGTCAAAATGATATTCTGCCATAAGCTTTAAAAATCTGTCAGCAAGATGCATCTTCCTTATCTTGTCAAGATTCATGAGAAGCACTCCTGAATTGACATATTCACTGCGTCCTATACCCACTGCATTTTCAATGTAACGCGACAGTATGGCATTATTTCCTGCAAATGTGTCTCTTACAGCACCAAACATTGCTTCACCCATATCAACCGAATAAAGCTTTGCAATATCCTCATTAACTACAGTATCAGAATCAATATATATAGCCTTATCAAGTTCTGGAAAAAGTTCGGCAATAAATAGTCTGAAATATATTGTCAGTGTAAACTCTCCTGAATAAAGCCTGTTCTCCCGCCTGTCAGTAACAGTCTGTCCAAAACTTTCTGAAAATTCGTGCATTTTCTTTTTAATATCAACAAATTCAATATCAATATTTTCATAATACTTTATTACATTGCGAAGCTGTATCATAGTAATATTCTTCACATTATCACACATGACAATAATACGGTAACGCTCGTCTTTTGCCACATGTTCAGCCAGCGATTTAAGGCTCACTGCAAGATATGGCGCGTACTGTTCATTAATTGAGAAAAATACAGGAACACGCGAAGCTGCGCTATACTTCTCATACTCCCTGCTATAAGAATCAAGGAGTTCATCATACTCATGAAGCCCAAGAACATTATGCATTTTGTCTATCTCCCACGGCTTGACAGAAACAGTTTTTATTACCGGAAAGACACGGAAAGTAGTTGTAAAATGCTGGAATACAGTATTTCCGTGCAGTCTTCTCTGGTCATTAAATCTGTGTCCGCACAGATTAACTCTTGTTGCAAATGTATTAATAGCCGTCTGGTCTGGCATAAACATTTCCTTTCTTATACACTGTTCACGACATTTTTCCAAAAGACCATTCTCCCTTATCAGCTTCATATTCATAAGCATCACTCCTGAATTAATATATCCATCACCGAAAAGCCATCTGCCATAATAGTCCGAAACTCCCGCAATCTCTATCCCTTCCATGTCCTGATAATAGAAGTCTCTGAAATTCTTTCTGCACAGAACATCAGTATCAAGATAGAGCAGCCTTTCATTAACATCCGTCTTATCAGCAAACAGACGCAGCATACAGCAAGCTGTAAATCTTGTCTGCATATTTGCCTCCGGCAGTTCTTCTACAAAATTCCTTGTAATATCAATAAGAGAAGCATTCACTCTGATGTCCGATTTATTCAATTTTGCTTCCAGATATTTTACAAATGCTTTATCAACCGGCTTGTAATTAATGCCCCGTTCACTGTAATCAACCGTAAGAATATATATATTTAACGGCTCGTCTACATTTTCAATAATAGACATAGAAGATAAAAGGATTCCCTTCTGCATAGGTTTATCCCCACAATACAATATGTTCATAAATCCGTTCCTTTCCTATTTATTAAATATGTCTGAATTGTCCTCTCTGTATTGATTTTCCCCAGTTTCTTAAGTAAAATACATATAAGTTTATAACGATAATTAAAGAATAGAGGAATTTTATGATTTTTAAGATTTTTAAAAGAGATTTGAAAGGTCTTAGCAGGAATATTCTGGCGTTAGCCATTGCACTTGGTCTGTGCCTTATTCCATCGCTTTACGCATGGTTTAACATATATTCCAACTGGGACCCTTACGCAAACACTGCGTCAGTTCAGATTGCTATTGTTTCTGAGGACGAAGGTTACTCTGAATCTGATGATTCTACTATCAACATGGGAGAACAGATTGTTGAACAGCTTCATTCTAATGACAAGTTAGGCTGGCGTTTTCCAGAAACTAAAGACGAAGCCATGAATAAACTT
Source organism: Eubacteriales bacterium (assembly GCA_030537195.1). Classification (GTDB taxonomy): domain Bacteria; phylum Bacillota; class Clostridia; order Lachnospirales; family Lachnospiraceae; genus Lachnospira. The sequence continues at coordinate 147,516 of JAUNOK010000001.1, read as the reverse complement.
TATTCTGGCAAGTACTATGCTGTTATCGTAATCGGAGACGACTTTTCACGAAGCCTGTATGACTTTCTTGACAATGGTCTTAATCCGCCAACAGTTACATACTATGAGAATTCCAAGAAAAATGCTGTTGCATCCAAGATTACAGATACAGGAAAAAGCACGCTTCAGAACACTATCAATTCTGAATTCATAGATGTGTGCGTACAGACAATAATGAAAGGACTTAATGAAATTGCAGAAAATGACCCTTCTATTATTGAAAAGACTGTTAAGGATTTACAGAGTGTATCAGCCAATATAAGTTCTTACGATACCATGATTGACATGTTCATCAAGAGTAATTCGGACCTTGCAGATAATCTTGCAGGACTTCAGGAGGTCCTTCCACAGATTAAAGATGTCCTGACAGGAACAACTGATGTTGCTGATATTGCTAATAAAACTCTGGACAATGTCACAGACGATATTGCCAATCAGATTGACGCAGAACTTAAAGCAATGAATGAACTGGCTGATAGTGTACTTGATTCGCTTGATAAAGCCGTACAGCTTTCAATAACAGATGTCGGACAGGCTGGTGTAGAACTCAGTAAAGCTAATGAACAGTTAAAAGAACTTATTGATCAGAATAAAGCACTTGAAGATGCGATTGATTCCCTCAGTAAGGTAGATGGAATTGATCCTGCGGTTATTACTGCTTTAAAATCGGCACTTGCTTCTGTTAATGCCATGGAGAATATTGCATACAACCTTGTACAGCAGTGTGCAGACATTCTTACTGATTCACCTGAAACACTTCAGGCAAAATATCAGTTAATCAAATCTGTTGTCGAACAGTGCCGTGCAGAAATTCAGAAGAGTCAGACAATAATGCAGACCGTAATAAGAACTAATGTTAATCTTCTTAAGTCTTCCATGAAGAATGCCGTAAGCAGCCTTGCAGCCAACATCAGCAGCGCAGGAGACAGTATTAACGGAATTTCACAGATGCTTCTCGGCGTGAGCGATATATCCGTCAACATTAATACGACACTCGAAAGTACAAGAACACTGCTTGATTCTCTTAATAAAAGACTTGATACCATATCTGGGTCAGTTGGAGATATCAGTTCGTCATCTACATACAAATTAATAATGGATTTCATCAACTCAGACGCACAGTCAATTGCGTCATTCCTTTCAGAACCTGTACAGGTAGAGGAAATATATGTCTATATGCAGACTAACTATGGAACAAGTGTTACACCTTTCTATACAACACTTGCTCTCTGGGTTGGAGGCATTGTTTTAGTTGCCCTTATGAAAGTAAAGGTTGACTACGAAGATGATGAATTCAAGGATGCCACAGAACATCAGAAATATATGGGCCGCGCACTTCTCTTCCTTGCAATGGGACAGCTTCAGGCTCTTGTAGTTGTTCTTGGTGATTTATACATTTTAAAAATTGACTGCACCCATCCATTCATGCTGTGGCTTGCAGCTGCTATAACAAGCTTTGTATTTACGTTATTTATATACACACTTGTTCTTACATTTGGTGACTTGGGAAAAGCTATTGCTGTCGTAATGATTGTGTTACAGATTGCCGGTTCAGGCGGCACTTATCCAATTGAGCTGCTTCCTGAATTCTTCCAGAATGTATACCTGTACTTCCCATTCCCTTATGCTATTAATGCAATGAGGGAAGCAATAAGTGGATTATACCAGTGTGATTATGCAGTATATCTTGTAAAATTATGCGCTTACGCTGTTATATCTCTTATCCTCGGACTTGGTATCAGAAAGTCTCTTCTTGAGGTACGTGAGTTCTTTGAACGCCGTATGAAAGAGACACATTTTATGTAATAAACAGGGTAATAGTAATATAAGGAGGCTATATGCAAAACGATGATTTTATAGATGAAAATGTGGATAATGCTGAATCTGCCAGCGGCAACAATACAGCTCATAAGAATCTTGACTTAGATGTTGTACTTGCGGAAATCACAGCATTTGCAGAAAATATGCACACAAAGAACCAGCACAAGAAAAAGGTCTGCTTAAGATGTATGATGATAATTCCTCTGGTATTCATGGTACTTATGTTTACTATGGATACTGCCAAGGTTGTTTATCTTCTTCTCTGGGTAATTTCGCTTTTTATATTCTGTGCTTATCTTATAGTTATTGATTACATTGATGACAAGCTTGCAAGAAAGTTAAACGACCTCAATATAGAGATTCAGGAAAAACAGGCTGACGCTTCCATTGCGGACAGCATCAAAGCATTTTTAAGTGAGGTACAGTTATGAAAAATATATTTAAAATTATCAGGGCTGACCTTAGCCACATAAAAACAAATGTGATTGCAATATGTGTAATTATCGGTCTTACCGTTATTCCTGCATTGTATTCATGGTTTAATATTCTGTCTAACTGGGACCCATATGGACAGGCTTCCACAAGCAGAATTAAAGTTGCAGTTGTATCTGTCGATAAAGGTACTTCTCTTGAGGGCATGGAACTTAATGTCGGCGACACAATAATCGAAGCTCTTGAGACTAATGATACTATCGGCTGGCAGTTTGTTGATTCTTCTGATGAGGCAATCAAAGGCGTATACAGTGGTGAATATTATGCTGCGCTTGTTGTTCCGGAGGATTTCTCCAAGAATCTTATCAGCTTCTTAAGCGATTCGATGGAACATCCCCAGTTAAAATATTACTGCAACCAGAAAGCCAATGCTATCGCGCCTAAGATAACAGACAAGGCCAAGACAGCAGTTCAGCAGCAGGTAAACCAGACATTTATTGATACAATCGTATCTACGATTGCCGGAACCGGTGATTCAGCTATCAAGGACGCAGACAAAGAAACCGGTTCACTTATGGACGCAGTTACTAACAGACTTACAGCTGCAAGAACAACACTTTCAACCTATGATGTAATTCTTAATTCAATGCTTGCAATTACTGACCTTACATCATCAATAAGCAGCAGTTCAACAAGTGCTGCCCCACAGATATATACACAATTACAGTTACAACAGCAGCAGTTAATAACATTGCAGGCGCTTGTAAACGGCAATTCTGCTGATTCTCTAAATGAATTGTCAACTGCACTCTCAAATCAGATGGCACAGATTCAGAGCATTATGAGTTCACTGACAGACCTCTATTCTGATATGAATATGGACGTTGCAGACCTTTCAACTGCGATAAAGCTTACATCAGGTTCACTCACTCAGACCAAAGAGCTTCTCAGTGACCTTGAAACTAAGCTTGATAATGCAATTGATACATTAAACACTATCACCGAACAGGATACATATGGTTTATTATCAGAGATGTTAAATGCAGACGCTGATACTTTAGGAGACTTCCTCTCAGCACCTGTTAATATAACAACTGAACAGGTATACGCAGTTAAAAGCTATGGTACTTCTGCTTCACCATTCTACACAATACTTGCACTGTGGTTTGGCGGACTTATACTTGTTGCGATTATGCACACACCTGTACACCCTGCACCTGATATTCCAGCAGACGCAAAGAGATATGAAAAATTCTTTGGAAGATATTTCATCTTCTTTGCAGTAGGACAGCTTCAGGCACTGCTTATAACACTTGGAAATCTTTTCTACATAGGAATCCAGTGTTACCACCCATTCCTTTACTGGGTTGCATGTGCATTTTCAAGTTTCGTGTTCACCTTCTTTATGTACAGTCTTACTGTTGCATTTGGTAATATCGGTGAAGCACTTGGAATTGTCCTGCTCGTTATACAGGTTGCCGGTTCAGGCGGTACTTTCCCTATAGAAGTACTTCCTAACGCCTACCAGATAATATACCGATTCCTGCTCTTCCCATATTCAATGGATGCATTAAGAGAATGTATTGCAGGAATGTACAGATATGATTACATTAAGAATCTCGCATTTCTTTCAATATATATAGTTGTTTCGCTTATTATTGGATTGTTCTTACAGAAGCCATTTGAGAAGCTGAATCATATGATTGAGAGAAGTAAGGAGAAGTCGGGGGTTATGTTGTAGAAGGCTGCTCCCATAAAGCACGCCCAGCCGTGTATATATCTAAAATCAAAACCCGCTTTCGCTCGGATTCCGACGCAGCGGTACCTAGTTCCGGCGTCTTCATACGGTTTTGATTTTAGATATATACACGGCTGGGCTTTTCTTTACCGGACAACTGCCCCGCCCCGCCTTTGGCAAGGTTGTACTGGCTTGAAGAAACCGACCGTCCCTCCACCATGTAGAAAAAACTCCCGGAAGTTCGGAGGCTGGTGGGCTGTATAGCATATTTTCAAACCGTAAGAAGACGCCGGCACTTAGTTCGCGTGGAAAGCCGCCTAATGGCGGCAAATCCACGCAAACTTAGTACCGCTGCGTCTTCGCCCGAGCGAGAGCGCGTTTGAAAATATGCTATACAGTTCCACCTGCCTCCCACTCCCGGGAGTCACTTTCCCTAGAATAACCCAGTTATTACCCCATCATCATTAACATCTATATTATAAGCTGCTGGTGATTTAGAAAGTCCTGGCATTGTCATTACTGAACCTGTAAGTACTACTATGAAGCCTGCACCTGCTGATACATATGCTTCTCTTACATTCATCTCAAATCCTTCCGGACGACCAAGTAATGTTGGATCATCTGAAAGTGAGTACTGTGTCTTAGCCATACAGATTGGAAGATTACCAAATCCTAACTGCTCAAGCTGTGCAATCTGCTTGTTAGCTGCTGCTGAATAATTAACGCTTCCAGCACCATATATTTCTTTGGCAATTGTTTCAATCTTTGCTTTAACTGGCTGGTCTGTCTCATAAAGATAGTGGAAGTTGCTCTTCTTTGTCTCAAGTGTCTTAAGAACTTTCTCTGCAAGTTCGATTCCACCTTCTCCACCTTTTTCCCATACCTTGGCAAGGGCGAATTCACATCCTTTATCTTCACAGAACTTCTGTATATAATCTAATTCTGCCTGTGTATCTGATACAAATGCATTAAGTGTAACAACTACAGGCACACCGTATTTCTGAAGATTCTCTATATGCTTTTCAAGGTTTACGATACCTTTCTTTAATGCGTCAAGATTCTCTGCTGATAATTCTGTCTTAGGTACTCCGCCGTTATACTTAAGTGCTCTAACTGTCGCTACTAATACAACTGCGTCTGGCTTTAAGCCTGACTTACGGCACTTAATATCGAAGAACTTCTCTGCACCCAGGTCTGCGCCAAATCCTGCCTCTGTAATAACATAATCTGCCATCTTAAGTGCTGTCTTAGTTGCTCTTACTGAGTTACAGCCATGTGCGATATTGGCAAATGGTCCACCATGTACTAACGCTGGTGTATGCTCAAGTGTCTGGATAAGGTTAGGCTTTAATGCATCCTTTAACAATGCTGCCATTGAACCAACTGCCTTGATGTCTGCTGCTGTAACAGGCTGTCCCTGATAATTGTAAGCAACTACCATCTTACCAAGTCTTTCCTTTAAATCTTTCATATCTATTGCAAGACATAATACTGCCATAATCTCTGATGCAACTGTGATAACAAAATGATCCTCTCTTACTGTTCCGTCAACCTTAGAACCAAGTCCTACAACAATATTTCTAAGAACACGGTCATTCATATCCATACATCTTTTCCATGTAACACATCTTGGGTCAATTCCAAGCTCATTACCCTGCTGGATATGGTTATCAAGAAGTGCTGCACATAAGTTGTTAGCTGATGTAATTGCATGGAAATCACCTGTAAAATGCAGATTCAGTTCTTCCATAGGAACAACCTGTGCATATCCACCACCTGCTGCACCACCTTTGATACCAAAACATGGGCCAAGAGACGGCTCACGAAGTGCAATAACAGCCTTCTTACCAAGCTTGCCAAATGCTTCTCCAAGTCCAACAGTAATTGTTGTCTTTCCCTCTCCTGCTGGAGTTGGATTGATGGCTGTAACAAGAATTAACTTTCCATCTTCATTGTTCTTAATGCTGTTAATGTACTCATCTGATATCTTTGCCTTATACTTTCCGTATAATTCAAGATCATCCTCACTTATGCCGCATTTTGCTGCAACATTCTTAATTGGTTCCATTACCGCTTCCTGTGCAATTTCAATGTCTGTCTTCATAATGTTTCTCTCCTTTGCTTTAGCCTTTTCGTGCCTTGCAATCCTGTCTTATCAAGATTTTCAAGAAGTTCTTCTGAATATATCTTTACATAAAAACAAGAGGATACAGGCGCACTTTAATACACCTATGCCTCTGTTAAAAACCTGAAAGATTCTCCGCCAGTCAATTATATATTGTATAAATGTGCCTGTTATATGAAACACACATTTTGTCTGCGGATTGCTTCTTCGGTGCTGTTAATACCAGCTCTCCAGAGTTCCGTCCATAACCGGTCCTTTTGCCTGAGAGTTTTCGCTGTCACCTTCGGCGCTGCCTTTTTAAGCAGTCTCTCCCGATTACATCTTCCGGATATTACCTTACAAGAAAAATAACAGACGAATATATCCATCACTGTCCTTAATAAGGAAAAAAGCGTCTTGCTACATATGCAAAACGCCTTCGTTTTCAACAATGATATATAAATTGATACGGTTTGTCAATAAGCAACATTTCACAAAATTGTTTATTATATTAGGAACTAATGGTATTTAATTGAAAAAAATGTTCTTTTGTGGTAAAATTTGTCTTAATTTTTTATAAAAAGGGAGAGTATATAATATGTTTAGTAAAATCAATACTATTCTCGATACTATTGACGCATATGTCTGGGGAATCCCTCTCATTGTTCTTATCCTTGCTGTTGGTCTGTTCCTTACTATCAGACTTAAGGGCGTCCAGTTTACTAATCTTGGGCGAGCATTTAAGTACATTTTCAAAGACGAAACTGATGGCAAGCACGGTGAAGTGAGCAGTTTCGCAGCATTATGTACAGCACTTTCAGCAACAATCGGTACTGGTAATATTGTCGGTGTTGCTACCGCTATTGTAGCTGGTGGTCCGGGAGCATTATTCTGGATGTGGCTTGCAGCTTTAGTTGGTACTGCTACCAAATATTCAGAATGTCTCTTAGCTGTAAAGTTCAGACAGGTTGACGAAGATGGTCATGTTGTCGGTGGACCTTTCAATTACATTGAACACGGTATGGGTCCTAAGTGGAAATGGCTTGCAAAGATATTCGCCTTCTTCGGTGTAGGCGTTGGTCTTTTGGGAATCGGTACATTTACACAGGTAAATGGTATTTCTTCTGCTGTTAATAATTTCTTTGATCCTAATAACTCATGGACTGTTTCATTATTTGGCAGAACATATTCGTGGACTGTAGTTATAAGCTGTCTTATCCTTACATTCTGTGTTGCCCTCGTTCTTATTGGTGGAATCAAGAGAATTTCCAAGGTTGCACAGGTTGTTGTTCCATTTATGGCTGCAACATATTTTATTGCCGGAATTCTTATTATTATATTTAATATTACTGATGTTCCTGCTGCTCTCCTTACTATTGTACAGAGCGCATTTGGTGTTAAAGCCGCTGCAGGTGGTGCTCTTGGTGCTATGATTGTAGCTATGCAGAAGGGTATTGCAAGAGGTATCTTCTCTAATGAAGCCGGTCTTGGTAGTGCTCCTATCGCTGCTGCCGCTGCCCGTACTAACGAACCTGTACGTCAGGGTCTTGTATCTATGACAGGTACATTTATTGATACAATCATTATCTGTTCAATTACAGGTATTGCAATTGTTGTTACAGGCGCTTATGATATGGGACTTGAAGGTGTTGCAGTAACAACTAAGGCATTCCAGTTAGGACTTCCTTTCCCTGACGGAGTTGCTTCATTTATCCTTATGTTATGCCTCGTATTCTTCGCATTTACAACTATTCTCGGCTGGGATTATTATTCTGAGCGATGCCTTGAATATCTTACTAATGGCAAGAAGAAATGTATCAAAGTATACAGATGGTTATATATCCTCTGTGTATTCATCGGTCCTTACATGACAGTATCTGCTGTATGGACAATCGCAGATATCTTTAATGGTCTGATGGCTATTCCTAACCTTATCGCACTTGTTGCTTTAAGCGGAGTGGTTGCTAAGGAAACTAAAGATTATCTTGATAGAATTAAGAAAAAAGAGATTGAGTAGGTCTTATATATGAAAGCCGCCCGGACATGGATTGCTCCTGTCCGGGCGGTTTTTATATAATTTATTACTTTCCAGATGTTGCCTTAAGTCTTGCCATAGCTCTTGCAAGCGCTGCTCTTGAGTGATAATACTCATGGATACTCTGCTTCTGACGAAGTCTCTCTTCAGCCCTCTGCTTGGCTTCCTCGGCTCTTCTTACATCGATTTCTTCAGGCTTTTCTGCTGTCTCAACAAGAAGAGTCACACGGTTGTTGACGATTTCAACAAAGCCCATTCCGACAACAGCATGAATCCATTCATCACTGCCCTCTGGCTGGAATTTCATCTGGCCTTCATCAATTGCAATAACCATGTCCTCATGATGGGCAAGAATTTCCTTCTGCCCATCGAACTCAGGCACAATAAGAGAACGGCATTTGCCAGCGAAAAACACCCGGTTAGCTGATATTACTTTTAAATAAAATGAACTTGTAGCCATTAGTTTTTCCTTTCTGGCAGAATGTTACTTCATCTTCTCAGCCTTTTTAATAACATCATCTATAGTTCCTACATTGAAAAATGCGTTTTCAGGATATTCATCCATCTCACCATCAATAATTGCCTTGAAACCTCTTATAGTCTCCTTTAATGGAACATATACACCAGGAATACCTGTAAAGTTCTCAGCAACATGGAATGGCTGTGATAAGAATTTCTGAATCTTTCTTGCTCTGAATACTGTAACCTTATCTTCATCTGCAAGCTCTTCCATACCAAGAATAGCAATGATATCCTGTAATTCCTTGTACTTCTGAAGGATTTCCTGAACCTTTCTTGCTACCTCATAGTGCTCCTCGCCTACGATGTCCGGCTCAAGAATTCTTGATGTAGAATCAAGTGGGTCTACGGCTGGGTAGATACCCTGTTCAACTATCTTTCTTGAAAGAACTGTAGTTGCGTCAAGATGTGCAAATGTTGTTGCTGGTGCAGGGTCAGTAAGGTCATCGGCAGGCACATATACTGCCTGTACTGATGTTACAGAACCATTCTTTGTAGAAGCTATACGCTCCTGTAATTCACCCATTTCAGTTGCAAGTGTTGGCTGATAACCTACGGCTGAAGGCATACGTCCAAGAAGTGCTGAAACCTCTGAACCAGCCTGTGTGAAACGGAATATATTATCAATGAATAAAAGCACATTCTGATGCTTCTCATCACGGAAATATTCAGCCATTGTAAGTCCTGTCTCAGCAACACGCATACGAGCTCCAGGTGGTTCGTTCATCTGACCAAACACTAAGGCAGTTTTCTCAAGAACGCCCGACTCTTTCATTTCTGTCCAGAGGTCGTTACCTTCTCTTGATCTTTCTCCTACACCTGTGAATATTGAATATCCACCATGCTCTGTTGCTATATTACTGATAAGTTCCTGAATAAGAACTGTCTTACCAACTCCGGCACCACCGAACAGACCAATCTTACCACCCTTTGCATAAGGTGCTAAAAGGTCAATTACCTTGATACCTGTCTCAAGAATCTCTTCTGCAGGATTCTGTTCTTCAAATGTTGGAGGTTCTCTGTGGATTTCCCACTTCTCCTCTGTATCTGGCTGTTCTCCGCCATCAATAGCCTCTCCTAATACGTTAAAGAGACGGCCAAGAGTTTTCTCTCCAACAGGAGTCTTAATACCGCTGCCTGTAGCTGTTACTTCCATGTCTCTGCAAAGACCTTCACTGGAAGCAAGCATGATACAACGGACTGTATCATTACCGATATGCTGTGCAACTTCCATTACACATTTTTTATCACCATTATTAACTTCAAGTGCGTCCCTGATTGCCGGAAGGTTCTCATCTTCGAACTTTACATCGACAACAGGTCCCATTACCTGTATAATCTTTCCTTTATTACTCATATTATCTCCTATCCGTCGCATTACTTCTTGCGTTTCTTCTTCTGCGACTTCGCACCAGCGATAACCTCAGTTATCTCCTGTGTGATTGCTGCCTGTCTGGCTCTGTTATACTGTATGTCAAGGTCATGCAACATATCCTTTGCACTCTTTGACGCAGCCTCCATCGCCATCATACGGGCATTCTGTTCGCAGGAGAATGACTCTACCAAAGCTCCGTATACGAAACCAACTACATAATCAGGAACAATTCTGTCCATAACTACTTCTGGTGAAGGTTTTAATGCAAGTTCCTCTCTTTTGAAATCAACCGGTATCTGAATATTGAAATCCGCTTTCTTAAGTGGAAGAAGCTGTTCAATCTGTGTTTCCTCCTGAATTGCATTAATCATGCTTGTGTATATGATATACACCTCATCAAGTTCACCTTTTCTGTACAGCTCAATTATTTCCTCTGAAATATTTCTTGCTCTGTTAAGAGTAGGATTCTGAACTGTATAGTGGAACTGCTTCTCAATCTCTATACCACGCTGTTCAAAATAATGTCGTCCAAGTTCTCCTAATACGAATAATGAATGATTAGGATTCTTTTCAAGCTGCTCCTGTGCAATCTTTAAGACATTATGGTTATATGAACCTGCAAGTCCCTTATCAGCAGTAATAACTATGTAGCCTACTTTTTTATCTGCAGCGTCTTTATCCTCATTTGTCTTAAAATATATACTGCTTATATCAGGTATATGTCTTAAGATTCGGCTCATTTCTGACTGCAGAGTGAAAAAGAACGGTTCCGTGTCTGAAAGCATTTTCTTAGACTTTTTAAGCTTGGAAGAAGAAATCATATACATGGCATTAGTAATCTTTAATGTATCATTGATACTTTTTATTCGATCCTGAATTTCCTTTGTGTTTGCCATATCTATACGCTTACCTTTCTTTTAGCACAATGCATTATGCAAATTCTTTAACTGCTTCCAGAATATTCTTAACCAGCTCATCATTAATCTCTTTCTTCTCTTCAATCTGCTTTCCTAATTCAGGATGCTTGAGATCTAAGAATTCAAGTAATTCTGTCTGGTGTTTCTTAACTTCCTTAGTAGGTATCTCATCAAATACGCCGTTGTTAGCCATAATAAGTGTCATAACCTGCTCATGCATTGAAAGCGGATGGGAGAGTGGCTGCTTCAAAAGCTCCATAAGGGCTTTTCCGTGCTGTAACTGCGCCTTGGTTGCATCATCAAGATCTGATGCAAACTGTGTAAATACTTCCATCTCTCTGTACTGTGCAAGGTCAATTCTTATGCTTCCTGATGCCTTCTTCATTGCCTTAGTCTGGGCTGCACCACCAACTCGCGAAACTGAAAGACCTACATTAACGGCTGGTCTCATACCCGAATTAAACAGGTTAGTTTCAAGGAATATCTGACCATCTGTGATAGAGATAACATTTGTTGGAATGTATGCTGATACATCACCAGCCTGTGTCTCTATTATAGGAAGTGCTGTTATTGAGCCCCCGCCTAATGCATCACTCAAACGGCTTGATCTTTCAAGAAGTCTTGAATGAAGATAGAATACATCTCCAGGATAAGCCTCTCGTCCAGGTGATCTTTCAAGCAGAAGTGAAAGCGCTCTGTATGCTACCGCATGCTTGCTCAGATCATCATATACTATAAGAACATCCCTGCCCTGATGCATGAAATGTTCTGCCATTGCAGTACCTGCATATGGAGCTATATACTGAAGTGATGCAGGATCACTTGCTGTTGAAGATACAACAATTGAATAATCCATTGCACCATGCTTTGTAAGTGTTGAAACTACCTTGGCAACTGTAGATGCCTTCTGACCGATTGCAACATACACACAGATAACGCCTTTACCCTTCTGGTTAATAATTGTATCTGTGGCAATTGATGTCTTACCAGTCTGACGGTCACCAATGATAAGTTCTCGCTGTCCACGGCCAATTGGGAACATTGAATCAATTGAAAGTATTCCTGTTTCCATTGGTGTGCTTACAGACTTTCGGTCTACGATACCAGGGGCATCTTCCTCGATTGGTCTGTAATCTTCTTCTTTAATATCGCCTTTTCCATCAATAGGCTCGCCAAGTGCATTGATTACTCTTCCTACAAATGCACTGCCTACCGGAATTCCGGCTTTCTTCTTGGTTCTTACAACCTTAGTTCCTTCTTTGATTCCTGTATCCCTGCCGAACAAGATAACACCTATCTCATTCTCACGGATATCCTGAACCATTCCTTTTACTCCATTATCAAATACTACGATTTCACCATACATTGCATGGTCAATTCCGTATACAGTAGCAATTCCGTCGCCGACCCATATTACATTACCAGTCTCGCGGCTTGCCTCGTCCCAATTGAAATTCTCAATCTCACTCTGGATAATGGAGATAATATCTGTTGCACTAATTGCGCCCACAGGGGTCACCTCCCAGTTAATTTTCTTTCAAGCTGACGAAAACGACCTTCAAAACTTCTGTCGTATTCCTTGTGATGCGCTCTTATAACATATCCGCCTAAGAGATCCGCATCAACTGTCTTTGTCAGTTCAATTGTATAATCCGGATATCTGCTCTTTAAGAAATCCTGTGCCTGCTTTGCATTTTCCTCTTCATCACTGCTGTCTGCACTTATAAGCTCTGCTTTTAAAATGTGGTTTGCTTCATCATCAATTCTGTAATATGAATCAAATATATCTCTCATCTCATCACAATTGCCAAGCTTACACATTTCCTTAATGAAATTCTTCATAAGCTCTTTGGTATCATCAAGTGCAAATACTTTATCAATGATGTCATATTTCTTTGCAAGAGACACCTCAGGATTCGTGAGGATTTTCTGAAGTTCCGGAGTCTTACTGTATAACTCGTCAGCTCTTCTTACATCCTCTCTGCCAACAGACAAACGGTGTAAAACTATTGCATTATTTACTGCTGCCTGCGTCATGAGCATCACCTGTCTTTACGATTTTTCTTGCAGCTATAAGAGCAAGTCTTGCAATGTCTGCCTGTGCGGCTTCTGTTGCTTTCTCTTTCTCTGTAGCTATATCAGCCTTTGCTTTTTCAAGCATTACTTCTGTTTCTTTTCTGGTCTTTTCCAAAGCTGCCTCATGCTCCTGCTGTGCTCTGTTTCTTGCATTTACAATAATCTCATCAGCTTCTGTCTTGGCACTTTCAAGCTTTTCATCATATGAAGCCTTTAATGCGTCTGCTTCTTCCTGACTCTTCTTAGCGTCATCAAACTGCTGCTTAATCATATCTTCTCTTGCATTGATTACTTTCATAACAGGCTTAAACAGGAACTTCTTAAACACCAGATATAAGACGAGCAGATTGACTACTGTCCATAATATATTCCATGGATCTATACTTAACACTAGCTTCGCCTTCCTTTCTATCTTGTCTTAGTTATCTTTCCCACAAATGTATTAGCCTAAGAAAAGGATTATAAGAAGGGCGATAACGAAACCGTAAATAGCTGTTGCCTCTGCAAGGGCACAACCTAAAAGAAGTGACTTACTAATCTTGCTCTCTGCCTCTGGCTGTCTTGCGATAGCGTCTACTGCACTGCTTGTTGCCTTACCGATACCAAGACCAGCACCGATACCTGTTAATACTGCTATACCTGCTCCGATTGCTACTAAAATTGTTGACATAATAATAATCTCCTTTTTAAAACATTTATTCTTGTTACATGTACTCTTACTCTGTAGCCTCTTTTATAAAAAGACCAGTTAAGAATACGAAAACATACGCCTGTATCAGTCCATCGAATATATCGAAGTAACAACTGAATACTGCCGGTAAAACTGCTGGAACTACCATCTTTAATAATTCCATGATTACAAATGAACCTAAAACATTACCGAATAATCGCATGCAAAGTGATAAGGGCTTGATAAATACTTCCAGAATATTAATAGGAAGTATTATAGGCATTGGCTCTGCAAAACTCTTAAGCCAGCCTTTAGTTCCTCTGGCTCTGATTCCTGCAACTTCAATAAGCACAATACTCATTATTGCCAGTGTTGCTGTGACATTCATATCCTTAGTCGGTGGTTTGAAACCAAGCAGTCCTATCAGATTCGCAATTCCTATGTATATCGCTATTGCTGACAGATATGGGATGTAAGCCTTTCCTTTTTCTCCTACTGTCTCTGTGAAGAAATCATTAAGTCCCTTTATTGCAGTTTCAACAACGACCTGTCTGCGACTGGGGTTTTCCACACTTAGATTTCGGCTTAGCAGAATACACAACAGGAATACTACAGCCATGATAATCCATGTTACAACAACGGATTCATATACTGGAATTCCACCAAACAAAGGTATAGTGAACACTGTCTCGCAATTAAGTTCTTCCATAAGCCCTTCTACCAAAGCATCCATCTGCACGACCTCCTTTCTAAATATGAAACATATTTCTTTTCTGTTCACGGATTTTATGACACAAAAAAAATAATGTCAAGCCCAGATTCTACCTAGGTTTGACACTATTTATCTCTTTAATAATCGTACATTTTTAACAAAATATCATTTCTGACCAGTGTTCATTTTTGCTATTTTGCACATTGAATTTTGGGAAACTTTATTTTTATTTAATAATTCAGTTAAAATTTGTCAAAAATGTATCAATAAACCCTGTTAAATTTTCTACAAATTTGTCATTTAATTAAGATATAACCGGTTATTCATTAATTATATTAATATCTATAAAGCCTTTGAAACTCTTGTATTCTCTATTACAAATGTCCTGAACGCCTCTACAGCAGGTGACATATATGTACCATTATCATTAATCATATAAAAGCTTCTTTCATATTCAGGTGATTCGATTTCAAATATCTCTACAGACATCTTTTCCAATATATCCATATACGGAACTACTGCTATTCCAAATCCATTAGCAACAAGACCGGCAATAACCTGATCCTCTTCCGTTTCATATGCAATCTTTACTGTTATGTCCGATTTATTCAACATTTCATCAAATACACTTCTTATTCCTGAGTTCTTGTCAAAACATACATATGAATAGTCTGCTGTCTCTGCAAGATTAATGCTTTTTTTCTTTTTCTTAGCCAGCGGATGTCCTTTAGGTGTAATAAGCACCAGTCTCTGCTTCATTACCGGTACAGCTGTAAAATGATATTCTTCCGGCGGCTTTGAACAGAACAGCAAGTCATACTTGCCAAGCTGCATGTCGTCAAGCAGCCTGCCCGTAACATCTGTGTGAAATGTAAAATCTATATCAAGCTGCGGATTTTTCTTTATAAATGCTGCTGCCATCTCTGGCACATAGTTTATTCCTAATGGTCTTACCAATCCCAGTCTTATCGTCCCATTTCCCATCGCACTTCTTTTAATAGAAGCAATACCATCATCTAACACATCAAGCGTCTTTTCTGCATAAGAAAGAAACTCCTCTCCGAATTGTGTGAGCGTTATCTTATGTCCGTTTTTTTCAAAGAGTTTAACACCAAGTTCCTTTTCCATCTGTGATATTGCATGGCTAAGACTCGGCTGTGTAATGCACAGTTCTTCTGCCGCCTTCGTGTACTGGCGGATTCTTGCAAGTGTAACAAAATATCTCAGATTATATATATTCATATCAGCCTCCCAGGCACATTTTTATCCTAACTTTAATTATAACAGTTCTATAGACAAAATCTATAATTTCATTAAAATTATTCATTTGTTATTAATCAGCAATGAAACTACACTTAGAGACTGTAATTATGTTCTATATTAAAAAGGAAAGGGGATTCATTATGAGTTCAATTGACACTGCAATAGATTTAAATGCTGGTTCTGTTTCTGAAAATGTTAAGACTACGCTCAGAGGTGAGCTTGTTCTTGCTTTTGCTGTTATAATCAACAGTCTTGGAGTTGTGCTTATGCTCTATTCAGGAACTGGAATATCTGCAATCTCAAGCGTTCCATACGCTTTTTCGGAAGTCTTCCCTAAGATCTCTCTTGGTACATTTACATATATGTTTCAGGGACTTCTTGTACTCAGCCTTATGATTCTGCGTAAGAAGTTCGTTCCATCATATCTGTTTTCATTCGTTGTCGGATTCATATTTGGTGAATGTATCGACCTGCACAATATGTGGGTTCCAATGCTTCCAACTGCAATCGGATTCAGAATTATATACTTTATTATAAGCTACTGCCTGATAAGTCTTGGTATAGCTCTTTCTAATAGATGTAAGCTTCCGATTATACCTACTGACCTGTTCCCTCGTGAACTTGCTGACATCACTGGCGTTGCATACTCACGCATCAAGATTTCTTTTGATGTTATATGCCTTGCCGTAACTGCATGTCTTACAGGCCTAATATTAGGTCATATTAAGGGTCTTGGTATCGGTACTGTTGTTGCTGCATTTACAATGGGAAAAGCCATCGGCCTTGTCGGCAGATGGCTTGATAAGAAGTTTGATTTTGTTTCGTTTATGAAGAAATAAAATTCTCACATATTAAACTAATTTATCTTTAATTACATTAATATCATAATCAGGGGCAGATGAAACTACTGCATCGTATATCGGCTTTATATCTGCCTCTTCTTCCTCAAGTTCTGAGGCTATTGTCTCCAGAGTTTTTGATTTCTTTACCTTCTTTATAATCAGGTTAATTACACTTAATTGTTCTCCACTCTGTTCACCCTCAGAAAATGCTTCTTGAGTCAATTCTTCTTTTGCTTCTCGCTTTAATTCTTCTATAACTGTTTCTTTTAATTGTTCTTTAGCCATTTCTTTTGCTTCTTCAAATAATGTTTTTCTTACCTCTTCCTCATCATAATCATATATACTCACTTCGACGACCTCCTCCCTGTGCTGTTCAAAGAAATCGACAAGTATATCTTCATCTATACATTCGTCCATTGCCTCTGTTACTGCAATTCTGACATTGTCCCCTTCAACACCCATCTTAAATCTTACCTTATTAACAAATGTCATGTAATCACGCAGTGTTTTGCACTTATTAAGGATATGTACATCTTTATTGATATTAATAACACGCACCTTCAGCTCCAGCTCCGGATTGTCTGTCGGTATCTCATACATGTCCGACAGCCTGATTTCATCCTCATCTTCAATCCATTTTTCCAGACCATTGTAAAATGTCACAAAATGCGGAACAGGTATCTTAATCATACTTCTCCTGTGAAGCTCTGAATTACTGAACAACTCCCTGAATACATCCGACACATAGTGCAAAAATCTTAACGGCATGTTAGGATTCTTGCTCGACTGCTGCTCAAACATATACAAGCTCATACATAATAAAAATGAAGCGTCATTCTTATACTTCATATATGAACCACCGTTTAATGTCGTCACCTGCAAGTCGTCCACATTAGTATAAGCCGAATTGTTAAGCGCGTTATACAGCTCTAAAAGATTCCTCTTATCCCTGTATAACATACAAAATACATTATCCTTAAATTTAGATGTTACATTGTCTTTCTTCTCTGCCATAGATATCCTCCTCGTCTCTTTCGCAGGCAGATATCCACGCACATATACTAATATTGTCTTTATCTATATAAGTATATTAGCATTTACGGATATCTAAAACAAGCCTGCATTATTCAATTATGTGTTATGTGGGTTTTCGCTGAATGACTCTCTATAAATGTTTTTCATAAACGAACTTTCATAGATGTATGTTAATCTATGAATATCCAGCTTGGATAAGCAACTGGTTTATTATAAAAATCGTTGCTGTTGCTTTAGATAAAAGAATTAAATTCTTTTAATATATTAATATCATATATTATCATATTTGTCATTATATACTTAATCAATTTATAAAATATATGCGTTTTAAAAAACAGGCACAACACTCCTCATTTTCAGAATGTTGTGCCTGCTAATTAATAGATATCAATATTACTTATACGCTCTCTCGTATATTCCAGCAATCTCTTCATCAGTAGTTTCCTGCGGGTCTCTTACGAATAATCTCATCATTGTTGCCCTTGCATTCTTTGCAAGTGTCATTGCCTCTTCTTTCTTTATTCCGTAATCAGACATCTTAAGGTCATCAACTCCACATGCCTTCTGTAAATCAAGAAGCGCTGTGATGAAATCTTCCGGTTTAGATGCATTTTCCATTCCAAGAAAATGTGCCATATCAACGAAACGTTCATCACACACATGCTTATTAATCCAGAATGTGAAGTACTCCTTAGACAGCATGATAAGACCTGCTCCATGAGCAAGCTCCGGGTGATATGCACTCATTGCATGCTCCATAGAATGTTCTGATATGCATGATGTTACAACCATTGAATAACCTGACATTGTGTTAGCGTATGCAACATGCTCTCTTGCTTCAAGGTCATTGCCATCCTTTACTGCTCTTTCAAGGTAATGTCCGATATTTTCAATCGCAGCACGCTGAACCATATCTCCCATAAGATTATGTTTGTTACTTATGTAGCCTTCAACAGAATGGAAAAGTGCGTCAAATCCCTGATATGCTGTGAATTTCGGTGGGACTGTTTTCATAAGCTCAGGGTCAACAATTGCATACTTCGCAAACATGCCTGCCATTCCACCAATACCAATCTTTTCATTGGTATCAGGATTAGAGATTACTCCTATTGTATCAACCTCTGAACCTGTTCCTGCTGATGTTGTGATTGCAATCCATGGAAGCATTTCATTAGGAGGTGTCATCTTACCGCCTGTAGGACTGTTTGCATAATCCCACAGATTATCTGATGGCTGTGGGATAAACATTGCCATATTCTTAGCTGCGTCCATAACTGAACCTCCGCCTAATGCAACAACAAAGTCAACTCCATTCTCTCGTCCAATCCTTGCACCTTCTTCAACCGCTGATTTCAGTGGATTAGCTCCTATTCCGTTATAAAGTACATATGAGACACCAGCCTGTTTAAGTTCATCTATAGTTCTGTCAAGTGAACCATTCATCCTGGCAGATTTGCCATTACTTATAACAAGAAGTGCTTTCTTTCCCGGCATATCAAGTGTATGCAGCTTAGAAAGACTTCCGCTTCCAAATACAACATTAACTGGTGAGAAAAACTGATATTCATTCATACTACTTCCTCCTTATACGACCAATCTTACTGCTCTCTGAAATTAATGCTGCCATCTGCCGCATTCATTCCATCAACAATAGCTATAGATTCAAGCTTGTATCCAAGATTACGGATAATCTGTCCGCCCTGCTGGAATCCCTTCTCAACTGCGATACCAATACCTTCAACAGTTCCGCCTGCCTGATTGACAATAGATATAAGTCCCTGAAGTGCACAACCGTTAGCAAGGAAATCATCAATAATAAGTACATGGTCCCCAGGACCTACGAACTTCTTAGATATAAGCACCTGATTCTTGCACTTATGTGTAAATGATTCAACTTCGGCAGAGTACACATCACCGTCAATGTTGACACTCTGTGACTTCTTTGCAAATACAACAGGAACATCAAAACATTCTGCAACTATACATGCAATACCAATTCCTGATGCTTCAATTGTTATAATCTTATTAATATTCTTTCCTGCAAATCTTTTCTTAAACTCTTCACCCATCTGCTTAAAAAGCTTAACATCCATCTGATGATTAAGAAAACTGTCCACTTTAAGAATGTTGCCTTCCTTGACAACTCCGTCCTTCATAATTCTTTCTTCAAGAAAATTCATAGTAATGATTCCTTTCATAAGTAAATTATTTGTCATATTATAAGAAATAATTCTATCATCACTAACCGCCTTGGTCAATTAGTTTTAATTGTCATTTATTCTTGCCATTGCAATCTGGTCAGGAGTTATAGGAAGCTCGTAGAATCTCTTTCCTGCCGCGTGGCTTAATGCGTCTGTAATTGCAGGAAGCGGTGTATTAATTACAACCTCTCCGATTGATTTTGCACCAAAAGGACCTGCATTCTCGTAGCTGCTCTCAAACTCAACATTAATATGTCCGATATCCATTCTTGATGGAATCTTGTACTGTAAAAATGAGTTCTCATACAGCTTACCTTTGTCTGAATATGTGATATTCTCCGACATCGTCATTCCGATTCCCTGTAATATACCGCCTTCTGCCTGTACTCTTGCAAGGTTAGGATTAACAGGAGTTCCACAGTCAACACATGCATCATACTCAACAACACGGCTCTCACCTGTAAGAAGGTCAACCTCAACCTCCGCTGCACCAACCATGAATGGTGGTGGTGAGATAGGTGATGTATGTGTATTAGTAACTGAAAGTGCTATATCATTACCACACATAGACGCTGTTGCAATATCAGCAAGAGTTACACATTTATCCTTATTCTCTCCTGATTCGCATATTACTTTCTTTCCGTCAAATGTGACATCACATTTATCACAGCCTATCATCTTGGCACCCAGCTTTTCAATTCTGTCTCTAAGTTCTAATGCACATTTTTCAACAGCCTTACCGGTTACATAAGTTGTACTTGAGGCATATGAACCTGAATCATATGGTGATATATCAGTATCTGCGCCGAACACACTTATATCGTCTGTGCTGCATTCAAGAACTTCTGCCGCAATCTGTGCAAGTATTGTATCACAACCTGTTCCCATATCAGCAGCACCAATATTCATTGTGTATACACCCTCGTCATTTAGCTTTAATGTTGCACTGCCGACATCAACTCCTGATATACCTGAACCCTGCATTGCCATACCCATTCCAACAAAACGTGCTTTGGTATCAGAAATCTTTCTCATTGGATATTTCTCATCCCATTTAATCATCTCTTTAACCTTTGCAAGGCATCTGTCAAGCGCACAGCTTGTATTGACCTGTCCATAGTAAGCTGGCATTACATCGCCCTCTTTTACTATATTCTTAAATCTGAGTTCAAAAGGATCCATATGGAGTCTGTCTGCCAGTTCATTTACAGCTGACTCAACTGCAAAAAGTCCCTGAGTTGCACCATATCCTCTGTAAGCACCTGCTGACATTATATTAGTATATACAACATCACTGACAAATCGAAATGCTTCTGCCTTTCCATATAATGGAATTGACTTGTGGCCTGAAAGACCTACTGTCGTAGGACCATGCTCGCCATATGCACCTGTATTAGACAATGTGTATAAATCAATTCCTTTTACAATACCATCCTTAGTTGCACCAAGTCTTACATGCATCTGCATTTCATGTCTTGGTGAAGATGCTGAGAGCGATTCCTCTCTTGAAAATATAATCTTAGACGGCTTCTTAGTCTTCCATGTAACAAATGCAGGATATATCTCTGAAACAGAAGTCTGTTTTGCTCCGAATCCGCCTCCGATTCTTGGCTTGGTAACTCTTATCTTAGATGGAGATATTCCAAGTGCATGCGAAATAATTCTTCTGCAATGGAAAACTATCTGTGTAGAGCTTACAACATGAAGTCTTCCATAAGTATCAATCGTACAGAAAGTCCTGAAAGTCTCCATCATACTCTGCTGGCACGCCTTAGTATGATATGTTCTGTCAATCACAATATCACACTCATCTAAAACCTTGTCGATATCTCCGTTGCTGCTCTCATCATGCGCGCAGAGATTTCTTTTATTATCAGCTCCAACCGGGCATAATGCCTCCCAGTTATCTTCCGGGTGAACAAGAACCTTATTATCCTTTGCCTTGGTAAAATCAAGAACCGGCTCAAGCACTTCATATTCTGTCTTAATAAGCTTCATTGCCTTATCAACACAGCGTTCATCAGCACCCGCAACAATGGCAACAGGGTCACCTATGAATCTTACATGCTTATCAAGAATAAGCCTGTCATATGGACTTGGCTCTGGATATGTCTGACCTGCACATGTGAATCTTTTCATATTCTGGTCAACATCTTTATATGTAAATATTGCCTCAATTCCCGGCACTTTCATTGCAATATCAGTATTAATATTCTTAACAAATGCGTTGGCATATGGTGAGCGCAGAAGCTTTACCACAAGGCAGTCCTTCGGTGCAATATCATCTGTATACACCGGCTTTCCAAGAAGCAGTTCCATCGCATCTTTCTTCCTGATAGCTTTATTAACCGACTTCATTTATTCTGCCTCCTTTGCTTTCTTTGCCTCAAGGAAATTCATAATTCCTCTTAACTGTCCCTCATAACCTGAACATCTGCACAGATTTCCAGACAGGAATTCTTTTATCTCATCTTCATCAGGATAAGGATTCTCTCTGAAAAGTGCCAGTGCATTCATAACAAATCCCGGATTACAGAATCCGCACTGCTCTGCTCCCTGATCCGCTATAAATGTGACAAATTCAGAAGCCTCCTCCTGTAATCCTTCAAGCGTTGTGACATTACATTTGTCTGCTCTTGCTGCAAGAACTGAACATGAAAGAACAGGCTTATCGTTAAGAAATACCGTACATAAGCCACAGTTAGAGGTTTCACAGCCGCATTTTACGCTGTAGCAGCCATGCTCCCTCACGAATTCATAAAGCGTCATGTCTGCCGCAATATCTGCTTTGACAGATTTTCCATTCAACTTAATATCAACTAACATATATTCTCCAATCCGTAATCACATATTAATCTCTGTTAATATTCTGAAGTGCCCTGCCTGCAAGAACTCCTGCAAGATGGCTTCTGTACTCAGCACTTCCTCTCATATTGCCCGATGTAGGCACATTTGTCTTAACAAATGTACTGAATTCTTCTATAGACTTCTCATTAATTCCGCCTGCAAGAATTCCTTCTGTATCTTCAACAACAATTGCTCTTCCCGGTCTTGCACCTATGCAGATATTACAGACTCCTGTATCTTTAAACTTAACTCCTGCACATGTAAGTACCGGCAAATCTGTTTCTGTGATTCTTACAGCTTCATAAAACATATTCACCGGTCTTTTCTTAACAATAATATTAACAACAATATCTCTGTCATAATCACGGGCAGCATACTCAGTTAATGGAACAATGCCTCCCTTATATAATTCAACATATGAATCCAACCCGATTAAAAGTGTAAGCACATCAGAAAATCCATATCTTCCATATATACTTCCACCAACAGTTGCAAGATTTCTGAACTGTACCCCTACAATATGTCTTAAAGCCTCTTTAACACAGCCCTCTGTATATTCATTAAAGCCCTCATGAACCTCTAGCTGTCTTAAAGTAGTCATACAGCCAATCTTAAATTCTTCATCAGATTCCTCAATCTTATCAAGTCCAAGCCCTGACATATCAATAGCAGTATTCATTCTGTTGTCGCCCATACGCATCCACATCATACCACCAACAATGCGGTTAGCTTTCTTCTGATTAAGCTCATAGGCTTCTTCAAGGCTTTCTACCTTCTTATAATTCTGTATAGTAAGCATAAAAACTCCAATCTATTTATTAGTGAGAGACAAACGGACGGCTGCGGCATGTGGAAACCCAATGCCTGCAGGTGATGGCTCTCATGGCAGCTTAGCTTAGCGGGAGTAAATGCCGTCATCTGCAAAGCTTATTAGTGTGCAGAAAATCAAACGCGCTCAGCTTGAACGAGATTTTCTGCACACATCTTATGCATATGACGGCATAACTCCCACACAGCACGCTGCAAATCGAGCAATCACCTGCAGACACCGGGTCTCCACCCGCCACAACCTGTCTGTCGACCCTCACTATTAAATTCTTTACTCACCAAGAAATCGATAAATAATCTCATTCTCTTTCCTTATATAAATATAACCGCTTGTAAATCCCATGTCAATCTGATAAAATTCACTCGCTAATATTTATTTATGTAAATTAATTTGTGGAAAATTGTTAGGATGTCAGCCACGAAAAATTGCTAAATCCAACGCAGGACGCTTTGGAGCCGCCGGCACTTGGTAAGCGGGAACAGTTGGCACGAAGTGACAACAAATTCCCGCGAACCTAGTACCGCTGCGCGCGACAAGCAGCGAAAGCGTGTCCTGCGTTGGATTTAACAATTTTTCGCGGCGTCCGTTCTAACACACCACCCACAAACCAATTCACAGAAAGGATTTAACATGAAAAACTTTAAAAGATTAACCGCCCTCTTCTTAGCAATGCTCATGCTCGTATTTACTGTTGCATGCGGCAATTCTACAACTGCTAATAAGGGCACAGAAGAAACTACTACTTCAGCATTTGACGTAATGTCACAGTTTAATGAGATTGGCGTAAGCTATCCTCTTACTGTAACTGACCAGGCTGGAAGAACTGTAACATTTGAGAAGGCTCCAGAAA
The DNA here is from genome assembly GCA_030537195.1 of Eubacteriales bacterium. GTDB lineage: Bacteria > Bacillota > Clostridia > Lachnospirales > Lachnospiraceae > Lachnospira. Next base: position 123,211 of record JAUNOK010000001.1, on the reverse strand, counting down.
AGATTGCATCTTCTTACTACATTTCTACAAGCCTTCTCCTTGCACTTGGATTACAGGACAAGCTTGTCGGAATTGAAGCCAAGGCTAACACAAGAAATATTTACAAGCTTGCAGCACCTGCAATCGTAAGCCTTCCTAACATGGGAACAGCTAAGGAATTCAACACAGAAGCATGCGTTGCTGCTGCACCTGATGTTGTATTTCTTCCAATGAAGTTAAAAGCAACTGCTGATACTCTTGAAAGTCTTGGAATCAAGGCTGTTGTTGTTAATCCTGAAGACCAGTCACTCTTAGAGGAGTGCATAACTCTTGTTGGAAAGATTACTAACACTGCAGGACGCGCTGATGCACTTAACAACTCAATTGAGACATTTTTAGCTGACAACAAAGCTAACGTTGCTGGTGAGAATACTCCTTCTGTATACCTTGCAGGTAACAGCTCTGTTCTCTCAACAGCAGGAAGCAAGATGTATCAGGATACTCTGCTTACTAACGCTGGCGGAAAGAATGTTGCCTCTGAACTTACAGATACTTACTGGGCAAATGTTTCTTATGAGCAGATTCTTGCATGGAACCCTGATTACATCGTTATCGCCGCTGATGCAACATACTCAGTCGATGATATCTTAAATGATGCTAATCTTGCCGGCTGCAATGCTGTTAAGAATAAAAATGTAGTAAAACTTCCTAACGATATTGAAGCATGGGATTCTCCAGTTCCTGGAAGTTTCCTTGGAAGTATATACATTGCTTCTGTTCTTCACCCAGAAAAGGTAACTAAAGATTTCTACGAGACATGTGTAACTAAATTCTATGAAAGTTTTTATGGATTTACACCTGCTAAATAATTAAGGATGATTTATGTTCAAGAATATTAACAATTACAGGAACAAAATTATACTTTTATCTGTCATGTGGGCACTGCTTCTTATAGCAGTGTTTACATGGTCAGTTCTTACCGGGCAGTATCCACTTACATTAAAAGGGCTGCTGTCAGGTGACACTATGTCAATTATGGTCTTTAAAAGACTGAGACTCCCTCGCGCAATTATGGGCATTATCGGAGGCTTTGGTCTTTCAATATCTGGTTATGTATATCAGATGATATTTAAAAATCCACTGGCATCACCTGATGTCGTTGGTGTTTCTTCCGGCGCAAGTGCCGGCGCAGCTTTTGCTATAGTTGCGGTTTCGTCTTTAACCCCTGTTGTTTCAATATCCGCATTTGCCGGAGGAATAATTGCCCTCGTAATCACATTGCTTGTGGCTTATCTTGTTCCTGGCAGAAACAGTTACACAATTGTACTTGCTGGAATTGCCATTCATTCTGTAGCACAGACAATTCTTATGTTTCTTAAACTTGCCGCAGACCCTGAAAAACAGCTTGCTTCTATTGAATACTGGATCATGGGAAGCCTCAACGGTGTTTCAAAGGACAGCCTTGCTATTCCCTTCTTTGTAACATGCGCAGGCTTTATAATCATGACTTTATTATACAGACAGATTCTCATTCTCTCGATAAGCGAGGATGAAGCTGCCGCTCTCGGTGTCAATGTCACAATTCTCCGTTTTACCATATTAATGATTGCAACATTAATTGTTTCATCAATCATATGTGTAACAGGACTTATCAGCTTTATCGGACTTATTGCACCTCACATTGCCCGGTTACTTACAAAACGCAATGACAGATTTACATACATATCAAGCGGACTGGCAGGTGCCATCATCATGACACTGGCTGATATATTTGCAAGAAGTGTATCATCATCAGAACTTCCTGTAAGCATATTTACATCACTCCTTGGTGCGCCACTGCTTATAATCCTGCTTATTAAAGCTAATAAAAAGGAGGTTTCATAATGTCCGATTTGTTCAATCCTAATTTTTCAGTATCAGATATTTCTGTACATTATGGCAGCAAATGTGCTGTACACAATGTAAGTTTTAACATACAGCCCGGACAGCTTACTGCAATTATTGGCAATAACGGATGCGGTAAAACCTCTCTTATCAGAGCTGTCATGAATCTTGTTAAACATAGTGGAAAATGTATGCTCGGTGAATTACACCTTGAAAACATGTCTGTCAAAAAAAGAGCCGGCATGATAAGCTACATTCCACAAAGAACCGGAATAAGCGTAAGTATGACTGTAAGAGAAGTGTGTCTGCTCGGATTTAATCCACAGCTTCACATGCTTGAATCATACACTTCCGACATGCGACACCGTGCTGATAAAGCCATTGATTCTGTTGGCCTCGCCGGATTATATGACACAGATTTCCTGACACTCAGCGAGGGTCAGAAGCAGCTATGCATACTTGCACGCACACTTATAGAAGATTCTGCTCTTCTGCTTCTTGATGAACCTGACAGTGCACTAGATTTTTCTAACCGTCATATGCTTATGCAGCATATTAGAAATATTGTTTCTGATAACAAATGTGCTTTAATGTGCATACACAGTCCTGAACTGGCACTTGAATACTGCGACAGAATACTTCTTATGAAAGATGGCAGAATTGCTTCAGACATTGATGTACATACCGCCAGCCTTTCAGAAATCAATGAGAAAATGTCTCTTATATATGATAATATTAATGTTACTGAATGTACTGATTCCAACGGAAAAGTACACAGAATAGTTCTTGCTTTGTAATAGGGGGATTTTATGGATAATTCTTATTTGGATGCAGAGGCTGTAATTACATTTTTCAAGATGACAGGGAAAAAACACCTTTTCATAACCGGCAGCCGCGGCAGTGGTAAATCATATCTTGTTAATAACATATTAAAATGTATATCCGATTCTTTCAATCTGTTACAGAGCCATAGAACGGATACTCCACAGGTTGTCATTAAATCTAATCTTATTGCTGACAATAAAGAATTCGTGATTGGCGTACCCCGTACATCCGGCATTAACCCCGCATCTAAAGGCAATAATATGACAATTATTGAAGATGGATTTATTAATTGTGCAATTCCAGCTATTAACACACATCTTAATACAACGCCTGATAAATTATTCGTTATTGATGAACTCGGTTACCTTGAAAGTTCATGTGTTCCATTTCAGCAAGCCGTTGAAAAACTGCTTGATAATTCACATGTTTTAGCTGTAATAAGAAAACAATCCACAGAATTCTTAAACAGAATCTGTAATAGATATGATGTTGTCGTCATTGATATTGATAACACATTTGAAACACTTGCCTGCATTATCATGGCATCCGGCATGTCAAAACGATTTGGCTCTAATAAGCTGATTGCTGACTTTAACGGACGCACTCTTTTTGAAAATGCAGTTTCTATAAGCCATTTTACCAGCTTTGGTGATACACTTGCCGTAACCCGCCACGATGAAGTTGTCCGTATATGTGAAGATAAGAATATACATTTTCTGCGACACGACATGCCATACAGAAACGAAATGATTCAGCTGGGAGTTCCCAGAGTTCTTTCAAATGCATCTTCTTCAGGTAAACCGCAGCCACAGGGAATACTCTTCCTTCCATCAGACCAGCCGCTTATCACACGGACAAGCCTGCAGCTTCTCTGTCTTACATTTATTTATTATGGTGATAAGATATGCCGGCTTTCTTTCAATGAAACTGCTGGTTCTCCATGTATATTTCCTGCCAGATATTACGATGAACTTCTCAACCTTCCTGAGAAAAAAGGCGGCGGGTTCTTAACTAAAAAATATCCCGCACAGGTTGTATTAGTTCCTGTACGGGATGAATATGAACTATATGATATTGATACTCCTGACGACCTTACTCGCCTTTTGAGGTATTTGAGTTAGGGTTAGCTTCTGTCTCCTGTGAGGCACATTCGTTTTCAGGTTTGCTCTTAGGAAGTATCACATTAAGTAATATTGCCACAAATGCTGCTGGTACAATACCTGACTCACCAAACATAAGCTGTACTGCCTGTGGTGTATGTGCAAGAATTGCAGGGCTTACACCCATTCCGTAACCTACACCAAGTGCAACTGATACAATTGAAAGTCTTCTTGCATCAAGTGGTTCTTTAGTAATAAGCTGGATACCACTTACTATAATTGAAGAGAACATCATAACTGCCGCACCGCCAAGTACTGACTGTGGCATGATTGATATAAGTGCTCCAAGCTTAGGAATAAGTCCGCATAATATAAGGAATACCGCACCTGATGCAAGTGCAATCCTGTTGACAACCTTAGTCATCGCAACAAGTCCTACATTCTGGCTGAATGATGTATTAGGAAGTACACCAAATATAGCAGCAAGTGTTGATCCAAGACCATCACACATTACACCACCAGAAAGTTCCTTATCTGTTGCCTCTCTTCCCATTCCGCCTTCCATAACACCTGAGATATCACCAACAGTCTCAACTGCCGTTACAACAAACATAACAAGTACAGGAAGTATTGCTCTTAAATCAAACACTGGCTTGACTGGCATAAACTTCGGAATTGCAAACCATTTGGCTTCTGCAACCTTGTTCCAGTTAAGTACCCATGATTTCGTATATTCAACTCCATCAGCAGTAACTGCTGTATGTGGAAGAACGAATCCCATAATAATTGCAACAATGTAACCCACAATAATTCCGACAAGAATTGCGGATGAACTAAGATAGCCCTTAGTCCAGTGCTTAACAAATAATATAACTACAAGTACAACAAATGCTAAGAAAAGATTCTCCAATGAACCGAAATCTTTAGCTGAATTTCCTCCACCAAATGAATTGATACCTACTGATATAAGCGACAATCCAATTGAAAGAACTACCGTTCCTGTTACTACTGATGGGAAGAATTTTCTCAACGGCTTAATAAATGCACCAAGTACAGTCTCGAATATACCGCCTATAATAGATGCTCCCATAATTGCACCATAAGCTAATATTCCGCCACCCATAATCTTGGTAACACTGCTGAATACTCCGATAAATCCTGAACTTGTACCCATAATAATAGGCACTTTTCCACCAACTGGTCCAATTGAGAATAACTGAATAAGTGTTACAATACCAGCAATAATCATCGCATTCTGTAAAAGTGCAACCTGAACTGATGCATACTCGCTTCCTGCTCCGATTCCACATGCTCCTGTGATAATAAGCAGTGGTGTAAGATTACCTACAAACATTGCCATTACATGCTGAAGTCCAAGCGGTATTGCCTGTTTCAATGGAAGCTTTCCATTAAAATCATAAGCTTCCGGCATAAGTGCTTTAATCTTTTTCATAAGTCCTCCAGATATTATATTTATAAAAAATGTATAAACATAATACTACATTATCGTGCTTAATTCCACATTAAATCATGAAAACTTATATCCGACTCCCCATACGGTTTTTATGTATTTAGGATTCTTTAAATCTATTTCAATCTTTGAACGGATATTTCTTATATGAACCATAATAACATTATTGATGTCATATGCTTCTTCCTCACTCCACAGCATATCGTATATATGCTCCGTTGAGAAAACATTTCCTTTATTCTTCCATAAAAGTTCAAGTATCGCAAATTCCTTCGGTGTAAGCAGTATTTCCTTAGAAGCAAGAAACACCCTGTGAGTATCTATATTCATAGTAAGGTCAAGATACTCCAATATGTTATTTTGTTTCTGATTGTTAAAATCCTTATATCTTCTTAGCTGTGCCTTGACTCTTGCTATAAGTTCAACCGGGTTAAACGGCTTTGCAAGATAATCATCGGCCCCGGCGCTAAGTCCAATAACCTTGTCTATATCCTGGTCTTTGGCAGACAACATAATTATCGGAATATTACTCTTTTTCCTGATTTCCATACAGAGGGTTATTCCATCCATATCAGTCATCATAACATCAAGAATTGCAATATCTATGCTCATATTATCAATAATATCAAGCGCATCTTTTCCATTAGCCGCCTTATACACCTGGTAGCCCTCATTCTTTATATAGATTCCAACAAGTTCTCTTATATCTTCTTCATCATCAACTACTAAAACAGATGCCATAATATCCTCCTCATCCCATTCTCAGATTCACATATCATTCTTCTTAAGTTCTATGTTAATTGCAAATATTCCATCATTATATTCAGCCCATACTCTTCCATTAAAACTCTCAATTGTCTCTTTAACAATTGAAAGCCCCAGTCCGTTGCCTGATACACTTGAATTTCTTGCATGATCCGCCCTGTAGAATTTGTCAAATATCTTATCACAATCAGGCGCTTTATCACTATCAGTTCTGTTACAGACTTTTATATGAACTGATTCAGGCATTTCACTCATATACACATTTATGGCTGAATTATCCGATGAATACTTGATGGAATTCATTAAAACATTGTCAAACACTTCCCTTATTCTGTCAATATTAATATTAATCATAACTGATTCATTAGGTATATCTGTTTCAAAGCATTTGCCTTGTTTCTGTGCAATTCCGTCAAATTCCAGAACATCCTGTTTCAGAAGCAATGATATATTACATTTTTCCTTGTTCTCTTCATTAACGGAAATCTGTTCATTCCTTGCAAGCCTGAATATTTTATGAATCATTACATTAATCTTTTCAACCTGGCCAAATGCCCTTCGGATATAATCATCACGTTCTTCATCTGTTGAATATTTGCCACTGATAACAACATCCAGATATCCTGTTATTATTGTCATCGGAGTCTTTATATCGTGAGAAAGGTTGGTAATCAGCTCCATATTTTTTCTGTCATTTTCTCTTTCTTCCTGCATCATCTTCCTCAGACTGTACTGCATATCATCTATCTGTTCAGCTATGATAGTAAGCTCGTCATTACCTTTCTTATCTATACTTGTATTAAGATTTCCTTTAGATATCTCATCCACAACTGTTGAAAGATATCTGATGTAATCAATCCTTTTCTTCGTAAGCAGAAAAACGCTTATTATAAATATAACTGAACCAATCGCAATACACATAAGCTTCAGCTTCATATCAGCATACAGGTATTCCGGTGTAACCTCTGTCTCGAATATAATGTAGTAAAGCATTTTGGAAACACTCTTAGTATATACAAATGTATACGTAAGGCTTTCTTCATCATATGAATTAGCTATATATTGAGAAATGTCGACATTAACTTTATTTTTCTTATAATCAACTATTTCTCCATCTTCCGAAGTCTTCCACAATACCTGCCCATTTTTGTTGGTTATTGTGATTATCATGTTGCTTACTTCATCTGATGTAAATGGCATTCTGTTATTCTGTAGAAGATATTTCATTGCGTCTCCTATAGTTTTGTCATCCTCACCACTATTAGCAGTTATTTCTTCCATTGCAGTATCAAGTGAACTGTCTAATTCTCTTACCATATTCATTACCTGAATATCATAACGTTTCTTATAATCCGATGTATCTTCTATTACATCAACCATAAAACCATAATGACTGCATACAATAAACACTCCTAATGAAGCAAAAACTGCGATAGTAATTGATACCACAATTACCATCGCAAGTTCCTTATATATTCCTATTCTTTTTCGTACATGCTTTGCGTTCATATATCTCTCCATGATTACCAGTAACCTAATTCAACGCCTTTTTCATACACACCCACTCCATATGCATAATATCCATATGCGTTTAAATGTGTAAAATCATACTTTATAGTTTCTGGAACCCTGCCATCAGCAATATCCTGCACATCTTCCTCTACAGGCTCTAATCCAACTATGTCTAAAGCATTCTGCATTAAATATGTTCTCATATTAATAAAATGGTCTCCAAACGCTTCCCTTAACGCAGCCTCCCATAAAGTATCATTAAGTCCGACCTCTTTACTGCTGTTATAATTCTCGCTATCAATAGCTTCGTCCGGATTATCCGTATCACCAATGATAATATAGCACTGTGTCCCTGAATTAGCAATCATGGCTTTATACTGGGATATCAGTTCGTCGTAATCGTCCCAGCCGCCATTACTTCCCATCTCTATTATGAGAATATCGGTCTGCATATCATGCGCTGCCTTAGTAACAACCTGTGTGCCTTTCTTAATCTTAACACTCTGCGTTGTGTCTCCATACAGGCTTATATATACAGCACCATTGTTAAGAGATAACTGATATAAAACATCATCTATGTAAACAAGATTATCAACTTCCGAATTATCTGTCTCATATCCATTAAAATTTTCCAGTAAAACACTATCACCATCAGAGTTCACTATACTCACTCTTGTTTTCTTTCCTGATTTAACAGTTACTGACTTACCTATATACATTTTAATGCCGCCCTGACGCATGGCAATATCATAGGAGGTTTCACCACAGACACCAAGATTATATACATTCAGTCCTGTGTAATATGCCAGCGCATCTGTATATGCCCAGTCTGATATATCAAGTGTGCCATCTTCATTTTCAACATATGCCTCACCACTTCCTAAACCATATGTTATAGAATCACCCCAGCATACAACATTTGCAACAGACTGATTATCTGAATTACTGTCACTTTCTGAGTTACTTTCCGCATACACAGGTATAGTATTAATTCCAATTGTCTCGCCTGAAACTTCTTCCTTATTAGTTATATTAACGCCCAGTACCGTCACTACACTTATAATACACACAATACATAAAATAAATATACTCTTTATCCATCTTTTCATAGTGATTCCTCCTCTGATGTTTATGTCTGTATCTTAAAATACAAAAATAAATATCTACGAATGAGAAATCTTTAGATTTCTTAAGAATTATGATTTTTTGTGTTAATCTAAGATTTTACCGTTAATTGATATTGTTACAACCTGCCATGGAATGAACTTTCCGCTGTTCTGTAATGCAGTTTTTGCAGCATACTCAAGTCCTCCGCAACATGGAACTTCCATTCTCACAATAGTAACACTCTGAATATTATTGTTACTTATTATCTGTGTGAACTTTTCACTGTAATCAACATCATCAAGCTTAGGACAGCCGATAATTGTAATCTTTCCCTTCATGAATTCCTGATGCATATTGGCATATGCATATGCTGTACAATCTGCAGCAATTAAAAGCTTTGCTCCGTCAAAATATGGTGCATTGACCGGCACAAGTTTAATCTGGCATGGCCACTGTCCAAGCTGGGATTCTGGCACAACCGGGGCTGCATTCGCCTGTGTGTTTCTGTTAAACTGTCTCATCATGCTTCCCGGACACCCTGAAAAATGAGGTTTTGCCGCCTGCTCCTTCGCTGCTTTATTGGCAAGAACCGCAGCCTCATCATATGCAGCTGCTTCCCTTTCTACAAATGAAATTGCCCCTGTAGGACACTGTGGAAGACAATCTCCAAGACCATCGCAGTAATCATCTCTCATAAGTCTTGCCTTTCCGTCAACCAATCCGATTGCACCTTCGTGACATGCTGTCACGCACGCTCCACAGCCATTACATTTATCCTCATCAATATGAATAACTCTTCTTATCATCACTTAATCCTCCTGTGTTCTCATTGATTTCGTGATTAAAGAATAATATAATGTGCATAATAAATATGTTGTTTTAACCACATTTTAAAAATATTTAAAAAGGAGAGCTTATGGCAATTATTAAATCAGCATTATTTAAAGATATCACCGAATCAGAAATATCAGAAATGACCGCTGCAGGATTCTTGCGTGCCAGAAAATTCCGTAAGAATTCGTTCATATATCATGTAACAGACATTGTACACGAGATTGGAATTGTTGCATCAGGACAGGTAACTATTGAATACATCGACTTGTGGGGAAACAAAGCCATCATGAGCAATATTACTCCCGGACATGTATTTGCCGAAACATATGCCCTGACTGGCGAACCACTCATGGTAGATGCGGTTGCTTCTGAAACAAGCGTGATTCTTTTTCTTAATATGGATAAATTGATGGATTCTCAGTTCAAAGATACGCATTTTAAAGATACAATCCTTAACAATCTGTTGCACATTTCCATTCAGAAGAATCTTACCCTGTCAAACCGGATATTCTGCACATCACCTAAGACAATCCGCGAAAGACTTCTTATATATCTGTCTAATGAGTCAAGAAAAGCTGGCAGTCAGGAATTCATAATTCCATTCGACCGCCAGCAGCTTGCAGATTATCTTAATGTTGACCGTTCCGCTCTTTCCAAAGAACTTGGAAAAATGCGTGATGAAGGGCTTATTGAATTCAGAAAAAATGTGTTTCATCTTCTAAGCATTTGCTAAGAATTCTGCTCTATAAAGCGTTTCACCACTGGTCTTATCGGTGGTGAAATGTTATCCAGCTCAACTTCATCAATATTAAAAAACTTCAATTCTTCAATCTCTTCTTCCTGTCTCTTTAATTCTCCGTGGTATTTCCTGCACACATATATAATCTCAATATTAGACACCTCATCACCATTCGGATACACATAATGCACCTCCGGGCCGGAATTTACCATAAAGAATTCTATCTCATCTGCGATAAGCCCTGTCTCCTCAAACAGCTCTCTTCTTGCACAGTCCTCCACTTTCTCATCAAGTTCAATAGAACCTCCGGCATATCCCCATTTGTGATTATCTGTACGCTTTCCTAAGAGAATCTGGTTCTTTTCGTTCACTATTATTATGCTTGCGGCGCACTGCATTAGTGTCCTGTGTCCTACAAGCTTTCTTAAATCCATTATGTAACTTGGCATGTGGACTCCTTTCTTGGGTAAATCTTGATACTTTGTTTAGATGATTATCATCATAACGAGGCTTCTTGCTCCTGTCAACGTGGATACAATGGATGCAATTATTTCATTTATTTTTTTGCCATAAACGGCATTTTTGTAAACTGTATATAATTATATATTACGGCATTATTCTAATTCCCATTTAAAGTCACAAATTGTGACTTTAGAAATTCTTTTTGAATTTAATTTCATATAAGATGGCTTAACAAAAATAGAAACGGCCTTTGATGAAGATACTGTATGGCTTTCTTTAGACCAGATAGCTGAACTGTTTCAGAGCGACAAATCAACCATTTCCAGACACATAAAAAATATTTCAAGAGGGAGAATTAGCCCGAAATTCAGTTGTTGCAAATTTTACAACAACTGCCACTGACGGAAAAACTTACCATGTAGATTATTAAACCTTTATGTCATTATCTCTGTTGGATACCGTGTAAAATCTCTTCGTGGTACACAATTTCGTATATGAGCTATGGAAATTTTAAAAGAATATATCTTCCGTTTACAATTCAAAATACATTTTAACTATATCATTTAATTGTCTAGATATATCTGAAAATGGTAAATTTAAATCCAATGTTTTAACTGATATTTGATTACCACTCATCTGATATACATTATCTGGTTGAATATCCTCATCTGTCTTTGCATATAGCAACATTCCTGAAACTTCATGTTTTTGCTGTCTAAGTTCATAATCTTTGTTTTTTACATATGTAAAAATCTGATACAAATTATTAGAATGAAGTGTATGTTTGTCATATTTCACCTGAGTTGTATGTGAATAATATTTTGCGTCTATGATGAGGACTTTATTATTTTTTTGCAATGTAATATCACTCTGCATAATTGGAAGCATAGTATCCTCTCCATTATCCAGCTGCCATGATATTCGTGACGCATTTGCTGAAAGCTGTGGAAATTCTTTCTTATAATATTGAAGAATAAATTTCTCATATAAATGGCACATTCGCTGTTCATCTATAAAATTCATTAGTTTTGTATTACCATATGAATTGGTTTGTAGCAGTCCTTTAACAACTAAATAACATATAGAAATCATCATTTGATATGTCTGATTAGTTCTATTGTATTGAATATTCCAATTAACAGTATTTAAATCAATCAACTCAACATCTGCAAAAAATACCATAAGTTTTTTTAATTCTTTTTTTCTTTTAGCCGAAATATCTGACTTTAAAAGCAAATATACTGTTGACTTTAAAATTCTATTCATCAATCCATTTACTGAAAACTCATCATATGAACATACCATCTGACCCTTTAACATCGTCTGAGTTTTTACAGACTCAGAAACCTCTATCTTTCCTCTCAGTAATGAAAGCGTTTCTGTTCTTCCAATGTATTCTTTTTGTAATCCGCGTTTTAATTGCGTTGCAATACCTTTTGCCAATATTGCTGCCATAAGTTCTGCAATATTATCAAATTTTTCTGTAGCAATGCTTTTATACCCCTGTTCATTCAATACACTAAACGAATATGAAAGCATATAATATATATTCTGTATTGGTATCACCTAATTGCGCTCCTTAATTTCTCGCTCCAATCATGTACTTTGCCTGATTCATCAAACCAATATTCTTTTAGCAATGGAATAAGCTCATATTCAACTATTCCATATAACCATTGTTCATTAACATCTTCTTGTTTTAAATTACAAAAATAGCTATGTCCAATGCAGAATCCTTCTCCTAAAGATTCATCTGCTAAAATAGCTTTATTTAAATTCTGAACACAATTGATAAGTTTATCAAATTTATCGTTTTTAATTGATTTTTTGTATTTAATAAACCCTTCTGTATCAAATCCTGGTTTGATATCAAAAAATGCAAATCTTCTTCGAAGCGCATAATCAAGCATTGCAAGACTTCTGTCAGCTGTATTCATCATTCCAATAATATAAACATTTTTAGGTACTGCAAATTTTTCATCTGAATATAAAAGCTGCAATTCACTTCCACGTTTGTCTTTTTCAATCAGCATAAATAACTCACCAAATATCTTGCTGAGATTTCCTCTATTTATTTCATCTATAATGAAAAAGTAATCACTGTCACTATCTATCTCTGCTTTCTTACAGAAATTATAAAATGCTCCTTTTTTTAATTCGAATCCAGAACGTGTTGGTCGAAATCCCATAATAAAATCTTCATATGAATAACTCTGGTGAAACTGAACCATCATTACACGCTCAACATCTTTAAATCCCATTATGGAATATGCCAGTCTTTTTGCTACATATGTTTTACCTACACCAGGTGCTCCCTGTAAAATTATATTCTTTTTATTACAAAGAATCCCTGTTAATCTATTATAGTCTTCCTCTGACATATACACATCTTTTAAGAAATCTGTTTTTGTATATTCAGGATATACAATTTCCTTTTCATCTTCATCAATATTTTCAAATAAAGAATCTAATTCCTGCACTAAATCAGTATATGGAGTAATATCTGCCAGCATTTTTTGTGGCAATTTCTGCTGAACTGACCATAACCCTTCATTTATCCAATTGATTTTTCTAACATTTCTATATTCACTGTCACAATCTGAATCATAACTATAATCAGATTCTACTATACCCTTTCCAATAACACTGCTATTTCCTTTCTTAACAAAAATTATATCTCCTATTTTAATATCATGAGCAAACTGCCATAATGTATTAGATAAATTTATGTAAGAACTTTCATTGCCATATACCTGCTTAAGTTGCTGCTTTATTTCATCTTTGGTATTAAATATTTCTAAATCTCCTATTTTACCCCAACCCAGAAGCATAACTTCTCTATCACAGCACTCTTTCCATTTCTCAGCTCCCTGCCCAGGGGTATAAAGCCAATAGTGCACTGTATCTACATCACTATCAGAAAATGTATTTTCATCATCTTTTCTTCTCTTCTGTGTATCTGCAACAACATTTTTAAATATTTCCGACGCTAATTCGTCTGTCATTTCTACATTTTTTCCTGCATCAGTAAGTGTCCATATACCATAGACACTTTTATCAATATATCCTGTTTTTACCAGATAGCTTCTTGCAAATGCCACTTCATTTTCAAATTTATTGGCATTATTTTTACCTCTTTTAATGCTTATCTCTTCATCTGTAAGCTTTTCATTTTCTACAATTTTTTGTCTTGCCTGTGCAGGTGTACCTGAACCGCCTAAATCCCGTAATGCCTGTATCAATGGTTTGAACCATCTTAAAAAGTAAGCCTTAGATGCTTTTTTATCTTCTGATTTTAATTCTTTATTTACTCTTTCAGATTCTATCCATGCATAATATGATAATTCTGGGAAAGATTTATATTTACATTCTGGTGATTCAAATGTTTTTTGACATATATCTCTTATCTCAAGATATTCTTCTGCATATGGAACTTTATTTAATTTTTTATTTATAGCAGTTACAAATTCATCTGGCATATTATTGGTATCTATCATATACCAGCGATTTCTAGAATCAAGGTTAATAAATGTATATGGTCGTATCCAATATAATCCAATTGTTATATTCCATTTAATACATCTCTGTTCATGCACTATATTGTAATACTCTATAAACTTTTCACGATTTTCTTTAGTATCTGATTCCGAGAAATTTATTGCAGCCTCAAATAATCCCCATATATTATCTATATCACTATCATTTCTTTCATCTATAAAACTATAGAATGTAGCTTTTAAATTATTTAATACCGGAACCCCATCAAAATTATCCGGTACCTTTGCGGATATTTGAAATTCTGAAGCAATTCCCTTAAGAATTAATATACGGTTATTATTAGTTATACCTTTATTAAACAGCCCGAATACAGTGAACGGATCAATGTCTGTAATTTCATTATCTTTCTCCAACTTGGGAACACTTATACCTATATTGTCATAAATACTATATATTTTATGTATTAATTCTTCTCTATTATCTTTAAATACCAATAATTTGGTTGCAAATTCTGTATAAAAATCAATCCATTCAAAATTCATGGCAAACCCCTCTTGTTAATTAATTTGTCCCAGCAACTTCATCATCCCACTGAATCATATTCTTATTTCTTAGTACTTTTCTCTAATTCCAACATATATTTATCAAAATCAGACATAAACAATCTGTCCTGAATGACACGATATTTCTCAAACTCGGTCTCAGCATGAAGCTTTGCAATCTCAGCAGACACCTTTCCTGAATCCTGCAATATTCCATAATCAAACATTTCAATAAAACTATTAAGACGTTTCTCCCAGTCCTCCATAGTCAATGGAATATGCCTCAGTGTCATATTTTCAGCAAAATCTAAATACGCAGTAACCATACGATTCAATTGTTTCATTTCATCCTGACTTAAATAGTTTTTAGCAATTGTAACATCGCTTTTCTTAATCTTGCCATCTGGAGCATCTGCCCATGTTGTTAATCCCATATGTTCTTTGGTATGGTCTGCTCTTTCTACAATCAGCTCTGATGCCGTATGTCCATGAACCGCAAAATGCATCTTATTCTGAACAGTAGCATAAAATCTCTTTGTTGTAGCTGAATTTCTATCATAATCTATTGCAGTAGCATAAATGTCTGTAATTTTCTGATAAAACTTTCTTTCGCTAGCCCGTATTTCACGAATACGCTCTAACTGCTCATCAAAGTACTTTTCTGTCAGATAAGTTCCTCTTTTTAACCTTTCATCGTCCATGACCCAGCCTTTGATGGTATAGTCCTTTGCAATCTGATTCACCCATTTGCGGAACTGCACCGCTCGCTCGGAATTGACCTTAAAGCCTACGGCAATAATCATCTGAAGATTATAATGCTTTGTATCACGAGCAACCTGACGAGAGCCTTCTGTTTGAACTATCCGGAATTTCCGGATAGTTGTATCTTCATCAAGTTCCGAGTCTAAATATATCTTTTTTATGTGTTCATTAATCGTCCGTACATCCACATCATACAATGTGGCCATCATCTTCTGTGTCAGCCATATATTCTCATCCTCGTAGCGCATTTCAACACTATCCTGCTGTTCACCAACAGAAGCAACATACGTCAGATATTCTGCTGCACTGGAACGAATTGTTACTTCGTCTTTCTTCTTTTTCAAACAAAATCCCCCTTTTAATTATCTTACTGAAATATCAGATAAATGGTTGATGTTTTATATATCTTTTCTACCCAACAGACACACCGTCTCCACATGCCCCGTATTAGGAAACATATCAACACAACAGCATTTCTCCACCTTATACCCTCTCTCCTGCAAAGTAACAAGGTCTCTGGCAAGTGACGTAGGCTTGCATGAAATATACACCATTCTGTCAACACCATAATCAATAATCTTTTCAAGTGCCTTAGGATGGATTCCGTCACGAGGTGGATCAAGTACGATAAAATCAGGCTTAATCTCAATATTATCAAGTGCCTTTAAGACATCATCTGCAATAAATTCACAGTTAGTAAGACCATTCTGGGCTGCATTCTTCTTTGCAGCCTCAACAGCTTCTGCAACAATCTCAACACCGATGACCTTGCTGGCAACTGGAGATAACATCTGCGCAATCGTACCCGTACCTGTATAAAGGTCATATATAACCGGCTTTCCGCCAACATTTCCCTGAACATCGACATTTCCCGCAGCACTAACAGCTCCAGACACTTCCCCAAATCCCCCAGAAAGCACATACTCCCTCGCCTTAGAGTAAAGCACCTCCGCGCCAAGAGAATTAGTCTGGAAGAATGAGAACGGAGTTATCTTGAAACGCAGTCCAAGAAGCTCCTCCTCAATATAATCCTGACCATACAGAAGCTCAGTTCTTTCATTAATTACTGCGTCTGCAAGGCTGTCGTTAAATGTGTGAAGGACGCCTGTAAGAGTTCCTTTGTATTCGATTGCTGTCAGGCGGTTTACAAGCTCTGTGAAATCATGCTCAACCTGAGTTGTTGTAACAATATCTACAAGAATCTGACCTGTCTTTACTGACTTTCTCACAAGAAGATGGCGAAGATACCCCTCGTGACTCATCTTATGCTGGAAAGGAAGCTCCTTCTCGATTGCATAGTCCTGAACGCATGTAAGAATCCTTCTGTAATCCTCATCAATAATCTTACATTCTGTAACCGGAACGATATCATACATGCTGTTTCGTTTGTGAAGTCCGAGTGCAAGCGGTCCGTCCTTGTACTCATCACCAAATGAAAACTCCATCTTATTGCGGTATTCCTCTGTGACCGGACTTCCGATTATCCCCTCAAATGGAAGCTCACCCTCTACAACTTCGCTAAGAAGCTTTTCCACCTGCGCGCTCTTAATCTTTAACTGTTCCTCATAAGCAACTGTCTGGTAAGTGCAGCCACCGCATTTGCCAAAATGTGGACATGCCTGGTTAGTTTCAAGCGGACTCTTCTCAACAACTTCCATAAGTCTGCCTTCGCAGTATCCCTTTCTTTTCTTGTTCACGCAGAATCTGACAGTCTGACCTGGAATTGCATTCTTAACGATTGCCTTTTCCTTTTGTCCGTCCTCATCTGTCACCCATACTGTCGCCTTGTTTGGGAAATCAACCTTTTCAACTTTACCTTCGTATACGCTTCCTTTTTTCAATCTATACTCCATTCCGCACATGAATTGTGCCTGTTATTAACATATTCATAGTTTCTGGCAGCACATATTCACATAACGGCATACCTTATATAATTTTATCAGAAAAATGTGCTAAAGTATAGTAGTCACATTTACTCCGCCACACTGACATTCTTTGCCTGCACCGCAGCATGTATTCTGTCGAATACCTTGTCGCACAGCCATGTATAAGCTGCTCCTGCAGCATTTAGTCCAATACGGAGTGCAACTGCATAAGGCATTCCAAAAAGTCCCGAAGCAATTGATAGTGCACCAAATGTATTGAAAGCCGTCTGCCATGCATAACCCGCCGAATATCCAACTCCGATACCGCCTATCATGCCTATGTATGGATACATTGATTCCGGCAGAACTATATACATCACTGCAAAAATCGCACAGCCAACCACATTAAACAATGCCCTGCTGCCAATCCTCTTATCCACATCTTTAGAAAATGGCAGACACACCGACATACACGCAATTCCAATCCACATAGCTCTAGGCAGCCCCATCAGTGAAACAACCAGCATAGCACTTGATACGATAAATGTAAGCTTAATATACCATCTCGTTCTCGCCGAATTAATATTAAACTCCTTAAACAGATCCCAGAAAGTTCTTCTGTATGGTCTGTTCTTCTGATTCTTATAGAAAATAATCATGCAGATAACCATTCCAGCAAGCAATCCCACAACTCTCATCACATATTCATGCCCTGTGACATCATATCCCTGCAGCAGAAGATACCCAAGAACGAAAGTTGAATGATTGTACATAATTACATTGTGGCAGCCCATTATCATAAGAAGCATAATACACACAACATTTATTACAAATGCAGCAACTGGCGGTACCATATTGGAAATCCTCGGCCCTGCTATCAATATCGCATATATTCCCATTATAGAAATCAAACCGTGTGATGTCTTAATTCCGAAATCCGCCTGTCTTAATACCAGCACCGCAAGAAGCACTGTAACTCCGACAACGCTGTTATTATTCCCTAGCAGCTTACTGAATACTGTAACAACTGCAACGCAGAATATCATAACCAGATATACCTTAAAATTATATATAAGAATATGTCTTCTTTTCTCTTTAGAATCCTGTGTTTTCTTAATAAGCTGTTTTGAACCAGCCGAGCTTAACTGTAACTCCTGATAAAATGTCATAAATCCCTGATGTCCTTTCATCCCCTTAAATTTTGCTTAATGACAGGGTTGAGTAATATAACACTATCAGCTATACAATGTCAATTAAGAAATAATAAAATATTGCACACTAAAAAAGCCACAACCGCTGACATATCCTTTCGGACATATCTTGCCGGCTGTGGCTTTCATACAACTCACTATTAATCTAATTCATTTTACATTGATTATTTCTCGATGTCTTCATCCTCGAAATCATCATCAAAATCTTCGTCTTCGAAATCCTCATCATCGAAGTCATCCAAATAATCTGGTGTAAAATATCTGTATACAGCATAAGCGATACCAGCAACTGCTGCAACTGCACCAACGATAGCAAGAACAGCTATGATAACTGTGCTGCATTTCTTGCAGCATTTCTTATCTTCTTCTTCCTTCTTGCTAATAAATTCTCCTAATTTAGTAGCTGCAATAAGCTCATCTAATTTGTCTTTACTCATAACAATATCTCCTTTCAGACCACGGATTTAATAAATGTATTATAGCATAGCGTTAAACATTTGTCATTACAGTTTTTTAAGTCTGGCAAATCCTGCCAGCATTTTCTTCTGACCGTACTCTGCGAATTCAACTGTTACCATATAGTCTCTTGCTGAATCTTCTATCGCAAGTACCTTTCCCTCGCCGAATTTCACATGGCTTACCATATCACCGACACTGTAGCCAAGTCCTCCGGAAGATTTTGCAGCACCTATTACATTCCTTGAAGATAAGCCACTTCTTGTAGGCACTCCTGCATAAGCACTCCTTACAGAATCTGCCGGAGTCTTTCTCTTTTCTGGTTTCTTAAGGTCAAATAATTCCATAGGATCTTTTCCGAAGCCCGGATTAGAACTGCCATTTATCTTAACCTTTCTTGAACCATATGTTCCTGCTGCTCTTCCGCCTGGTGTGCCACTTCCGTAGCTGCTGAGAATAGATCTGGCTGTAGCACGCATGTTAATGCCTGTTGTATCAGGCTCATCTGATGTACCGCCATATGCAATCCTGCCTTTAGCATACCCACTGGAATTGTTTTCTATGTGCATATATTCCTTAGGAATTTCATTAATAAATCTTGAAACCTTGTTCATCTGTGTCTCACCACGCACCATACGCGACTTGGCACTTGTAAGATTAAGTATTTTCTCTGCTCTTGTTATTCCAACATAGCACAGTCTTCTCTCTTCCTCAATCTCTGTTGAATCATCTGAAACAATTGTCATATAACTTGGGAAAAGTCCGTCCTCCATTCCTGTCATATACACAATTGGGAACTCCAGACCTTTCGCACTGTGCAGTGTCATCAGCATTACATGAGGCTCTGACTCATCAAGATTATCAATATCCGCTATTAAGGCAACCTCTTCAAGCAGACCTGAAAGTGTAGGCTCTTCGCCTGCTTCCTTACAACCTTCCTCGTAACTTACAACCTTATTAATGAATTCATCCAGATTCTCGCGTCTTGCCTCAACCTCTTCAACAGTCTCATTCTGTGACAGGCTCTCAATATATCCAGTGTCCTCAATTACAGCCTCAGCAAGCTCCTTCAAAGACATGAATTCTTCCTTGGCACGCAGTCTTCCAATCAAATCAACAAATGGCTCTAACTTGGAAAGCGCCGCATTCTTTATTGTGTCAATATCCTTTGCATTGACAAGTGCTTCCCAGAACGTAATATCATTAAAATCTGCATATTCCTGCAGTCTGTCAATTGTAGTATTACCAATTCCCCTCTTAGGAACATTAATAATTCGCTTAACCGCCTGACCGTCAAGACCATTATCAATAGTTTTCAGATAAGCAAGAATATCCTTGATTTCTTTTCGCTGATAGAAGTTCTGTCCGCCATATATCTTATATGGAATATTATGAATCATCAGCTTCTCTTCCAAAGCTCTCGACTGTGCATTGGTTCTGTAAAGAATGGCAACATCATTATAATTCCATCCGTCTCTTACATACTCTGCGATACCGCTTGCAACGCCCTCAGCCTCATCATATCCATTCTCATAAAGAGTATAATTAACCTTCTCGCCCTCTCCGTTATCAGTCCAGAGTGACTTGCTCTTTCTGCCGACATTATTACTTATAACCGCATTTGCAGCATTAAGAATAGTCTGTGTTGAACGGTAATTCTGCTCAAGCTTTATGACCTTAGCGCCTGTGAATACATTTTCAAAGTTAAGAATATTATAAATGTTTGCTCCACGGAACTTATATATTGACTGGTCATCATCACCAACCACACATATATTGCCATACTTGGCTGCAAGCATTGCAACCAGCTTAAACTGCGATGTATTAGTATCCTGATACTCGTCAACCATTATATATCTGAATCTGTCCTGATAATGCTCAAGCACCTCTGCGTCACTCTGGAACAGCTCAACTGTCTTGAATATCAGATCATCAAAATCAAGCGCATTGTTAAGCTTGAGTGCCTTCTGGTATTCCCTGTATACACCCGCAATTCTTCTAAGATTATAGTCGTTGCCTGCCTCAAGCTCAAACTCATCAGGAGTCTTTAACTCATCTTTGGCAGATGAAATCTTACTCATAATTGCACGCTCTTTTAACATCTTGGTATCTATATTCATCTTCTTACAGATATCCTTGATAACAGACTTCTGATCGTCCGTATCGTATATCGTAAAGTTATTATCGTATCCAATTCTGTCTATGTATCTTCTTAAAATTCTCACGCATGTTGAGTGGAATGTACTTACCCATACAGCTCCTGCGCCCTGTGTCACAGTAGTCTCAACTCGCTCCTTCATCTCTCTTGCAGCTTTATTAGTAAATGTGATAGCCATAATATTATATGGGTCTACCCCGCATTCTTCTATTAAATATGCAATTCTGTTCGTAAGCACGCGCGTCTTTCCAGAGCCTGCTCCGGCAATAATAAGCAGCGCGCCGTCTGTATATTTAACTGCCCTTTTCTGGCTGTCATTCAAATCTTCTAATCTCATATACCCACCTTTATACAAATGTGAATTCTATATCCACTTTAATCCTTACCGACTTTCACATTATACAAAAACAATGGGATGTTGCCAAGCAAATATGACAACATCCCTGATTGTTATTTATTAAGTTCACATCTGATTAATATTCAGATTATGCAAGCTTTGTTCCACAATTAGAACAGAAGTTGGCACCATTAGTTGGTGTTCCGCAGTTAGGGCAGAACTTAGGTACTCCACCGCCTGACACGCCCACATTCTGATTCATACCATTTGTCTGATTAGAATTCATGTTATTCATGGCATTGTTCATGCTGTTCATCATCTGCTGACCAACCTGCATTCCCATCTGGAGCTGCATCATATCACTGGCTATATTCGAACCGCCTCTTGAATTGCCGATATTATCAGCCATAGCCATCTGAGTATATCTGTTCATATCTCCAACCATTGCCTGAGAAGCTGCCTTATTAGTCATCTTCTGAACCTCTTCCGGATAAGAGAAGCTTGAGATAGTAAAGCTTGTTATTGTTATTCCTAACTTGCTCATCTCCATATCAAGATCTGTCTTAATACCAGCTGAGATATCATAAGCATTAGCCTGAAGATTAAACATATCCTTGCCTTCTTTAGAAATCCACTTCATAAGAAGCTGGTCAAGAACTGCTGATATTCTTTCCTTAACATCTGCTACAGTATACATCTGCTTTACACCTGCTACCTTGTCTATAAGCGTAATGTAATCAGATACTGCAAATGAGAAGTTACCGAAAGCTCTTATTGGCATACCACCTGGAAGTGTCTGTGTTGGAATAAGAATAGGATTCTTAGTTCCCCACTTTTCTGTGAATTCCTTAGTATTAACAAATAATACTTCTGCTCTTACTCCGCTGTTGAATCCGAACTTAAATCCCTTAAGTGTTGATAAGAATGGAATAATCTGTGATTCAATATCAAAGCTTCCCTCGTCCTTAAAGATACCTTCAATCTTACCATTATACATAAAGATTGCATCCTGGCCGGCGCGGATAATCAGCTTACTGCCTTTCTTGATTTCTCTGTTGGTCCATTTCCAGAAAATTATGTCATCTCTGTACTCTTCCCATTCAACTACGTTGGCAAACTGCCCTTTGAATAATCCCATATTCCCTCTCCTTATCTATATCTATGTATTGCTTATCTAATTATAAATGCAGTGTCGAATTATAATCCCATCTGAGCCTTAAGTGCTGCTAATTCATCATCAACTGCTGTATTAGCTGGCTCTGCATCATACTTAGCTGCAAGACTGTCAACATCTGCCTCAAGCTGTGTCTGATTAAGCTCTGCCATAGCATTAGCCTGATCAAGCATCTTGTCAGCCTTAGCTTCCATCTTATTAAATGCGTCCATGCTTGTTCCAACGCTGTTAACGCTTGAACCAACCTTATTGATTCTCTCCTGAGCCTTGGCTGCTGCAACCTTAGCCTTAACTGCATCTCTTCTTGCTTCAAGAGACTGGATATCCTTGCAGAGCTTATCATGCATCTGACGCATCTTAGCTGCATTGTCTGCTGCAATATTATATGTCTGCTGTAATGTAGCCTGCTTAGAAACTAACTGCTGTTTCTTCTCAAGGAATGTTCTTGCATCTGCCTCATTGCCAGCCTGAAGAGCTTTCTCTGCATATGACTGATACTTTGCAATATCTGCTGTGCATGCATCCAGTTCTCTCTTGCATCTTGTCTCTTCAGCCATAACTGAAGCTGTCTCTGCCTTAACCTTGCCAAGATCACTTTCAAGATTTCTCATGTACTGGTCAATCATCTTCTCTGGATCTTCACACTTATCAAGAAGTGCATTGATGTTAGCGCTCATAATGTCCTTGAATCTTGTTAAAATACCCATAATAATCCTCCATTCCTATGCCGCTTTCTGGCACATATCACCCTCTGGTGCATCCGAATTCTGTCTCCCAGAATTCTTAAAAACCTTTTTAATTATAATATATCAGGAGTAAAAAGTCACGAAAATTTGCTCCTTCTGAACATATTTTATATTCTTCTAATAAATATTAAAATATCATATTGTGCACATTACACTATGCTAAAGTTCATTATGTTATTCCCACTTGAAATGTGGTTTTAAAAACTATATAATATAGCTTAAGCATTATTATAAATGTATTCTCTTATGAATACATATTTTAAAAGGAATGAGGAACATATGAACAACGATATCAAAGAGCTTATGGGCGGTATTCTTAAAGATATGTCCGCTCTTAACTATATTAAGCCTGGTGATGTACCTAACATCAATCTGTACATGGACCAGGTTACAACATTTATGTATGAACATCTTCATGATTCCAAGCGCACTGATGATGACAAAGTATTAACCAAGACAATGATTAATAACTATGCCAAGAACAATCTGCTGCCATCACCAGTGAAGAAGAAGTACTCTAAGGAACATATATACATCCTTACATTTATCTATTACTTCAAGAATATCCTTTCAATAAGTGATATCCAGAAAATGCTTAACCCTCTCACTGAGAAATTCTTTGACGAAGGTTCCAAGCCTGATCTGGACTACATCTATAAAGAGATATTCTCAATGGAATCTTCACTTGCAAGACCATTATCCAAGGATATATTCGCCAAGTCAGAGCAGGCAAGCAACGCATTTGCAGATGTGGAAGATGATGATGACAGGGAATTCTTACAGTTCTTCAGTCTTGTATGCCTTTTAAGCTTTGATGTATACATGAAGAAGAACATGATTGAAAGTCTGATTGATGATTACACAGCAAAGCACACTCCGGCACAGCCTGAGAAAACTGAGAAATCAGACAAGAAAAAATAATCTATAACAGCAATTAAGGGAACCGCCATTTAATTTTGACAGTTCCCTTTTATATTACTTATTAATTGCTTATTCTTATATTACTTATTATCTTCCGGTGCTTCCTCAAGCATGCCAAGTCTTTCAAATACTCTGTCATACCCGTCATTGCCATAATTAAGCGAGCGGTTTACCCTGCTGATTGTCGCAGTTGACGCACCCGTCTTTTCTGCGATATCAAGGTATGTCCTGTGCTCTCTTAACATCTTGGCAACCTCGAATCTCTGTGACAATGATAATATCTCATTAATCGTGCATACATCTTCAAAGAAATCATATGCCTCATCTAAATCCTTAAGGCTTAATATTGCCTGAAAAAGCTGCTCAACAGCCGGTGTCTTTAACTTATTATTCATAATTATCCACCCCAATTTTCCAAAAATAGTATTGGTTTATTACTATGAAATTTTAACACAGTGAAGTTTTAAAGTAAAGACATTATTCACTTCTTAATGCAACAACCGGGTCTTTCTTAGCTGCAAGCTTTGCAGGGATAAGTCCTGCGATAAATGTGAGGAACATGCTTATTATTATAAGTATTACTCCACCTGCAACAGGAAGCTGTGCAACATTGGAAATATCTGTAAGGTGCTTGATTATCGCATTTGCAGGAATACACAGCAGTAATGTAACAATAATACCAAGTGCTCCCGAAACAAAGCCCTCGATAAGTGTCTCTGCATTGAATATTCTTGAAACATCTTTCTTGGAAGCTCCGATACTTCTTAATACACCGATTTCCTTAGTTCTTTCAAGTACTGAAATGTATGTGATAATACCTATCATTATTGAAGAAACTATAAGTGATATTGCAACAAATGCTATTAATACATAAGAGATTGCATTAATAATTGTACTTACTGATGACATCATTATTCCTACATAATCTGTATAGTTAATAACATTTTCTTCCTTGCCATCGTCCTGCTGTGATTTGTTGTAATCCTTGATAATATCCTGAACCTTTTCCTTTGAATCAAAATCAGTTGCATATATATCAATCTGTGATGGTGTGTCAAGGTCTGTAATTCCAAGCTTTGACTTGTTGCTGTCTAATGTTGCGTCTGTTGTTCTTGCCTTTAATGACGCTGAGAAAAGCTGTAATATCTGGTCATCGCTCATTCCACTTGTCATCGCCTGCATCTGGGCGCTTTCCTCTGGTGAAAGTGTTGCCATGTATGCATTTACATCGTCCATTGTAATCTCTGTATTCTTGTCATTGTCAAATGGCACTCCTGTAAACACATCAACGCTTGTATCAGCAAGCTGTGCCTTTGCTATCTCGCTGTTCTTTACCTCATCAATGATGTACTCAGTAAGCTTTGCTGTATAACCGATTCCACTTGAAATTGAAGTGCTGACTGCATCATCATTTGGTCTGATTATTCCACATACCTTGATATCAGTTCCATTGTTTACAACATTTGTCATAAACTTATCATCTTTGCTGTAGTCATCCCATGTACCAGTTACATCATTGTACTTATACATGTCTGTAGGCATAACAAGCTTAAACTCTGTATCAAGTATCTGGTCAAATGTATAGCTTGTGTCCTTTTCTGTCTCGTAGGATTCACCAACCATCATTTTCTTAAACAGTGTTCTTACTTCCTCAGGGTCTTTAAGTCCTAATGAATAAAGTGTATAGTCATCAACCTCGTTATTCTTATCTACAACAAGCACAACCTCGTTGAAATTCTCAGGCCAGTGTCCTGCAAGTACATCATACTGCTCGTCAAGCACCTGCTGGTTTCCTAAAAGCTGTTTCCACACGCTGCTGTTAGAAAACATTCCCATACCCATTCCAGACGACATTGAAGAAGATGTGCTTGTAGCACCCTCACCATATATTGAGTCAAACATTGTACTTGGGTTTAACTGCTCAACGCCATTAGAAGTATCCTTCATATAAATGTTAAGGGGAACATCATATGAATACTGAATATCACTCACATATGACTTAATGTCAGAGCCGCCATTCTCAATGTATTTCTTAAACTCAGACAGGTTATTGCTCTTAACTTCCTTTACCATGGTATTAATCATGTCGCCCATGATATCGTTAGAATATATCTTAGTCTTATCCTCATGCTCTTCTGAATCCGAATTGCCTGTCATGCTTGAAACCATACTGCTTATATCAATAGATTCTGCCTGAAGCGTTATAGGATAGCTTGAAAGCGTATCCCTCTGAACCCTGTCAATGTATAACTGGATACCATTAGAGATAGACAGAATCATTGCAATACCGATAATTCCTATGCTTCCTGCAAATGCTGTGAGAATCGTTCTTGTTTTCTTAGTCATCAGGTTATTGAATGACAGTGAAAGTGCAGTAAAGAACGACATAGATGTCTTCTGCTTCTTTCCTGACTTCTTAGTCTTCTTTTCTGATGTCTTGACCTTACCAGCCTCTTTTGCCTTAATATCAGCTTCCATCTCTTCCTGCGAATATGGATTAGAATCATCAGTTATCACACCGTCTAATAATCTGACTATTCTTGTAGAATAATCTTTAGCAAGTTCCGGATTGTGAGTTACCATGATTATAAGTCTGTCCTTGGATATCTCCTTTAAAAGCTCCATAATCTGGATACTTGTCTCTGTATCAAGTGCTCCTGTAGGTTCATCGGCAAGCAGGATATCAGGATCATTTACAAGTGCTCTTGCAATGGCAACTCTCTGCATCTGTCCTCCCGACATCTGGTTAGGCTTCTTGTGAATCTGCTCACCAAGTCCAACCTTCTCAAGTGCCTCTATTGCTCTTTTCTTTCTCTCAGCTTTAGATACACCTGAAAGTGTAAGTGCAAGCTCTACATTAGATAAAACAGTCTGGTGTGGAATCAGATTGTAACTCTGGAATACGAAACCAATAGAGTTATTTCTGTAAAAATCCCAGTCTCTGTCTTTATAATTCTTAGTTGATACTCCATTAATCTTAAGGTCTCCGCTCGTATACTTATCAAGTCCGCCTATAATGTTAAGCATGGTAGTCTTACCACAACCGGACTGTCCAAGAATGGATACGAACTCGCAGTCCCTGAACCTAAGATTAATGCCCTTCAAAGCACTCACAGTAGCAGACCCGGACACATAATCCTTTTTTATATCATTTAATTCAAGCATAGGATACTCCTTCTATTTTATTCGGGTTTTTATTGGGGTTAGCCAGCCTTTAATACTGTGTGTATCCCCACTGCGGTGTCTGACTATAGCATATGCTCGAATAATCCGAGCTGTGTGGAAGTTAATGCCGCTATATACATAAGGTCGGTGTGTCAAATCTCGTTCAAGCGAAGCGCGTTTGATTTGACGCACCGTAATAAACTTTGTATATAGCGGCATTTAGTTCCACTAAGCGCAGGATTCCTGAGAGCATATGCTATAGTCAGAAACTGCTGTGGGAATATAGCTATAATAATAGAGGCTGGCTAACCCCAATTTATTTCCGAAATTTAATATACACCATAAAAACCACAACTTGCAATTTATTCCCGCACATTTTATACTAATATTGTTTTTTGTTTATAAAAATATAATTATTATCAGGAGTCTATGTGAAACATTTTATCAGATTTAGATTACAGAAATTAACAGCCGCTGGTCTTGTATTTATTATGGCAACTACATTTGCAGTTCCATTCTTTGCTTACCCGGACCAGTTGATGGCTGATACACAAGATGACCTCGATGCTGTCAACAAGCAGCTTGAAGAATTAAGAAATAAACAGAGTGAACTCAATGCATCATACGGAGAGCTTAACGAGAAGCTGTCCGCTTCCGGTGAAAAAATTGCTTCAATTGAAGATGCAATCAACGCCAAACAGACTGAAATTGACCGCTCTACTGAAGATATCGCTAATATGCAGGAAGAAATTGACAGACAATATGCTGCAATGAAGCTTCGTATACAGTTTATGTATGAGAATAATAATGCTACTATCCTTTCAACGCTTCTGTCAGCAGAAAGCCTTTCTGACCTTTTATCCAAGTCAGAATATATCCAGCAGATTTCTAATTATGACCATCAGAAGATGCAGGAATTAAGCGACCTTCTGACTGCTCTTAAAGAAACTCAGGCAAAGCTTGAAGAAGAAATGGCTGAACTTGTTACTCTTAAAGAGGACGCTGCCCGCGAGGCTGATAATTTCGCCGCTCTTCTTTCACAGTGTCAGACAGACCTTGACACTACAAGTGACAGCATATCTGATGCCGAAGCTCTTGCACTCGAATATGAGAAACAGATTGAACAGGAAATGTTAGAGCGCCAGCGCCGTGAAATGGAGGCCCTTGAGGCAGCAAGAAAAGCTCAGGAGGAGGCCGACAAAGCTAATAACTCTAACAATTCCGGCAACACAGGTGGTAATTCATCTTCTGGCTCTGCAATGGTTGACCAGGATGCACTTAACAACGTTCTTAAGAACCATACCGCTGAAGATGTAGCAATGCTCGCAGCAATTATTGAATGTGAAGCCGGCAACCAGTCATATGAGGGCAAATGTGCCGTAGGAAGCGTTGTCATCAACAGGGTTGCAGATCCTCGCTTTGCCAACAGCATAAGCGGTGTAATATATGCACCATACCAGTTTTCACCTGTTGCCAGCGGACGTTTTGCCATAGTACTTGCAAGAGGCGCCAACGCAGCCTGCACCCAGGCAGCCATTGATGTGCTTAACGGTTATATTAACATTAATGCATTATATTTCCATGTATATGACAGCTCTGTCGATGTAGGCGGAACCGTCATCGGAGATCATGTATTTTACTAAATATATTATGCAACAGTATACTAAAGGGAGAATTTTTAATTATGAAAAAAGCAACTAAAGCATCTGATAACAGATATTATCAGGCAAGATTTTCTGCTGCACAGGAAAATGCTGAATTTGAAAGCCGTGAAGCAGCATCTGATGTCATTGGAATAGACAGAACAAGACTTGCAAGAATCGAGCTTGGCAATGTCACACCTTATGCAGACGAAGTCGTATCTATGGCAAAATGCTACAATGCCCCTGAACTCTGCTATAATTACTGCTCAAGTGAATGTCCGATTGGAAGGCTTACAATGAAGGAAGTTGAGATTAATTCATTTGACAGATTATCTTTAAAAATGCTTGGTTCTCTGAACGATATTGAAAATCTGCGTGCTTCTATTATCAATATCTCTGCTGATGGTCAGGTTGATATTGGTGAGCAGGAGGAATTCAAGAAAATACTTGAATCCCTCGACTGCATTTCCAATAATGCGAAAGCCCTTGAATTGTGGGCTAAGAAAAACATTAAGAATATTTAACGGCCGTATCTTACATAATCTACTGTCACGAAACCTTTGTTTTCGTTCTTGACAGAATTATCGTGTGATACATATACACCACTCTTTACGCCAACCCATCTTCCGGCTTTAGCAATAACGGAAACAGGGTTGGTATATTCTTTTCCGTCTGTGCTTATCTCTATTGTTACTGTCTCAACAGGTGCTGCCTTAACAGGAAGTCCTGCTTCAACATGGTCTTTAGTTCCTGTCTTCTTAACTGTGTATCTGAAATATATTTCCTTAAGATTATCGTATGAAGCAAGCAGTTCTCTTGTCTCCTTAGTGTAAGCCTGGTCACAGTCAAACTGCTGCACGCCCTTTACCGCATACACGTCCATCTTACCATCTTTAACAACCACATCTGCTGCCAGATAATCCATTCCCATATGAATGAATCCTGCATTATCACCATCTGTCATTCCGCTGATATTCATCTTAGTAACACAGCTAAATTCCGGTGCAGGCCACTTCTGCAAAAGAAGATTTCTGTAGTCGCCTATTGGTCTGTTCGATACCCTGCCAACGGCATTAAGCTTTATATAAGAACCGTTGTCAGACACATTTCCACTTTCATCAGTGCCGTACTTCGCCCAGTCACTGTCTGGATTGGCATTCCACTGCCACTGCAATCCCAAGCTGTCCTTTGTGAATTCATCCGTAGTATCTGGCTCACATATCTCATAAACTGCGCCAACATCAGGCTTCTCATACTCCATCACAGGCTCGCCGTAATCATTTCCGTCTTTCTTAATTCCAATAACTGGCCAGTCATTTTCCCAGCTCATTGGCTGCAAATGTATTATTCTGCCCGCTGCATACACATCCTGAAAATGTATAAACCAGTCCTGTCCTGTAACTGTGTCAACCCATGCACCCTGATGAGGTCCATTGACATGTGAATCACCCTGTCTCATAACAACCTTATATTCATATGGACCATACACATTCTTTGACCTTAACACTGTCTGCCAGCCCGTCTTAACGCCGCCAGCCGGTGCAAATACATAATACCAGCCGTTTCGCTTATACATTTTAGGTCCTTCTATTGTAATCTGGTCATTTAAGTTACCGTCAAATATAACCTTTTCCTCGCCGATAAGTCCCATTCCATCTGGCTGCATCTCTACCATATGAAGCACGCTCTTGTAACCTATTCGGCTCTTGGCAACGCCTGCAACAAGATATGCCTTTCCGTCCTCATCCCAGAATGGGCATGGGTCAATCCAGCCTGCTCCTGGTCTTATGTTCACAGGCTTACTCCACTCACCATAAGGGTCCGTGGCTGTTGTCATATATATTCCCTCATCTGGCATTGGGAAGCACACATAATATGTACCCTCATGATATCTTATGGCAGGTGCCCACACTCCGCATCCATGAATTGGATTTCTATATCTGAATTCTGGAACTTCAGGCAAAATGTAGTTAACAACCTTCCAGTTTACAAGGTCCTTAGAATGAAGCAACGGCATAGCCGGAGCATTAGAAAAACTTGATGATATCATGAAATAATCATCACCGACACGGATTGCGTCCGGGTCTGAATAATCAGCGTAAAGTATTGGATTCTTGTATCGTCCATTTCCCAAATCTGCTGTCCACATATATGACCTCTTTCTGCCAGTTTATGGCTCAATAATTTATTTCTGCTTATGCAGATATTCATCTGCTATCATATTACAACAGTTAAACAAGAATTTCCAGTACTTTTGTAAAGTTATTTTATAAAAGTTTTTCTCTTTGCTTTCTGCTACTTGTAGTTAATTCCGCTAAACCTGAAGTTTTTAACAAATTTCTTGTTTGCAGCTAACAAATATGATATAGTTTTGCTATCAATATTATACGAGGGGACTAGATTATGAAATTTGCAAAGGGAACTGATAAAGTATTCACTATTATGTACACTGTTATTAGTGTTCTTCTAATTTTGATATTCATACTATCTATTGTTTACGCAGGTGGTATTATGAATAATATTAGCAAGCATAATCTTATTAACGGTAATTACTCAGCAGATGACGTCACAGCTGGATACAGAGCAATCGGCGGTATATTTTATGGAGGTATTTCATTCACAGCATCAATAGTCCTATATGTAATTGCAATATATACTGCAATATTTGCACTGCCACTTATAATAATTACAATATTTGCTTATATTGGTATGGCACTATATAAGAAAACCCGCAACCCAAAGCACATCAGACGCAACCTGATTGTCAAGCTCATATACACCGGTATCTGGACAATCCTGTCCCTGATTATTACAATCAAAGATATAGGATTTGTAGTTGTATTTGTGTCGCTTGCTGTTGTGCTTTCAATTCTGTTTGCAGCGGTTTATGGCATGCGCGAGCACGAATATTTTGCAGAATACTAACATAATACTCCTCCAATATACATAAATAACAATGGCAGGACATGGAATCAATCCTATGTCCTGCCATTATATTTTTATTAATTTCTACAGATGAAGCACTCTTTCCTTAATCTCCTGAGTTCTTCCCTGATTCCAGAACTGTGTTCCGATGTATCCGCATGTACGTCTGGCAACATTCATCTTATCCTGATTGCGGTTACCGCAGTTAGGGCATTCCCATATAAGCTTTCCGTCATCATCAGTGATAATCTGAATCTGTCCTGTGTAGCCACATTCCTGGCAATAATCACTCTTAGTATTAAGCTCTGCATACATAATATTATCATAAATGTACTGCATAACCTTAAGTACTGCAGGAATATTATTCTGCATATCCGGAACCTCAACATAACTGATAGCTCCACCTGGTGATAACTCCTGGAACTGTGATTCGAATTTCAGCTTATCAAATGCATTAATATTCTCGGTTACATGAACATGATAACTGTTAGTTATGTAATTCTTATCTGTTACACCTGCAATCTTACCAAATCTCTTCTGTAAGCACTTAGCAAACTTATAAGTTGTTGACTCAAGTGGTGTTCCATAAAGTGAGAAATCAATATTAGTCTCTGCTGCCCATCTCTTACATGTCTCATTAAGATGTTTCATTACTTTAAGGGCAAACTCTGTGCCTTCTGACTTAGTATGTGTTACACCCTTCATATAGTATGTACACTCACATAAACCTGCATATCCAAGAGAAATTGTTGAATATCCGCCATAGAGAAGCTTATCAATTGTTTCTCCCTTCTTAAGTCTTGCAAGTGCACCATTCTGCCAGAGAATTGGAGCAACATCTGAAGGAGTTCCTTTAAGTCTGTAATGTCTGCACATAAGTGCTCTCTTACAGAGTTCAAGTCTTTCGTCAAGGATGCTCCAGAATTTGTCCATATCCTTTCCTGATGAACATGCAACATCAACAAGGTTAAGAGTTACAACACCCTGATTAAATCTACCATAATACTTTGGCTTTCCTGTTTCAGGATCAATATATGGAGTAAGGAAACTTCTACAGCCCATACATGGGAAGCACTGTCCATTGCCGTTGGCATCAACCTTTAATTCCTTCATCTTCTTTTCAGATATGTAATCAGGAACCATTCTCTTAGCAGTACATGCTGCTGCAAGCTTTGTAAGTTCCCAATATTTACTGCCTTCTCTTATATTGTCTTCTTCAAGAACATATATAAGCTTAGGGAACGCTGGTGTAATCCATACGCCCTTTTCATTCTTAACGCCCTGCATTCTCTGTTTAAGAACTTCCTCTGTAACAAGAGCAAGATCTTCTCTTGTTCTTCCTTCTGGAACTTCATCAAGATACATGAATACAGTAACGAATGGTGCCTGACCATTAGTTGTCATAAGAGTGATAACCTGATACTGGATCATCTGGACACCACGCTTAATCTCATCTCTTACACGAAGTTCAGCAACATCTTTAATCTTCTCTTCTGATGCTTCTATTCCTGTTCTCTCAAACTCATCCCTTACCTGACCAATGAATTTCTCACGGCTCACCTGAACAAATGGAGCAAGATGTGCTAGTGATATACTCTGTCCACCGTACTGTGAACTTGCAATCTGTGCAATCGCCTGGGTTGCAATATTACATGCTGTAGAAAAGCTGTGTGGCTTCTCAATCATAGTCTCGCTTATTACAGTTCCATTCTGTAACATATCTTCAAGATTAACAAGACAGCAGTTATGCATGTGCTGTGCAAAATAATCTGCATCGTGGAAATGTATAAGTCCCTGCTCATGTGCATCAACAATATCTGCTGGAAGAAGAAGTCTCTTAGTAATATCCTTACTTACCTCTCCTGCCATATAATCTCTCTGAACGCTGTTAACAGTAGGGTTCTTATTAGAATTCTCCTGCTTTACTTCTTCATTATTACACTCAAGAAGGCTTAATATCTGTTCATCTGTTGAATTAGACTTACGGACAAGAGCTCTCTTATAACGATATGTAATATACTTTCTTGCAACTGCAAATGCTCTGAGATTCATAATCTGATTCTCTACAAGATCCTGAATTTCCTCAACGCTTAATGAACGATTCATCTCTTTACAGATGCTCTCAACATTGTTAGAGATAGTTTCAATCTGCTCTTCTGATAATCTCTCACTATGGACTACTTCCATATTTGCTTTTGATACAGCAGCCATTATCTTGCTTATATCAAATGTTACTTCTGACCCGCTTCTTTTAATAATCTTCATACTTCAAACCCTCACAAAAAACTATCATGTCCCCATGAAAAATAGTAGTAAAATTAAAAAAATCTGCTGGGAACGCAGTATTCATGCGGTTTCCCGAGCAGATTTGATTATACAACATATAGACACTTAAGTCAATCAAAAACACAATATCTTGTAATAAAAAACTATATATATTAATTCGCATCCCTGTCAGCTTCTGCAAGAATATTGATAAGAGAAGCTGCCACAACAGCCATCTCAATCTCATATTCTGCCCACTGCGCCGACTCTTTACAGCGGTCAATAGTAAACAGACCTTTCATATTGCCTTCTGAACCAACTATACACTGCACCGTAGAAAATACTCTTTTCTCTCTCATCGCTGTACCGAATTCCTGAGCCTGGTCTGTCTGCCTTCCAACAAAACTTACAGCAACATGGTTATTTCCTCCAAGAAGCTCTTTAAAGCTATCTGTATACGCATAGTCCGCATTCATCGAGCCACTCAGTTCAACTCCTTTATAGTATATACGTGTAAGCTTTGCTCCCCAATACAGATTAATGCTATCCAGTTTAAATGTTTCATACATATGATTCAGCAACTCAACAACTGCTGCCTTACCATCAACCGAAAAATTCTCCATTACTCCCGAAAGGAAACGAAGTTCTTTCATCTCACGTCCATCATTAATATTCTTATCTTTAGTA
Source organism: Eubacteriales bacterium (assembly GCA_030537195.1). Classification (GTDB taxonomy): domain Bacteria; phylum Bacillota; class Clostridia; order Lachnospirales; family Lachnospiraceae; genus Lachnospira. The sequence continues at coordinate 88,178 of JAUNOK010000001.1, read as the reverse complement.
TTAACAGACTTTTCATATGATTCTTTATGAAGATCATCCCTGAAAAAGACATATCTGTCTCTGCCCTTTTCTTTGGCAACATATAAACAATAATCTGCCTTCTTAAATAACTCCTCATATTCTGTTCCATTATTGGGACTATATGCAGCTCCTATTGAACAGCTTATCATAAGATCTTCAAAATCATCGACAAATTCCCACTTTATCTGTGTTCTTATAGCTCTTAACATGCCTCTTAATGCATGTTCATCATTAATGCCATTAAACACAATAACGAACTCATCTCCTCCGATACGTCCTACGACACCGTCTTCTCCAACAACTTCCTTAAGCTTTCTTCCAACTCTTGCCAGGACCTTGTCTCCATACATATGTCCATATATATCATTAACCTTCTTAAAGTGGTCAACATCAAGAACTGCAATTGTAACTCTGTTGTTCTTTTCTTCTTTGAGACATTTGATAGCATATTCTGTGATAGTTTTCTTATTGTACACATGAGTCAGAGAATCAAACTGTAATTCTTCCATCATATCAGCAACCTGATTATAATTGCCATGACTGTCTGATTCTGGAACTATACGGCCTATTACAATCTTGCTTCCATTACTTTTATTCATTACAGTCCCTTTGAATCTAAGTGTTTCCATCACTTTGTTATATGTGCGCATGCTTGTCTTAAATTTTGTTGAAAAAGTCTGTGTGTAAGAGCGTATTTCTGATATAAAATTAGTAAACAGTTCTCTGTCATTCTCATCTATATATCCTTCTGAAAGCATTCTCTGTTTCCACTCGTCAATATCAGCCCTGTATATAACTTCTCGTGAATCGACATCATACCTGTACATACTGAATATCCCATTATCTCTGTTGTATGTAAATGTATATTCTCTGTCCAGACCTAAGAGAATCTTATGCTTGGCTACATCATCTCTTAAACTGTTGTTGGCTTCTTCCATAGAATCCATATCTATCAGTTCAACGTCACGCATATGTCCATTACCAACACCTCTGCGTTCATACACATACACATGATTATATCTTGCAACCCCTTCTCCATTAATGAATCTGAATATTCCATTCTTGGCTGTTCCATCATAATTTTCAATAAAATCTGCCAGACGATCCTTATCTTCTGGTACGACCACCTCCAGAAGTGTACCAATAATACTTCCGCCAAAATACTCCTCAAAAGCCTTATTAGCAACACTTACAGCACAATTCTTATCAACAGAAGCTATTCTTCTATCCATCTTGTGATCGATTTCAAATTTCTCACTTGTAATAACTTTCTCATCGTACATGTGTCTACCTCTTGTATCCTATTGTTATGTTTTATTACGAATATATGATACTAAAATTATATTATATATGTGTCGGTTTTACAAGTATTATGTGGGGTTTCCAGGCTTGTGATAGTACTTTAGTACCAATACCAAATATAGTATTTCCTTTTGTCATCCATCGTGATATAATACAACATATTGTTGATTTTAGCTTGAAAGCACTATTATTAAATATGAGGAGGTTTTCTAATGGAACGCGTAAAGTATAACAGAGTTGAGGTCAATCATGGAAATATGGCTAAGAAGTTTCCTGTGTACGAAATTTATCTTGATGGGGTTATAGTTACAAAGGTATCATCTGAGAATGAAGCTTTAGAGATGGTATCACGCTGGCAGGAAATTTACAAATAATCATCCAGAAAAACAATGCAGTGTCTGCACACGGAACAGGTAATCACCTATTCTCATGCAGGCACTGCATTTTTATAACATCTTCTTTTTTCTTAATACCCACAGAACTACCAGACATATCAGAAGAATTATTCCACTTATTATCTCAAAGCCAAAAGGAGTCTTTGCAAATGGCATCCATTCTCCGGCAACATTCATTCCATATATACCTGATATTATTGTTGGAATAGCCATAACAATTGTGATTGATGTAAGATACTTCATTACATTATTCAGCTTACTGTCAATTACAGATGACATCAGCTCTCTTGTACCATCTATAATATCCCTGTATATGGTGGTCATCTCGATAGCCTGCTGGTACTCGACCATTACATCTTCCAGGAGCTCCATATCTTCAGGATACTGCTCTAATCTTTTATATCTTCTTAATCGTTCCAGCACAATGCTGTTAGCACGAAGAGATGTTGCAAAGTAAACAAGTGTCGACTCTAGTTCATGTAATTCTATAAGATCTGTATCTGATGTATCTCCATCAACACGTTCTTCTATCTCTATTCTCTTCTTGTCAATAAGGCGAAGATTAGCCTGATATACGAATGCCGAACGGAAAAGCATCTGATATATAAAACGCATTTTCTTCTTAGTACTGAATTCTCTGACCTTGTTTCTTACAAAATAATTAATTATTGGTGTATCTACCTTACATACCGTAATTATTGCATCACTTTTAAGTATTATGCCAAGAGGAATTGTTGTATACATCTTCTTTTCATGTCTTACCTCAGGAGTTGGAATATCCACTAATATCAATGTATATCCATCCTCAAGGCTTATACGTGAACTTTCTTCCTCATCCAGCGCCGATGCAATATCTTCTGGTTCTATCTCAAAACGCTTCGCTATCTGCTCAAGCTCCTTATTAGTTGGATCAACCATATTAATCCAGCAGCCTTCCTGAATATTATCCAGTGTATTCAACACCTGTTGGTCTGTTCTATATATCTCTACCATAAGTCCGGCCTCTCATAATTATTATTTCATCATAATCGTCCCTGATGCGTCTCATAATAAACTCTCTTAAAGGCTCATCGAAACCCCTGTATATATTACTCACAGCTTCACATTCCAGCGGATTGCGGCTTATAAAATACTTTGTATTAAAACCATACATCGTATATATAATCTGCAGCACCCTGATATCTGGTTTAGATAAACCATTCTCTAATGCACAGAAACTTCTGTCCGACACTCCGATAACCTGTGCCATCATATGTCTGTCCATATCAAGAATCCGCCTTAGTTCTGTAAGTGTATACCCTATACGTACATTATCTGGTACATCCAGCTCCATACCGTTAACAATCTCAAGTATCATTCTGTGGTAATATCCCACTTTTCTTTCATCTTTATATCCGAATTGAAGCATACTGTCAAACAGAAAAAGTATATTTCTTATTAATACTTTTTTTCTCTTATCCGGACATATCTGATATGTTTCAAGAAAAGGATTGTCACTGTCAATTCCGTGCAGAATATAATCTGAATTCCAGTCTGTATTTCTGTTTATTCTGTCTATAATTCTGAATGTAACCGGCTGAGTTCCTGTTTCAACACGGGCAAGATAATCAGAACTGATATGTAACATTTCTGCTACTTCTGCCCTTGATAATCCTCTCTTAATGCGACACTGCTTCAGCCTGTCACCTGTATTGCTCATACAATCCTCCGTAAAGCATTATTTCTTGTCTGTCTTGCAGCTTCTAAGTCCGCATGAGCCACAATTGCCATCGCAGCCCTTTCCCAGACCGCTCTTTTCATGCTTATATGAAACTGCAATATATATAGCAACAACAATTACTAACAGTATCCCTGCTGATATAATCTGTCCCATATCTAATCTCCTTGTCTTTCATTAATTACTCTTATATGCTTTACCAATCTCACCTGTAAGCGAAGCAAATATCTTTAGTATCATTGAGCGTTCTGACTTATCCAGTTCCCTGAATGATTTCAGTACAGCATTAATATTCTTAAACTTCGCAGTACTTATTTCTGACAGATTCTTAGCTCCACTTGCAGATACAAGCATAAACAATGTATCTACAAATTCAGCCCTCTGTTCTCTTGTAAGCCCGTCTATCCAGGCACTTAATGCAGCATTAAGTTTCTTGCTTTTAGGGCTTAAATCCTGTTCTTTCTCAAATTCAGGTCCGATAACCTGCCATGACATAGAATCATGCTGCATAAGACCTGACTGACTGCTCTTTACAACCTCATAATCTCCATCATGGTTAAGAAGCATTCCTACAACAGAGCCATATGGAACTATGCTTTTAATCCTTGGAAGAATTGCCAGATAGTCAGGATGCTTCACAAAATCGCTGTCAAATCCTGGCCCATCATTATTATAAACCATGAGAATTCTTTTCTTAATTGATGGCCTTGCAAATACAGATGCATATACAGCAAGGTTACCTCCCTTTGAATGACCGCCAAATATAAGCTTTCCCTCTGGGCGCTGAACTGTTGTATCAATATACCTTACAGCATCCTTCTGTGATGGAACCGGTGAAAGAAAGCTCATATTAAAGTCTTCCTTCCATCCAACAAGTGTATCATCTGTTCCCCTGAATGCAACATATGTCAATCTGTTATCAATTCTTATATGAAATGCCGCAAACTGTTCTTCTTTACCCCCATCGACATAGTCAACATAATTAGTAAGCACAAGAGAGCCAAATCTTTTGGTAGCTGCAGCTTCTCTCATAAGAAATGGAGCTTTACCTATAAAAGACCTGCATTTCTTAATTTCCTTCTCATCATGAGTATCAAAAAATGTGTCCGACGCCTCTGCAAGTGTAATAGTCTCGATACTTCCAGGTGCCGGTACAATATCAGTAAAATCAACATATGCAATCTGTGCAAGTATTAAATTGTCTACATCATTAAACGGTGCCTGACTAAAATCCAGGTCTCCACGCCATTTTAAATAATCTGATACATTACTCATATTTAACCCCTTCTCGTTCTGCGCATTTTCCTTTCAGAAATCTTCTTAGTTGCAAGGTCCTTCCATATTGAAGGTGTAAACAGAATTATCATCGGAAACAATTCAAGTCGCCCAGCAAGCATGTCAAACATCAGAACATATTTGCTGAAATTAGAATAACTTCCGAAATTCTGCGTTGGTCCGACAGCCGAAAGTCCCGGACCTATATTATTAATAGTTGCTGCTACCGCAGTGAAATTCGTCACAATATCTTTGCCTTCAATTGATATAAGCAATAGAGATGCCGTAAATATCATCATAAATGTTATGAAGTATATACACACTGACCTGCATGTTTCGCTGTCAACAGGCTTGCCTTCTGTCTTGATTACTTTAACACTCTTAGGATGAATGTATGACTGAATTTCTCTGAATATTGTCTTGATTCCTATTATAAACCTTGATACCTTAATTCCGCCACCTGTACTTCCGGCACATGCACCAATAAACATAAGCATAACCAGCACAGATTTCGAAAGTGCCGGCCACATATCAAAATCCACCGATGAGAATCCGGTTGTCGTTATAATAGATGCAACCTGAAACATTGATTGTCTCAATGTAAGTTCAACAGCACCTACACTTCTGTATATATTAACAAATATAATTGCTGTTGCCGCAAGGATAATTCCAAAATAGCACCTTACCTCTTCCACTTTAACAGCTTTCTTAAACTGTCTTAACACAATAAGATAATATGCATTGAAATTAACGCCGAACAATATCATAAATATTGTTACAACCCACTGGATGTATGGTGAAAAACTTGTAAAACTGTCATTTCTTATACCAAATCCACCAGTTCCGGCAGTTCCCATTGCTGTATTAAGTGCATCAAGGAATGTCATTCCTCCAAAAAGAAGAAGCACTGTCTGAATCATAGTCATTCCGAAATATATAATATACAGAATTCTTGCTGTATATCTGATCTTAGGCACAAGCTTTCCTACTGATGGTCCCGGGCTTTCCGCCTTCATAAGATTAATATTGGACCCACCTGTGAGCGGTATTACAGCAAGAAGGAATACTAACACTCCCATTCCACCAATCCAGTGAGTGAAGCATCTCCAGAACATAATGCTCTGTGACAGACCTTCAACCTCACTAAGAATACTTGCTCCTGTTGTAGTAAAACCTGATATTGTCTCAAAAAGTGCATCTGTAAATGATGGAATCTCACCACTTATGAAAAACGGCATACAGCCGAATATACTCATAAGAATCCAGCTGAGTGCTGTTGTAACACATCCTTCCTTCAGGTAAAACACCGTATTAGATGGTTTCTTAAACGACATAAGAATTCCGCACACTGCGCACAATGCAATTGTTATTAAGAATGCAAATGTTGCATCTTCCCTGTATACAATACCGACAATCACCGGTATAACCATCAGGGCCGCTTCTATCTTTAAAACATGTCCCAAAATATATCTTACTATAGAACTGTTCATATCAATGTTCCCAGCCTTTCCTATCCAAGAATATCAGTTATTGCATCAAACCCTGTGTGGGTTGTTACAATAACAACAGTATCTCCAACCATAAGGCTGTCAGTACCACTTGGGATAATAATCTTACCATTACGGTTAATAAGTGCTATAAGCAGATTATCCTTAAGCTTAAGCTCCATAAGCTGCTTACCCGTAACTCCTGATTCCTTATCAATATTAAACTCTATAGCCTCTGCCTTCTGGTCAAACAAATGATACAGCGTCTGTATGTTGTTGCTTCCCATAGACTCCTTCTTGGCTCTTACATAAGCAATAATAGCCTCTGAAGTTATATATCTTGGATATATAACACTTCCTAAATCAAGACTGTCAATAACACTGCTGAATCCCATTCTTGTAATCTTAGTGATACATTTGGCTTCAGATACTTTTCTTGCATACAGAGTAAGCATAACATTCTCTTCATCAATACCTGTAAGAGGGACAAAGCTCTCCACATACTCAATTCCCTCTTCTCTTAAAAGACTCTCATCAGTACCATCACCATTAATTATGACAGCACCTGGAAGTTCCTCACTTAACTTAAGTGCACGTTCCTTGTCATTCTCAATAATCTTAACATCAATTCCCATGTTAAGAAGCTGCTTGGCAAGATAATATGCAACTCTTCCACCCCCGACAATCATAGTACTCTTGACCTGATGTGTCTGGAATCCTACACTTGCAAGAAATGTCTTGGCATTCTTTCTTGATGCAATGAAAGACATCTTGTCATCTGCCTGAATAACAAAGTGTCCTGATGGAATGAATACCTCTCCATTCCTCTCAACTGCACATATAAGTACTTTAGACGCTGCTGCTTTGGATATCTCAGCAAGAGTATGATTACACATCTGGTTACCTGCTGGTACCTTTATCTTAATCATCTCCGCCTGTCCATGTGCAAATGTTCCTATCTCCAGTGCTGTAGGCATATAAAGCACTCTCGCAATCTCACTTGCCGCCTCGAATTCCGGGTTAATAATCATCGCGAGACCAAGTCTGTCCCTTAAAAATGCTGCTTCCTGACTGTACTCAGGAGTTCTTACTCTTGCGATTGCCTCGCATTTGCCGGCTCTCTTTGCAAGTGTACAGCATAAAAGATTCAGCTCGTCCGAATCAGTTACCGATATAAGAAGGTCAGCTGAGTCAATACCAGCTTCCTTCTGGACTGCAAAACTTGCTCCATTACCCTCAACTCCCATAACATCATATGCACCTGTTATGGCATCAAGCTTAACCCTGTTCTTATCAATAAGAGTGACATCATGATTCTCTCTGCTAAGTCTTTCTACAAGAGTGGCACCAACCTTGCCGCCACCTACAACTATAACATTAAGCCCGTTCTTTCTGGACTTGTCATTCCCAAACATTCCAATCCTCCTTGTTTTGCGAAGCAAAATGCGACTGCCCCTGCAGGAGCAGAGGATTTAGCCTCCTTTTGCCGCATTGTTTTGCGAAGCAAACTATCTACCCATTTCTTTTAATTCTGCAAGCAGTTCCAGATCAGACTGCTGTACTTTTATATTAGATGTTATAGGTGCCTCTCCAGGATTGGTAACTGTAATCTCAATTATAGTTCCTTCCTTCAGTCCACCAGCAAAACATCTGTTAAGAAATGCCACGAACTTCGGATGATTCTTCTGAAACTTGTTCTTGGCACTCATAAGCTTCATAATTGACGCTGGATTCATAATAATCTCCATTCTTTCTAATTCTGCTACTCAGCATGCAAAGTATACCATATTATCGAAAAAATAGAAATCCCTGACGCCCTCTCGTATATATTAATTTTTCAGAAACTTGGTTTTTAAATAAATTTTTTCAAAAAAGTGTTGACAAAATGTCATTTTGCCATTATTATCTTAAATGTGTTTGCGCGAGTGGCTCAGTGGTGGAGCACCTCCTTGCCAAGGAGGGGGTCGCGGGTTCGATCCCCGTCTCGCGCTCTTTTATTTTTTTAAAGAGGAAGCCAGTACATACTGACTTCCTCTTTTTCATTCTGTCTTTAACAAATATTTTAAATCACTTGATTCAATGACTTTTTTCATATTCTTCTCTGTCGCAAACATTCTTATGGATTTATTATTGCCTTTACTGTATGGAACAGCTTCGCTTTCCCTTGTCGCTTTATTCAATAATTCTGTAAAAAAGTTTTCCCAGCTAAAAAACTCACTGCTTTCAATATAATTATATGGTTCTTTTAATATATCCAGTATATATGGCTTATTTAAAACGTTTGAATTCAACAGTAACCATTCAAATGATTCAGGTGTAAATAATATGTATCCCGGAATACTATTAATCAATATCATTGTATTATTCATCTCAGAGCCATATGCTGCCCCATCTACTACAATTAATGTTACATCTGAATTAGATTTATTTATAATTTTCTTAGGTACATTTGTTTTACCATCTGCATGCTCACATATCATATTGTGTGATTTAGCGTATTCATTATAAAACTCATATCCTGTTTTTGAATCCTCTGTTATAATATTCGATACTATAACATTTTCTGAAATGTTATCACTTTTATATATGCGTTGCTGCTTGCAAAACATTCTATTTCCTATTTTGTCTGTATTCAATTCATATATCTCATGTATACTATATGGTAAATTACATAAATCCTGTCTTGTTATCAATACATAATAATTATCAGAATTCTTTATAGCCGACGCAAATTCTTCTGTATTTATGAATTTTGCACCTTCATCTACAAATACTATGCTCTGATTAATATCTCTTAAATCTTTTTCCCAGTTCTTCCCTTCAAGAACTACGCATGATTTATCACATGTAATTCTAATGCCACTGGCTCTGCCATCATCTTCATACTGTTTTACCGCCCTGTATAATGTTGATTTACCAGTTGCACTATTTCCCCTTAATATTGTTATATTTCTTTCAAGTGTAAGCTTATAATCAACCTTTCGGGTAATAACCTCTAACTCATATTTTCCAATCATCTTCAACCTCTTAATATATCACTGTTTATCTGTATCAATTCAGGCATAGAATGTACAATCTGATTTGTATTCATAACTTTTATTGTAAATGCTGTTCCAAAATTCATATTATGAAGTAATCTTATAAATATATCTTTTTCTTCAGCCATCTGTAAAAGCCACTTTACACAATTATCTCCACAAGCCGAAGCATTAATAACCAAATCCGGATTATTATAAATCAACATCAATGTTTTTGCTCCACCTGATAAATCTTTTGGACTTATCTGTCCAAGTACTGGACTTTCTATACAATTTTCTCCGAGTACCTCTGATTTATCTATATCTTTTATTATTTTTCTCGCTATATCTGATGTAATCCATTTTTCATCATATGTATTATCAAAATACATATCAGGATCATATATAAAATCTTCTCCATATTTATCATATAATTTCTGATATGAACCATATTCTATATTGAGCATCGCCTATTCTCCTTATGTCTAGATTTCTGCCTGTTATATCTTTCTTTAACATGTATTATCATGCTCATATATTATAATATTAACATAAAAGATTCAACTTTTTTAAATTTACACTTGACAGATTAATATTTTATGTGTATTATCTTGTTTGTGTTCGCAAGAGAATTTACTTTAAAGAACATTATGTATGCGCGAGTGGCTCAGTGGTGGAGCACCTCCTTGCCAAGGAGGGGGTCGCGGGTTCGATCCCCGTCTCGCGCTCTTTTTTATTTTTAGAGGAAGTCCTGTTTAATGACTTTCTCTATTTTTTATAAATCAGTTGTTTTTATCAAAATGAATATAATAATATTAACAGAACCCAACACGCCTCTCCATAATGCGAACCATGTTGGGTATTTTAATTTTAAATTTTCAATGATATATCATATTTTAGATTAATTAAAGTATACAGCTTAAATCTTAAAGTCAAAAATGGAAACTATAAAGATGATACGCTGTCACCTGTCATTTCACATAAACAGCCACTTTATCTGATACTTTTTCTGAGCCATCACTATCATCAACTGCCTTGAATCCCACATCAACAATCTCTGTTGTTCCATCTTCATACGTCACAATTACACTTAACGTAAGTCCTTCATACATATTTTTAACCATCTCGTTGTATACCTGACTGTCTTGATATAAAGATTCTTTTCCCAATTTCTTTGAGAACTTCACAATCTGTATGCCCTCATTCTGACTACTGCCACTCTCCTCATACTCTCCCCCGATATCTTCAATAATGTAATAAGCATAGCCATTATCCGTCTGCTTTCTGAATTTATCAGAAGATGTCTGATATTCAGAACTGTCCTTGTCAACCTCTTTCATTCTTGCCAGATTATATGTTACATCCGAATCATCACACACTATAGAATAATTAATCTTTGAGATATCATCACCTGTCACATTAATACTCGCCATAATCTGTCCCATCACGGATGAATCTCCAACCTGACTTGAAATTCCAGTCACAACTCCGGATATATCAGCAATTTTCTCCCCATTAGAAAAAATACATTCCGCCGTATCATCTAAACCAGCCGCATACACATTCATTACATGAGCTATTTTAAATTCTGTCTGCTGTGATGCAAGCTGATTACTGCTTTGATTGCTGTCTCCTGTCCCGGAAGGATTCAATCCTCTCACACCTAATACAGCAACAACAGCCGCTGCTGCCACAAGGCCCGCTGCCATTATCTTCTTTACATTATTGTTCTTTTTATACCTGATATCCACATCATATTGGCTGCCAGTGCATTTAACCTGGCACCATATTTGTCATCAACTGCCTTAATTGCATCTTCATCCCTTTGAAAAAATAAATTAATTATCTGATTATCATCCATTACTGTCTGTACTCCCTGTTTTTTAAAAGCGTTAACCCTTTCATAATTAGAGACGGCTTTTTCCGGCAATAGTTACATTTATTCCATAAAAAAATTCTGGAAGACGCATTATCTCCCAGAATTTTCTCCATATCCACAACATATTAAACATTACCACTGCTCCAGTAATTCTCCGAACACATCCAGTGCTTCCTGCACAACATCAGGCTTTGTCATATCAATTCCACACAGCTTAAGAAGTTCAATAGGATGCATAGACGAACCACCTGACAAGAACTTTCTGTAGCCTTCTATAACCTGCTCATCGCCTGCAAGTATCTTTGTAGATATTGCGATAGCCGCAGAATAGCCTGTTGCATACTGGTATACATAGAATGGTGTGTAAAAATGTGGTATTCTTGCCCATTCAAGCGCTATCTCATCATCAATAACCATATCCGGTCCGAAATACTTCTCATTCAGCTTCTTATACATTGCACACAGGCTCTCTGCTGATAACACCTCGCCTTGTTCAGCCTTTGCATGTGCTTCCATCTCGAACTCAGCAAACATAGTCTGTCTGTAAAGAGTTCCCTTAAACTGCTCAAAGAAATGATTGAGCAGATATCTTTTCTTCTTCTCATCATCAGTATTCTTTAACATATACTGCATAAGAAGCGCCTCGTTACATGTTGACGCAACCTCCGCAACGAATATCTTATATCCGGCATAGATATAAGGCTGGTTTGCATTGGAGTAATAAGTGTGCATTGCATGTCCCATCTCATGAATAACTGTAAATACATCATTAAGCGTATCTGAATAATTAAGGAATACATATGGGTGTGTGCCGTAAGCGCCCCATGAGAATGCACCCGAACGCTTTCCGGTATTCTCATACACATCTACCCAGCCATTATCAAATCCTTCTTTAATGTGTGAAACATACTCCTCACCCATTGGTGCAAGTGCCTTCACAACAATATCTTTAGCCTCGTCATAGCTTATCTTCCAGTCAATATCCTCTACCATCGGTGCATAGATATCATAAAAATGCAGCTCGTCAACACCAAGTGCCTTCTTTCTGATATCAACATAGCGGTACATTTTGTCAAGATTATCATTGACAGTCTTAATAAGATTCGTGTATACATTTTCAGGAATAAATGATCCATCAAGATACATGTTAAGAGTTGACTTGTAGCCCCTTGCATCAGCATAGAACATTGCCTGCTTGACATTGCCATAGAACGCTGCTGCAATCGTGTTAATATAAGCCCCATACTGCTTATACAGTGCCTCAAATGCCGCCTTTCTTACAGTCCTGTCCTGACTTTCCATAAATGTGGCAAAATTGCCGTTAGTCAGCTCATCTTCCTGTCCGTTCTCTCTTTTCACCTTGCCGAACTTAACATCAGCATTATTAAACTTAGAAAACACCTCATTAGGCACAGTTGACATCTGGGACGCCTTTGCAAGCAGTGCTTCCTCTTCTTCTGAAAGCGTATGCTCCTTTCCTGCAAGGCAGTCATCGATAAAATGCTTATACATGCCAAGTCTCTCATCTTCGCTTATATATTGGGCAAGCACCTCTGTATCTATCGATATAAGCTCCGGCTCTAAAAATGCGTACTTTTCTGACACCTTCATCGCAGCCATCTGGGCTTTTCCAGACATTTCCTGATACTTAGAATTGCCTGTATCCTCATAATATTTCATAAATGCGTACACATACACTCTTTCAGTGATGTACTCTACCTGCTCATACTCCTTAAGAGCCTTATAAAACATGCCGGCAGACTCGCCCATTCTGCCCTTAAGTTCACTCGGCTGTCCTGTCAGTTCAAGTATGCTGTTATAATCCTTCTCCCATGCTTCATCAGAACTGTATATATCATTCACAGCCCATTTAAACTTATCATCAATCTCACTTCTTGCTGGCATAATAATCCTCCATTCATATTAACTTACGGAAATATCCGCATTTATAACAAAAGCCTGCAACAACTCATGCGCTGTCACAGGCTCATCATTCGTATTAATCAAGTTCTGGCAGATAAGCAGACGCTGCTATCGCAAGTGCCCCATGTCCGATGTGGCATGAAACTGAAAGTGAAAGAGGATCCATGTGGAAATCAAACTGCGGGAAAGTCTCTTTAACTAACGCAGCCCATTCCTCTGCCTCCTCAGGATTGCCTGAATAAGCAACCTCCATGTGCATCTTTCCAGCCTTCGCAAATTCTGCAAATCTTGTATCTAAATCATCCTGCATTGCCTTAAGCATAATCTTCTTAGCAGAAGCCTTGCCTCTCGCCTTAGCAAATGCATCCAGCTTCTCACCCTGAATCTGAAGTACAGGATTGAGCTTAAGCATAGTTCCGATAGCTGCTGCCGCAGGAGTTATTCTTCCACCCTTCTTTAAATACTTAAGAGTGTCAAGCGTAATATATATGCTTGATTCCATCTTATGCGTCTCAAGAATCTCCTTAATCTCTGCCGCAGACTTGCCTCTGTGTGCAAGTTCCTTCGCATCAAGAACAGACTGTCTCATAGTTACAGAAATTCTCTGGTTATTGACAACCTGAACCTTTCCATCATAGTCATCAGCCAGCATTGTAGCTGTCTGGCATGTTCCGCTGAGACCGCTTGACATAGGAATATATACAAGCTCATCATATTCCTTAAGAATTTCGTCAAATGCATCCTGCATCTCACCAATAGAAGGCTGTGAAGTAGATATATCAGCATCCTGCTTTAACTTCTCGTAAAACTCCTCCTGTGTAAGATTAATATCTTCAAAATACTGCTCTCCATCTATAAAGAACGGCATTGGTATAACTTTCACTCCAAGCTCCTTAGACTGAGCCTGTGTAATTCCGCTGTTACTATCTGTAAGTATGGCAACTTTACCCATGTAAAACCTCCCAATAACCTATTGCTGGTAAATCATATTATTTGTTATACTTCTGTATATACTTCTATATAGTAAGGCATTTTGGCACTTTTGTAAACAAATGTTTCTTATTTCAAAGTAATATTTTTATAAACTTCCGGGGAGAACAACCTATGAAATATATTGAAATTGACTATTTAGATGACATTTTAATGAATGCTCTTGAAGAACTTATTGACAAATGTGATGGCTACGAGCCTTATTACTGCGAATCCCATAACGACAGCTTTATCCTGTGTGCTCTTATTGACGAGCATGCAGATTCGCCCGTAATGTATGGCTTTGTCGGACTACTTATCAATGAAGAATGTAGATATGTTGAAGTTTCAGGTCTTGTAGCGCCTGATTTCCGCCATATGGGGCATTTCCGTAACATGTTATCAATCTGTTGCAGGAAGCTTAAAAATAGTCCTGCTGGCGATTTAGAGCTTATTACACCTGTAAGTGGCGAACTGCTTAGCAGTTCTTTATGTGGCGATGTATGTTTCTATGAATATCTGTACCGTCTTGATAAGAAACATTTTGACTTGGAATCAATACAGACTGCCGAACCTGATGGTGCCGAATATTATCTTGAGGGTGAGGACTATCTTATGTATCTGCCGGAATATGAAGAACCTGTGGCACTTCTTTATCTTGATACCCAGAACACATTTGTCAATGTATACGGCGTATTCGTTGATGAGAACCTGCGCGGCAGAGGAATCGGTACATGCCTTATGAAGCATTTTCTTAACGATTACTTCAACATAGCATCACTTCCTCTTGTGCTTAATGTTACAAGCAATAACAGGGCAGCTGTTGCATTATATAAAAAATGCGGCTTTACCGAAGCAAGCCGCATTGAATATCATTATATTAACTGTTCTGGCAACTAGTTCTTAGCTGCAATAACATCTCTCATATCGTACATTCCTGCTGGCTTTCCTGCAAGGAACTTGGCAGCCTCAACTGCTCCCTTTGCAAATACAGCCTTAGAGTGTGCGGTATGCTTGAATTCTATAACCTCGTCCTCTCCAGCGAAGATTACTTCGTGTTCTCCAACGATAGTTCCGCCTCTTACAGCACTGATTCCGATTTCCTTAGGATCACGCTTCTGTCTTAACTGGCTTCTGTCATATCTGTAGAAATAATCATCATCAAGCACTTCCTTCATTGAATCTGCAAGTGCAAGAGCTGTTCCGCTTGGTGCATCAAGCTTCTGGTTGTGGTGCTTCTCAACTATCTCAATATCAAAGCCTGCTGAAGCAAATACTTTGGCAGCATCCTGTAAAAGCTTGAATAATGTATTGATTCCAAGTGACATATTAGCTGAACGTAATATTGCAACGCTCTCAGATGCTTCATTAATTGATGCAATCTGCTCATCGCTTAATCCTGTTGTACATATTACAGCTGGAATCTTAGTTTTCTTAATATAATCAACAAGTGTATCCTCTGCCTTAGCTGATGCGAAATCAATAATAACATCAGCTTCCACATTACACTCTTCTAATGAAGCAAATACCGGATATGAGTTGTGTCCATCATCTCGAAGATCTATTCCTGCTACTATCTCAGCATTAGCATCGTTAGCAACTATTCCTGTAATGACCTGTCCCATATGGCCGTTACAGCCATGCATAATTATTCTTGTCATGTTCATTCTCCTGTCAATTAAAGTATTCCGTAGTTAACCATTGCTTTCTTTAATCTCTCAAGGTTAGCTTCTTCCATCTCACATAATGGGCTTCTGAGCGGTCCCATATCCCATCCCATAAGGTTAAGTGCATGCTTAACAGGAATTGGATTAACCTCGCAGAATAATGCATCTACAAGCTCTAATGCCTTGAACTGTAACTGTGCAGCCTTGTCAACGTCTCCTGCTGCAAATGTAGCGCAGATATCATGTGTCTGCTTAGGAGCAACATTAGATAATACTGAGATTACACCCTTAGCTCCGATTGACATAAGAGGAACGATAAGTCCGTCTTCACCTGAGTACATATCAAGTCTTCCCTCAGCTAAAGCCATTGTCTTGCTCTCCTGTGCAAGATTACCTGTTGCAGCCTTAATAGCAACGATATTGTCAACATCCTTAGCAAGCTTAGCTGCTGTCTCTGGCTGGATATTGCATCCTGTTCTTCCAGGAACATTATACATAATGATAGGAAGGTCTACTGACTTGGCAACTGCTGTATAGTGCTGGATAAGACCCTTCTGTGTTGCTTTATTATAATATGGTGTAACTACGAGACATCCATCAACTCCTGCCTTCTGTGCTTCCTGTGAAAGCCATATAGCTGTTTCTGTGCAGTTAGAACCTGTTCCTGCAATAACTGGAACTCTCTTCTTTACATAATCAGCAGCAAATCTGATTGTTTCTACATGCTCCTCATGTGTAAGTGTTGATGCTTCTCCTGTTGTACCACAGATAATAATTGCATCTGTTGAGTTATTAATCTGGTAATCAAGGAATTCTCCAAGCTTATCATAATTAACTTCTCCATTAGCTTTCATTGGTGTAATAATCGCTACACCGGCTCCGGTAAATACTGACATACCATCCTTCTTTCCGCTGTTTACAGCTATTATTATGTACATGATTCCTGTCTATTCTCATCGCATTGATGCAGATACATAGAAGAGCCAATCTGCTCAAACAGACTGGCTCTTAAAGAAATCATAGTAATAGTCCTTTAAGTAGCTCTCCATCTATCCGATGACAGTCGTAAAACTATTAATCCTACGCCCAGTAAGACTGCTCCGGAAACAATCCTCTTCGGCACTTTCCCCTTTTATTATCCTTCTTATGCCTTCCGGGGCATCTGGATAATTACTCTTGAATCGTGCGACCTCTACCTGCTGCAGGGGAAACCCTTACAGTTAATGTGACTATATCACTCTGATAATGTTATGTCAATACTTTAACCCTATTTAATATGAGGGCATATATCAGTTATTCTTCATCTTCAACAAGGTCAATCTTGCTTACTGATACCTCATAAGCAACTCTTCTCTCAACCTCATCTTCTCCTATCTTCTTAGTGTACTCTCTGCTCTGTACGCGTCCGCTTACCTGAAGATGTGAACCAACTTCAAGACCACCTGCAAATCTTGCATTTCTTCCCCATGCAATACATGGAATATAATCTGACTTGCCATATGGTCTGTTGACTGCAACCAAAACATCCGCAATCTCTCTTCCTAATGGAGTCTTTCTATAAATAGGTGGTTTGCATACAAATCCATCGAGGAATATCTGGTTAGACTTTGACTGCTCTTCTGGCATCTCATCATCTTCTAAGAATCTTAATTCTCTTACAAATATTGAAAGCACCAGCTTATTCTTGGTTCCCTCATGTCTGTTATAAGAACGGAACTGTCCAGCCACTTCAATCTTCATTCCTCTATAATCTTTAGTTACATCGATAAGTCTCTCAGATATCATAAGTGGTATAACATCCACCATGTCACTTAATCTGTTCACTGACACATTAGCAATATAGAAGCCCTCTCCAAAAACTTCATGGCTGAAAGTGAACTCTGAGACGATCTCTCCAATGATACACACTCTGTTGTTTTCAATTACTTTATCAAGCATTATGTATTTCTCCCTTCTTTGCCACCTTATTATGTGTTATGGCATGTGCTTTGTTTTCTCTAATATGTATATGATGTCGTTTTCGCAAATATTACAAAAACTTTTTGAATAATTTGTGTTCAAAAAATGAAAAAATTTTTATATATTTAGTATTGTTTTTTAAGAATATTGTGATAGAATATAAAAGTTGCTAATCATAGAAGATATTTTGAGTTTAATCAGGAAGGATACTATTAATGAAAACAAAGCGTGAAGACATTCGTAATATTGCAATTATTGCCCACGTTGATCATGGTAAGACAACCCTTGTTGATGAGCTGTTAAAGCAGAGCGGAACTTTCAGAGCTAATCAGGAAGTTGCTGAACGAGTTATGGATTCCAATGATATCGAAAGAGAAAGAGGAATCACTATTCTTTCTAAGAACACAGCTATCACATACAAGGATACTAAGATTAACATTATTGATACTCCTGGCCATGCCGATTTCGGTGGTGAGGTTGAGCGAGTACTTAAGATGGTTAACGGCGTTGTACTTGTTGTTGACGCATTTGAAGGTGTTATGCCTCAGACTAAGTTCGTATTACAGAAAGCCCTTGATATGAATCTTTCTGTTATAGTATGTATTAACAAGATAGACAGACCAGAAGCAAGACCAGAAGAAGTTATCGATGAGATTCTTGAGCTTTTCATTGACCTTGATGCCAATGAAGACCAGCTTGACTGTCCATTCATCTTTGCTTCAGCTAAGTCAGGTTATGCTATGGCTGATCTTAACGATGAAAAGAAAGACATGCAGCCACTCTTTGACTGTATCGTCAATAACATTCCTGCACCAGAGGGTGACCCTGATGCAGATACACAGATGCTTATCTCTACTATCGACTACAATGAATTCGTTGGTAGAATCGGTGTAGGTAAGATTGATAACGGAAGCCTTAAGGTTAATCAGGAGGTTATGATTGTTAACCATCATGACCCAAGTGTTAAGAAGCGTGTAAGAATCACTAAGCTTTATACATTTAACGGACTTAATAAGGTAGAAGTTAATGAAGCAGGAATCGGCGAAATTGTTGCTGTATCAGGTATTGCTGATATTCATATCGGTGATACAATCTGTTCACTCAATAACCCTGTTGCCATTCCTTTCCAGAAGATTTCAGAGCCTACTCTTTCTATGGACTTCATGGTTAATGACAGTCCACTTGCAGGTAAGGAAGGTAAATTCGTTACTTCAAGACATTTAAGAGACAGACTTTTCAAGGAACTTAATACAGATGTAAGTTTAAGAGTTGAAGAAACACCTGGCGTCGAGAACTCATTTAAGGTTTCAGGACGTGGTGAGCTTCATCTTTCAGTTCTTATCGAGAATATGAGAAGAGAAGGTTATGAATTTGCAGTAAGTAAGGCTGAGGTTCTCTACCACACAGATGAGAGAGGCAAGAAGCTTGAGCCTATGGAACTTGCTTATATTGATGTTCCAGATGACTGCACAGGATCTGTTATCCAGAAGTTAAGCCAGAGAAAGGGTGAACTCCTTGGTATGACACCAATCAATGGTGGATACACAAGACTTCAGTTCTCTATCCCTTCAAGAGGTCTTATCGGATACAGAGGTGAATTCCTTACTGATACTAAAGGTAACGGTATTATCAATTCTTCTTTTGAAGGATATGAAGAATACAAAGGAGACATTTCTTACAGAAAGAATGGTTCTCTTATCGCTTACGAAAGCGGCGAAGCTATCACTTATGGTCTTTTCAATGCACAGGAAAGAGGTACTCTCTTTATTGGACCTGGTGAGAAGGTATATGCCGGAATGATCGTTGGCGAGAATCCTCGTACTGAGGATATTGAGGTTAATGTATGCAAGACAAAGCATCTTACCAACACTCGTTCTTCAAGTGCTGATGAGGCTCTCCGTCTTGTTCCGCCTAAAATTCTTAGCTTGGAGCAGGCACTGGATTATATTGACACAGACGAATTACTTGAAGTAACACCTAAGAGTCTTAGAATCCGTAAGAAGATTCTTGACCACACAGCAAGATACAGAGCTAACAAGAAGTAATTATTTTAAGGAGGTTTCAATTATGGATAGCGATTTAGGAGCTAAAGTTAAGAAGTTAAGAATTGCACACGGTCTTACACAGGAAGACGTTGCTAAAGCATTAGAGGTTACACCTGGTTACATAAGTAACGTAGAGAACGGCCGTAATCTTATGACATTAAGAATGCTTTCATACTATGCAGAACTTACAGGAGTATCTCTTGATTATCTTGCAGGAAGCGTTGATAAATCATACCAGAACACAGCTCTTGATAATGAAATTATGCAGATTGTCCAGAAGTTAGATGTTGATTCTAAGGAGAAGCTTATCTCTACACTTAGAATCTGGTTTGCTGAGAATAAGTAATTATACAGTTTCATAGCTTTTAGCCATGCCCGGCATGGCATATAACAAAGGCGACAGGAAATCCTGCCGCCTTTTTAATTCTTTTAATTAACTCTGAATTGATTTCATCTGATAGAACTCTCCCTTAAGTGCCATAAGCTCATCATAAGTTCCATATTCTACACAATGACCATCCGCTATTACTGCTATTCTGTCAGCGCCCTTTATAGTTGATAATCTGTGTGCAACTATAAATGTTGTTCTGTCCTTTGTAAGATTATTAAGTGCCTCCTGAATAAACTTCTCAGATATGCTGTCCAGAGCTGATGTTGCCTCATCAAGCACAATTACCTTAGGATTTCTCATAAGCGCTCTTGCGATTGATACACGCTGTCTCTGACCTCCTGAAAGCTTTCCTCCATGTTCCCCGACAACTGTGTCCAGTCCATCTGGAAGTGAATCAACCAGTTCCCTTAAATTAGCTGCATCGACAACTTTGTTAAGTGTATCTTCATCAACATTATCTATTCCATATGTAATGTTATCTCTTATCGTTCCTGAGAATAATATTGATGTCTGCGGTACAACCGCCAGATGCTTTCTATAGCTTCTAAGATCAATATCTCTCATATCATGTCCATCAATCGTAACAACTCCGTCTGTGGCGAAATTAAAGCCTATAACAAGGTTAAGAATTGTTGATTTACCAGCTCCTGATTCTCCGACAAGTGCAATTGTCTGTCCCTTATCCACATGAAGATTAAGCTCGTGGAGTACCGGTTTATCTGTATTATTATAGGCAAACTTAACATTTGTAAAATCAAACTCTCCATCTACATTATCAAGCTCTTCTTTTCCGTCATTACATTCAATATCATCTTCAAGAAGCACTTCTCCAATAGAGTTAACCGACTCGACACCCTTGGCTATAACCGGGATAAGTGACATAAGTGATGATACCTGACTTACTATTGTCGCAAAATAACTCTGGTAAAGTGTAATATCTCCCGGACCAACAGTTCCTTTTAAAGCAAGGAATCCTGTAAACCCAAGACACACTACCTGAAATATCTGGAATATTGCCCATCCAACAGAACCAAATAATGCCTGAATAACATCCAGTTTATAGCCTTTCTCCGCAACAGCAAAAAGCTGTCCACTCATCTTGGTTACCTCTTCTTCTTCAAGTGCATGTGCTCTTGTGACCGGGATAAGTTCAACCATCTCCATAACTCTTGCCGAAGTCTCTTCCATCTCTTTACGGAATTCAGTATTTCTCTTCTTCATAATGTTTCTGAAAAACACCATAGTCGCTGCTGCAAGTGGCGTTGTAAGAAGAAAGAATAAGAATACTATAAGGCTCTTTGACACTGTAACAAAAAGTGCAACTCCAATATTAAGTGCTATATTAAGTATACTAAGAAACATCTGTGTTGAAAGCGTCTCCACAGCCTCTACATCTCGCATTATCTTAGACTGCAGCCTTCCTGACTGGGTCTCTTTATGATACGAAATTGAAAGCTGCTGAAGTTTTCTTACAAGAGCTTTTCTAAGTCCTGTTTCTGCATATCTGGTTGCTAATGATTTATATCTTGTATACAGATAATTCATCGGTACATTAAGAACAACTAAGGCAACCATAATTATTGCCTGAATAATAATATTCTGTACTGTATCTGGCGAACCACTTGTAATATCATTGATAATATTGGCTGTAACAATTGGCAGAACCCACACTGGAGCATGCTTTATAAAGAAGAATAATACAGCAAGAAAGAACTTGTTATAATTACCCTTATAAAGCCCGATAAGTATCTTTAACGGATGCCCCTTATGTTTTCTGTAGCACTCAATGAACCAACTTTCAACATCAATTCCTTTTGGTGCATGTAAATTCATGATTGTCCCTCAAATTTTTATATATTTATACTAATCTCTCTCAATCTTATCAACATTATCTGCCACGATTGCTTCACCCTCGCAGCCTTCAATATTAACATTTTTCAAAATAAGCTTCTCAACATTGCTTACAATAAGTCCCTGTCTGCTAGCTTCATCGCATCCGAGCATCATTGCTGCCACACCAGGCTTCGCATCCTCAGCATAACTGAAATTGATATTCTCAAATGTAAGCTTCTCGACTTTACTTTCTGGCAATCCGAATATATATGCTCCTGCAACATGACAGTTCTTTGCATTAATATCCTTAAATGTAAGGCTCTTGATAGATGGTGTTCTGTCATCTACAGGAAGCGGCTTTCTTGAACCAACATATTCTGTCTTTCCATCAGGATCACAGAAATAGAAGCTGTTAACAACAAAAGGTGTCATTACATTATCCATATCAATATTCTCAAATGAAATATCATCAAGAACAGATAATTTACCACGGCCTCTTCTAGTCTTAACTCTTAAACCTCTGTCTGTATTCATGAACATACAGTCCCTGATATGAACATCTTTAACTCCGGCTGCAATCTCACTTCCTACTGTTACTGCACCATGTCCATCTCTCATGCAGCACTGGCGTACTGTCATATCCTCTGTAGGAGTCTTTTCCTTCTGGGCCATATATATCTTACCAGACTTGATTGCTATACAGTCATCACCAACTGATATGTATGTTCCAAGTACAAGAACATCCTTGCAACTCTCTGGATCAAGTCCGTCCGTGTTATGTGAATTGGCAGGATTAAGAATCTTAACATCAATAAACTTAAGATGATTACTGAAATAAGGATGAATAGTCCATGATGGAGAATTCTGGACTGTTATTCCATGCATAGTAACATTACTACAGTTATTTATAAAGAATAATCTTGGTCTCCATGCAGTATTTCTTATCTTGCAGTTTTTCCACCAGTTATCATGTGTTGTACAGCCATCAATTGTTCCCTCACCTGTGATTGTCACATTCGAACAGTTAATTCCACATACAATTGCTGAGAACATATCAAGCGGATTGCCTTCCCATGTACCAAGATTGTAATAATCTGTCTCATCATATGTCTCAATCTGTCCTGGCAATATAGGGAACTTCTCTCTGTCAGTAAACGCTGAAAGCACTGCTCCCTTAGCAAGTTCAAGATTAAGATTATCCTTAAGGAAAATGCTTGATATCTTGTAAACACCTTCTGGAACTAATACTCTTGAATCCTTAGGTGCTGCCATAATTGCACACTGGATAGCATTAGTATCATCATGCTCACCATCACCATATGCGCCAAATTCTCTTACATTAAGAGTAACATACTCATAATCTGTCTTGAATTCAACAGGTCCATATTCTTTTCCTTCATATACTGCTGTAACCTTATATTCTGTATCCGGCTTAAGACCATAGATTGTTGTAACAACCTTATCTGTATTGCCATATTCTTCTCCATTAACGCAAAGAGTGTATTCTTTCTTAGAATAATACTTTCCACCGTCATCAAATTCTACTACTGCACTTCTTCCTGTTTTGATAACTAATTTTAACTCCATAATACACCTCCGTTGCTGCGTCCGTAATCCTGATAATCTCTGTTTCTCATATACTCGCTGTAAGCTGTTATGTATGCAGCTGTATCTGCTAAACTGTTCTTATCTGCAACATGCTTATCAGTAGCCTTCCCAAAGATTTCTTCGGCCTTAGCTGCATATTTCTCAGTCTGTATAAGCTTCATGCGGCATCCCTTTAATACTGCATATGCATATATAAGCTTTACAGCCTCAGAATCTGTGCTGTCAATAGTTTCATTAAGAGCTGCAACTGCTGCTTTATATATTTCTCTTATTCTTGCAAATATCTCATAAAGTGCCTGATCCATAACTTCAAGTGTATCAACTGCTCCTGCTGCAAATAAAGCAAGTGCTCTTACGGCTTTTGCATCACCATCATGAGCCGCTTTGCTTACATCTTCAAAACAGTCAGCATATAATGCATTATACTGTGCGATTATATCGTTATAATGCTCTTTACCACCATCTTTAGTCTCATAATTCATATAGAAACTCAAAGCCTTAAATGCTACACATAAACATTTACCACCTTCAGCCCCTGTAAAGTAACCTGATTCTGTCCTTGGCTGTGTCTCTGTCTGCTTGGCAATATTAACCGCAATATCGTTCTTACCAACACTGTAACATACATTACCATACATGAAATTAACAAGATCATTCTGGCCTATACTGATATTGTTATCTTTTATCACCTTATCTAATTCTTCTGTAATAACATCCTTATATTCATCACTATGCTCTGCTGCTTCAAGTTTCCCCAAAGCATTAAGAAAAAGAGCCTTATCAAATGTATCTGCTCCTTCAAGTCCGATTTCTTTTAATACATTATTAATGTATCCTTTAATTTCAAAACTCTTATTCAAGCTTTTTCCCTCCTAACCAATATTTGTTTTATTGTAACATGTTAAACAGTATTGTTCCACTATTTGACTGGTAATACCGAATAAAAATACAGTTTTATTGCTCATGACTGATGCATTTGATTGTATATTCTCATCGCTACTCGCGCAAAAAGGCGAGTCCACATGGACTCGCCTTAAATAAATTCAAAATATTAACATTACTCCTTAACGGCACCTACGTTAACACCCTGTACGAAGTACTTCTGACAGAATGGGTAGATGATCATGAAAGGAAGGATAGCTACGATAGTTGCTGCATTAGAAATTGTTGTTGGGTTAACAGCACCATCATTAGGAATATCACTATCAACAACCATACTTCTTAACTGAATCTGGAAGTTGTAGAGACTATTCTTATTAATATATAACTTGAAGTTTGTATAATCATTCCAGAAGCTTACTGCGAACATCAAACCAATTGATGCAAGAGCTGCCTTTGAAAGAGGAAGTACAATCTTGAAGAAGATACCCATTGGTGAGCATCCATCAATCTGAGCTGCTTCGAAAAGTGATTCAGGAATACCCTCGAAGAAGTTCCTCATAAGTACTAAGTTATATACGTTAATAGCCATTGGCAGAATAACTGCCCACAAAGTATTAATTAATCCTAACTGCTTGATAACAAGGAACTTAGGAATCATACCACCATCGAAAATCATTGTGAAGAGAAGCATATAAGCGAAGAAGTTTCTTCCTGGCATCTCCCACTGGATTAATACATAACCACCAAGTGTAACAACTAAAAGTCCAACGAATGTACCTATAATAGTTGTAACAACTGAGATTAAGAATGGACGATAAAGGTTTGATCTAGTTACAATAGCACGGTAACCACCCCAAGAGAACTTCTGAGGAAGCCATGTGAATCCATATGATGAATAAGCATCAATTGAACTAATAATTACTCTGTAAATAGGAATCATAATTGCGCATGCAATGATAATGAATAAAATTGCATTAACAATTGGGAATACTTTGAATTTTTTCTTTTTCTTTTTATAAACTAGTGTCTGATTATCACTCATTATCTATTCCCTCCTATACAATTCCTCGTCCACGTACTTTCTTACTTGCCCAGTTACAACCGAGAACTAAGATCATACCAACGAAAGACTTAAATAAACCTACGGCAGTTGTATAACCATAATCTGAGTTACCACCACCAAATGTCTTAGTATATACATATGTCTGTAAAACCTGTGACTTAGCATATGTAATAGGTGACTGTAATACGAATACAGATTCGAAAAGGTTCATAACCTTAGCAAGGTTAAGAATGAATACTGTAATAATTGTATTAGCAAGAGCTGGTAATGTAATATATATCAGTCTCTTGAATCTGTTAGCACCATCAATCTGTGCTGCTTCATAAAGGTCTGGGCTGATACCTGATAATGTAGCTAAGAAGAGGATTGTTCCCCATCCTGTATCCTTCCAAACATTCATGATGTAGAATGTTCCACGCCAGTAAGTTGTACTGTTCATGAAATCAATAGGACTGCTTATAGCACCCATATTTATAAGAATTGAGTTGACTGGAGCTGAATCATAAGGAGCCAGTAACATCTTAAATACTGAAGCAACAACTACCCATGACATGAAGTGAGGAAGATAGATAATTGTCTGAACTGTCTTCTTGAAAATCATGTTAGTAATCTCATTCAGAAGAAGTGAGATAATAACAGCTGCGCCTGTATTTAAGAACAACTTAATTAATGACAAAATTAATGTGTTTCTAAATGCCTGCCAGAAATAAATATCGTTAGTAAACATTGTCTGGAAATGATACAGACCGATATAATATGGATTAGCAATAACATATTTTGTGAACGCGAAACGAACACCGAGCATTGGCCAGTAGTTGAATAATAAAATCATAACGAAAACTGGCACAAACATAAGGTAGAAACCTCTGTAGTAGAACATCTTACTTGTGAGGCTCTGATTTAATGAGTTAGAAAGATACTTTGCATCAACATGAAGATCTTTCTTGAAAGGCTTAACAATATCAATAAAGCATCCTGCAACTGCTATAATAATACCAATTGCAAGTACAATGAAACCACAACCTATGTGATATGTGTTACCATTATATCCATTGCTAAGAATATCTGTAAGGTTAACATTAACATACTTAAGTCCACCACCTGCTACCTTACCATTAACAAGTGTAAACTGAACTGCAAATACAGAAACAACTGTAAGAACAGCTGCGATTACTGTAGTAATGATAGAAAAGAACTCTTTTCTGGCTACAATAAGAATGATACCAACAACGATACATGCGATGAATAAATACCATAATACTGGCATACTGATATTCATGTAACTGAAAGCATATGCTGTAGGATATACGCCTTCTTTAATCTTCTCTCCTGACTGAACAAGAGGTAAAAGACTGGCAATGAGCATGATAATAAGTCCGATGATGGCCATCAATTTGATATT
Organism: Eubacteriales bacterium; assembly: GCA_030537195.1. Lineage (GTDB taxonomy): Bacteria > Bacillota > Clostridia > Lachnospirales > Lachnospiraceae > Lachnospira. The sequence goes on along the minus strand of JAUNOK010000001.1, from coordinate 61,343 downwards.
TCCTTTTGGCTTTCCTACTGCTGTACCGCACTTAGGGCATATTTTAGCTTTCTTAGGAAGCTCTGTGTTACAAGATGGACACTGCATTTTTTTACCTTCTTTCCTAATTATTATCGTATGCCTATTAAATAAATTTCATAAGCAAATCCTTTTTGTCAATACAAGCGGCGCGGATTTCTCTGCGCCGCCATACTGACATCAGATGTACGAGACATCTAATAATTATTATTGTCTAAATTACTTCTTATTAAGTGTTTCGTTTAATGACTCAACTACTGCATCACACTTAGCACCAACCTGCTTCTTGTAATCAGCCATAGCTTCATCATAAGACTTCTCACCAAGAACTACCTGTGAAACAACTTCAAGTCTCTTAGTATTGATATCAGAGATATTGTTGCTAAGTACTTCTGTGTTCCAAAGTGGAGTTTCAAGCTTGCTGTTAGCATTGAACATTGCATAGTTCTCTGTGATAAGTGGGTCAACACTCTTGTTACCTGGATCTGTGTTATCACCAAATGTAGCGATAGCTAAGCTCTTATCAATGTGGTTCTTAGACATAAGCTTTGTATTATCTTCAGGTGTTGTAAGGAAGTGGAATACGCCTTCTTCGTATGTCTTAGTCTTCTTCTCATCAACTTCACCCTTTGAATTGTAAACTGTTACTGTCTCAGCCTTATCATCCCAGTGAGTTCCCTTAGCACCATACTGCCATGCAATCTGGATATCTCCACCATCAAGCATAGTATCGATGAAATACTTGAAGATTCCTTCAGCCTTACCATTCTCATATGCCTTGTATGTAATACACCAAGCAGTAGCAAGACGCTCCTTGTATGCACCAAGTTCCTTAATAGGCTTGATAGCGATTATCTTATCAGTCTTATCAGCGATAGAGTTCTGAAGTGTATAAGCCCATGTACCAGCCCAGTATGTGAATACTGAAGAAGCTGTAGAAGCATCCTTAGAATTCCACTTATCACGAGCGTTAGATGTTGTCTGGTTCTGTGAAGCCTTATCAAGGATACCATCATCAACAGCTGTCTTAAGTCTTGCAAGAGCATCCTTCATATCCTGCTGAGCAAATCCATCCTTGTATTCCTTAGCTGCTTCATCATAGTAGAATGTGAAGTTAGCGTTCTGGTAGAATTCTGGAAGGTAGTTAGTATATGGTGCTTCTGGAGTACCTGTATTACCACCAGCGATAAGACCTGAACAAGAAATAACGAAGTTCTGGTTAGCTGAATTAGCCTTGATATCCTTAAGCATCTTGTAGTACTCATCGAATGTAAGAGTCTTAGATGCAACTTCATCAGCATTGTATCCAGCAGCTGTTAAAGCTGAAGACTTAATGTATGTACAGCATCCGTTACCACGGGCTGGTGAGAATCCGTAAAGAGCCTTCTCTCCATCTGGACCAGCTACCATATTTCCTGACTCGATGATCTCAGCCTGATCGATAAGTCTTCCTGAGTTCTTAGTTGCTGACTGATTCCAAGCATCTGTCATATCCCAAAGATATCCATTAGCTGCGAAGTTAGCAAGGTAATCTGAGCTAAGAAGAACTACATCAGGGATATCGCCAGAAGCGAATGCATTCTTAACTGAATCATAGTAGCTAGAATGTTCTGGACGGATCCACTTAATATCAAGGCCTGTAAGCTCGCCAAGATAATCATAGAACTGCTGAGCACCGTTAGTTTCCTTAACTACTGTACCATCAACCATAACTGTGAACTGCTCTGGCTTCTGTACGTTAGCCCAATCAACTGTTGCTTTTGTTGTGTCCTGATTGCCGCTGTTAGAGCCACAAGCTACGAGGCCCATAACTGAAGTAAGTGATAAACCTACTGCAGCAAACTTCTTTAATGTCTTTTTCATAAACCTTAAAACCCTCCTTAATTTGGTTCGCGGGGATTCTCACCCCGTTTCGTTTTTTAGACATTGATATATTAGCATTTTTGTACTATTTTAACAAGGCTAATTTTAACAATTATTGTATTTTTTTTGCTTTTTCTGTGAAAACCCAGTATTTATGCGGTTTCCCGTATTCATAATTTTTTCATTTTTTTGAACTTTTTATCAAAAATCATTTCGTAAGAATAGTTTTTCTTCATATAATCTTCATGATTTTATGTAAAAAATGCACTATCACCATTTGGATTTTTATAAGTTTTTATATCACTTTTACATATTTATTACTCATTTTAGCAAAATCCGACCATGTTATTGTTATTTTTTACCATTGTTAATGATTTATTCATAATTTATGCATTATATACACAATTTCCCTGCATCATCCCTGTACATCTGCATATTCTCTGCATCTCTTAAGCTTATCTTTCCAGAAGATGCTTCTGTCATATTCTTCTCAAGAATATTCCTGTCAGTATTCTCCATCATAAGTTCAAATGTCACGCCATCAGCATATTCAGTATTAACTATTGTAATATTATTCTGTGCGCACAGATACTGCACTTTACCTACATAGTTATAATCGACATCAAGATATGCATGCACGCCTTCAGTAAGCTCTCCTGTTTTACATGCTTCAAGCGCCTCTTTTGCAGCATTGGTATATGCCCGTATCAGTCCCCCTGTTCCAAGCAGCACTCCACCGAAATATCTTGTCACTACACACAGACAGTTGCCACATTCATTACCGGTAAGTACCTCAAGTATAGGCTTGCCTGCTGTGCCTGATGGCTCTCCATCATCTGAAAATCGCTGTATCTCACTTTTATCTCCAAGAACATATGCATAGCAGTTATGTCTTGCATCCCAGTATTTCTTTCTTAACTGTTCTATTATCTTCATTGCCATATCTTCATCTTCTATATGATAAATGTTAGCTATGAATCTTGATTTCTTATCTGTATATTCACCTGTTCCACCTGATATTATCTTCTTCATTATCCGATTCCTTCTTATATATGTATGTTAGTTATTATACAGCCTTATTGATTGCCTGTCATATCTTTTTATGTTATAATATCATGACTTTATTAAGGAGGACAATATATGAATTATGGTGGTAAAGGCATAAAACAAAAGAAAAAGCTGCTTAATTCAGCTACTACCAAGCTGGGCACCAAATTAGGTATATTTTTCATAAAACTGGCTTTAGTCGGGGCTATAGCTATAGTTGTAGCTGGCTCATGCCTTGTATTTGGCTCTTTTCAGGGAATTATAGAGAATGCACCTGATATAGCATCAATCAATGTTTCTCCTGAGGGCTTTGCTACCAGGATATATGACGCGGATGAGAATGAAATACAGTCTCTTTCTTCCGCCGGAGCCAACAGGACATATGTTACCATTGACCAGATTCCTAAAGACCTTCAGCATGCATTTATAGCTATTGAAGATGAACGTTTTTATGAACATAATGGTATTGATATGCGAGGAATCTTACGAGCTGCCTCAATTGCAATCTCATCTGGAGAAATGTCTCAGGGAGCAAGTACAATAACACAGCAGCTTCTTAAGAATAACGTATTTAACGCCTATAACGAATCACAGATAGAAAAGATTAAAAGAAAGGTTCAGGAACAGTATCTTGCAGTAAAACTTGAAACTGTAATGTCTAAAGATGCTATCCTTGAGAACTATCTTAATACTATCAACTTAGGTAACGGCTATTACGGTGTTCAGGCCGCTGCAAGAGGATATTTTAACAAAGATGTCTCAGAACTTTCAATCAGCGAATGTGCCGTAATTGCATCCATCACTAAAAGTCCTACCGGTCTTAATCCTATAAGACATGCAGACAGAAACAGAGACAGACAGAGCCAGGTTCTTCTCAATATGAAAGAACAGGGATATATATCAGAAGAAGAATACGATGAAGCAGTTTCCGATGATGTATATGCCAGACTTGAAGGAATTGAACTTGCTGGTACATCTACCACTACCTATTCGTATTTCGTTGATGAACTTATTAACCAGCTGACATCTGATCTTATGACTCAGAAAGGATATACTGAATCACAGGCAACAAGCTTAATATATCGTGGTGGACTTCAGGTTTATTCAACGCAGGATACAATGATGCAGGAAGTTGCTGATGATGTAATCAATGACCCAGGCAATTATGCTGATAATACACATTTTTCAATCAACTATGCTTTAACAATCAAGCAGACTGATGGTTCATTTTCATATTATTCACATAATTCCATGGCTACATGGTACACCAAAACACTTGGTGACACTAACTTCAGTCTTACAATGACTGATGAAGATGCTGCAAGAAATTATGTCGAAGCATATAAGGAAGCACTTCTTAAAGAAGGCGGTGAAGTTTATTCAGAAACACTTACATTTACATTACAGCCACAGATTTCATTCACAATAATGGATCAGGCTACAGGCGAAGTTAAAGTAATGGTCGGCGGCCGAGGTGATAAAACACTCAACCGAAGCTTAAACCGTGCCTCTAACGACATTGCAAGGCAGCCAGGTTCAAGTATTAAACCTCTTGCTGTATATGGACCAGCTCTTGATACTGGAACATATTCCCTTGCGTCAGCTATTGACGATGCGCCATATTATTATTCAGGTACTGATGCCAAGCTTGTTACCAACTTCACCAAAGGTGAATACAGAGGTCTTCTTACATTAAGAGAAGCGCTTACAATCTCCCAGAATGTACCTGCTGTTAAAATTCTTACCAAGCTTACACCTCAGGTTGGTTATAATTACCTTGAGAAATTCGGTATTTCAACACTGGTTTCTCCTAAGAATGCTATTAATGGTGCACATGATGTTGTACAGTCTCTTGCTCTTGGTGGTATGACACGAGGCGTTTCCAATATTGATATGTGTGCCGCTTATGCAGCCATAGCTAATAAAGGAACTTATACAAAGCCTATTTATTACACTAAAGTACTTGATTCAGATGGTAATGTCATTATTGATAATTCTGTGCCAGAAACACATAAGGTACTTAATGAGAATTCTGACTGGCTTCTCATTCAGGGCTTACGTTCTGTTGCTACAGATGGTACTGCCCGTACAGCTAACTTCTCAAGCCAGCCTGTAGCAGGTAAGACAGGTACAACACAGTACGACAGTGACAGATGGTTCTGTGGATTTACTCCATACTACACAGCAACTATCTGGGTTGGATATGACGATAATTCCAAGGCACTTGGCAATGTTGTTAATCACAATACTATATGGCGTTCAATTATGCAGACTATCCATGAGAACCTTAATCTTCCAACCGGAACCTACGAACAGCCTTCTGGTATAGTAGAAGCAACTGTATGCTCCAAGTCAGGACTTCTTCCTGTTGAAGGTTTATGTGATCAGGATCCTAACGGAAACTGCATAATAACAGAATACTTTACTGAGGACACAGTTCCTACTGAATACTGTACTACACACGTTAAGGTTTCAATATGTAACGAATCCGGTGATATTGCAACTTCCGGATGCCCAAGTGTTACAACTAAGATTATGAGAAAGAAATCATCTGCTGACAAGCTTGGTGATGATAAAGAAGGTTCTGAATTCAAGACATGGGATGCTGATATCTCAATTACAGATACCGAGTTATCAAAGTTATGTACTATCCACAGTGCATCAACAAAGCCTTCAGGAACAGTTTCTACAGGCACCAAGAATAACACAGAGACTTCATCTTCATCAGAATCAACCAAGTCAGATGAAACATCATCGAATAAAAGACCTTAATAATTAAATATTTATATAACAGAAGCGACTGGGAGATTAGAATCCCAGCCGCTTCTGTTTATTTATGAATCTTATCTCTATTCTTTCTTCATCTTTGGATCAAATATAAGCGATGCTATGAATCCAAATATAAGTGCTGCCGATACTCCGACTGCACATGAGGTAAATCCGCCTGTGAACAATCCAAGAAACCCCTGCTCATCTATAGCTTTCTTCATGCCCTTCCATAAAACATTGCCAAATCCAGTAAGTGGAACTGTTGCGCCCGCACCTGCAAATTTAACGAATGGTTCATATATTCCAACCGCACCAAGAACAACTCCTGTCGTTACAAGAATAACCATTATTCTTCCTGGCATAAGCTTTGTCTTCTCCATAAGAATCTGTGTAAGGACACATATTATTCCTCCACAGACAAATGCTTTAACAAAATCCATGGCTTTAACTCTCCTTTCCTTCAAGAATTACGCCATGAGCTATGCCCGGCACACTTTTTCCTTCATTGTAACTTACTGTAGATAATAATGCCCCTGTAGGAACGAACAGAACTCTTTTATACTCACCTCTTACAAGCTTATCCATAATATAGGTTCCAAGAACAACTGCACTGCAGCCACAGCCGCTTCCTCCTGAGCACTTAGTTTCTCCCTCGTATATCAACATTCCGCAGTCAAACAGCTTATCTGCAACATCAATACCTTTTTCTTTCAGAAGCTCAGACAATATTCTGTTGCCAATCTCCCCCAAGTCCCCTGTAAATATTGCGTCATAATATTCCTTATCAACATCAAGGTCCTTGAAGTTAGCTTCTATAAGCTCTGCTGCCGCTGGAGCCATACAAGCTCCCATATTCATAGAATCTTTAACGCCGTAATCAACTATCTTTCCTGTAGTAATACCCTTTATGAGGACACATTTTTTCTTGTCCAGAGGCTTATCACCAACGATGTATGCTCCAGCTCCTGTAACAGTCCATGTAGATGCAAGTGGTCTCTGGTTTCCATATTCAAGCGGATAACGGAACTGTTTCTCAGCACTTGCAAAGTGGCTTGATGCAAGGGCAATCACATTTTCTGCATACCCTGCATTAACACACATTGCACCAAGTGACAATGCTTCACCCATCGTAGAACACGCTCCGTACAGTCCAAACATTGGCACTTCGTATTTCATAAGTCCAAAAGATGTTGCAATAAGCTGTCCTAGAAGGTCGCCTGCATAGATGTAATCTATATCCGACACAGCCATTCCACTCTTGATAAGCAGCTTATCAACCGCCATCTCCTGAATGTGGCTTTCCGCCTCTTCCCAGCTTTTCTTACCAAACATGTCATCCTCTACCGCCACATCAAACATTTCACCAAGCGGACCGTCAGACTCTTTCTTTCCAACAACTGTCGCACCACATCTCACATATACATCTTTGTCAAATAACAGACTCTGCTTTCCAGTCATAATCCTCGTTTCCGCACATACTCATGTGCCATTAGTCTTTTTAAGTAGTCTGTCCTGGAAATGTATTATTTATGCAAATGTATCACATATTATTTTCTTAATATATCAAGCGTATGTGCCGCAGCACCAAGTAAATCAACTCTTTCACAGGTTGCAAGATGATATCTGTAGAACAGCTCGAACTCATCCTCGTCAAGCTGGTTCACAAACTGCCTTATGTAATTAGCCGGTCCGTCCGGTGTGACAATCTTCACACGTTCACATCCTGCCGCCTCATTAACCTTTGCGATATCCTCAAGGCGCACATAATCGTACAGGTCCTGCTCAGAAGATATTGTGTGGAAATTCTCCGTCAGCCTGCCCTGCTCCATGCACTCCTTAATATGTCTTTCCTTAAATGCATATGTAATAACACCATACTCATTCATAACATAGGCAACAAGAATAAAGCCGCCCTTCTTAGTAATGCGGGCAGCCTCCTTTAAAGCCTTAACTTTATCCTCCTGTCCGAACAGATGATACATCGGTCCGAACAGCAGGGTTATGTCAAATGTTTCATCATCGAAACGTTTTAACTTAAGTGCATTGCCCTGATAAGCCTTAACTGATGAGTTCTTGGACTTTAATATTCCAAGATTGTGCTTCACAAGTTCAACCGCAGTCACATCAAAGCCTTCCTCAGCCAGTGCAACGCTGTATCTTCCTGTTCCCGCACCTATATCCATAATCTTTATATTATCTCTGCCTTCGTTCTTTAACACATTAATACAGTCATGTATATAATGCATTGATGTACGGAATTCAATCTGTCCATGTCTTGAAGTCAGTCTTTTCTCTTCATTAAATTTATTATAATAATCTTCTAAAAAAGTTCCCATAGTTTCCTCGTATTCTGCGCATTTGTATAAAATAGTTCTTATGATTCTACCATACAGCCGTTTCTTAATCAAGAATCACAGCACATGGATAAGCTTCAAAGCCCAGTATATAAGCCCTGCACACCAGCTGAAAAATATTCCATACAGAATAACAGGTCCTGCAATAGTGAATATCTTACAGCCAATACCAAAGACCTTACCTTCTTTCTTATACTCAATGGCCGGTGCAGCAACACTGTTTGCAAATCCTGTAATAGGTACAAGGCTTCCGGCTCCACCAAATGTAGTTATAGATGGATATATATTAAGCCCCGTAAGAATTACGCTTAACAACACAAGTATAAGTGTTGTGTAAGACGCTGCATCCGTGTCAGGCACTTTAATTGATTTGCATACATTTAAAATAATCTGCCCCACAACGCATATACAGCCACCAACAATAAATGCCTTGAAGCATTTTGCCACACAGCTTCCCTTTGGTGTAACATTTTCAACATAAGCATTATAACTTGCATTTCGTTTTTCAATATCGGTTTTGGTACCGCCGCCAGAATTAATGTCCTTCATAAACCCTCCTTTTTTTGCAATGCAAAATCAATACATATATAAGTAATATACTAGCTGTCCGAGTGCCTTGCCTGCCGCTATTGCCGCCACAATAAAACCAAGCCCTGTGCCGGCTTTTGACCTGTGAACAAATATAGGCAGTGCTTTGACTGTCTCTGCAAGGCTTATTAAAAATGTGCCTATAAATATTCCTGATATCAGCCCGAATATAATACAGCCTGCCATTCCTATTCTAACCGGAATTCCAAGAACATATACAGCATTGGCGGCTGTCGCACCGATTATTATACATTCCTCGTACAGAAAGACATGTTCACTTGTTCCACTGACGTCAGCATACCTGTTAATGACACCGACACTTGTTATAAGTGCAAAAAGTCCCGCAGCTGTAAACATGCCCGACATAAACCCTATAAGAATAATAACTGCAATCATTTTCCACCTTTCCTGTCAATAACAGATTCTGATACATCTTTGTCGTATTTGTCCATCTCAACCTCAAGCGGTGTCGGCGCTTTCGACAGCTTCTGTCCTGCAAAATGGTCATAGAATATAACAATACCGACAAACAAGCCTACAGCATAGGCAATCTCCATTATATTAGCCGGTTCATATACAGACGCCCCAAGAAGCTCATATACTCTGTCAAATATATCCGTAGTACTCACATCATTGTTGTAAGCAATAATTCCATATCCACTTCCAACCATAGTTATAAGACATATCACAGCAACCTTAATCCAGTGCATAGCACCTTCCTTCTCCGGCTTCTTATACTCAACAACAAAGTCACACTCTCCGAGACATTCAATATCAGCGTCAGGATAATCCTTCTGGATAATTCCCATAACATCAAGAGCATCAAACACTTTCCTGTCATATTTACCAAGTGTAAATTCAACAAGCGTCAGATGTCCGATTTTTTCAATCATATCTTTATCTCTGCAATATACCGTCATAACATCCCCAATAGTAACCTTCGGCTTCTTAACATACCTCTGTTGATCAATCTTCAAATAAATCTTCTCTGACATAACAATCCCTCCACACTCTAGTATTGTACATGCCCGCAGAATTATTCATGAAGGTGCCACGCCATTTTATCTTTCGCATATTATGTTCATTCAGCATATAACTACGCCGCTGTGTCCGTCTATGGTGTACGCTCGAATATTTCGAATCGTGTGGGAGTTAATGCCGCTGTCTGTAAAAGGGCGGTGCGGATAAACTCGTTCAAGCGAAGCGCGTTTGTTTATCCACACCGTAATAAACTATACAGATGGCGGCATTTACTCCCACTAGATGCAGAAATCCTGAGAGCGTATGCCATAGACGGACATAGCGGCGGGGTAGTTAATATCTGAATGAACCGTATCATGCAAAAAGCCGCTTGCGCATGCCACTTAATATCTTCTTCTCCATCCGTGACACCTGCACCTGTGATATTCCGAACTCCTTGGCGACCTGCATCTGGGTGTAGTCGTCATAGTAACGCATCCTGATAAGCTCTTTTTCACGCTGGGAAAGTGTCTCCATAAGCTGTGCAATAGCCACTTTGCTTGACGCGGTCTCGCCAATGTCCGCCTTGTCTTCTAACTTGTCCATCAGCATGACCTCGCTTCCATCTCCCTGATATATTGTCTTATATATTGATTCAACCTCCATTGAGGCGGACATTGACAGTGTTATATCTTCAACTGACAGCTCACAGGCTGCTGCTATCTGCTCTACTGTAGGTTCACAGCCTAATTGGTCACGGAGCTGTCCCGCTGCCCTCATGCTTTTTACCGCATTTTCTTTAATTGAACGGCTGACCTTTACCATTCCGTCATCACGCAGGAATCTTCTTATTTCGCCTGTTATCATAGGAACAGCGTACGTTGAGAACGCAACATCCATATCCAGATTAAAATTATCAATTGCCTTTATAAGCCCTATACATCCTATCTGAAAAAGATCCTCCTGCTCTACTCCTCTCCCCTTAAATCTTCTTATTATGTTCCATATAAGCCCGAGATTATCTGTCACCAGCCTTTCTCTGGCTTCTTTGTCATTATTGTGTGCTTTAGCGATCAATTCCCTGGTACAATCCTTAGTCTGATCCATAGCATCACATCCTATCAATTATTCCTCTATTCTTAATTATTCATTCCTTTTCAGTCATTTCCGATTTTCTTTCTCATTAGCACTGTGGTTCCCTTCCCTGGTGCTGACGCAACTCTCAAGTCATCCATGAATGCCTCCATAAAAGAGAACCCCATTCCTGAACGTTCCTGTTCCGGCTTGGTTGTATACAGTGGTTCCATTGCTTTTGCCACATTTCCCATACCAATACCATCATCATGCACTTCTATTATGACCTGATTCTGTATTCCTTTAAGCCTCATTCTCACCTTGCCAGGTCCATTATCATAACCGTGGACGATTGCGTTGGTCACCGCCTCAGAAACTGCTGTTTTTATATCCTGTAATTCTTCCATTGTAGGATCTAAGTATGTAACGAAGGCTGCCGCAACAACCCTTGCAAATGCTTCATTTTCCGACTTGGCCTCAAATAATAATTCAACATTGTTATTCTCTATCATGCTTATGCCTCCTGTCCTTTAAGCTCATATATATTAACTATCTTATGAAGTCCTGATATAAGCAGTATTCTCTTAACACTTTCACGGACTCCAATGATTGTTATGTCACCTTTATCCATAACTTTCTTATAACGTCCCATAATGAGACCTATTCCCGCACTATCCATAAAATCCACTTTAGTAAAATCAAACACTATATGTGTTACCCCCCTCTTATCTATTACATCATCTATAACCTGTCTCATCTCCTCCGCAAGATGATGGTCAAGTTCTGCATTCATGCGGATTATAAGCTTGTCCTCGTTAACCATGTATATATAATCCATATGCTGGATTTCATCCTGCTCATCAGTTGTATTGATCTGTCTTGACATAATAATCTCCTCTTTCCTCTCTGTTCTTACACTTCACTGATTCTACGACAAAGCCCCCGACAAAGAATCATCTTTGCCGGGGGCTTATCTTTTAGTACCTCATCAATGTGAATTAACGTAATCGCTGGCTTCTTTATAATATCCGCTTGTCGAATAATCATCCACAATATACTGATAGTATTTCTTAGCATCATCAGTCTTTGCAAGAGCAACATATGACTTAGCTGCATAATAAGCTGAATCCGCACTGTTATTACATTTGTATGCTTTGACAAGATTCTCTGCCGCAACTTCATAGTTGGACTTGTAATACTCTGTCATTCCTGTATTATAGAAATTCTGTGCTGCTGCCGGAAGTGTAGCTGTAGCTATTGTATTATACAGACTCTTAGCCGACTCACTTGGAAGTGCACTGACATCTATATCAACAAGCTTATTAGCCGCATCATCAGGCTTATTAGCAATATAATCATTTGCCGCCTCTATTATGGATACTAACAACTTGTTGTTTCCACCTGTTCCATTCACCACTCCAAGCTGCTGCTCAAGTGCATCCTTCTGTGCTTTCACATCCTCAAGCTCCTTCTGCATAGAATTAAGTTCCACATTACTTGAAGATAACTGCTCACTATATTCCTGAATACTCTTTTTATAATCCTGTGTAAGGCCCTTATTCTTTGCCGGAATAATCAGGAACCATATAAGTGCCGCACCAATAACAACACCAACAAGAACATTAATTATTGTTATTGCACCGTTGCTTGGCTCCTTATATGATGACTTAGGAAGAATTACATCATTGCCACTAAGAGGCTTCTTCTCAATCTCTTTTTCCTTTCTCTTAGGAAGGAAAGAACCTGTCGTCTCTGCCTTCTTTGCCGCATTTCTTTCTGCTATCTCTGCCATATACATATGTGCAAGAGTGTTATTCTTATCTATTGCAAGCACCGCATTCAGCAGCTTCTTGGCCCTTGAAAGCTCGTCCTGCTTAATGTATATAAGAGCAAGCAGCAAATGTGCTTTAATAAGCTGTGGATTATTGGCAACCACCTTTTTTAACTGAATAATTGCCATGTCCGTATTACCTTCCTTGGCATAGTTAAGCGAAAGGTTGTATTTTCTTATAGTACCTGTAACCATCTCAAATCGGTTCTGATTAGTCTGAATCTTCTTGATGTAAGTTCCTGCAATATTGCCCTCTGGTGTAAAATTCTTGCTTACAACCCACTGGCTTAATGCCTCGACAACATCACCCATCTCACAATATACAAGTCCTAAAAGGTTTCTTGCATTAGTATTGTACTTGTTAATCATAAGACTTATCTTAAGGCTTTCAACCGCACCGGTTAAATCTCTTACTCTGGCCTTATACAGACCTGCATTATAATACGCATCTGATACTCTGGCTGTTCTCTTATAGATTCCTACATACTCGCCACATTGTGGACATGTATCACCATCTGTAAGGATGCTTCCACATTTAAAACATCTCATATGTCCACCCCTCACTACTTATCTGAATTCTTACCATTAAGAATCTGTGTTATCAAATCTGTAATATCCGGAACATCGTTGTTATATATAGCATCTTCTGCATCCTCAACCTCAAGACTCGGCTGGAACTTCTGTATTTCTTCATCAAAATTAATCATGATTATCTTCCTTTCTTTCCAATGCCCGGGTCACATCTCCAACTAAATATAATGAACCCGTTGCAAACATCAGTCTGTTATCCCATCTGTCCAAAGCATCCTCCACACTCCTGAATACAACGACATCAATTCCTGTTGTATATGCTTCAAATGCCTGCTTTATTATATTAGCTGAAAGTTTCCTCAAGCCTCCTGTCATAGTAACATAGACTTTTCTGAAATGCTTACAGCCGCATAGTATCTTAATCATCTGGTCGTAATTCTTATCGCTTACAACAGAAAAAAGCAGTGTTGCATCTTCTGTTTTATTGCTTTCATAAAGACTGTTCACTGATTCAATAAAGCTCTGTATTCCCTGTGGATTATGTGCCCCATCAACATACAGGTTATTTCTTACCAGTTCCATTCTTCCTGACCAGCGTGTTTCAAGAACTGCTTTTCTGACCAGTTCCTCATTAAGTATAAGTTCTCCTTTATCGGCAAGAACAGCACATGCTGTTAATGCAATACTTGCATTCTCCATCTGATACAGTGCATTCGTAGCCAGTCGGAAACAATCATTCTTATAATACTCATTATGAATTAAAAAATCAATATAACCATATGTATTTTGTACCAGTTCAAATGTATTCTCATCAACTATGTAACAGTCACTTCCCATCTCGTCTGCATGAGACTTTATCACCTGTGCTGCCTCTTTGACAACACCACTGCATACAACTGGAACTCCCGGCTTTATAATTCCAGCCTTCTCAGCTGCAATCTTCTCAACAGTATCTCCAAGAATAGCAGTATGTTCAAGAGAAATAGTTGTTATTACCGATATCACAGGATTCTCAATTGCATTGGTTGCATCAAGTCTTCCTCCAAGACCGGTTTCCATAACAACATAATCAACATTCTGCTTCTTAAAATAATACATTGCCATAACAAGCATATAATCAAAATACGCCAGTTCCTGTGTTCTACAGTTCTCAACAGCATTATATGCTTCCTCAAAATCACTCTTTGATATCATCTGTCCATTAATCTTAATTCGCTCTCTGATATCCACAAGATGAGGCGACGTAAAAAGTCCTGTTTTGTAACCATTGCACTGCAGAATCTGTGCAATATATGCACATGTAGAACCTTTGCCATTAGTTCCGGCAACATGAATTATCTTCAAATCCTTCTCTGGATTGCCACAATTACGCAATACCCGTCTGCCCCTTTCTACTCCGGTAGATGGCGCAAACTGGCTTATTCTGTTAAGTCTGTCCACAATCTCGTCGTACATTCCTCATCTCTTCCTTTCTTATCTGCATTAAAATGCATTGTTATATCTTATGCCTGTTTATATAATTTTATGCTTATATAACATTTATTATGTTACATAAGCCAGCAGTCCGAATTGTACCATAAGAATAAAAGATATATTTCTATTGCAATCAGGATTGTCATAATAATCCATCTTACAACCTTATTACACCTTGAAAGTATATCATACAGTCCGACAAATACAACATATGTTCCTGCCGTGAATCTGCATGTACTCATAACATGTGATGTCAATGGAACAAGAAGTGATATAATTCCAAATACTGCCATTGAGTAATATTTTCTGTAGAACATATATCCATAAAGTATCAGTATCGCAATACAGAACCATCCCATATATGTATACCTTGGCTCAATCTGTCCTGTACACGCCTTCCACAGTACTCCAACAATTGGGAAATACTCATCATCTCTCCATGCAATCTGGACATTCTTATACGCCCATGCATCACCACAGAAGAAATTAAGAAATGTCATATATGCAAATGCACCAAGTGGGCACACAAGCACAGACAGCATCTTCTTTGGTGCTTTAAGCATATCGATTACAAATGTCTTAATTCTGCCAAAGCTTATCTTAGTTCCTTCCATGTCAATATAAAGCTGTACAACTAATGCAAATACAAGTATACAGCCAACGATTCTTGTACCACTAGAGCACGCCGCCATAATTCCTGCTGCCATATATTTCTTTTCGAAAAGGAAATAGAAAAACAGTACAATAAACATTATAAACATTGCTTCCGTATATACAGAACTGCAATAGAATGTGTAAGGTGCCATAAAAAGCAGCACTGGCATAATCATGGCATGCTCTTCTTTAATAGATGTCTGCTTCTTAAGTCCTTTAACTGCAAAGAATGCAGCAATAATTATGCATATATTAGACACTATCATTCCAATAACATAAGTGTTAATAAATCCACCTGTTACTGCTTTTAATGCAGCACACACAATAACATATAATGGAAAAAACGCCCAGTTAGCCTGCGGATCAATATCTGTAGGATGAGTGTAACCATGATTGATTATATATGCGTATTTCTTTGCATCCCACTCATTCATAAGAACCAGAAATGACCTGTGTGTTCCCATAATTCCATTATACACAGGAACCATGATAAGCATAATCAGTCTTGATATTGCAAATATAATTATAATCTTTAACAGAAGCTTATAATTCTCATTATCTTTTAGTCTGTTCATTTAATGCCTCATTTCACTATTATACGGATTATATGATATATTGCGGCTGGAATTGTACTGATTACAGGTACTGCAAACATCGCAACCACAACTATTGCAAATAGTCCGACATATACATACTGTGCGCAATTCTTAGCCCATACCGGAACATTTATTGTTCTCTTATGATTAATTATAAGGCATGCCACAATTATTAATAATGTTACAAGTGTTATAAGGAGCCCTGCATTTCTGCCCTTTGGTACGAATGTGAATACTAACGTATTCTCGCCTTCATGAACCTGGACACCTGTAAATAACCCTGCTATCTCTTTAGTCTTAACTGTCTTTCCATCAAGTGTTACAGTCCAGTTTTTACTCTTAATAATTGGTATAAGAGCGTAGTCCTTAGTTCCATCGCTATTAATCTTGACTGTAAGAGTATTGTTAGTATATGAAACTTCTGTCTGCTTATCAGCAAAATCATTACAAAGCTTTTCCATCTTCTCCATATTAAGAAGTCCTATTGTCATCTTACTCTGGTTCATATACTTAGACTTATCATATTCAATCTTAATCTGGACATCCTCATCTTCAAATATTCCAAGATAAAGAAGATTATTATTGTAATCTGTAAAATACGCTGTGTTGTTGACATCTCCAAGTGTAGGAACAACAACCGCCTCTCCATTCACATATATATGTATGCTGCTTTCAAGCTTTGACGCATTAGCATCAGCATTAGGCTTCTTGACATCCGCAATATTCATATATATAGCACTTCTGCTTCCAACATTAATAGTCATTGACTTAACATTGCCAACAGTCTCTGCCTGTGGATATATTCTTGTTACAAATGTTTCTTTATCACCAGTCATTGCCTTATACATTCTGTTATGATACGTAATCCAGTCAACATTGGTCATATCAAGTTTGCTGAAACTGCTGTCAACACAAAAGCCGAATGGCAGATTATAATTAGTATTATAAAGACTGTAATCGCCCTCTTTCTTTTCTAATGTATATAAAGCACTGTCAAGTTCATTAATATTAACTGCCTGCGTAACATGCAATACTGCATTACTGAACACTGTTCCACCTGAATCTAACAGCCACAGGAAATATTTAGAATATCCCCATCTCTTGGCATAGCTCTGTGTATCGTCCTGTAATGCTGCTGTAAAGCTTGATAAAGCTCCTCTTCTTAATATAAGTGGATAATTGGCATTAAGACTTATATCCGGATTCACAATTCTGTCTGTAGCAGACTCCTCTATATCAAGACTGTCTGATGCATCATTGGCATACTGTACATAATCACCAATCTGATAATCCTCATATGTATAAAACTTAGGTGGTCCAATAAGTGCATATGCTCCGATAAATAATTCGAGTGCAACAACAAGAATAACTGACTTACAGTTAAATTCTTTCTTCTTTCTTATAAGCATGAACATGTATATACCAAGCATCACTACAAATATTACAATAAAGAATGCCATTGCAAGCTTTTCATTATTAATTGGTAAGATGTTATATACCATTACATATACTGCACCAAGCACTGCCACAACAGCTGCCTGCTTAAGATAGAAAGTGCCTTTTAAAGATACATTTGTAAACATCTTCTCAGCCATTCCTGCAGCAATGCATATGAGTGTAAATGATACAACATAGCCATTTCTTAATGTATAGCCATTATATGAGCCAAAATGCCACATAAGGTTAGTAGCTTCCATAACCACAGGACCTAACGCAACCACAAGCATTGCTATTGTATAGATAAGTTCTCTTCTGTCTGACTTATACTTTCTTATACCCATAACAATTATTGCAACTACGAATGCGAGTCCGTAAAGCATCATCCAACGCTGTAGTGCTGCCATTGCACCATCTGTTACAATAGAACTTGTTATCCAGCCAGCATACTGTGATAACAATCCCTTAGATGCGCCACCTCTCTGTGAAGATGATAACTGTGCAAATACAGGAACAAGAACAAATGCTGAAAGTCCAATACCAGCTGCTGTTCCTATACCAACATTCCATGCAGTTTCCTTCCACTGCTTTCTCTCCTGCATGATAATCATTCTGATTCCGCAGATAAGGAATATGTATATAAGTGACATTGCACTTAAGTAATAGTTAATTATAAAGCAGAGTGCAACCATACATATATAGAACATTTTCTTTCCTGTCTCAAACATTCTGTCATATGCCATGATAAGGAGAGGGAAAAATGCAACTATATCCATCCATGGTGTAAAGCATGAGCCATAGAGAATCACATAACCACAGAAGGCATACATGCATGCAAATGTTACCTTTAATCCGTATACAAGATTGTTATATCTCTTATTAATAAGAGCATACATCGCAACTGACATGAATATCATCTTAACCAGTGTAAGTATTGATATGCTCTCTAATATGTAATTTCTTGGAACAAAATATAACAGCAGGTTGAATGGTGTAATCATTGAGAATGCTGATATACTCATTGATACATTGGTTCCAAGACCTGTATACCAGTCAAACCATATTGACGCCTTGCCATGCATGAAGTCCCACAGATGTGCATAAAGCGGTGCAACCTGCTGCATATTATCAAAATAATCTATTCTGCTGCTTCCAAAAGGCCATATACCTTTAAGTATAAGTATTACAACCACAACCAGACCAGTTACGATTCCTGGTATGGCATATGGCTTAATTCTCTGTAATAATGATTTCGATCCTGATTTCTTCATATAATTCTACCTTTCTATCACTTACATAAAATCTGTCATCTTTGGATATTCTGTCACTCATCAAGGCTTATACTATAAAGCGTATAGGTCGCATTCTCAGCATGAAATCTGACTGTAAGAAGTTCATCTGCACTGACATGCCCTATCTTTAGCTTAGCTGTTCCCTTATTATCTATATTACCAATCAGTTCATCATTCACATACACCTCTATTCCCCTGTCATCAGATGCAACTGTATTATACTCAGTGATATCACACATCAGATACACCTCATCAGATGATTGTTCCGGGATATAGTATATATATGAATCTTTAGCTGTATTCTTCGTTCCTTCGTATCTCTTTGATTTCTGCCATCCCTGACCTTTTCGGCTGCAGACATTACTAAGTTCATTACCATTACGGTCCTTATGCTCTGTACATATCTCTTTCGTTCCAAATGTATATTTCAGATTGCCATATCCGGGCCAGTCAGTAAGTTCATGTGTCAGATAATACATTCTGTATTCTGTTCCAACCTTAGGATTCTTTCCCCACCATAATACTAATATATAAAAAACAACAAGTACTGCACATGCTATGTACAGCAATACTCTTGCTATATTCTTTCTCATACAGACCTCCACATTTTATACTTCTACAACCATATAATATAAATCATTTTTTGCAATCTGCCAAGTAAAAAAAGGTTCTGCAGACATATTATTGTCCGCAGAACCTCATAATTAAATCATATTAATAAGACTTTATTACATTATATTGTAATGATTAGCAAACTCCCTGAGCAAGCATAGCATCAACAACCTTCTCGAAACCAGCGATATTAGCACCAGCAACGTAGTCTGTCTTTCCACCAACAGTCATATCATATCTCTTAGCAGCATCTGAAATGTTAGCGTAGATTGTCTCCATGATTCCCTTAAGCTTTCCATCAACTTCTTCGAATGTCCATGAAAGTCTCTCTGAGTTCTGGCTCATCTCAAGAGCAGATGTAGCAACACCACCAGCGTTAGCAGCCTTACCACCTACAAAGAGAACACCATTCTCCTGAAGGTACTTAGTAGCTTCTAATGTTGTAGGCATGTTAGCACCCTCTGTTACAGATACAACACCGTTAGCAACAAGCATCTTAGCATCCTCGATGTCTAACTCGTTCTGTGTAGCACATGGAAGAGCAAGATCTACTTTATACTGCCATACTCCGTGCTCACCATTCTGCTTAGCAAAGTACTGAGCTGATGGCTTAGCAGCTGCGTATTCTGTAAGACGTGCTCTCTTAACTTCCTTAACTTCCTTAAGAAGTGCAACATCGATTCCTTCTGGATCATAAATCCATCCTGTTGAATCTGAGCATGTAACAACCTTAACACCTAACTGCTGTGCCTTCTGGATAGCGTAGATAGCAACATTACCTGAACCAGATACAGCTGCTGTCTTTCCTTCAAGTGACATTCCATTGTCTTTCCATAAAGCATTAGTAAGGTATAATAAACCATAACCTGTAGCTTCTGTTCTTGCAAGTGATCCACCGTATGTAAGTCCCTTACCTGTAAGTACGCCTTCGAACATACCACGGATTCTCTTGTACTGACCGAACATGAATCCGATCTCTCTTGCGCCTGTTCCGATATCACCAGCTGGAACATCGACATCAGCACCAATATATTTAGAAAGTTCTGTCATAAAGCTCTGGCAGAATGCCATGATTTCTCTGTCTGACTTGCCCTTAGGATCAAAATCAGAACCACCCTTACCACCACCAATTGGAAGAGTTGTAAGTGAGTTCTTGAATACCTGTTCAAAACCTAAGAACTTAATAATACCTAAGTTTACTGAAGGATGTAATCTTAAACCACCCTTGTATGGTCCAATAGCGTTATTGAACTGTACACGGAAACCTCTGTTTACCTGTACCTGTCCCTTGTCATCTACCCAAGGAACTCTGAACATGATCTGACGATCTGGCTCTGTAATTCTTTCAAGAATTGCGTTCTTTCTGTAAACTTCCTCGTTAGCATCAACGACTGGTCTTAAAGACTCAAGAACTTCTGTTACTGCCTGTAAGAATTCAGGCTGATCTGCATTCTTCTTAGACACAATGTCTAATACTTCATCAACATACCCCATAACCTTAAAACACTCCTTTAAATTATTATTTAAGATTGTACATTGCTGTACATCAATACAAGCGTTATTATATGCGTTTTGGTTAATTTCCGCAAGTTTTTTATAGCGTTTGCCTATTAACTTTAAGTTATTTGTAATAAAATTAATTAAAATTAGCCTACATTTAAACTATGTTGTTTTCTAAACTTAAGATAATTAAGTTTTACTTTTTGACCAAATCATGGTAGAATGTATTCGTTATTTTTTTAATCCTAAAGTATTAAGGAGTAAGTTATGTCCAATTTTTTTACCAGAAGTAAAGGCGATATGAAATATCTGTTTAAGAATAAAGAAACTCTTTCCAAGAAAGAGCGGAGAAGAAAACGAAGGGGCTGGGGAACACTTATTGGTCTTATATTAGTTCTGATACAGCTTGTTGTATCCGGATTACTTTTATTCAATATATTTAAGTTAGATATTCTTCCTCTGAAGTATCTGATTGCAGTCAATGCATTTTTACTATTAATATTCCTGTACGATTTCACGTCACAGTTTACGAAAGCACATATTATAGGTAAGATTCTGGCAGTACTTATGTCAGGTGTGATTGTATTCATATATCTCGTTTCAGCAAAGGTTGACTCTGTTCTTACCAAGCTTAATCTACCTGAGATTAATACAGATATTGTTGACATATGTGTACTGGCTGATGATAAAGCTTCATCTATAAGTGATCTTGCGAATTACAAGTTCGCATATAACTCATCCGCAAGTAATGACAATGTTAAGACAGCTTTTGAATCCGTTAAGTCAGAACTTGGCAAGAGTGAACTTACAATGTCAGAATATAAGTCATGGGATGACCTTGTAGCTGCATTCTATGATAACAGCGAAGTTCAGGCTATTGTAATGAATGATACAATGTTAAGGGTAGTGTCTTCACAATATGAAGACTTTGAAAGCAAAGTTAAGATTATCAAACAGTACGAATACAAAAAGCTTGTTACTGTTCAGAAATCCAATGTTAACGTAAAGAAAGATCCATTTATAATATATGTATCTGGTATCTCAAGTGATGACGGTGATGATTTCAAGCTTCAGAACAATGCACTCAGTGATGTTAATATTCTCGCTGTTGTTAATCCGGAAACCAAGCAGATTCTCCTTGTTACTACACCTAGAGATTCTTATATCAAGATTACAGGTCCTGACGGAAGGCAGGGTTACGATAAGCTTACACATGCAGGTAATTACGGTGTAGAAGCTTCTATGGATACTCTACAGAATCTGTATGGCATCGATATTGATTATTACGTCAAGATTAACTTCTCCGGATGTATTGCTGTAGTAGATGCACTTGGCGGAATCACGATTGATTCTGAAGTAGAATTTACTTGTGGAGATGAAGCTTCTCCAATTCCATATCATTTCGTCAAAGGACCTAATGAATGTGACGGAGAGATGGCAGTTGCATTTTCAAGAGAACGAATGGCCTTCGCTGCTGGTGATTTCCAACGTGGGCGTAACCAGACAGCAGCTATCAAGGGCATCTTACAGAAAGCTACTTCACCTGCAATACTTACCAAGTATTCAGCCGTACTTGATGCTGTTAGTGATATGTTCCTTACTAATATACCAACAAGCACAATATCTGATCTTGTTAAACTTCAGTTAAGCGACAGCACAGCATGGAATATCCAGACATATAGTATTGAAGGAACAACCCAGCCACCTGCTGGACAAGGTCCTGCTTATCTTGAGATAACAGGCCTTCGAGGTGCTTCCGTTGTATATCCTTATGCAGACAGCATTAATACAGCTATCCAGCTTATGAGTAAGATTCAGAATGGTGACGTATTCGATGTAGATGAATATGTTGACAGTCTCAATAACAATTCTAATTAATCAATAAAATATCCCCCCGGTAGTCAATATCAGACTGCCAGGGGGATATTTTTATGATTCAATATTATAATATATAATTATTTATAACATATGCCACACCACAATCATCATTGGATGGTGCATTGACATCTGCATATTTCTTAACTTCAGGATATGCATTTCCCATAACCGCTGCAAGCCCTGCATACTTTAGCATTGGAATGTCATTCATTCCATCACCACATGCAACAAGTTCTTCTCTTGTTATATCAAGCCTTGCAAGCAATTTATCCAAAGATGCATCTTTGGCAACTCCTGCAGGTACAACCTCTAAGAAATAGCTCTCTGAGAAAAATGCATTGATTACTCCATCATGCTTATCTAACAGAGCTTTCTGTACTGGAAGGAGCTTTTCATGCTCTCCTACCACAAGAAATTTCTCAACTGGATAATCTACATATGCATGTAAATCATCAACCTTCATTATTGTTGTACTGTTGCATATTGCTTCCTTCTTTACATACTCATCAGAATCACTTTCTGCAACTATCTGGGTATCTGCATAAGTTACTGCATATACACCATTATCTCTTGCCAGACTGCATATATCAGCTATACAATCCTGTGGCATTATTGTTGCAGACATCTGCTCTCCTGTTTTGCAGTCAATTATACATCCACCATTATATGCAAGTATATATCCACCCTTCTTATCCAGTTCAAGTTCCTTTGCTATTGGTGTTATTCCAAAGATTGGTCTTCCTGAAGCAAGAATAACCTTAACACCTGCATCTATTGCTTTAGCAATTGCTTCTTTATTACCTTCCGGCACTTTCTTCTCTCTGTTAGTTAATGTACCATCTAAATCCAGTGCTAATGCCTTGTATTTCATATATACTATCTCCTCTTTTCGTCATGTATGAACAATTTAGCATATAACCCCAATGATTTCAACCTAAGATATTCTCATCATGTTAAATGTAGTATATATATTCAGTTTTCCATAACCCGATACAGGATTAGGATATACCATATATTCTGAACGTACAGCTCCCCTTATAAGCTGTGCTTTAATATCATTATGATTAATCATCTGGGTATCCCTTACATTTACCTGATATGAATACAGAAGTGCAACACATCCGCCCGCATAAGCAGCAGCATAACTTGTTCCTGTCACCTTTACACCTCCCGACGGAGCTATTCCATATACTCCGACACCTGGTGCAACAAAGTCTGGTTTTATTCTTCCGTCAGCACTATATCCTCTTCCGCTTTCATAATAACTTGCACCCGTATAATGATTATATGCTCCCACGCTTATAACTCTGTTAGCTGCCGCAGGTACAGTCAGTGTCGTATCCGGATCCGATTTCAGGAAATATATATCCTGTCCAGAGAATTGTTTTAGCGGAAGCCATGCATTATAAGTTCCCTTAATATTGGTAAGGCTGTATATATAGAATTTCCATGTTCCCTCAACAGGTGTTTTCAGCCTGATGAATATAACCTCCATTCCAGCCACATTTTCAGTTATCTGATAGTCTACAGTGACAGTACTGCCCTCATATAGAAATGTATATTCCATGCTTGCGCCCATTCTGGCCGGAATTCTTGGAACATATTCCCCTGATGGCGATTCAATTGACACCGACAATATATCAAGGCTTTCTGCCCATATCTCCATTGCAAAACCTTTTCCTGTCCCACCTACATTTACCTCCATAACATCTGGTACAAGAGCCGATGTTACCGTTCCTTTATAGTGACATTTGTTATTAGCTTCGTTTCCCATACAGGTTATAACTGATATGTTCGGCCTTTTGGTCAGACTTTCCATCATCTCAGCAAGGGGAGCTGCTCCTGTCCTTGACCCACTTGCACTTCCAAGACCAAATATTATTATAAGCGGCTTCCCAAGTCGAGTCGCATAATCAGCCAGAAATCTCATTGCCAGCATAATGTCACTTTCTTCATATGCCTGTACATCGTCTTTTATAAGAAAAAAATCCTTAAGATACTGCTTACTCTCTTTTAATTTAACTACCAGAAGGCCCGCTTTGGGTGCAACGCCAACATAACCATTAACATATGACCCGGCCGATATCGATGATAATATAGTTCCATGTCCTATCGTATCCTGTTCTGCAACATATGTATAAGGATCCTCTCCATTATTATCTGCCTCTATTGCCCTGTCTATATCTTCTTCCTCATACACTCTGCCAAAATGTGCATACATATTAACACCATCTGTACCAGTCTTATCTGTCTGGTCCCATATAGCCTGGATCCGTGTATTCCCAAGTTCATCCTTGAATACATCATTAAGATAATCAATTCCTGTATCTACATAACCTATAAGTACATTACTACCATCTGCCTGAAGATTCTCCTGTCCCAATACTCTCAATACCCCGATTTCATCAAGTGCACTTATATCTGTCTCAGCCTCCATAAGTCCATATAACTTCGGAATAGTAAAATACCCCAGAGAGCTTATGTTAAGCTGCCTGTTTTCAGGAAGTTCGCCATGAGCTATTATCCACTGTGAATCAGCCCGCTGCGAACATATCCCTGAAAGTGCCTCTATTGCTTCTTTAGCCCCTGGGGTATCTTCGATTATATAATCGTATATATTCTCTTTAGTTATATCAAAATCACACGCCATAACATCTCCTTAACATATAACAATCATTATTTGTACATGCTATATGTGTATTCAGAAATGTTCTGTATTATTCTATTCTGACTCTATGCTCTCATAGTTATTACCGGAGCACCTTTTTTCTCGACAACATCCGCAGTAATAGTTACTGACCCAATATTACTGTCTTTAGGTATCTCATACATTATATCAAGCATAAAATCTTCAATAATAGAACGAAGTGCTCTTGCACCTGTATCCTTCTCCATTGCTTTTCTTGCTATACTTCTTAATGCATCATCTGTGAATTCAAGTTTTACCTCGTCAAGCTCTAAAAGCTTCTGATACTGTTTAAGAATTGCATTCTTAGGTTCTTTAAGAATATTAACAAGCATATCCTCATCGAGCCTGTCAAGTGAATATACAATCGGAAGTCTTCCTAAGAATTCTGGTATCATTCCGTATTCTCTAAGATCATCCACTGTAACGTAAGACATGATATTCTTCTCGTTATCATATTTATCCTTAAGATCTGCGTTAAATCCCATCGATGATGATTTATTAAGTCTTGCTTTGATAATATCTTCAAGATCTGGAAATGCTCCACCACATATAAACAGAATATTCTTAGTATTAACTGTGACCTGTGGAACCATTGCATTCTTACTTGTCGCACCAACTGGAACTTCAATTTCGCTGCCTTCTAACAGCTTTAACATTCCCTGCTGTACAGACTCACCGCTTACATCTCTGCTTCTTGTCTCTTTCTTCTTGGCAATCTTATCTATCTCATCAATAAATATAATTCCATGTTCAGCCTTCTCTACATCATTATCAGCTGCAAGCAAAAGCTTAGAAACAACCGATTCAATATCATCTCCGATATAACCAGCCTCTGTAAGTGTTGTTGCATCTGTAATAGCAAGCGGTACCTGAAGTATTCTTGCAAGTGTCTTAACGAGATATGTTTTACCACTTCCTGTTGGTCCAATCATAAGCATATTGGATTTTTCAATCTCAACGTCGCCAAGCAGACTAGCGTCTGCTGAGACTCTCTTATAATGATTATATACGGCAACTGACATTACCTTCTTGGCATAGTCCTGACCAATTACATATTCATCCAGCTTTCTCTTAATCTCGTGAGGTGCTGGCAGCTTTGAAACATCCAGAGCCGGAAATTCTTTCTTATCCTCTTTCTTTTTCTTAAGCTTCTGTTTTTCAGGAACCGGATCCGAATCCATGGTGCCAAAATTGCCAAACATGCCCATTCCGGGCATGTTTGACATCTTCATCATATCTTCATAATTGATACCATTACTGTTAATTGAGTCAAAAGTTCTCTGCATACAGTCCTGACATATATATATGTTATTAGGCATGACAATCATCTTACCAGCCCTTGATTCCGGCCTTCTGCATACGAAACATATCTTCTCATATTCATCAGAGTTATTATTATTGTTATTAATATTCTTATCCTCTGTTATATTCTCATTGGTATTATCCATAAATATCTACTTGGAATACATACTTAAGATGATTTCTTAGAACCAAGTGTTACCTCAGTACTCTTAAGAACATATTCGCTTCCTTCCATATGATAATAATCTATAGTTACCTTCTCACCTGCCTCATAATACTGAAGCATATTAGTAAGTCCTGACATAGTTGTAACTGTCTGGTCATCAAATCCGACAATTATATCGTATGTCTCCAATCCCGCCTTATCTGCTGCTGAATTATCAGCTACTGTTCTTATAAGAATTCCTACAGGATATCCATAATATGATGCGTAATTACTTGTAATATCTACTGCTGCAATTCCAAGGTAGGCTGCCTTATCTGCTGAAACCTTGTTTCTTGTCTGCTTAGTCATTAATGAATCAATAATATCCTTGACATTAGAAACAGGAATTGAATAAGCCATACCTTCTACACCATCACTGCTGGTCTTGGCAAAGTTAATAGCGATAACTTTTCCTTCTGAATTAAGAAGTGCACCGCCACTGTTACCAGAGTTAATTGCTGCATCTGTCATAAGAAGACCTGTAAATGTTACATTGTTAACTGTAATCGAACGATCCTTGGCACTGATTATACCTGTTGTAACTGACTGTCCTTCACCTAATGCATTACCAATAGCAACAACCTGCTGTCCGACATTAATATCTGATGAATCTTCAAGTTCTGCAATTGCAATATTAGAAGCTGTATCAGAAGAAATATCAGTTAATGCAACTGCTGCTACTGCAATATCCTGATCTGACTTAGAACCCTTAACGGAACAGTTAGCACTTGTTCCATCTGAGAATACACATTTCAGATTATCAATATTATCTACAACATGTGCATTAGTTACGATAAGTAGTTCTGTATCACTCTTCCCAACAATTATACCTGTTCCGCTTGAAGTTGCTTCATAGCTCTGTCCATATCCGAAGTAACTTGAATTTGTAACTGTAGTTGTACCATTAAGTTCAACCATTGCAGGCAAAGCTGCTGTAGCAACTGCTTCTACATCCATCTTAGTTGATGATGAAAGATTAGTATCTTCTGTAAGTGAAGAATCTGCCTTGGAAACATTAGAAATATTGCTGCTGACTGTTGATATATTAACACCTGTTGCATCTGATTTGCTGCTTCCAACAATCTTACCACCTGCATAATTAACACCAAACATAACAGAACCTGCTATTACGCCAAAAAGCACTGCTGCAAGTACGAAACATGTTGCTCTCTTGGCAAATCCACTGCTGTGTTTTTTATGCTTCTTAGGTTCATAAGGTGTGCTTGAAAATGCACTGTTGTTGTTAAAGCTGCTATTAGTTGTGTTGTTATTAGTATTGTTATATGGTATATCACTGCCACTGTAACGGTACTGTGAATCATTCTCGTTATTATCATTATACATAATCATTCTCTCCTTTTACCATTGTATTATGACAATGAAGATTCCATACAAAACAAATGAACACATCTCACTGTCAATACATGTAATATAACAACGAAATGTGTTCATATTGTGTTTTTGTTGTTAATTAAATCTGAACTGATTAAAGTCCAACTGCATCTGATACTGCCTGAGTAAGTTCTTCAAGTTTCTTGTCAGCATCCTCAAGACCAGTTCCCTTAACTCCCATGTAGAACTTAATCTTAGGTTCTGTTCCTGAAGGTCTTGCACAACACCATGCATGGTCATTAAGTTCAAAGTAAAGTACATTAGATTCTGGAAGTCCTGTTGGCTTCTTCTCTCCTGTAGCAATAACTGTACACTCATCTTTCTTGTAATCCCTGAACTCTACAACATCCCATGCACCGAACTTTTTAGGTGGATTATTTCTTAAATCATCCATCATCTTGGCAATCTGGACAGCACCTTCTGCACCCTTCATAGTAACAGCCTTCTGTCCTTCCTTGAAGTAGCCGTACTTATCAAAGATATTAATCATCTGATCCCATAATGTAATGCCCTTAGACTTATAATATGCTGCTGCTTCACATAATGCCATAACAGCTACGATAGCATCCTTATCTCTTGCATGAGTTCCAACTAAGCATCCATAACTCTCTTCAAAACCGAATTCATATTCATATGTATTATTCTGCTCAAAGAACTTAATCTGCTCACCGATATACTTAAATCCTGTAAGGACTTCAATAAGCTTTAAGTTATATTCCTTAGCAATAAGATCAGCTAAATTAGTAGATACAATAGTCTTTACAAATGCTCCATTCTTATGAAGAAGTCCTTTTTCCTTTCTCTGTGAAAGAAGGTATTCTGCAATAAGCATACCAGACATATTACCGGTGAATGACTTGTACTCACCTGACTTAGTATCCTTAGAATATACACCAAGTCTGTCTGCATCAGGGTCTGTTGCAAGAATAATATCTGCATCAACTTCCTTAGCAAGTCTTAATGCATATGTGAATGCCTTAGGATCTTCTGGGTTAGGATACTCAAGTGTTGTGAAGTTAGGATCTGGCTTCTCCTGTTCTGGAACAACATATACATTCTTGAATCCTAATTCTCTTAAAATTCTTCTTACAGGAACATTACCTGTTCCATTAAATGGAGAATATACAATCTTAATATCATCAGCAACCTGCTTAATAATATCTCCGTTAAGGCTCTGCTTCTTTAATGCTGCAATAAATGCATCATCCATATCGTATCCGATAATGTTATAAAGGCCTCTTACTCTTGCCTCTTCTTCATCAATTGTCTTAACATCATTAAAATCTGTAACAGCCTTAACTTCGTTAATAATCTGTGTATCCTTAGGTGCTGTTATCTGGCATCCGTCATCCCAGTATACCTTATATCCATTGTATTCTGGTGGATTATGACTTGCTGTAACCATAATACCAGCTGTGCAGTGAAGTTCTCTTACTGCAAAAGAAAGCTCTGGAGTTGGTCTTAAAGATGGGAAAATATACACTTTAATTCCATTAGCTGCAAGACAAAGAGCAGCTTCCTGTGCAAATTCTCTTGACATTCTTCTGTTATCATGAGAGATTGCAACACCCTTATCCTGTGTTCCCTCTTTAATGATAAAGTTAGCGAGACCCTGTGTTGCTTTTCTTACAATGTACACATTCATTCTGTTAGTACCATTGCCGATAACACCTCTAAGTCCGCCTGTTCCGAACTCAAGATCCTTATAGAATCTGTCCTCAATCTCCTTCTCATCTCCTGCGATTGACTTGAGTTCTGCGCGTGTGTCTTCATCAAAGTATTCATTCTCACACCACGCTTTGTAAGTTTCCATATAACCCATACCCTTTACCTCTTTTCTTTTATATTAGTCCTGTAAAGCTTTTCTAAAGCTCTCAGAAACTGCTTTCAATGCTTCTTCTTCATCTGGTCCTTCTGCAATAAGAGTAATCTCATCGCCACATCCAACGCCTGATGCAAGAATTGAAATAACACTCTTTGCGTTAACAGTCTTATTTCCAAATGTAAATGTTATATGTGAATCAAATTTGACAGCAGTATCACACATTGCTCCTGCTGGTCGAAGATGTATTCCCAATGCACTTCCAACTAGTATCTTCTCACTTACCATATGAATCACCTCTCAATTAATAGTTGTCGCTGATGTTGTTTCTTGTGTCGGTCCAGTAGTCTCTTCTGTATTATCCCTAAACAATACATTAACTGAAGGTGTACTCTTCAAAGTAACCCCGTCCGGAAGTCTGACAGACACTGTAATGCTTCTTGTTCCTGAAGACGTATAAGTCGACAAATCAGCTGTCAGAGTAATTCCTGATGCATCCAGTGCCGCAAGTGCCGCCTCTGAACCTTCCACATCAATTGAAAATGTTCTATCCTCAAAACTGTAACTCATTCCAGTTTCGAGTCCACTAACCTTAATATCAGATGTATTAAGTGTTATTGTCTTACTGCTTGTATTCTCAATCTTAACATTAACTTCTATCCTTGGGTTATCAAGAATAGAAAGCGATTTATCAATATAATCCGTCAATGCGAACTTAAACACTTTACTCTCTGTCAATCCATCAACATTAATATTACTTGCAGGGATAACAATCTTTTCAAGACTATTAAGAGTATTAGCATCTCCATATACTATAACCGTATCATGATTAAGCGTTACCCCTGAAACTCTGAAACCATCTGCCGGCTTTCCGGAAGTTTTCACTTCAATACTTACAGTTTTGGTTCTCACAACCTGTGCTGTATAATTAACACTTGTCTGTGTAAGTTCCAGTGACGAATCATTAATCTCATTATTATCAGAATCATACAGATGTATATCTGCTGTTCCGGTAACATCCGCCGTTGCACCAGTTACATCAAACGATACTCCGGCATGATCCACAGTCTCTATAACAGAGGAAGGTCCTGTAACCTTAATCGATGTAGGGTTCAATGTTCTCTTAATAACAGCATAGCCATCAGCTGCTGCTCCTGTAACCTCCGATACAACATTAACAGTTTTCGTATCTCTGTTTTCTATACTAAGTCTTACTGCCGATGTCTTAGGTGTAGCCTCCACATTATTCAATACCTGTCCATCTTTCACAACAGACACATGGATATCTACATAATCAGCAAATGCGCTGATTTTACTAAGATCTGCCGTAGCCACTATATCACTTGCTTTAATATTAGTAACGATACTCTTAGGTCCGCTTACATAAACAGATATCTTTCCACCATCTACAATCTCATAACTGTAATTCTTATCTGTAAGACTTTCTGTATTAATAAGCTGTACAGACACATTACTGAACGTGTAACTCGTAGTCGGATCATATACATTAACAATTACCGTCCATAAAACCACCGCAAATATAGCCGACAGAATCTTAAGACTCAGGTTCTTAAACATCTTTTCCTTCATGCTTCAACCTTCCTCTCCATATCTTGAACGACTTCACATCTATAGTTCTTCTGCGAAGGTATTCCAGCTTGTTTCTAAGAGAATCCGCATCAATATCATGAATAAGTTCTCCTCCAACAGCCACAGAAACCTTTCCGGTTTCCTCAGATACAATAATAGTCATACTATCCGTCACTTCACTAATACCAACACCTGCTCTGTGTCTTGTTCCAAGAGCCTTATTAAGACTGTTATTATCTGATAATGGAAGATAGCATGTTGCCGCCACAACTCTGTCTCCTCTTATAATAACGGCACCATCGTGAAGTGGTGTATTATGTTCAAATATATTGATAAGTAACTGGCTTGTAACCAGACCATCAACTTCTATTCCGGTTTTCTCATATTCTTCAAGAACCATGTCCTGTTCAATAACAATAAGAGCACCTGTATAAGCAGCCCCCATTTCAAAACATGCCCTTACAATCTCTTCCGCGGTCTTACTGCTGAATCTTTCTCCCTTGTCCTTACCATCACTAAACCTGAATAGTCCGAACAGAATTTTTTTACGTCCAAGCTGCTCCAAAGCTCTTCTTAATTCCGGCTGGAATATGATAACAAGAGCTATAATGCCAACGCTGATTGTCTTACCTGCAATCCACAGAATAGTCTTAAGATTAAGAATATATGCAAATATAGCAAACAGAACAACTATGATTATTCCTTTAAGTAAAACCCACGCCTTGGTATTCTTAATCCATACCATGACATTGTAGATGACAAAGGCAATAATCACAATTTCTATAATATCCGTCCATGTTATACGCGGAATATATAATTTAACAAGATAATCTCTTATAAAATTATTCACTGTAATATCGCCTCCGTTCCTTTAATCAATAATTATCATAATTACTGACTATTACTTATCATCATCATAAAATAATATGTCATCCTCTTCCTCATTAGAGGCTGCATATCCATTATCTTTAGCTGTATCATTAGTTCTCATCTGTCTTATATCAGATGCTTTCTTAGTCTTCTTGGCATTAATATGCTTGATTCTTACATCTGCATTAGCAACATTAATCTTAGGAACAGCTTTTACATAATAATAATATTCATCATCTTCATACTGTACGTATTCTGTTCTCTTATAATCCAATGCAAAGAATACAATATTGCATACATATGCAACTGCAACGCCTAATATAACACCAACAATTATAAGAACAATATTAAAATCTGACTTCAATGCAATCTGTCCTACAACAAGAATAAGAAATTCTGTTATACTTCCAACAACAATTGCTATCTTCCATGAGTGGTCTATCTTCTGTCTTCTGATTATATATACCACTATAATTGTTATTGCTGCGGCTATAATAAATACAAGCATCTGTCTGTTCTTCATAAGACTCTCTATAAGATATGATATCTGCTTCATACTCTCTGATAAAGAATCATTAGAGATAGCAGCCTCATAATCACTTGCTGTTCTTATTATGTAATACATAATAACGCCAAAGCTTACTGGAATTGCCGCAAGAGCCGATGAGCATAATCCAACAGCTACAGGAAGCACGAATGGAATCTTCATCCAGCACAGCATTGCCGTAATGATAAGCAGATATGATTTCTTAGGTGTAAATCTGAAATATAACAGATACATAAGAAGCATAATACATAAAACAAGCAATGCAAATTCAGGTGCTATAACATACAACTGCAGAAGAATGAACACTGAAAGAACTATCAGTGTGAATCCACCTGGTAAAAATGCACATATAACTGATAATAACAATGCAAACACTGGATTCTTAAGCTTGTCCATATAACCAATGCTCGCATTAATCATAATAAATGCTATCAATGCAACAACAAACTTTGCTGCCGGCACAATATATGTATTATATCTGTTATAAAATTTCTTAAAACCTTCTTTTAATTCTAATAAAAATGCCATCTAAGCCTCCAATAATTATTTCTTCTTCTGTCCTGTGTAGAATCTTTCCAGCTTATTAAGCCTTGAAAAATACTTCTTAAGACCTTTCCTGGTATTCTCATACCTGAAATAATATACAAATCCAGCAATTGTACAGAATATAATAAGCATAATAACATAGTATAATGCAAACTTCTTGGCAAGTCCGATATAATCAAGATTATTAATATCCTGAATCATGCCCTCTGCATTGCACAGAAAGTACATTGCCATGAGTATTACACCAGCAAATGTAGTTGCAATCACTGTCTTTAATATACCAAATGCAATATAATCTCCTTTGAAATACTTAGCAGTCTTCAACATGCTTTTTCCTTCGTTCTTCTCATATATTGCCATCTTAGTCATCATTTTAATCTTATTCTCATTAAGCAATTCATTCACCTCATCAAACAAGTTTTGCCTGCATATGTTTAAATATAACATATTTCTGGCTGATTGTATATTATAAATATTACTCAATATATATTATATTCCGTTCTTTCAAAGATTATTTCTCTTTTTTCTTTTAAATATAATATAACAAAAAAGAGCGAAAAATACAAAAATCTTTCGCCCTTAATTATTCTAGAATTCAACACGTATCTGTGTGCCTTTATCAACTTCACTCTCCAAGTATATTCTTGCATCATGAAGTTCAACAATATGTTTCACAATAGCAAGGCCAAGCCCTGTTCCTCCCGTCTCCTTGGAACGGCTCTTATCAACCCTGTAAAATCTTTCAAACACCCTCTCCTGCTGATCCTTAGGAATTCCTATTCCATCATCAGTAACCCTTAACTGTGGCTTACCATCAACAATTCCGGCAAACACTTCCACATGTCCACCTTCTTTATTGTATCTTATGGCATTCTGCACAAGGTTATCAATAAGTTCCCTTATCATATCCTTATTACCACGGATCATGCATGAAGAACCCCTGTATGAAAAATGTATTCCCTGCTTTTGGGCATTAACCTGCAGTGACTCTGCACAATCCTTAACAAACTCATACAGATCAAAATTATCATACTGGCGTGGCATCTCACTGTGGTCTAACTCTGAAAGCCTGATAATATCATTAATCAGAGACAACAGTCTTTCTGAATTGCGTTTTATTTCATGTGCAAAATGTATCTCCTGTTCATGGTTTACCATTTCATTCTCAATAAGCTCCGCATATCCAGAAATTGCAGTAAGCGGGGTCTTTAATTCATGTGATACATTTGCAGTAAAATCCTGTCTGCTTCTTGCCGCAGCAAGAATATTTTCATGCTGTACCCTTATCTTTTCTGCAAATGGTGCAATTTCCTTGTATACAGGCTTTTCCTGTACATCTTCTATATTCTTTGCCATCCTCTCTATTGGTTCAATAAGAGTCTTGGTAAGCAGATGTGATATAACAATACATGCCACTATAATCGCTATAAGAATTCCAATTACAGCAGGAAATACATTGCCAAACACACTTATTATATTGCTGGCATCACATGCAACTCGGATAACAGTACCATCTTTCTGCCTTAATGCATAATAGAATGTGCTCATATCCATTGTGTCTGATTTTCGTACACATTTGCCATGACC
Source organism: Eubacteriales bacterium (assembly GCA_030537195.1). Taxonomy (GTDB): domain Bacteria; phylum Bacillota; class Clostridia; order Lachnospirales; family Lachnospiraceae; genus Lachnospira. The sequence goes on along the minus strand of JAUNOK010000001.1, from coordinate 26,316 downwards.
TTTAATAAATGCTTCCTGAACTTCAGGTCTGTCATTATGATTAGGCATAGTTTCAGCATCATTATCATTATCAAACAGTACCGTTCCATCAGAATCAATCCATGTAATTCTCAGATTATTAATAGGGAGCCTTACATCCACATCTTCAGACGATTTATCAAAGACTCCGGTATCCATAAGTACTTCTGCATTAGTTCTCAGTCCTGCCTGCACCTGGGTCTTAAACAATCCATAATATATAAATGTTATGCCTATGGCTGTAGCCAGAACCGCAACCACGGCAATTCCAATAAGTCTTAAATTGATCTTCTGCTTCATATCTTCACCAACTTTTCCAGTGATTACTCAATAACGTACCCTACATTACGCACAGTTCTTATGCGTGAACCAGCATCACCTAACTTCTGTCTTAAAGTCTTAATATGCATATCAACTGTTCTTGATTCCCCTTCAAATTCTGTTCCCCATACCTTAAGGACTATAGAATCCCTTGAAAGGACTATATTCTTATTAGCCATAAGATATCTTAACAATTCATATTCCTTAAAAGTAAGCTCAACTGGCTTTCCGTCTACTGTCACTGTATGTCTTTCATGATTAAGTTCAATCTCTCCGACATCAAGAACCCCTGCTTCGTCAGCTTCTGTTCTTCTAAGCAGAGCCTTAACTCTTGTAATAAGCTCCATTACAGAGAATGGCTTCTTAATATAATCATCAGCACCATCATCAAGTCCTTTTATCATGTCAAGCTCTGTAGTCTTGGCTGTTACCATAATAACCGGAAGTCTCTTAGTTGCCGCATGCGCTCTTAATTTCTTAATAATGTCATATCCGCTTTCATCAGGAAGCATAACATCAAGCAGTACAAGATCTGGCAGAATTTCCTCAAGTTTCTTAAAGAAATCTTTAGAGCTGCCAAATGCGCTCACCATATGTCCACTGTTCTTTAATGCGATTGTTTCTATCTCTCTTATGCTTTCATCATCTTCAACTATGTAAATAAGAGCCATATTCCCATCTCCTGTTCTAGTCAGCCTTCTTTAATTCAGGAAGCTGATACTGTTTATAATACTGTCTGCATTCCTTTGCAAACTCAGGATTATCCTCATTCGTAAGATGTTCCAGATAACCATGTGTTTCAAAACCATTATCTCTTACCTCAATCATACATACGGCAATATTAGAGCAATGGTCTGATACCCTCTCGAAATTCGTCATAATATCTTCGAGTATAAGTCCTGTTTCAATAGTACATTTGCCTTTTCGTAATCTGTTAATATGACGCTGCTTAATCTCTAAGTTAAGTCCGTCAATAACCTGTTCAAGAGGTTCAATATGTTTTGCGGCCTCAATATCCTGGTTCTCGAAAACCTGTACTGTATTATCAACTATATCATGTACCGCTTTGGCAAATGTTTCAAGTTCTTTTCTTGCATTCTGTGAAAAAGAAGATTCTCTGCTATTCATCTCTTTTGCAGATTTGGCAATATTAATCGCATGGTCTGATATTCTCTCGAAATCACTAATGCAGTGAAGAAGAATTGAAAATGTATGATTATCATGTCTTGATAAGTCACAGTTTCCAACCTTTACAAGATAAGAACCAAGCTTATCCTCATACTCATCAACATCCTCTTCCATAGCCACAACCTCATTATATGCAGCATCAGAGTAGTTATTAATAATACCAAGTGCCTTATCAAGAGCCATCTGTGACAAATGTGCCATCTTAACAGCCGTATTCTTACATAACTCCATAGCAACTGCTGGAGTCTCCAAGAATCTTTCATCCAGCTTTTCAAGTTCTGCTGCCACGCCAGTCTTTACAACCTCCTCATGCTTTCCATCAGGAATTGAGATTGTTGCAAGCTTTACAAGCAGATTAGCGAATGGGAACAGCACAATAACGCATCCAATGTTAAACAAGCTATGGATTACTGCTATTCCAGCTGCATTAGCCGGCTTTGATAAGAAATCAAAATGTACGAACATATTCAGGCTGTAGAATACAACCATGAATATAACTGTACCTATCATATTAAAGTAAAGGTGTATCATAGATGCTCTCTTGGCATTCTTCTTAGCTCCTATAGAAGATATAAGTGCTGTTACGCATGTACCGATATTCTGTCCCATAATGATAGGAAGTGCTGTTGCATAATTAACTGCACCAGTTATACATAACGCCTGTAATATACCAACCGAAGCTGACGATGACTGGATAACTGCTGTAAGCACTGTACCTGCCAGAAGTCCGAATAACGGATTAGAGAACAGCGTAAGCATACCTGTAAATTTCTCATTGTCTGCAAGAGGTGCAACAGCGCCACTCATAGTTTCCATACCTGACATAAGAATTGCGAATCCAAGAAGAATATTACCTATATCTTTCTTCTTAGAATTATCCTTACATGTCATAGTCATTATAATACCTATTGCTGCGAGCACCGGAGAGAATGAAGAAGGCTTTAAAAGCTTAATCCATCCTGCGCCATTAATGCCTGTAAGTGATAACATCCATGAGGTTACTGTAGTACCAATATTGGCACCCATAATAATACCTACAGCCTGGGAAAGCTGCATGATACCTGAATTAACAAAACCTACTACCATAACAGTTGTTGCTGATGATGACTGGATAACTGCTGTTACGGCCATACCAAGCAGAACTGCCATAATTCTTTTAGATGTAAGTTTTTCAAGTATCTGTTCTAATTTACCACCGGAAAGCTTTGCCAGAGAATCTCCCATAACGTTCATTCCATACAGGAATAATGCCAGACCTCCGACCATCGTTAATATACCAAAAATATCCATTTTACATAAGCTCCTTTTTCATTCGACTTTTTCACACATCATGTGTATTCTAAATGAGCATTGTAAAATGTATTATGTAAGTTATGTAAATTCTATGTAAAATTTCCAACTATATTCTTTATGCGGTCCATATCAATCGGTTTGGCAAGATGCGCATCCATTCCACTCTCGAAAGCCGCACGCACATCATTGGCAAATGCGTTGGCAGTCATCGCTACAATAGGAATATCCTTTGCATCAGGATGCTTAATCTTCCTTATAGTTCTTGTCGCCTCATAACCATCCATATTAGGCATCTGTACATCCATGAATATCATGTCATACTGACCTTTCTTAGAATGTTTGAATACATCAACTGCTGCCATTCCGTCCCTTGCGCAGTCACATGTTGCACCTTCTGACTTTAACAGTTCTTTGAACATCTCTGCGTTGATGACATTATCCTCAGCAACAAGAAAATTCTTCCCTGCCAGGATATGATTCTGCTTTGTTTCATGTTCTGTATTATTAACAACATTTTCAATACCATTCTGCAGATTAGCAAGAAAGAACGGCTTGCTGATAAAGCCTGCCACGCCAAGCGATGCAGCCTGTTCCCTGATTTCTCCCCACTCATATGCACTTATGAATATCATAGGTACATTTTCAAGATTTTCATCATTTATTGCCATAACTGTATCTATTCCGTCCATTCCCGGCATTTTCCAGTCTGTAATAACAATATCATATGGATGCCCTGATTCATCTGCAGCCTTTATCATTGCCGCAGCATTGGCACCATCAAGAGCGTACTGTGCCGTAATTCCCGTTCCATTAATAGTTGCAACTATATTCTGACATATCTCTATCTCGTCATCAACAATCAGAATATTACCGATATTATATCTGTTCCAGAAATCCTTGTTAGTATTAATATCGGCAATTCTGAACTCCATTGTAACCTCATAGGTAGTTCCTTCCCCCTGTATGCTGTTCACATTAATAATGCCACCCATAAGATCAATAAGGCTCTTTGTTATAGCCATTCCAAGACCTGTTCCCTGGACCATCTCTGTAAGGCTTGTCTCTTCCCTTGTAAATGGTTTGAATATTTCCTTCAGATATTCCTCACTCATTCCAATTCCATTATCAGATATAACGAATTTGTATTTGGCAATCTGTGGATTATTAAAGTTCATTCCCTTTATTTCGAATGTTATATGTCCACCCTCGCCAGTATATTTAACCGCATTGGACAGTATATTCAGAAGTATCTGGCTTAACCTTAACTTATCAGCTGTAATGCGGCAATACTCAACATTATCGGATTTAACTACAAATGTCTGATTCTTCTGTCTGGCCTGTGGTCTTATAATGTTATCTATCTCATCAACAATATCCGCAAGATTGACATCACTTAAGTTCAGAGTAGTCTTTCCTGATTCTATCTTACTCATGTCCAGCACATCATTAATCAGACTTAGCAGATGCTGACTTGATATAACTATTTTCTCCGCATATTTTCTTACTTTATCAGGCTTATTCTCATGACGCAGAAGCAGCTGTGAAAACCCTACAATCGCATTCATAGGTGTTCTTATATCATGACTCATATTAGACAGAAACTGGCTCTTTGCACGATTGGCCGCTTCTGCAGTATGAAGTGCATCCTCCATATGGTCTCTTATCTGCTGTTCATAAGTCCGGTCTGAAAGAATAATTACAAGAACATCATCTCCATCTTTATCCATATGATAGCAGCCCTGTTTGAACAGTCTGTATTCATTGGAATCTACTGGTTTAATCCAGTATTCATTAATAACCGATTCTCCTATCTTTAATCTGGCAATATCTTTCCAATCCGGGATATCTCCCTTCTTTTCAAGTGCATTGAATTCCTTTGACAGCTGATTATAATCATCGTTGTTCAGTCCAAAAACACGTTCTACATTACTGCTTATGTATAATTTCTGCCATGTCCCCCATGAAAGCATAATGTACACATCATCCAGATTCTTTGCCATGATAGAAAACAGAATATCCCGTCTTGCGATTTCGTGATTCTTTTCAGTCATATATCTTTTGTAATATGTATACAGAACTACTGTTGCAACTATAAGAAGCAATCCCCCAATCTGTGCCGCCATCAGCACTGTTCCCTGCTGTATTGATACAACACTGGAATTAGCAATATTAATAGGAACCATTGATATAAGTCCCCAGTCTGCAAATCCAACAGGTACATATACCAGATAATACTGGTCTTTACCAAGCCAGAACATTACCTCTCCGGAATCGCCATTTTTAACACTGTTTCTAAAACTGTCCAGTGATTTACCTGGAATATCAGCATCTTTAAGATGATAGAATATATTTCCGCCTATATCCATACTGCCTTCTGATTTCAACACAATATCTCCATTGGCATATACTATGTAACTGCTTGTATCTTTTGCAAATGCCTTAACTCCCAGTTCCTTGTTAATTGCTTCTGTATTATATGAAACCGCAATAAAGCTGTAATCAAAATCATTTACTCTGGCCTGAACGACAGGAATTGCAAAAAACATAACCTCATCACTACCAGGAAGTGAACCATCAACAACAACATTTTCTTTGTTTATAACAAGATTCTTCCATGTACTTCCAAGTTCAAGATACCCTCTTTTCCCTGCAGAAGACAGATAATTACAATTGTCGTCTATAAAATAGAATTCCGTATAATGCCACTCATTCTTCCATTCTGTAAGAAAATTTCTGATATCATCAACATTTTCATCTGCCTCATCTATATAATCGCCTGTCATCCCGAGAAGCTTCCACTGCTGTTCGGTTATCTGCATGAACTTCTCACTGACCTGTGTATATACCTCTTTCAGATTTCTGGAACTTGTCTCATACAGTTCATTCTTTACATTAATTGAATAATTAATAAGTATTAAACCCATACATATGAATACAACTATTGCCACACCTACTGCTGCAAAAAAATATTTTCTATACTCGTTCTTCTTCAATTGACCAGTTTCCTTTCCCGCAGATACTTAGTCCTTCTCTATGTATTCCTCAGGGCCGGCAAGCTTTCCTCCCTCTGAAAAATACTGTGTCCATAGTTTCTGCACACTGCCGGTACGGACTATGTACCCATCATATTGTTCCCCTTCTGCTATGTCAGTTTCCTGCTTATACATATGTACTCCGCCATGTTCTGACATATCATAATTATATGCACGTTCCAACAAAGTATGACCAGAAACGTCAGCATAACAGAAAGAATATATTTTTTCGTCATCAATCGGTTTCCCATTCACAAGTATATCAATAAGATGCATACTTCCATCTTCTTCTTTTGATATCTTCATCTTAAAACCACTTGAGGCTGGAAGAGTATCCCATGATACCGGATCATCGTCTCTTCCACAGCCCTCAACAAGGCACTTTACAACCTGCTTTATCTCTCTGCCTGTAGCATTTTTAGTGTAGAATTTCGCACCACCACTCATAAGAAGTGCCTGCAGCTGTGCTGCTGTATAATCCCCTCTGTATATATCACCCGCATTCATGGCAGCAGGTGCTATAAGCATATCCACACCACATATTTTTCTTAATGTATTAACCCTCACTGAAAATGCTTCACTTCCCGTATCTGTCGGTCTCCACTTATACTCTTTGTCAAATGTAGTTATGATATCAGCCTTATCTTTTACCAGATTATAATTATCGTTAAATATCCCTACCGCACCTGCAGCATCTGTCTGACCTGTAAGCAGCTGCTGCACCGCTGCATAACTTGCCTTACATACACTGTCATTTCTTATATATGTATACATACGATTGCTTTCTATGTATGGAATTATGTTGGCAAATATATACTGCACATCCACATTTACATTCTTATTGTACACAACAAATGACTGTATTCTGTCAGCCATTGCATTCATTACTTCACTGCTAAACAGGTATCTTACAATATCAAGTGCCAGTTCCTCCCGCTCTCCGTCACCTTTAAGCTTTCCGTTCATTGCCACTGAATAACCTGGTGTACTGAAATACCAGTTATCACTCTCTTTCTCTCCAAAATACGGTAAAAGCAGAAGATTATTCATTCCTTCTTCCTGATATTCTGCAATATTGGTACTCTGACGTATCATTGCAATCTGTCCTGATACAAACTGGCTGAATGTACTTGAATATCCCCTGTTTACATCTTCAGCCTTAGCTCCTGTGTCCTTTAATACCTGTTCTAATCTTGAAAATAACTGTGTTCCGATTTCGTCCGGCAGATAATCTATCTCCCCCTCCATTGCTTCATTACGCCAGTTGCGGCCTTCTGTACTCTGAAGTAATGGTATTGACCATGCCTGAAGCATATATGAATCTGTATAATCATACTTATAATCCGTCACAAAGCCTCTTATTCCGTGCTTCTCAAACTCGCTGCATGCTTCAACAAATGTTTCATAATTGTATGGTATCTGTATTCCATATCTTTCAAAAAGCTCTGTGTTAGCAAGTATTCCTTCCACACTCGCCGCACCTGGAAGCCAGTTCACTGAACCATCTTCATTAGTGAATCCATCCAGATACACCTTATAAAACATATTGGTAATGTCGGTCCAGGAAAAATCATACAGATAATCTTTAGGATTAATATCATAATCATCATCAGTTGATGATGTCTGTGTCCATGATGATGCATCTATTATTATGTCTGCAAGATCATCATTCAATGCTGCATCGTTAAGATACTGTGCTCCACTGCTGCTTATTACGAAATCAAATTCAACGTCCGGAAAATGTTCTTTTAGCATTCTTCCAACACTTGACAACCAGTAATCCTGGTCCAGCTGCACAACTATACGCTGTTTTTCTTCTTTTCCACTGTTTTTTAATGGCATCCGGCACGATAACATAACACTAGTCAGCATCACTGCCATCAACACAATACTTATTATCCTTTTCATTCTATCCTCCAAAAGGGTCTGCTCATATGTTTCATATAAATAATACTCCCCTCCTGTGTCGAATAATGTCGAATATGAGTAAAAATATGTGAATTTTATAGTTTCTACCCATATAGGATATTACTTTTGCGAATATCATTAACTTTTAGTAAATTATAATGATACCTTATATACACCCCACCACATTTGATGTATTATTTCTTAATAAATAATCAGAATATTACTATATTCCAGACATATCAGGAGGGCTTATGTGTACAGCAGCTACTTATCAGACTAAAGATTTCTATATGGGAAGAACTCTCGACTATGAATTTTCATACGGTGACGAAGTTACTGTTACCCCAAGAAATTATCCTATTAATTTCAGATTTATGGGTGTTAAGAATAATCATTTTGCAATGATTGGAATGGCTCATGTTGCCGACAATTATCCTCTGTATTATGAAGCATTTAACGAGAAGGGACTTGGCATGGCCGGTCTTAACTTTGTTGGCAATGCAGCTTACAACGAACCTGACCCAAGAGGTCTTAATGGAGAGACCAATGTTGAAAATGTTGCCGTATTCGAATTCATTCCATGGATATTATCGCAGTGTTCAACAGTTGAGGAGGCTAAGGAAAGACTTCAATATATCAATCTTACCAATACACAATTCAATGAAATGTTTCCATGCGCCAATCTTCACTGGATTATTGCAGATAAAAACACCTGTATAACTGTTGAATCCATGTCAGACGGACTTCATATATATGACAATCCTGTTGGCGTGCTTACTAACAATCCACCATTCAATATACAGATGTTCAATCTTAATAATTATATGGGCTTATCTGCCAAACAGCCTGCAGGCAGTTTTTCCGACAGGCTGGAATTCAACAGATACAGCCGTGGTATGGGCGCACTCGGACTTCCAGGGGACTTATCATCTCAGTCAAGATTCGTAAGAGTGGCTTTCACTAAGATGAATTCTGTATCATCCGACGATGAGAAATCCAGCGTAAGCCAGTTCTTTCATATTCTTGGAAGTGTGGACCAGCAGCGTGGCTGCTGTCAGTTAGATGATGGAAAATATGAGATAACAATATACACATGCTGCTGTAATGCCACTAAAGGAATCTATTATTACACAGCATATGACAATCATCAGATATGTGCAGTTGATATGCATAAAGAAGATCTTAACAGTGACAGTCTCGCCAGATATCCACTTGTTACTGATGGTGAGATAAGAATAATTAACTAAGTAAACATTTGTATGTAAACAATCAATCCTCTCCTTGCTAACTTTCCAGAATATGTTATTATAGGATAGATTATTACAAGTGCTCTATGCACAGAAAGAGGAATATATGTTAGTTTATGATGCTAATGCCAGCACTGGCAGCAGTGCCGGTTTCGAATGTACTTATACAACTTTCCAATCTGACAATCAGACAGCTTCTCCTGAAAGTCCTATTCTTGTTCTTGATAATACAGAGAAGCAGTGGGATGAAACTTCATTTGGATTATTCACTAATCCTTATAAGAAGACAGCATTTGATTTCCAGATTGATGGTGAATCTTTCACAAGCAACATCTTAAAGATTGATTCAAGATTTACAAGCCTTATCAAATGGCTTGGCGAGAACAGAGTTAAAGTAAAGCTTACAGGTGCCAACTCATCTGAAGGATATAATGTATACAAGATTCAGGAGGTTGCATTTGGCAACGGTAACAAGTTATCTGCTGAAGACGGTTTCCTTCAGTTCATGATTGAAAGATTATTAGAAAGCAGTGCTGTTGCAGAAGAAAACAGCGAAGAACCTGATGAGTCTGCTGATGATATGAAGCTTACAAGCCTCACAAGCATCTCAGATTTCCTTAACTGTGCCGGAAGCACACTTCCTGAGAATATCCGCTTATGGGCAAGACGTAATCTTGTCGTTGCACGTTCAAGTGAGGTAACTCCTGAAGAGAAAAGACATGCACAGAGAGCTCTTTCCATTATGCTTAATATCAAGTGGAAGAGCAATTATTTCGAATCAATTGACCCTGTAGAAGCAAGAAGAATTCTTGATGAAGAGCTTTTCGGTATGGAGAGCGTTAAGCAGAGAATCATTGAGACTGTTATTCAGATTAACAGAACACATACACTTCCAGCATACGGTATCCTTCTTGTAGGACCTGCCGGAACAGGTAAGTCACAGATTGCCTACCTTGTTGCCAAGATTCTTAAGATGCCTTGGACAACACTTGACATGAGTTCTATTAATGATGCTGAACAGCTTACAGGTAGTTCAAGAATATACTCTAATGCCAAGCCTGGTATTATCATGGAGTCATTTAACATGGCTGGTGAATCTAATCTTGTATTCATCATCAACGAACTTGATAAGGCTACATCAAGCAATGGTAATGCCAACCCTGCTGATGTACTTCTTACTCTCCTTGATAATCTTGGATTCACAGATAACTACATGGAGTGTCTTATCCCAACTTCCGGCGTATATCCTATCGCCACAGCTAATGATAAGGATAAGATAAGTGCACCACTTCTTTCAAGATTTGCAGTCATCGATATTCCTGACTACACAAGAGAAGAAAAGAAGACAATATTCCTTAAGTATTCTCTTCCTAAGGTTCTTAAAAGAATCGGTCTTCACGAAGATGAGTGCTTAGTACTTGATGACGGACTTGAAGCAGTTCTTGATTACTGCAAAGATACAACAGGTATCAGAGATCTTGAGCAGGCTGCTGAACATCTTGCTGCGCATGCTTTATACCTTATTGAGGTAGACCATGCAACAAGCATCTCTTATAATGCCGATATGGTTAATTCACTTTTCAGATAAAATCAAAAGCGGAGAGACTTTTTAATCTCTCCGCTTTATTAATGCTTAATTATTCAACTATCGGATTGCTGGCAAATTCTTCAAACTTATCTCTCACACTCTTGAATACATCCATAATCTTCGGTGAGAATACTCCACATTGTCCACCAGTTATCATATTATACGCTTCTTCCTTAGTGTACGCTGATTTATAACAACGTTCACTAATCAGTGCATCGTACACATCTGCAAGTGACACAAGCTGGGCTGATATAGGAATATCATCACCTCTCAGTCCATCAGGATATCCCTTGCCATCATATCTTTCATGATGATGTCTTATAATATCAAGTGTTATCTGCTTAGACACAGGTTCCCAGTCACCATCAATTGTTTCAAATATCTCATATCCTCTGATTGTATGAGTCTTCATGCACTCAAATTCTTCTTTAGTAAGTTTCCCCGGCTTCATAAGAATATTATCCGGAATAGCTATCTTACCAAGATCATGAAGTGCACTTGATGCCACAATCATGTCAATTGTATGCTTATCAAGATGATACTCTGGGTATCTTTCTCCAAACTCATTCGCAAGTATTCTTGTATAACCTTTAACTCTCTTGACATGCTCACCGCTTTCAAGATTACGGCACTCAACTATCGCACCAAGCATATCCATAATATCCTGATTACGCTTTTCAAGTCTCTCAGTCTGCTCCTTAAGGGCCTTATTAGCTTCTCTTAATACAGCCGTCTGCTCTTCAACCTTTTCTTCAAGCCTGTTCTTATATGTAAAATGGCTTACCATATTCTGTATTCTTCTCTTAACAAGAATCGCATTAAATGGTCTTCCTATAAAATCAGAAACTCCATAGTCAAAACATTTCTTTTCATTCTGAACTGTATTATCTCCGCTAATAACAAGTACAGGTATCTTATCCATAATCTTCATATTATGAAGCTGTTCCATAAACTGAAATCCATCCATTACCGGCATCATAATATCAAGCAATATAGCTGTAATTGTTGTTCCTTCGTCTTTAACAATCTCAAGGCCTGTCTGTCCGTTGTCTGCTTCTAATATCTCATAATCATCATGAAGCATATCTTTAAGCAATTCTCTGTTGATCTTGGCATCATCAACAATCAGTATCTTCTCTCTCATAACAAGCCCCTTCCCGAGCATCTCATGCATCTATTACATTGTTTCGTCTCTTCTGATATAAGTTAATAATATATCAATCCAATACATGCGTCAATCAAAATAGTACTATTTTCGACACATTTCGTCAGAAATCGCTATATCTGCTTCTTGTGTAATTCCCTGAGCCCATCGATTTCATCGCATAACTCCCGGCTTGAACATGTTGAACAGTCCATTGTAAGACCGTTAAATATATGGTTTAGCGAGTCGGTTATCTGCTCACATCTGTGTGCCTCATTCTTTAAAAATGCATAATCAGTCTTCTGGTCAGTAACAAAATATATACTTACAGCCTCAACCTCTGGGCGTTTCCTGTAAGCATTAATAAGTCCAAGCCCCACAGCCGCAAAATTAATGCCCTGTGAAACTGCTTCTCTGCTTACTCTTACAGGTTCTCTTTCCCTGACTGCCGATATTCTCATCATATATCCTTTAGGAAATGCATGATATCGCACATAATCAGTTGCCCTCATTGAAGCATACAATGCATTATCATCATGCTTCTTAATATATTCGCTGTCCAGCCTGATTACAGTTATTCTCGCATATGAGATATCATTCTTAATCTCACACAGGTCATCCCCCACCAGATACACTGCATCTTCTGGTACAAGTTCCTCATCCTGTGTAAATGCGATGGCACTCACTGCCGCATTGCTTCCGCCTCCAAGCTCATAAGCCATCTCACTTTTAAGGATAAGATTCTCTTTATCCGTCATCTCCCATTCTTTCTGTAATGGCAGTTTCTTTACATTGTGGCTTTCAAGCATACATTTTAGTTTTTCTATTTCAGCATCATATAAATTCATCGGCTGTTTCTGCCTTTCCTGTCATCATTCTTTCTGCTTTTCCTGCTGTTTCTTTGCCTCGCGCCTGTTCTTTGACCAGTTATAATATGCAGTAAGAGGCTTTATTAATGCTGCTGCAAACTTCATATCAAGATTAAAGAAATATATAACAAGTGTGAGAAGAAAAAGTGCAACAAACACGATTGCTATAATAGCCAGTACTTTTAATACTATCATACGTTTCTTCCCTTCTGTCTTGCATATTCTGCAGCACCTAATGCGCCCATAAGCTGTGGGTCTGTCGGAAGGTCAACTACATTAATCTTAAGCACCTTCTCTATTGCCTTCTTTAAACCTTCATTCTTGGCACAGCCGCCTGTAAGTGTGACGCTGTCAACTGCTCCGGCTTTCTTAGCCATAACAAAGCATCTCTTGGCAACTGATAGCTGTATTCCTGCTGCTATCTCTTCCATAGGCTTGCCCTCACCTACCAATGAGATAACCTCACTCTCTGCAAACACCGCACACTGTGCTGTTATTGGAATCACATTCTTCGCTGTAAGAGACAGATTAGAAAATTCATCTAACGACATCTCAAATGCTCTTGCCATTGATTCAAAGAATCTTCCCGTTCCTGCTGCACATTTGTCATTCATCGCAAAATTAAGAACAGTTCCGTCAGTGTCAATTGCAATACCTTTGACGTCCTGACCACCGATATCAATTATTGCCTTAACCGAAGGGTCAGTCACATGAACTCCCATAGCATGGCAGCTAATCTCTGATATATTCTCATCTGCAAATGGCACTTTGTTTCTTCCATAACCTGTACCAATAAGATATGTAAGTTCCTCTGCGCTGTTTAATCCATCAACCTGGCTTACAGCCTCATCAAGCGCATCCTTTGCACTAAGCACAGGGTTAATTCTGCTTCTCTTAGTAACTGCAGATACTATCTTTCCATCCTCATCTATAATTACGCATTTGGTATATGTACTTCCTGCGTCACAACCACCGAAATATTTCATTCTTTTATCCTTTCCTGCCGCACCAGCAGCATCCACACTTCTTACCAGCTCTTGGAATCATCAAAATCCTCAAGTGACGGATCAAGCGGTTCTTCCCTGAAAACAGTTCTCATATATCTGTTAATCTCTGTTCTCATGTCTCTTCTCGTTCCATCCTCTGGACACATAAGATTGTGTGTCACCCATATTAAATGTATTCCGTGTTTTCTTGCTTCTTCCTCAAATATGCCATGATAACCTGACATTGATTTGCAGCCCATATGAACATACATGATTACTATATCAATATTAAACATTTCGCAGAAGCGCCAGAGTGCCTCAACGCCTGTCTCATAACCACCGTTAGAACGGTTTCTCATAATCATGTTCTCATACAGATATGCAAGGTCTAACATTGCCTGATGTTTATCCTCTGTGTTGACCATCTCTGTAGACACCATGCTTAACATATCCGCAATAGTCACAACGCCCCAACAGTTAAGAAGCCAGATTGGAAGTGCTGTGTAATATGCAGCCTGAACGCCCCATGTCATTGCTCTGTGACGGTACTCCTTCGCAGCCATCTCCTTTTTCTTATATGCATCAAGTGCCATCTTAGTAAGCTTCTTATCCATATCAAGGAATGCCTGATTTCTTCCACCGGCAGCCTGATACACGCCATATCTGTAAAGTGCAAGCGTTACACCCATAACCTGAGGATAATCTGTCTTGGAAATCTCCATCCACTCCAGGAATTCCTCTGTCTCAGCATTAAATCTCTTCATACTCTTAAAGAATGCGTCCCAGTCGAACTTCTCACCAGTCTGCTCCTCTATGAAATGGATTGCATTAACAACCTCTTCTGCCGCATACTCCTGCACACTTTCCTGTCTGTGTCTTATAGGCACAGCAAGCTGAAATGTAGGAATCTTAAATGACCTCGCTTCAATCCCGTTACCCATAAGGCTTCCGTCACATGTCGTATTACACTGCACCGCACAACAGCCTATAAGCGGAAAATCATCAGCCAGCGCAACTCCAAGCTCCGCTGCCGGCATAGGACATACGTCTGACGGTACGCCATACTGATGTGTAACATCAACATAATAACTCACTCCGTCCTGTGACATCATCGAGCTTGTATACACCGCAGGAACCTCCACTGATAACCATGTAAGGTTAGGAAATCCGCCCATCAGGGTACTCATCATATTTTCATCAAAAAGGACAATCTTACTATTTAGCTTCTTGTCATTGCCGATAGCCGGGTCCGCCTTGAATATCTGTCCAAGCATCCCGCATATATCGGTAACAATAAGTCCCAGCGCCTGATGTGCCATTCTAAGCTGTGTTCCTCTCATACCTTCGGTATGTCTGTCCATGAAATCAGGCAGTGCAAGATAATTAATCATCCAGCGGTATCTGAAGAACCCCTTCATATTATTAGGTTTTATTATAAATGTAATTAAAGTCTTCCAGTATCCAAGCCATCTTACATAGTCGTACCATGTATCTTTAAATCCGCGCCATTCTCTTCTTCTCTTTGGCTTCTTGCCAGTATAGAATCTGCCGAGTGGCTCGCTTCCTATATTCTTAGACATATTTATAATTTCCTTCCTGCATTGATACGCTTAATCTCAAGGCTCTCAACAAATGCCTGTATTCTTGTTCTTAACTGTCCCGAAGTTCCGACAGCATAAGGTCTGTCGATTGAAAGAACCGGATATCCGTATTTCTCTTTCATGACATGGAATGCCGAAGCCCTCTCATAGCCCCAGTAATCACAGAATTTAATCTGCTCATATATAAGACCATCTGCCTTATACTCTTTAGCTATCGCATCAACATATTCCTGTCTCTCGATAATCTTTTCTGTATTCATGAATCTTGGACACTGTCCCCACTTCATATACTGTCTGCATATCTGTGTAAGAACATCTTCCGTATCGTTAAGAATAATCTCATCTCTTCCCGGAAGTGAACCAAAACAGAATCTGTCAGCCACAACCAGCGCACCTGCTTCCTCAGCAAGCTTTATAAGCTCAGGGTTATCAATCTCTGAACCGACCATTACAACCCTTGCCCTGTAATTACATTTGTTATCAGGTTCTCTTGTCTTAAGCTCCTCAAGTGTCTCTTCGAGCTTCTCTACAAGTGCCTCTTTCGGACAGCAGTAGGTTGCAAGACACAGCACTGCGAATTCATATCCTGTAATTCTTGGATTATCTTCTTTTCTATAATCACCGATACTTCTTATAAGCCTGCTTATCTTGTTCTGCAATTCTACTGACTTTCTAAGTGCATCATCCGATATATCTATTCCATATGCATTATTAAGCGGCTCAAGCACATGAAGCCTCATCTGCTTAACATAATGTCTTAATGCTGTCTCATCGTTCTTCATCGGAACATCTGAATATTCCACGAAGAATTTCTCTTTCTCGATAAGGTGCTGTCTTTCAATATTCTCTACACATCTGTTCATCTGCGCACATGCATCCGGCGCAATTATGCAGTCAAGAAAGTTGAATCCACCTTCGATTGCTCTCTCCAATATTGCACGACATCCCTCACAGAGCATACTGCTCATGTAATATGTTCCCATCTCTATAGAACCGGTACGTGGAGCACGCAGTCTCACCGAAAAACTTCCCGGCAGATTAATAAGCGGCTCTGGTATCTGAAAACAGACAGCACCGATTGCAATATCACCTTTCGCCTGTGCCTGTCTTACAAGGTCGTTATTCACATCCTCCAACAGCTTCTCAAAATAATAAAGATTAGCTAAATCCTTCACATTTACCTCCGAATTAGTATGTAATGATTCTCATTGACTTGCGAATTACAATATTCCGATATTAACAAGTGCCTTCTTTGCACCCTTAACAATTACTGCATCATCTGGGAGATTAAATACATTTTCACCAAGAACATCTGCCTGTGCAAGCTTGGAATCGCTCTGTATTACTGAAAGCAGTTCAAGGTCACCGATATCCATAAGCTTTGCAACTTCCATATCAGGTATTCTGTTGGCGATAACTCCGATTCGGTCATACATTACAAGCTCGTCTGCGACTTTCTTGATTGTCTGCACAACCTGACATCCCTTCTTGCTCGCATCAGTAACAAGCAGCAGATGTGTCACCTTCTCCATAACTCTTCTGTTAATCTGCTCAATTCCAGCTTCACCGTCAATTACAACATAATCAAACTTGTCTGAAAGCATTGTGATAACTTCCTTAAGATATGAATTAATCTTGCAGTAACAGCCTGCTGTCTCAGGTCTTCCTATCGCGATAAATGCATATCCATCCTGCTCAACAACAGCATCCATTATCTCGTATTTGGCTTCTCCAAGCAGCTCCACAGCTGTCTTGGTATCTCCGCCTTCAACATTCTTGATTACTTCTTTTCTTATATCATCTATAGTCTTATCTACATCAACATTAAGCACTGTAGAAAGTCCGACAGCCGGATCAGCATCTATCGCAAGTATCTTCTTATCAGGATGCGCCTCAACAAGAAGCTTTACAATAACTCCCGCTAAAGAAGTCTTACCAACTCCGCCTTTTCCTGCAACTGCTATAATCTGTGTTTTCTTATCCATAATTGATCTCCTTATGTTTTTGTTTGATTGTTTAATACCCGTAATATGCATTGATGCCCGCCATCAGACCATCTGCTATATTTTCAAGTGTCTCATCACTATGATCTGAACTTGCATTTCCAAGTTCCATATCTACAGATGGAATTGTGCTATATGACGTCTGCGTAAGATCTATTGCCATACTTCCTGAACCATGTATCTTCATACCCACATCACCAAGCCCATTAACAAGCGATGCTCCAAGTGCATTGTGCTGCTGCCAGTGTGTGGCAACCGGCTCCATATCTTTAATTGCATCCGGAACCGCAATATAGAAACAGCCTTTGTCATAACTAAGTCCGTCTCCATCCCAATGTAGCGATATATGACAGTCCGCAACATTGTTGCATATCACAGTCCTCGCCACATTATCAAGCTGTACGTCTGCACCGTCCCTGACCATCAGCACATCATATCCCTGTGAAAGAAGCTTGTCCCTTAGAATCTGCGCCATTCTAAATGTAACTTCACTTTCTGGTGTTCCATCATAGAATGTCATGCCTCCTGATACAGCAGTTGCTGTTGTTGCACCCGCCGCCGTACTTCCTCCAGTACTCTTAGGTGAGCCGTCCGGATGGCACAATGTTCTTGCTGATGAACCACCTGCCGTTCCATGCCCTGCATTGACCCCAATTATAATATTCTTTCTCTCACCTGCTGCTTTATATAGAACAGCATAACCATCACTTATTGCCGAATGGTCTGCATATTCCCATGTTGTATTCATATAAATGTGTTCCATATCTTCATATACCGGAACTCCAGAATCTTCTGTCTCTGCATCAGTTATCTCTGTATCAGTATTATCTTCACTTTGAGAATTCATCTGTGAATCTTTCTCTGATTCCGATGTCTGGCTTAAAGTTTCTGCAATGTCCGATTTATTCAATCCTGTTTTACCAGAATGTCTGTTGCCACACCCCGCAAGTATAATAGCTGATAGTACAGTTAACATCATACCTACTGAGATGATTCTTGTCACTTTACCCATCTATATCCTCCGGCCATACAGAACCTTCATCAAGACTTCTGTCCATAAGCCACTTGTCTTCTACATATACATACTTCTTCTGCCCACTCTCATTAACAAGTGTAACAGAAACCTTAGGTGACTGACCTTCTGCCAGCTCTTCACACCCATAATCACCGTCAAATATCTGTTTTATCTTCCACATAATAATCTCCGTTTCTGACAATTATTTTTATTATAAAACATTTGGGTAAATTATGCTATAATATATCCATCTTGAATGTTCGGAGGTTAATATCATATGCTTACTATCAGCAACAACAAACACTACCTGTTAGAGGATGGCAAGCCTTTCTTCTGGCTTGGCGACACTGGATGGCTCATATTTGGCAATCTTACTGAAGACGAGGCATATACATATCTGAGAAACAGAGCCGAAAAGGGCTTCAATGTAATTCAGGCGGTTCTGATATACTCAACAGAAGGAATGGAAACTGTAAACCGTATGCACTGGGGTGCTGCCGGCATCTATAGAACAAAAGAATATTGGGAACATGTGGACCGTATCATTAAGATGGCGGATGACTTGGGACTTTATATGGCACTTCTTCCATCCTGGGGAAGCCTGTTAAAGACAAATGTTATTACAGAAGAAAATGTATTGGACTATGGCAGATTTCTTGCCAGCCGTTATAAGGATTATTCTAATATAATATGGGTACTGGGCGGAGATATCAAAGCCGAAACAGACGCTTTCCAGAACATTTATCGCAAATTAGGTACATATCTTAAGTCTGCAACACCAGACAAATTAATAACATTCCACCCATTTGGAAGATGTTCATCAACAATGTGGTTTCCTGATGATGACTGGCTTGACTTTAACATGTTCCAGTCAGGTCACAGACGCTACGACCAGTGTAATCTTGGTGCATGGGATGATACAGGCAATCCATCTTACTACGGTGAAGATAACTGGAAATATGTTATACATGACCAAACTATAAGCAATAAACCAGTTCTTGATGCCGAGCCATCATATGAGTGGATAATTCAGGGTCTGCATGATCCAAGCGAGCCTTACTGGACTGCAAAGCATGTTCGAAGATATGCTTACTGGTCTGTTCTTGCAGGAGCCTGCGGTCATACATATGGCGACAACTCTGTTATGCAATTCTATACCGGCGGTCATGACGGTGTAAGCTATGGTGTTGTATGCAACTGGGATGAGGCTATTCATCACGAAGGTTCCGGACAGATGCATTTTCTTAAAGATCTTATGCAATCTGTAGATTTTATTAACGGAAAAGCCGATGACTCATTACTTATATCAGGACAGAAAGAGAAACACGACCGTGTTGCTATATTTGCCGGTGATACATTCCTCATTGCATACGATTATCTAGGAAATGATTTCACACTTGATACGCATCATTACATCGGAAAAGACATGTGGTGGATGAGTCCTGTAACCGGTGTTAAGAGCTATATTGGCAAATGTAATTCAGATACCTTCATAGCTAAGAAATTCGCTAAAGTTGAAGGCGAAGATACAGACAGAGTTCTGTTAATTAAATAATATACATAAAAATAGTTTGGTATCTCCAATATATGACAGATACCAAACTATTTTAATCATATCTTCATCCCATACTTATCCAGATCAACCTTGCCGTTAACGACCTCGATTCCATCTGCCATAAGCATCTCTGCCTGCTTCCAGGCTCCGCCAAATGCGAATTCTCCGGCAAGTTCCCCTTTGGAATTGACTACCCTGTAACACGGGATACCAGACGGGTCAGGATTCTTGTGAAGAGCATTGCCAACTGCGCGCGCCATCTTCCTGTCACCAGCAAGCTGTGCAATCTGTCCATAAGTTGCAACCTGTCCTCTCGGAATCTTCCTGACAGCTTCGTATATCCTCTTGGTCGGATTGTCAGATACAAGGTCATAGCTTTCTGCAATCATACGCTTAATATCTTCGTCTGGAATAGTTCCATCAAGAATAATAGTATTCCAATGTTCCTTATTCTGGTGCCAGCCCGCAATTACAGAAGAATATGTACTCCTCCATAGGTCGCGCCACTCAGGTGAAACCTTCACATTAAGATTAATATATCCATTACGCTCGTATGTCCATAAAAATGCTTTCTTGCATCCTTTAACTCTTACAAGCTGCCAGTTCTCATCATGAAATGGCGCTTCCTGATAAGTATCCGGAAAAGAAAGTCCATACGCAAGTGCTTCTTCCCTAGTCGTCATATTACCAGTCCTTAAAAACATTTATTAATATAAGCTTAATTATATTTGTAGAAGCCTTCTCCTGTAGACATTCCAAGTTTGCCTTCATCAATATACTTCTTGAGAATAGCCTCCATCTTCTTGAAATTATATGGCATCATCATCTTCTTAAGAAGTGGTGAGAATAATCCTGGAACGCTCTGATACTGATGAACAATATTATATGCGGTGTTAAGTCCTACTGTATCAAATATCTGGAAAGGTCCCTTAGGAGCTCCTGTTCCTCTTGTCCATGCAATGTCAATGCTTTCAGGGTCAGACACACCTGCAGCATACAGGTCAAGTCCGCTAAGAAGGAATGGAACCAACATAGAATTAAGCAGATAACCACTCTTTTCCTTTCTTACAGGAAGTCCAATCATTCGTATATCGTTAGCAAACTGCATAACTTCATTAAAATACTTCTCATCAGTCTGAGCCTGTGTCATAACCTCAGCAGTGTTATTCTTCCATATAGAATTAGCAAAATGTAATGACAGATATCTATCTGGTCTGCCAGTATATTTTGCAAACATCGATGGAAGAAGGGTTGATGAATTAGTTACAATAACAGTCTTTTCTGGAAGAAGTGGCGCAAGCTTCTCATAGAAAGCAATCTTGTCCTTCTCATTCTCAGCCATAGACTCAATCACAAGGTCTGCATCAGCAACCGCCTTAGCCATATCAAGTTCAAGCTTAAGATTAGCATATGCATTCTCAACCTTCTTAAGACATTCTTCCTTGTCAAATGTATCTTCATCTGCAATTCCTGCACACCACGCATTCTTATCCTCCGCCATCTTCTCAATAGCATCAATATAAGTCTGCTTAAGATGGTCAATCTTAGGCTGGGTTCTTCCAATAGAGCCCTCGCTTCTTAACCATATAGTTACATTAAATCCACAATATGCTGCCTGAAAAGCAATCTGACTTCCCAGCACTCCGCCTCCGGCAACCACAACATTAGAATACTTCATAAAATTCCCCTTTCTCTTATTAAACTTCCTTACTAACCCTGGCGAACATCTTCACCTTAGTAACAACATTCTTCGGTTTAGTAAATATCGCATAGAACCACCTTGCTATCCAACACAGTGGCATCATCCACGGTACTTTCTTCAGGAATGGAAATGTATACAGCATCTTGTTAAGCGGTGGAAATGCATTGTACATAAACATTCTGAATCTGCCCTTATTCTCAAGCTGATTCGTAAATGCATTATGCAGATTGCCATAGGTTCCACTCGAAAGAATATAATCTGCCATATCCTTAACAACAGCAGTAAGTTCTCCATCTCCGAACCAGTAGTCAACCAGCTTCGATGCATTTGTATAGAAATCACTAAGCCCAAGCTTTGCGAACTCAGCATTAACATAAGCCATATCCATGCCAGTAAGCGACTTCTTCATAATATACATATCCATAACCGAACGTATTCCTGAGCCACCGAGCTGAAAATGCTTCGCAAAATGTGCAATATTATACACATAGAAATCCTCATCCGTCATCAGGCGTGCGTACTCATTATCTCCTGTAACCGTCCTATCTAGAATATTATCATATTCGCGATAGAAAGTCACCCCGTCACCATCATCAAACAAGCATGTATGAATCTCAATATTATATATAGGATCTTTGAAATACACATCCTGATGACTTATATCATACATCTCACATGTGTACCCCATCCCAATAAGAATATCATGCACCTTCTTCGCGTCCTCACGCTTAATAAGAATATCCATATCCGACATGGTTCTCATATCAATCGATGAATACATATCCTTAATTATGCTGCCCTTAAGCGGCATGTGCACAATCTTCTCCTTAGTGAACACATCACACACATTATTCAGTTCCGCCTTAAAACGTATGCTGGTAGACAACCCACGCAGATGCGCTTCCTCCCATTTACCTAAAGCCTCAGAAGGAATCGCACATTGCAGCTTCTTAATACCATAATAAGCCGTTGTCTGCACACTGTGTTTTTCAGCAATCTCATACACCTTTAACAGGTCAATATTATCGTCAGGCTCAGGCAACGGCTTGCCAGCCACAACATTTGCAAGAAGCCTGATAAGATACTCTCCATTATTCAAAATGTTTATCCTCCAATACCACGCAGCGGTCACATACTTCAAGCACTGCTTTTCTGTGCGATACAATAATAACCGTCTTATCCGTAAGTTCCCTTATATTCTTAAGCACCTTCTTCTCAATCTGCTCATCAAGTGCCGAAGTTGCTTCGTCAAGCAGTAATACAGGCGCATCCGTGTACAAAGCCCTCGCGATAGCAAGACGCTGGGCCTGTCCCTCTGAGATGCCCATTCCACGCTCACCAATAAGCGTGTCATATCCATGCTCTAATTTCTCTACAAATGTGTCTGCACATGCAATATGTGCAACTGCCCTCACCTTGTCCATATCAACGTCAGCATTAGTATCATCAAGAGAAGCTATCGCACTCGTAACATTGCCAGACATAAGGAAATTGCCCTGAGGCACATACGCGAACATCTTGCGGTATTCTTCTGTTAATGCATAACTTTCCTTGTCAGTCTTAAGTTCAAGCGTTCCTTTTTCAGGCTCATATATAGCAAGAAGCAGCTTAAGAAGCGTACTCTTGCCCGCACCGGAATTACCCATAATCGTTATAAGCTCGCCCTTGCCAATAGATATATCAGCATTTTCAAGAATAATGTCATCCTCATATCTGAAAGTGATATTCTTACATTCAATCGATGTCATGTTCTTATAAAGCTCTTTGCAATAATCCCTGCTAAACTGCCTCTCAACATGCTCTTCCTCAAGAGACTCAAGCTCCATGCAGCGCTCCGCACTTGAGAGCATGCCATAGAACTTTGGCAGATAGCCAGTCATATTAGCAAGCGGCGCCCACAACTGGTCAACAAGCTGAAGCACTGCCGACAGCGTTCCGTAAGTAATACTTCCATGCAGAATTCCGAAGCTGCACCAGCACAGACCGAATATATAGCCGCCATTCATAACAAGTCCGAAACCGACATTACATATATTAGAGAATCGGTTTCTTTTCATACGCATGAATCTGTGCTTATCCATGTACTGCTTAGAAGTATCTATGCTCTTTCTTTCTGCGCCAAATGTCTTAAGAACCATAAGGCTTCCAAGATTCTCCGACAGATAAGAACGAAGCACACCATCAGCCGCCTGCACATCCTTGTGAAGCTTCTTCATAACACGACGGAACAGCGTTGTGAATACAAGCACAAGACCACCACCGGCAAAGAATATCACAGAAAATCTATAATCCAGCACGAAAAGCACTGCCGCCGCGCCAACAAGCTTAACAAGCATGGCAATAATTCCCGGAATAATCTGTACGAACCCATCTGCCACAACAACTGCGTCATTAGTAATTCTGTTCAGCAGTTCCCCTGTGTGAAATGCAGTAATAGCGCTGTATTTTCTTGACAGAATAGTTTCGTAGAGTCGTGTTTTAATAACATTTTCCATGCCGGAACGTACATACTCTTCCAAGAATCTTATTACGCCTCTCGCAGCAATCTGCCCAAGCATAATAAGTCCAAGTATAATAACGAACTTAAGGAATACCATCTTATTGCCGGAAACTGCCCCGTCGATTGCTTCCCTCAGCACAAGTGCAAATGCCACCGCACTTATTGATATTGCTGAATTAAGCAGCACAAGAAGCAGCACTCCCAGCTTTAACTTTCCTGACACGCCAAAAATCCAGCTCATGGCTGGATTCTTAACTATCTTCTTTAATTGGAGCTTCTGTTCTTTGTCCATAATTTTCTAACTCTTCTTAATACTTTCTTAGCTTCATCTCTCAATCTCAGAATCGCACGACGCACCGGCAGCGCATCGCACCATATATGTGCATATATCTTAAGACGTATATCATCAGCGTCAATCCACCGGCCTTTGCGGTAATACTTAGTAGCTATGCCGACAACCGTATCCTTAGGAATAATCTCCTTACGCCAGCAGTTATCCCCATAAAAAATGTAGTAATCATCCTCTACCTTAAGAATACGATGAAGCACATACTGATCTGTGCTTTCTCTGTGATATAATGCAACATCATATCTTTTCAGTTTCCTGTCAACAGGAACAATGTGAACAACGCAATCAGGTGTCTTAATCAACGGCCACATGCTCACGCCTCTTGGAACACTGTAATAATGCCCGTCTTTGAACAGTGGTTTGAGCTTTTCCCTATCCATCAATAAGTCCAGCCTCTCTTATCTTAGCAACTAAAGCCTTAACATCTGCCTGTGCCTTTTCCCTGCTCACATCATATCGCTCAAGAAGTGCATCAACCAGTTCTTCCTCAGTCTTATCTTCCTTTAACTGTTCAAATACGAAATTAGCTGTCTTATTATTTCTTATAATTCCATTAAAAGACTTGGCTGCCTCTCCTGTAGCAACTACGATATATTCATCTCCTGTCTTTTCCATAACAATTCCTGATTTCAGTTTCATGGTTAATTCTCTCCTTCTTCTCCATATGCTGCCCTGTAAGCCACATGTGCAGCTTCTTCCTGCATGTTACATCCAAGCTCGAACAATCCGACATTCTCAGCCATTGTCCTTGATAATATAAGTGTCTTTCTCATAAGCTCCGCATTATCCGGACGATATGTCTGATTGAACACATATGGAAATGCTTCATGTATAGTAAGCTTCCTTGCCACATTAGTCTCATTTCTCTTAAGCAGGAATAATGCCTTAACCGGCGCAGATATATTATTCTCAATTCCATGCTTGCCACACCACGGTGTTCCATATACTTTAACATGCACTCCATTGTCATCAGTTGTTACACTGACAAGAGGCTTGTCATCATTAATCATTGTCACCCTGTCTCCATACACCTGACACCACAATCTCGTGTGAGTTGACTTTCCCGTTCCGCTCGGAGCAAGGAACATAACAGCCTCACCATCAACCATAAGCACAGATGAATGTACAAGAATAATTCCTTTATCAACAAAGCGTTCACATATCTTTCTATATACGGCAAGTGTTTCAAGATAATCGGGAGAGCACACATACTCGTCACTCTGCTCAGCATTAATCTCTTCATCACTCACTTCAATAACCATCTCAGGTGTAACATCATCAACTATGTAATTCCTGCAATATTGCTTTATATATTGGTATCTTTCATTAATCTGAATAAATGTATCTGCAATCCGTATTGTAAACATAGCTTATCTTCTCTTTTTCTTAATAAATATAATCGCACCAGCCGCAAGACCAATAATTACAATTACGCATACTATGTATGCGATAATCTTAGGTGCTGAAGATTTCTTGGTGGTCTTATTCTGAGTCTTTTCATTGATAGAATTAGCAGATGTTTCCTTATTACCATTCTTATTGTCTGTTGTAGAAACTGTTTCGCCTGTTACCTTAGTTCCATCTGCCTTTGTCTCATTAACATTAATATCAATACTTCCTGACTCATTATTAGAATCAATTCCGATTATTCCTTCAGCAGAGTCAACCAAATTACTTGAAGAATTATCTGTTCCATTATTCACTTGTTCCGAATTATTATTAGAACCATTATCAGATGAAGTTGGTTTATTATCATCATTATTTATCTGACCATCATCTAACTGATCTCTGGATGTAACAATTTTTACATTCTGTGTAACAATTATATTAATTCCTTTAGCTTTAGATATGACAGCCTGTAAATTATCCATCTCCAAGAATGATGTTTCACCAACTTTCATAATTGTATCTGGTAATGTAAGAATCTCTATACTTGAACAACCATTAAAAGCCAAGTCATCTATCTCAGAAACAATAAATCCTTTAACATTACCTTT
>JAUNOK010000021.1 GCA_030537195.1 Eubacteriales bacterium | reverse complement strand
TATAAATAATGTCTACAATAATTGGGTTGGTGTCTACTTTTAGATTACCACTTCAAACCCTGATATTTTTTTGACCTTTTCACCTATCAAACTGCCTGCAGCGTACAATCCACAACCAGCTCCAGCACTCTTTGGACCTCGCCACATATCAAGCCCCTT
This sequence comes from Eubacteriales bacterium, assembly GCA_030537195.1. GTDB lineage: Bacteria > Bacillota > Clostridia > Lachnospirales > Lachnospiraceae > Lachnospira. Next base: position 44,161 of record JAUNOK010000021.1, on the reverse strand, counting down.
CCAAAGTCCAACAAGTCCAATGCACCATAAAACAAATCCAACGCCACATAAGAATTAACTAATCACACCCAACTCTGTCATTCCCCGATTATGCTCTTTATCTCCTCAAGATTTCCGGCAAAATATATCCCCTGCTGCCGTTCTTCTGATGACAACCCTTTATCTATCATGTGATTAAGAAGCTCTTTCAGGCTGTCATAGTAACCATTAAGATTATACAGAATACAAGGTGCTGATAATTGCTTTAGTGATACTTTAGACATGACTTCTGCAATCTCTTCTAAAGTGCCTGTACCTCCCGGAAATGCAATAAATGCATTGCCAAGCTCAATCATTCTTGCCTTTCTTTCTGACATATCTTTTGTAATAATCAATTCCGTAAGTCCTTCATGCTGTAAATCTCTGTCAATGAAAAACTGCGGTTCTACACCTGTCACCTGTCCGCCAGCCTGTAATACACTGTCTGCAAGCTCACCCATAAGTCCTGACCTTGAGCCACCATATACAAGAGAATTGCCACTTTCGCCAATCCATGTTCCAAGCTCTCTTACTGACTTTGCAAGTTCAGAGTCGTTTCCCTCCAATGCTCCAAGATATACTGTAATGTTCATGTTTTTCACCTCTCAGTTCTCTTATTATCCTATGTTTATCTATATTACTTCCGTTTACTTATGTAACGGTTCTTTTTTCTATTATGCTTATTTCCTGTTTCCACCATACTCACTCAGCGTTCTACTTCCCGCTGCCAACTCCTATCTCCCATGCTTATCCGGTCTGTTCTCGTCTGTCCAGTTTCCGGGATTCGTATCATCTGGTTCAATTCCTTTTAATATAGCCTGATAATGCTCCACCTTTTTATCCATGTAGTCAACAGTTGCCTTAGCTTCCTCAAGCCTCTTATAAGCTTCCTTCTGCTGATTCAGAATAATCTGATATCGCGCTTCCATATTCTGTCGTGATTCCGGCTGTCTGCAAAGCTCACAATACTTTTTTATATCCTCAATAGACGCTCCACAGCCTTTCAGACAGGTAATTCCCTGAAGCCAGTTGACAGATTCATCATCAAAAACGCGGCGGTTGCCACCATCTCGCTGACATGGAAGCAGCCCGATATCTGTGTAATAGCGTATCGTATGTTCTGTTATATTGAACATATCTGCAAGCTGTCTGATTGTATAATACATAATTGCCTCCTGACATAACCCCTTATTAAATATAAAACATATTGACTTCGTGTAACTCGAACTTGTTAAAATCATATTAACATCAAAATATCAATTACACAATCACATTTAAGGAGGACTTATTATGGAATATCTTACTTTGAACAACGGCGTAAATATGCCGATTCTTGGATTTGGAACTTTTATGCTCAGTGGCGAAACATGCACTAATTCTGTTGCAAATGCAATTCAGGCGGGCTATCGCATGATTGATACTGCCGAGGCATATGGAAATGAAAAAGAAGTCGGTGACGGAATCAAGAAATCTGGAATTGAAAGAAAAGATTTGTTCATTGTTACAAAGGTGAATTTCAAATCTTACGAACATACAAAAGAAACTGTGATGAAATCACTTGAAAATCTGCGGACAGATTACATTGATTTGATGCTCCTTCACTGGCCATTTGCTAATTATTACGCTGCATGGCGCGGTCTTGAAGAGCTTTACGCTGATGGCAAGATTAAGGCAATCGACGTATCCAACTTTGAACCAGACCAGCTTCTTGACCTGATTGCCTACAATAAAATTGTTCCAGCGGTTAATCAGATTGAAACTAACCTTTACTGTCAGCGTACTGATGAGAGAATATGGCTTGACAAAAAAGAGGTTAGCCACATGGCATATGCACCGCTTGGACAAGGAAACCGCAACGATATGTTTCATGAACCTGCTGTTAATGCCCTTTCTGATAAATATGGCAAGACCCCCGCACAGATTCTGCTGCGTTTCCTGACTCAGAAAAAGATTGCTGTAATTCCAAGAAGCACTCAGCCAGAACATATCAAAGAGAATATCAATATCTTTGATTTTTCACTGACTGATGAAGAAATGACTACACTTTCTGCTCTTGATAAGAAAACAGCCCTGATTGGTAATCCGGAAACACCGGAGCTTGTTGAATTCTCGCTTACATGGTAACAATAAGGGAGTAAATGTAGTTGCTATACCACATTTACTCCCTGACTTTTATTTAATATCTGTTTGTTATTTTTCCTGTGCGGCTTTCATTAACGCCTTACCAGCGTCCCACGCCTGTCCAGCTTTTTCTGTTGCCACATAATATCCATACTGGAACTGATCGAATATAAGTGCATTGAGCTTTAATGGGTCAATCTTGCCATTCTCAGCAATAACCTTCTCGTCTGCGCTCACATTTTTAATTATTCCAACAATTGCATACATATTCTCTGTATCTATGATTTCTGCAAGCTCACATTCAAGTGCTGCTGGAAATTCTGTGATAACAGGTGCGTTGACATATGCGCTTTTTTCTGCATGATAACCTGTCTTAGCAAATTTATCAGGCATTTTGTTGCCTGTAGCAATTCCGAAGAAATCCGCTGCGTCCATATGCTCCTTATCAGCAATGCTTACTGTAAATGCTTTAACAGCCTTAATATTCTTGGTTGTCTTGTGGTCTTCATCAAGGAATAATGCAATCTTATCATGGCCGCACACCATTCCCCATGCGGCATTCATAACATTTACAACGCCATTCTCATTATACGCAGCTACCATTAATACCGGCATTGGAAATACTGCCGGCTGAACTCCTAAATCTTTTCTCATCGCGTCTGCCTCCTGTACTACTTATTAGAATTAACTACTTATTATAATTGTGAATAAATTTTACAAATGCTGGGTCATCATGATTAACAATCTCGCTGTGACCTAAATCTTTGGCTGCAATTACTGCCATCTCTTCGTCTGTGAGTGTGAAATCCCAGATATCAAGATTCTGCTCCATTCTGTCTACATGAACTGACTTTGGAATGATAGAAACGCCTCTCTGTACATTCCATCTGAGTGCTGCCTGTGCGGCTGTCTTGCCATATTTGTTACCAATTGCCGTAAGCTCAGGATCTGTAAATATGCCATGCTTTCCTTCTGCAAGCGGACCCCATGCCTGTGGAACAACTCCATATGCTTTCATATTATCAATAGCAGCCTGCTGCACAAAATATGGGTGAAGCTCTACCTGATTAACTGCCGGAATTACTTCTACTGTTTCGCACAGATTAGCAAGTACTGCCGGGTAAAAATTTGCTACTCCGATTGCCTTTGTAAGACCTTCTTTGTATGCCTTTGTTATTCCGCGGTAAGCTGCAAAATAATCGCTCATTGGCTGGTGGATAAGAATCAGGTCTGCGTAATCCATGTTAAGTCTCTTTAAGCATGCCTTAACTGCCTCATATGCGCTTTCCTCTGTTCCCATGTCGCTGACCCATACCTTAGTTGTGATGAAAAGCTCTTCTCTTGTTGTGATTCCGTCTGCGATTGCTCTTGCCACAGCCTTTCCAACAGCTTCTTCGTTAAAATATGCTGTTGCCGTATCAATAAGGCGGTATCCTGTTTTGATTGCTTCATAAGTAACTTTCTCGCACTCTGCTGCGTCCGGTATCTGGAACACTCCAAATCCTTCAAGCGGCATTTTTGCTCCTGTGTTTAATGTAATAAATTCCATGTTGAACCTCCTGTCCTGACAACTAACATTCTACTGTCTCGTATTATTTTATTGTCTGTGATGATATTGTAGTACATGAAGTTAACTTTAGGTCAAGGGGTTTGTGGGTTTTTTATTTAATAGCATTTACAATTGCCTTCTCATTCTTTTTTGTAAAATCACTTAATTGGTAAGACATTATTCTTTGATTTACCAATATTGGAACAACAAAACCACTTTTTACCAGAACTGCCAGACGATTTATGATTGTTTTGTTTGTTACAGACATTTCTTTGCTAACTTCTATTGGTGTAAATTCTCTTTTATATTTTCTTATTAATAACAACAGAAGTTCTTTTTCTTTTCCCTTAAGATATGATATGCTTCCCGTAATATCATCTTCATTAGAACTATGTTGTAAATCACACACCTTACTCGAATATAACTGTACCATTCTCAAAAAATAATTAACCCATATTTCCGGGTGAGGCGGATTTTCCCTACCAGAATAATATAATGCCGGAAGTCCCATCTGAATAGAATCATAATATTCATCTATGTCATACGCAAAATATTCTTCCAGTGAACCAATTCCATTGAATCCATATCCATTAATATCCATTATATACCCTGATAATAGTCTTGCTGTTCTTCCATTGCCATCTTCAAAAGGGTGAATTGTAACCATCTGATAGTGAACTACTGCTGCTACTATCAGCGGGTGATCATCTGTTGTATTTACATAATCTACTAATTCATCTATTAACTGTGGAATATCGCAATATTCTGGTGGAATGTAATCAGGATTTCCTGTTTTGGAATCATATACCGCAAACAATATTCCCGGAGGCATAGGACCTCTAAAACCTATTTTCTCCTTTGATGCACCTTTCTCAACAAGCTTCTGTACATCTAATATCAGCTTTTTTGAAAATGGTTCATTTTTACCTGCCATTTCCTCTAAATAATTCAATGCCAGAAAATAATTTCGTACTTCCTGCTCTGGCTTTAAAAAATGCTTTCTATCATCACTTTCAATTACTTCGTCAACCTGTTTTTCCGATAATGGATTACCCTCTATTTTATTTGACGCATATGAGCTTTTCTTCTTTGAGTTCTTACGAAGCCTGTTTGCAACACTTCTTGATAATTTAAGAGATGAAACATTGTATCTGTTTTTATCAATTTCTGTAATATATTTTAATATGTCATTGGTTAATGTAACTTTCATCATAAAAAAGCACTTCCTTTCACATATTATTATATGCAAAAGTCAGTGCTTTTTCCATTAATTTTCCATTATTTTTTCACTATTTTTCACTATCAATATCCGTGAAACACCTGTAAATTTCTTAATTCAAGCCTTTGTTAATGGAATAAGCATTAACAAATCATGATTCTCCTATTGCAGGAATCTCCATTCCATAAAGCGCGACTGCATCCAGTCGTCCGGTGCTTCTATATCTATCTGCTTCATAAAGTTGGAGTTAGCACCTATTCCATAATGTCTGCCGCTCCATCTTGCAATAGATACAGCCGTCAGCGACATATCTATTATCATAACAACAGTAAGCACTGCACATGCCGCATGCCAGAATTTGCCATGCATTTTATCCAGCATTCTGTTCATATATGGATATATCTTGCATATTACAAATGCGGCTACTCCCCACATTGCCGAAAAGCTTAAACATATCAGTCCCTTGTAATTAAGAAACTTGTTCTCATAATTCCATGCTCTCATTCCAAGCCCATATCTTAACAGAAGTCCGCTAATAAGTTCAAGAACCGTAGCTGCCAGTGTCATGACCAAAACACGCATATATAAAGGCTTATTCCTTAATTTAACTGCTCCGACATAATACAGAACTCCGCCAAAGCCGTAAAGAATGTTAAATGCTCCGAAAACCGAAACAACATGGCTTTCCCAATGTCCCTTTGTTACCAGTGTAAAAACACCTTCTATAATAACGCCTGCCACGCTTCCAATTAAGAAAAGCCAGAAAAGCTTATCGTATGTTATGTACGCAGACTGCTCCTTTTTCTGCTCATCATTCATATTCATATCCTAATTCCTACCCTTATCCCATATTAAAAATGCTTTAAAACCGCAAGGTTCAATGTACTACGATTTCAAAGCATTTACAATATATATATGTGATTGTTTAGAATATGTTAATAATTATAGCTCTTATATATTGGTCATCATCTCAACAAGTCCGTCCACATCAATTGGCTTTAAAATGTATCCGTTCATTCCAACAGACAATGCCATCTTCTTATCTTCTTCAAATGCATTGGCTGTCATGGCAATAATCGGTATATTGGCTGCCTGTGTATCCTTTAATGCACGAATCCGCTTTGCAGCCTCATAACCGTCCATCACCGGCATCTGGATATCCATAAGAATTAAATCATATCCCTCCTTATTTCCATTCTCCATAATGGCAACTGCGTCTGCACCATCACCTACCGTATCAACTATAAAGCCCTTCTCGCCAAGAATCTCATTAGCAATCTCTGCATTAAGTTCATTATCTTCTGCAAGAAGAATATGCTTACATTTAAATCCTGTCTTTTTCGATGTCTTTTCTTTTTCTAAATCTTCCTTTACACGGAATGGCTGTGACAGGATATCACGAAGTTCAGACATAAACAGAGGCTTCGAACAAAACGCTGTAACGCCTGCTTCTCTGGCTTCCTGCTCAATATCCGCCCAGTCATATGCGGTAAGTATAATGATCGGCTTATTATTGCCTACCACTCTTCTTATTCTTCTGACTGTCTCAATTCCATTCATATCAGGCATAAGCCAGTCAATTATGTATACACCAAATTCATCTCCGATTTCCATGGCGTCTTCTGCCCTAATAACCGCTTCCTTGCCAGAAATTGTCCATTCAGGTCTTAAACCTATCTCACGAAGCATCTTACTCACACTACGGCAGGCGTTAGTATCATCATCAGCCACCAACGCACGTATTCCCTGCAATTCAGGAATCTTCTCATAACGGACAACCTCTCCACTCAGCTTAAAACGAAGAGAAACTATGAATTCAGTTCCCTTTCCTTCCTCACTATTCACTTCAATTGTACCATTCATCATATCAACAATATTCTTGGTAATTGCCATTCCAAGACCAGTTCCCTGAATACCGCTGACTGTCGCTGTCTTTTCTCTTGTGAATGCTTCAAATATATGCTTCTGGAATTCCTCGCTCATTCCTATTCCGTTGTCTTTGACACGGAACTCATAATCTGCATACCCTTTCGGTGCAGTATGTGTCTCAATAACACGAAGACTTACAATTCCTCCTGTCGGAGTAAATTTAATGGCATTGCCTAATATATTTAATAATATCTGATTAAGTCTTAAGCTGTCTCCAATAATATCTTCATTATCTACATCTTCAATATCAATGAAGAAATCAAGCTGTTTTGCAGAAATTCCCGCCTGTATGATGGTTCTGATATCATGAATAACTTCTGGAAGATGCATTGCCTTTTCTTCTATCTTAACCTTTCCGCTTTCAATACGGCTCATATCAAGCACATCATTAATTAATGAAAGTAAATGCTGGCTTGATGTCATAATCTTGCCTAAATAATCCTTCACCTGCTCTTTATTATCAATGTGGGTTGCCGCAAGAGAGGTAAATCCAATAATTGCATTCATTGGAGTACGGATATCATGTGACATATTATTAAGGAACACAGTCTTGGCACGGTTAGCATGCTCTGCAGATACAAGCGCTGCCTGTAACTCTTTTCGGTTCTCTGCGAGTTCATTATTAAGTTCCTTAATCTCCTGCAGACGTGAATTCATATAAGCATTATATATTCCTGAAAACTTCCTGTTAGCCATATAGATTCCAAGTCCAATACCTGTTATTGATAAGATTATCGAATTGCCCTTATTGGTAGCATAAACAGGATATTCTGCCTGAAATTTTCCAATGAGATACAGATACAATATTTCTGCTGAGCCGACCACAGATGTCAGTTCAACAGCATTTAACGCAAAAAGCATAGGTGCGGACATAACAAATGCAAGATACAATGTAGTTCTTTCCTGTATGCTGCCCTCACCTATAGATGACAATATTCCCGTCAGTAAATAAACTGCAATAAACATATACGCTGAACAATGAATTACATATGTATTCGTCTTTACCAGTTTATTAATCACCGCCATAAATGCAAATATAACAATAGCGATTATAAACACAACCTTATTGGTATATGGAACTTCTGAATACTTAAGCAGCAGCCTCATTCCAAATATCAATGCTGCAACTATCGAAAGTGTAATAATACTCTTTCTGTTAGACTCATTAATATCTGCAGAGATAGCCTTATATTGTTCCTTTTCCAAGCCGCCATACAAAAATGTTTCTTTAATCTTTCTTATAACTTTATTCATATTTCCCCACTCATATATACATTTGTAATTCATAATTATATCAACATGCTATTTAACTATTAGTATATTGCGTTCTACAGTATGGTGTCAATTTATTTAATTAATTATTCATCTTGCGGTTTATTCATTCCGTATAGTCTTATTAATACACTATCCTATTCCATTCCTTCCTTAATCCACTTGGCAATATTAGTGAAATCTATCTTTAGACTGCCATCATATATATTCACCGGAACCGGCTTGTCGAATCCATAAATAACAGGATATACATCGCTCTCAAAGAAATATACAAGAACCTTCTCCTGTACAAAATCAACTATCCAGTATTCACGCACCCCAGCCTCAATATACTTCGATAATTTCAAAGTGTAGTCCTTCTTCTTAGTAGATGGAGAAATTACTTCCACAAGAAAATCCGGCGCACCATATACACCAAAACGCTGAATCTTAGAAGGATCACATACAATACCAACATCTGGCTGTACCATTGTCTTCTCATCACAATCAAGCTGTACATCTACCGGTGCTATAAAAGGACGGCAGCTGCCACCATTCTCCATAATAAAATTAGCAATCTGACGATGAATCTCCCCGCCTATTGACTGATGTCCAAAGGTTGGTGACGCCATATCATAGAAATATCCATCAATCAGCTCAACCCTCTGTTCATCAGGCAGAGCACGGTAATCGTCTACAGTATAACTTCCGTTTCTCTCATATCTGTTGTATACAGGCTCTCTTACTTCAAGCGGCTCTTCAAAAAAATGCTCTAATGCAAGAAGAGTGTCATATCTTGGATTCACCGTCTCCCCAGAAAAAATCTTCTGCACAGTACCTAATGGCACACCTGATAAATCAGCAATCTGCGCATATGTATAACCTTTTTCCTTCTTCTTATCCTTCATCTCCTGAATAGTCATAACAATACCTCCTTATGAAAAACCAAGAACATCTGTTAACATAATAATAGTAATAAAATATCCATATGTCAACCTAAAAATAATCAAAAAATATCCGTTTTGAGTTGTGTATTTCCATTTTTTAACCGTTTTATTATTTAACTGACAACTTTTGCAGATAAAGTATCCAATATAACCACATTTGACATAATAGAAGTGAATAGTTATAATTCTAACAGTTTGAATTATAACTATTATATTAAAGGGGAAATGCTATGGATAATTCTCTGCACTACCTTATCATGGCAAACCAGATGCTTGTTCAGAAGGCTCTGCTTGATAAGTTAAAGGACACCGGTCTTACAATCGGTCAGCCTAAAATCCTTGATTACCTGAAAGACCATGACGGAAGCAGCCAGAAGGATATTGCCAAAGCCTGCTTTCTTGAGGCTGGTTCTCTTACAACCATCCTTAATAAGATGGAAGAAAAGGGCTTGATTACCCGCCAGACGTTAAATGGCAACCGGCGGTCTTTCCACATTTTTATGACGGAGGAAGGCAGAAAAAAGCAGCAGCTAATCGATGAACTGTTCACTGAAATTGAGAAAAATGCATTGCAGAATATTTCAGATGAAGAATTTGATATGTTTATGGCTGTATACAAGAAAATCTATCGTAATTTACAAAATGAATTAACATCTAAGGAGTCTGCTAATGAATAAGTTAAAACGCTACATATTATTTTTAATCGGATTATTTATCAATTCTCTGGGCGTCAGTCTTGTAACCAAAGCAAGCCTCGGTACATCACCCATATCTTCGATTCCATATGTACTGAGCCTGAACTTTCCGCTGTCACTCGGAAACTTTACAATTATATTCAGTCTTCTGCTCATCATATTGCAGATTATTATTTTAAGGAAGAATTTCAAGCTGGAAAATATCCTGCAGATTCCGGTTTCTATTGTATTCGGTTATTTCATTGATTTTACAATGTACCTTCTCGTGTGGATACATCCACAGAATTATTTAATGAAGTTAATTGCTCTGCTTATCGGCTGTATCGTGCTTGGCTTCGGTGTGTATATTGAAGTTCTGGCTGATGTCGTTATGCTTCCGGGCGAATCATTTGTGCGCGCGATTGTACAGACATGGAACACTAATTTCGGAACAACTAAGATTATATTTGACTCATCAATGACAATTATTGCCGGAGTACTTTCTTTCGTATTCTCAGCAAAGTTAAATGGTGTCAGGGAAGGTACTGTAATTGCAGCCCTTCTTGTAGGCTTTATTGCCAGACTTTTTGGAAAACAGCTTGAATTTATCAAGCCGCATTTGTTCCCAGAAGATTATAAAAATGCAGTTTCTGAACCTGAAACTGCTGCTTCAGCCGAAGCTTCAGACCACAAAAATGTTATCGTTATCGGCAGACAATATGGCTGCGGCGGTCATGACTTAGGAAAGGCTCTTGCCGAAAAGCTTGGATATGAATTCTACGATAATGAAATTATCAAGATGATTGCCGGAACTACCGGCATGACTTCTGACTTTATCCGTCAGAGAGAAGAATCAATGACTAACAGTTTTCTGTATGATTTCGTAAACCAGATGTACCTGTATGGCAACAGAGATGAGGAAGCGCCTAAAGATAAGATATTTGAAGCCGAATCTGACGCTATAAAGCAACTTGCTGCTAAAGGCAGCTGTGTCATTATCGGAAGATGTTCTGACTATGTTCTTCGTGACAATAAAAATGTTCTTAAAGTATTCTTTGCTGCACCACTTGAGCAGCGTATAAAGCGAGTAATGGAGAGACTTAACCTTTCTGAAAAAGACGCTGAGCAGGCTATCCGCAAAGAGGACAAGCGACGTGCCGACAACTACCACTACTATACTAACCGTATGTGGGGTGCTGCTGGCAGCTTTGATATTACACTGAATACTGAACTTGGCACTGATTATATTGTTAAATGTATTGAAGATGCGATGTAAAAAAATACACCCGGCTGTGCAAAATACAACCGGGTGTATTTATATTTTTTCTCTTCCAACTGGTTCTCCCCAATCATATTCCCCATCAAGCATCATCTCACCATTAAATTCCATTGCCCGTTCTTCCAGTGATTTATGTTTATTACTGGTTGTTAATTTATCATATAAAATAATCTCTTTTCCTGTTAACATATTACATTTCTTTTTATACAACATCGTCCATAATGCCTGATTTTTAGTATAATCTTTTCTCTCTTCTGGGAAAAAAGACCTACAATAATAATTATCATTCTTTCCCTGTGACAAAAATAAATATAAATTTCTATTTTCCATATTATTCTTCATAAGGAAATCAGCCTCTATCTTTGAATATATATTGGCTTTCTTATTATATTTAAAAACCGTCTCGTTGCTATCTATTAACATTTCTAATAACGGTAAATAATCAATTCTTTCTTTTATTCTCTCATAAAAATCTGATGACTCAACCCGATTAGTAGTAATATCTCCCATTAATATTTTATCAAAAATCTTCTCTCAATCCCTATTCAATTCTGGTCTGTCTATGAGATATTGCAATCCCATTAAATGAAAGCAATCCTTTTTATCGAAAGTAATTCTAAGTGTTACTGCAACTCCTTTTCTCCCTAACACAATTTCATATTGCGTATTTAAAAGCGAAAGAAATGCATTCACACAATCTTTAATATTTCGCAAAAACTCCAATCCCCCTATACATTTAAAAAGGCTCTGCCTCACATCAGCAGAGCCTCTGACATTTTCCTTCAAAACCTATGGTTTCTAGCCAGATTGTGGTAAATGTCAAACCCGTATAAAGCTCATAAGGCACTGCTCTCTGGCACAACACCTTACTTCTTAGCTTGGCAGGTACTCAAGTTACCTGTCTTTAATATTATATTACCTATCTTCAAGAAATATGTCAATTACAAATATTTTGTTTTACTAAAAATTTATAATTTGTATTTTAAAAATCAAAATCCCATCTTCTTATGCCCCGCAACAACCTGCACATAAAATTCCCTAACATCAAATCCTTTAATGTTCTCCCTGTTAAGGTCTATCATATCACCATGCGATATGCCTCTTTTCCCGCTGACTGTAAGAAACTGATAGTTCTGTCCCCATCTGAAGGATTCTTCTCCAACAAGCCCGTCATTAGGTCCGTCAAAATATTTTACCAGAGGATATGTAAAATTAAGTGGAAATCTTCCCGAAGCCGGGTGGTTTAGTTTAGAACCGACTGACTGATAATAAATATCTGGATTATCCTTTATCTCATTGTTGAATTCACGGCATTTTTCTGATGTAAGATCATATACAGCAGCAAGAAAATCAGGGTTAATGTCTCCAAGCTTGGCTGCGCCTGCGTTATATGTATTGGCAACCATCTGCTGCTGTTTTTCAGGAATTTTGCCAAGAAGGTAATCAGCGAACTGACAGCCCCTGTGTGGTGTATTTATTGTTGTAAGAGAAGCAACATAAGGCGCAATATCTGTAAGCGCTATCGCTGCCCTCATATCCAGTCCGCCTTTTGAATGGGCAATTACATTTACTTTCTCACAGCCTGTCTCTCTGACAATCTGGTGAATCCTTTCTGCCAGTTCTTTAGCACTGTCTCGCACAGCCGCGGCACTATTATGATTTCCATAGTAAATTACTGCACCATTAGCCTGAAGCTCCGCCGGGATTCTTCCCCAGTAATTAAGATGTTCAAAATCCCTGAAAAATACACCATGTACCATAAGAATAGGATATTTTGTACTGCATATCTGCTGTTCTTTGCGCTGTTGATTTCTCTTAGCTCGCATTTTCTCCATGCGGACTTCCTCACCAACTGTCTTTATAATAATATGAAGCATGACAAGATGTGCAACTGGTATCCAGCCACACACGATCCCAAGCACTCTCCACCTGATTCCAAGCTGTTCTGAGGTAACATACACTGTTATAATTCCTATCCAGAATATAATGCTCTCAGCAAGAATCACTATCCCTGCCCGGATAAGCCAGTAAAACGGTGCATTTACTATTCCTGCCGGACCGTCAAACCATTTTGCATAACATCCTGTAAACCCTAATATCAGATATATTGATAATATTACTGTCGTCCAACAGAATATTTTCAGCATAATTCTGCCGAAATTACATACTTTGATTCTCCCCATAATTAATCTCCCCTATCGTTTTTCTCAACTGTCTTGCCGCCGAACTCACCGGGTGTCTGCTGTCATATACCAGACATATATTTCTCTTTGGAACATTATCCTTAAGAGATATCTTCACAATCTCTTTCTTATCAATCGATTCCTGTGCCATTGTCTCTGGTAAAAATGCAAGTCCTAATTCGCATTTTACAAGAGGAAGTATCTGATCCGTTGTCGCCGCCTCCGTATCAGGCTCTAATTCAACCCCATGCGACATAAATAAGTCTTTATAGAATCTGAATGTCATAGTTTCTCTTCCAAGGCATATCAGCGGATAATCCGTCAATTCCCTTATTGATAATTCCTGACTTCCCAATGCTGTAAATGTAGTCCCTCCGACAAGTATTTCCTGAAATGAATGAAGCACCACCGTCTTTAATGATGAATCCGTGTACACAGGTGATGATACCACCGCAAAATCTACAAGTCCATTTTTTACTGCTTCAACTGCCTCCGGCGTTGAATGATTATATATCTTAAGCCTGATTCCGGGATTAACCATGTGAAATGATTTTAACTTATCAAGAAGAAATATATTAAGCGCAGTCTCACTTGCACCTATGGAAATGCTTCCATGTGAAAGACTCGCACTATCCGCAAGTTCTTCCTCTGCTGCCATAAGCTGTGTCATAGCCGCCGTCACCCTTATATAAAGCTTTTCTCCCTCTGGTGTAAGCTGTATTCCACGGTTATTTCTTACCAAAAGCGTTGTATTAATCTGCTGTTCCAGACAGTTCATTGCCCTTGTAACATTAGGCTGGCTGCTTCCTAATACCTGCGCAGCCTTAGTAAAATTCTTGTATTTGGCTACATAATAAAATATCTTGTAATACTCAAAATTGACATCCATACTCTGTTACTCCTTAACATCTGATATATCATATTGTTATAGCATTTATATCAATTATAGTTTTTACTTATTTCTACCTCAATAGTATAATCTAGCCGAAAATGAAAAACAAGAAGGAGCAGACGATTATGAAAGAAAAAACTATCTTTCCAAGAGAAGAAAAATCAGAGGTTTTATTTGATAAAATTCTAAATGACCCATGGGCTTACAACAAACTTTTCCAGACATTCTGCAACAATCTTTTTTGCAATGATGATTCTGAAACAATACTTTCACCGCTTCAATTCACGGAAGCATTATTCAACTGCTATTCTAATAAAGATTTATCCGCATTTCTAATGGCTATAACACAAAATACCATGTTTGATTTACTGAGAAATTCATTTCTTATTCCATACCGCTTCAATGCTGACGGCAAACGTAATCCAATAATTATGACAGATGATAAAGGCATGCTGCTTCCAGAATTTACTGACTCTGTTCATGAAAAAGACTATCAGCATTTTTATAACATTTATAAAAATCTTGATAATAATAAAAATATGTTTCTTGCCGAGGCTTACAGATACAGTCACACATATGGCGATGATCCGTCTGTAGTGGAGCAGCAGATTCTTGAGAAAAGCACTGGTATACTGCTTATCCGTGAACTGCCTGATACTGTCAAGATGAAAGAAACAGAGGCGGAAGCGTACAGTGCTGTGTGGGATCTCATGCTTGAGCTTGAGAAGAATCTTCCAATGGCGTACATATTCTACGGTCAGGACTCATTTGTTGAACATAATGAACGATTCGATGAACTGGGAATTTTTCTTCCTAATTCTATATTCTTACGAAACCTTGAACACCATGTTAAGAAAGCAGAGGCGATTATCTATGCCAAGGACTAATTACATTGACATAATGGAAAAAAATCATATGGAAATTCCATGGCACGACTACACAAATGCAGACAGCAATGCGCTAATTGCCAATGCGGACCTTATTGAAAAGGCATCCGTTATCGGACGTGTAGGTCTGATTATGCTCTCCTGTGGAACTGGTGCATGGCGTGTCCGTACATCTATGAATAAGCTCTCCAAGGAACTCGGAGTAACCTGCACAGTAGATGTTGGTCTTATGTCTATTGAATTTAACTGTTTTGATGGAAATGACTGCGTATCACAGTCACTAAGCATTGCCAATACCGGTGTGAATACTTCAAAGCTTTACAGAATGGAGCAGTTTGTTGACAATTTCCCTAATGAAGAGGCTCACCTTACAGGTGAAATGATTCATAAAAGGCTTGATGAAATTGAACAGATACATACCCTGTATTCACCTGTCAAGCTTGGACTTGCCGCCGCACTTGCATGCTGCGGATTCACATTCCTTCTTGGTGGCGGTCCTATAGAAATGCTTTTTGCATTCATTGCTGCCGGGGCAGGCAACCTTATAAGAACAAAGCTTATTAAACATCATTTTACTTTATTTATGAATATAGCAGTTTCTATATCTGCCTCATGCCTTATATATGCAGTTCTGCTTAAACTTGCTATCCTGATGTTTAATATACCTTCCGTCCATGAAGCTGGTTATATATGTTCCATGCTTTTCATAATCCCTGGATTTCCTTTCATAACCAGCGGAATTGACCTTGCAAAGCTCGACCTACGGTCTGGTATTGAAAGGCTGACATATTCGATAATTATTGTACTGGTTGCTACTGTATTTGCATGGATTATGGCTTTGTTACTACATTTGCAGCCAGAAGAATTCACTACATTACATATTGGAAAAATGTTGCATCTGATATTAAGGCTTATAGCAAGCTTCTGCGGTGTATTCGGATTCTCTATTATGTTTAACAGCTCCGTTCCGATGGCGGCTATGGCTGCTCTTATTGGTTGTGTTGCCAACACCCTGCGTCTCGAGCTTGTTGATTTTACAGGCATGCCTGCCGCTGCTGCCGCATTTATTGGTGCTGCTACTGCCGGACTCCTTGCCTCATTTATTAAAAAATATAACGGATATCCAAGAATATCTCTTACAGTCCCTTCCATTGTTATCATGGTTCCCGGACTTTACTTATACCGCGCAATATACAATTTCGGCATAATGTCCCTGACAGAAGCCGTCTCATGGTTTACATCTGCAATCATGATAATTACTGCACTTCCGCTTGGACTTATATTTGCCAGAATTATTACGGACCGCACATTCCGTTATTGCACTTAATATTAACTATACATTTATATAAGGAGGAATTTTTATTATGCTTACTTCTGTAACAGGTATTAACTGGGGCGACGAGGGTAAAGGCCGTGTTATTGACCTTCTTGCTGAAAATGCAGATATAGTCGTCAGATATCAGGGCGGTAATAACGCCGGTCACACCGTTGTAACTAATCAGGGAAAATTCGTTCTTAATCTGCTTCCATCAGGAATTCTTCACCCTGATGTTATATGTATTCTTGGTGATGGCATGGTTGTTGACCTTGAACATCTTGCCAACGAAATAAAACAGATTGAGGACAGAGGAATACAGATTAATCCAAAACATTTGAAATTATCTAAAAAAGCTACAATATCTATGCCATGGCACAGGATACAGGACGAACTTGAGGAAAACAGACTGGAAAGAACTGGTTCTGCTTTCGGTTCTACAAGGCGAGGCATAGCATATGCCTACAGTGACAAATACAGAAAAAAGACTCTGCGTCTTGGCGACCTGCTTCACCTGGATGATACGGCTGTACAGGCAAGACTTAAAACTATTCTTGAATCAAAGAATCTCGAACTTGCCGGCTGCTATCATCAAGAACCTATGTCATATCCGGCACTTCTTGACTGGTGCAGGGAACAGGCAGAAAAGTTCAGCAAATACATATGTGATACAGGCACATTTATAGACAAGGCATTATCCTGTGGTAAAAAGGTTATTCTTGAGGCACAGCTTGGTGCATTAAGAGATATTGATTACGGTATCTTCCCTTACACTTCAAGTTCATCAACTATATCTGCCTATGGTCCTATCGGTGCAGGAATTCCTGGCAGACACGCTGATCATGTCGTTGGTGTACTTAAAGCTTATTCTACATGCGTTGGTGCAGGACCTTTTGTTGCTGAAAATGCTGTTTCAGAAAAATGGCAGCAGGACTTAAGAGCGGCCGGAGGCGAATTTGGTGCTGCAACAGGCCGTCCTCGCCGTGTTGGCCCTTTTGATGCAGTAGCAAGCAGATACGGACTCAGATGCCAGAGCGCAGACAAAATCGCGCTTACCAAGCTTGATGTATTAAGTTCTATGAAAGAAATTCCTATAATTACAGG
The DNA here is from genome assembly GCA_030537195.1 of Eubacteriales bacterium. GTDB lineage: Bacteria > Bacillota > Clostridia > Lachnospirales > Lachnospiraceae > Lachnospira. The sequence goes on along the minus strand of JAUNOK010000021.1, from coordinate 26,793 downwards.
CTACAATGACCCAAGCGGCTCTTTAGTTGAATTTGACCCGACTGATAATCTTGATTTATGTACTCCTGTTGTATACAAAGTTCCCGGATGGGAAGAAGACATCTCCCATTGCAGGACATTTGACGAGCTTCCTGCTAATGCGCGTAACTACATTACAACAATTGAAGATATGCTCCATGCAGAAATCAACTTTATATCTGTCGGTGCTAAGAGAGATGAATATTTATTAAAAGGAGAGTGGCTATGAGACATCTGATAACCCCTATGGATCTTTCTCTTGAAGAGACTATGAAAATATTAGATCTTGCAGAAAGGATATCCATCGGACCACAATTATATAAGCATGTTGCTGACGGCAGACAACTTGCTACACTTTTTTATGAACCAAGCACAAGAACGCGTTTATCTTTTGAATCCGCTATGTTAAGTCTTGGAGGACAGACACTTGGCTTTTCCAGCGCAGCACAGTCTAGTGCTTCTAAAGGTGAAACCGTTGCTGACACTGTAAGAGTTGTAAGCTGTTATGCAGATATAATTGCGATGAGACACCCAAAAGAAGGTGCTCCCCTGCAGGCATCTATGTATTCACGTATTCCTATAATTAACGCCGGGGACGGCGGTCATGCCCACCCTACACAGACACTTATTGATATGATGACTATAAGACAACGCAAAGGAAAGCTTAATAATCTGACTATTGGTTTCTGTGGTGATCTGAAATTTGGCCGGACTGTACACTCCCTTGTAAGCAGCCTTACCCGTTTCTCTGATAATAAATTCTACTTCATATCTCCCGAAGAATTACGAATTCCGGATTATCTGAGAGACGATGTATTAGATCCATCCAATTCTGCTTATGAGGAAGTATCCAGTCTTGAAGATACTCTCCCTAAGCTTGATGTTCTATACATGACAAGAGTTCAGAAAGAAAGATTTTTCAATGAAGAAGAATATCTCCGTTTAAAAGATGTCTACATTCTGAACGAAGAAAAATTAAAGCTGGCTGATAAAGATATGCCTGTTCTTCACCCTCTCCCACGAGTTGATGAAATTGCTCTTGATGTCGATGATGATCCAAGAGCTGCATATTTTGATCAGGTTCAAAACGGTAAATATATAAGAATGGCGCTTATTATGGCGTTGCTTGGTATTACTGATCCTGTGACCGGCAGAAAAGCTCTTGATACACACAGCCTATAACTAAACATTCCATATAAAAACTGCCATCCGCTAAACTTAATGTTAAACGGATGGCAATTTCATATCTTTATATAGTTATCCCCAGACTTCTTCAGCTATTTCCTTAACTAATGCAAGCTTTGCCCACTGCTGTTCTTCTGTAAGCTTATTTCCAATCTCACATGAAGCAAATCCACACTGTGGACTTAGGCATAATCTATCAAGAGGAATATATCTTGATGCATCATGAATTCTTGCAATAACATCTTCCTTATTCTCAAGTTCTGCTTTCTTAGTTGTAATAAGTCCAAGCACAACCTTTTTATCTGGTGAAACCTTTGCAAGTGGAAGGAATCCACCTGATCTTTCATCATCATATTCAAGAAGAAGTGCATCAACATTTTCCTGTGCAAATACATAATCTGCCACAGAATCATATGGACCACTTGTAAAATATGTAGAATGATAATTACCTCTGCAAATGTGTGAAGTAATAACCATGTCTTCTGGTCTTCCCTCTAATGCAAGATTATTTACCTTAAGAAGCTGTGCCTTTACTTCTTCAATATCTAGCCCAAGAGACTTATATCTTTGCTTTGCAGCATCACCTACTATTGCGCCCCATGTACAATCATCTAACTGAAGATTACGGCATCCTGCTGCGTAAAACTGTTTAATTACATCCTGATATGCTAATCCGATATCCTGAATTAACTCATCATCACTGGCATAGAACTTTCTTGTCTGCTCAATGTTCTGAGGTACAATCATCTGCTGATACATCTGCGCTGGTGCTGGGATTGTATATTTGGCAACTGTATTGTCATCTTCAAACTGCTTTAAGAACTTGAAGTATTCTACAAATGGGTGTGCCTTAGCCTTTACCTTCCCAACAAGGTAAGTTGCTTCAAGGTCAGCAACCTCTCCATTAAACTGTACTCCGCCGCCTTCTTTCTCATGCGCAACGCCTTCAAATCCCCACATGAAATCGAGATGCCAGAACTTTCTTCTGAACTCTCCATCAGTTATAGCATGAAAACCTGCTGCCTTCTGCTTTGCAACAACATCACGGACGCAATCATCAGTAATCTGATTAAGCTCGTCCTGTGTAATCTTTCCTTCTTCAAAATTCTTCTTAGCTTCCTTTAACTTCTCTGGTCTTAAGAAACTTCCTACAAAATCATAACGAAATGGTGTCTTTAATGTACTCATCTTCCGATAACCTCCCTGATAATTCATGTGTCAGTCCGCTACTGACATGTGTTATCCTATCATTTCGTTATTGCTCTGTATAATACATAAAATGTTGTGTTTGTTATAGTTTCAGACTATGGCTGGTTTCTCCACCTGACTTCCGCTGGTTCTGCGTCATGCTCCCCAATCATCTTCTCCATCCACACCATATCGAACCACTGGTTAAACTTATATCCACTGTCATGGAAACGACCAACTTCAGAAAATCCCAATCTGCTGTGGAAGCGAATACTATCATCATTAAGATACTTGCTTTCCTGTACAGGGCATGCGATACATGCATTCATATTAAGTATTCCCATACTCTTAAGTTCCCGTTCAAGTCTGTCATATAGAAGTCTGCCAATCCCCATTCTTTTGCAATCCTGTCGCACATAAATAGTTGTCTCAACAGACCAGTCATATGCCCGCCTGTCCTTAAAACAGCCGGCATATGCATAACCAACAATCTTTCCATTATCTACTGCCTTAATATATGGATATCTGTCTGAAATATTCACGATTCTTTGTCTGAATTCTTCTGCAGACGGCACATCATATTCAAATGTTATCGCTGTATCTTTAACATATGGTGCATATATTTCAAGAAGCTCCTCTGCGTCTTCAATTGTCACATTCTGAATTTCCATAATGTTTCTCCTCTCAAATGTCCGATTTCTTCAATTCAACCATTGCTGCATAATGCAACACATCAAACTCGTCTTTTTGAAAATATACCCTATATTACTCCCCACACCACTAACTTTCAACAAAAAACGGCATCAGAACTTCTGATGTCCAGAACTCCTGATGCCACTTTATCAATTCTTCTATATATTAATTATTTCCTGCACAACCATGCTTATCTTCATTACACTTATGTGTTCCACATGTATGTCCTTCTTCATGTTCATGATGTGAGCATTTAATATCAGGATTATATGTAAGTTCTCCTCTTACATATGCATTCACGACATCATCAGCATTTCCTGATACTCCACCATATATCTTTATATTCGCCTGGTTTAATGCCGTCTGTGCACCGCCACCAATTCCTCCACATATAAGTACATTTACATCCAAATCAGACAGAAATTCAGCAAGTGCTCCATGACCTTGTCCATTAGCGCTTATTATCTGCATTCTCTGTATCTGATGATCTTCCACATCATATAACTTAAATTGTTCTGTGTGCCCAAAATGCTGAAAAACATGCCCATTTTCATATGTTACTGCAACTCTCATTTTCAGTTTCCTTTCCAACGTAGCATTAAATTTCTTTTTTATTATCAGCTCCCGGTGTCGTAACAATAACCTTCTCAGGCGAAATAATAAGTGCTCCCTTAGCAGTTGCTGCACCGTTAAACATCTTCTCAACCATTGCCTTGAATGTATCTACAAGCTCACCTTCTGTAACATATTCAGCAACACCCTTAATCTGATATCCTTCAAGGCTCTGTGCATCATATGCTGAAATAGCAATCTTCCCACCATTCTTCTTTATGTTGTTTAATGTTGTTTCAAGAAATACATCTCCAACAACAAGCTTTCCATCTGCTGTCACATCTTTGAACGCAACTGGCACAACATTTGGCTCTCCATCTGAACATGTAGCAAGATCCCACATTCCATTCTTTAACACATTAATAACTGATTCATTTAACATAATAATTACCTCCATTAGTATAATATATTTTTTCTATAATCATACTAATGTTTATGCAAATGTTTTGGAACACCTTAACAAATTAATAAGTCACTCATAAATTTCATATCTTTTACAATTTCCACTCCGCAGATTCAGTCTGCAGCTTGACAAGTTTGCATCTGTTTCAAGCTGTTAATAAATGCTTCTGCAGCCTTTCCAAATACAGCATGCTTCTTCCATACAAGCGCAACGCTTGTTGGCAGCGCCGGCTTCAACGGAACAAAGCATACATCAGCTTCTGGGAGCGGTGTTACCATATCTTTCGTTGTAAGAAAATACCCAAGTCCTTCCTGAACATAAGGAACAGGGCTTCCATGTACAACATTATAAGTTGCCACAATATTAAGCTGTTCTACATCTGTTTCAGCCCAGTGTGCAATATCGTATTGCAGTCCGATTCGCTGGTGCATAATTAACGGCATACATTTTAACTGCTTCCTTGTTATACCTTTGCACTTTGCCAGCCTGTCACTTTTCTTCATAAGAATACCCCATTCTGAGTATTCAGGCAGTGAATAGAAATCATATTTTACAATGTCGACAGGCTCAAGCATAACCGCAAAATCAATGCTTCCATGGTCTAAGCGCTCCGACACATCTACCGCATCACCACTGTAAAAATGAAATCTTATATCAGGATGTTCTTCCCGAAGTTTTGCCGCTGCCTTAAGCACTACTGCTGGTGTACTTCCACCCATATAGATATCTCCGATTATATCTTCCGTGTCAGAACTGATTTCCTGTTCTGTTTTCTCCACAAGCTCTATGATTTCTTCTGCTCTCTTTCTTAAAAGAACACCTTCTTCCGTAAGTGTAATCTTTTTCTTTCCACGAACGAGAAGCTGTTTCCCAAGCTTACTCTCAAGATCCATCAGCTGTTTTGATAATGACGGCTGTGCAATATGAAGACTCTCAGCCGCCCTTGTAATATTCTCCTCTCTTGCAACTGCAAGAAAATATCGCAATTCTCTTACTTCCATATATATTCCCGTCCTTTTAGCATTTCTTTTTATCATTCCTTTTAACTATAATTTATCATAGTTAATAGATATTTGCTATCATTTTGAATTAAAAGTATACTACATTTGAAAAAATGATAATTACATGTATTAACGCAGACTCTCTGCGGAATGGAGATTAATATGAATTCAGGAAAAAATGCTTCCAGAATGGATATTCTCAATGGCTCTATATGGAACAAGCTGCCTCTATACGCACTTCCTGTTGCAGCAACCGGAATCCTTGAACAGCTCTTCAACGCTTCTGATATTGCTATTGTCGGCAACTTTGCAAGCACTGACCGTACTGTCGCGATAGCCGCTGTCGGCGCAAACAGTCCCGTAATCGGCGTTATCCTTAATCTGTTCATTGGGATTTCACTTGGAACTAATGTTGTTATTGCGAACGCAATCGGAAGAAAAGATGAGAAAGCCACAAGTCAGGCTGTCCACACATCAATACTTGCTGCCATAATCGGCGGACTGCTTGTAACCCTGCTTGGCGAGCTTTTTATTAAAAATGTGCTGACACTTCTCAATGTACCAACTGATGTATTTCCTTACGCGCTTCTGTACATAAGAATATATCTGCTCGGCATGCCGGTCATATTCCTGTACAACTTTGAAGCTGCAATATTCAGGAGTACCGGTGATACGCGTACGCCGCTGCTGGCACTGGCTCTGTCAGGTGTGTTAAATGTTATTCTTAACCTTGTATTTGTTGTAATATTTAAAATGTCGGTAAATGGTGTAGCGATTGCTACTGTTATTGCCAATGTCGTCAGCTCAACTATTCTTCTTATCAAACTGACCCATGCAAAACAATGGATTCATCTTGATGTAAGAAAACTTAAGATTGACGGAAAATGCTTATCCAGAATACTTAAAATCGGACTTCCTGCCGGAATCCAGAGTGCTGTTTTCAACCTTGCAAACCTTGTAATTCAGGCTGCAATAAACAGCCTTGGAACTGTTGTAATTGCTGCTTCAAGTGCCGGATATAATATTGAGATTCTTGTATATTATATATTCAACTCATTCAGTCAGGCATGCACCACATTTGTAGGACAAAACTATGGTGCAGGACAGATAAAACGCTGCAGACGCACTCTGTTCTTATGCCTTATTGAAGACACAATTACATCAATTGCTGCTATCATAATAATTCTTAGCAGTGGCAGATTCCTGCTGTCTCTCTTTAACAGAGACCCACAGGTAATCTCTTTAGGATATACGCGCCTTGTTATGATATTTACCGCATACATATTCAGCATGCTTTATGAGGTAATGTCAGGATATATGCGTGGTTTCGGCATATCGCTCGTACCCGCAATCCTTACGATAATCGGCGTATGCGGTATACGAATTGCATGGGTGTACACCGCATTTCCACAAAACCGCACGTTCCATACACTGCTGATGGCTTACCCGATAAGTCTGTCAGTTACAGCCGTGCTTATACTTATCGCTCTGCTGATTTATCACCCAGCAAAGCGGTTTGAGAATAAATAATATATAACCCCTATCTTCTCATACCCATACCACAGCTCATTGATGAGTCATTGTCTGGTATTTCTGAGACATATCTTGCATTAAAGGCTGCATTGACTTCTGATATCTCTTTCACCCCGTCAATGTAGTCTTTAAAATATGTCATCAGATCTATTCCGCTACTCTCGCAGCCTTCTGTTTCTTCCCACTCCTTTATTAACTGGATTCGCTCTGATTTGGTTGTGTCTTTAATTAATGTGCTTTTCATTGTGTACTCCTTAAATGCTATGCAATTACTGTTGAAACTTCAAAAATCTCTGAATTTGCTCCTTCTATTATACATGGAATCTGAGAATATGCATATAGTTGTGAATATAATTCTGCTTAAATCTTTTCCAGCCAGTTATTCAGCCATTCTTCCGTGTTATTAATGTTCATGCCAACAATAACCACATATCCATATTTTTTTGCCATATCATGAAGATACTGTACACAATATTTATACAACTCCTGACTCATGCTTTTGCATGTGGTGTGTCTGCCCTGCAAAAGCCTGAAATGTTCTATTAGAATAACATTATATTTATTATGCCCGTTGTCATCTGATAACAGTTCAACATCTCTATCATCTATAGCTTTAAAATGAATATCTTTATATTGTGATTCTAATAATTTATGAGCCTTTTCACATATCTCGTCAAACCTCCTTTCTTCATTATCACATGCAAAAGCCTGTTCATACATATGTGTTTCTATTCTTTGTAATATGTTGTTTTGCACCTCCTTTGCTTTATGATTTGAACACATATATAGCACAGCCTTATGCCCTTTCATTATCAAATAATCCGCCAGCATTCCAAATGTATCATATCGTCCATATCCCTTAATATTATTGGTTACATATATCTTTCCCGGTTCAATAATGTCTTTGATTTTACCTAACCACATTTGTGCTAATTGCCAGTTATATGCTTCCATAACATTATCCATTACATTAAAATCCAATTACTCTGCCTTCTTTCTCGGATGTTTCTTTAACTTCCAGATTATTAAAATCCTCGGCTTCTAATGTTCTCAGCTCTTTTTCCGAAGGCTGTCCTGTACTTTTTGCTATTCTTAATGTCTGATTCATTAATGCCTGTTCATATATATTTCTTACAAAACGGCCATTTCCAAAATCCTTATGCTTACATGCATGTCCGAATATTTCAATAACTTTTTCATGCACTTCATCAGATAATCTCACCCCTGATTTTGATGCCATAGATATCAGTATTTCATATAATTCTTCTTCCGTATAATCATCAAAATTAATATGAAATGCTATCCTGCTCGTAAGCCCTGGATTGGTATCAAGAAATTGCTGCATTTTATCAGGGTATCCGGCAAGAATAACAATAGTATCCTCCCTGTTATTCTCCATCTCCTGAACGAGAGTATTAATTGCCTCATCTCCATATAATCCTCTTCTGCCATCTACAAGAGAATAGGCTTCATCTATAAACAACACATTTCCCTTAGCCCTTCTGAAAAGACTTTTGACCTTGGGAGCTGTCTGTCCTACATATTCCCCGACAAGATCACTTCTCCCAGCCTCTATTAAAGTTCCCTCTGGCAGTATTTTATTGTCTCTTAAAATGTCTGCAAATAACCTCGCAACTGTTGTCTTTGCAGTACCCGGATTACCTGTAAATACCATATGTACAGCACTCAACGGTGGTTCGATTCCATTCGCACGATATATTTTTCTTGTATTATAATAACTTATAATCTTATCTATAATGTTTTTAGGGTTATTAAGACCTATCATAGATTTAAGTTCAAGATATGCATTTCCTTCTCTTTCCTTAATCCGTTCCACATGCTTTATCTCATAATCTGCATACTGTGAATATATATCTGTACACAGAATATTTCCCAGGCATTTATGTATTCTTGCATTTAGTTCATCCGGATAATATTCTATGTCGTCCGCTAAATCTATTTTATCTGCAACAGATTCATCTATACCTTTATCTATTAAATCTCTTTTTATATATTCTCTGGCTTGGGCTCCAATATATGTGTTCTGTCTTATTTCACAAAAATTAATGTTGTGGGCACTATCTTTTATCAATTCCTTAATTCGTTCATTGCCTCGTCTGACAAATACAAATGTCAGTACATTTGACGAATACTCTTCTATCATCAGCCCAATTCTATCTGCTGCCTTGCGCAATCTGTTCTTATCGTATTCATCATCAACATCTTTCATATCAGGAATAACAATTCCTACACTTGATGCCTCACAATACGAATATCCATACGATTCATTCTGGTCTGACAGCAATCCCGATATCCATATTCGGCTGCTTCTTAACCTGTTTTGCTTATACAATGCTGCTATTATGACTTTCGCGATTTCATATCCGACACTGTTCCTGCTGCAGGTTATTATGTATTGCACCGGATTTCCCAGATAATTAGTAGTATTCCTGTTAACAAATATCCTTTCCAATTCCGGAAGCAGTGTTTCTGAACAATTAAGCTTTACTGCCCTGTCATATAGCTGTTTCTTTAAAATGTTGGTGTCTACATATATTTCACAACATTTCTTTCTTCTTTCTCCGCTCTTCATAAAATCGCAGCTAAAAAATCTGTCTACAACTTCATAATCCAGATGAAATAGTCTGTCTTCCATCTTATTAACCCGGTCATATGTAGTCTCTCGAATATTAAAATCATATATTTTCATACCGCATTTTTCGATATAGCCATATATGTGCTCCGCTGCATTTTCCTTATAATTATTAGAAATAACCCTGAATTCTACTCTTCCATTAGATATATCCGTATCTATATAACACACAAATACAACAATCTTATACTCATGCTCACCCGAATACTCTATTGCACAATCCTCAAGCTCACACCAGATTCTTTCATCCTGTTCATGGCTGCTTCGTTCACCATTACTATTTTTCAGATATTTTTCTACAATTCTACAACTTTGAATTCTGGCAGATGCCTCATAAAATAACATAATCCCACACCTTTCCCATAGTTAATAACTTTCGTATCTATTATTAATTATATAAAAGGTGTGGGACTATATTGGTACATGAATCTTTCTTAGTTATTATCAGTTTTATTAGATTCTTCAATTTCCGATAAAAATTCTATCCAATACAATACATGTTCTGGAATAATATTTTTTGGAATAACTTCATTAACTCCATTATATTCAGGAGCTGTTGCAAACTTATATATCTTATCCGGATTAACTGCAGTAATATTTTTGTACTTATCTGCATCTTCTACTATACCTTCTGTTGTCAGCAGATATACTTCATTTCCATCCTTTGCCAGATTTACATATTCAGATGCTTTCAAATCCACTTTTCCCTTCTTTACCTGAATATATATATGTTTTCTTTTCTTTATTTTCTTGTCAGGGTCAACAAGAACACACTCATATTTAGCTGTTGCAATTTTATTGGTTGATGGAATACAAACATATCCCTTTTCAGCATAAAGCCACAGTGCCAGCAAATCCTCCACATCTGATGGACTCAATAACATATAAAAATGTTTATCTAAACATAAATTAGGTTTTTCATATGTAAATTGTTCTTTTTCCGGGTCATGTATTTTGTTATATAGCATCTGGCTATACTCTTTTACGCCATCTTTATTAATTCTTTGTAAAGTTGAACCCTTTATGAACGCAGTTGCTATAGCTCCCGGCACAGATTCTTCATCGGCTCTTGTTGATGCTTCATACCAATCTATATTTGTTAATTGGTTACCTGCGTCCTTTTTTTCAGCAGCTTCACTATTAAAGATCCATTTGCTTTCCTTTTTTACCCTTCCAAAATAATACTTTCCTTCTTTCCTAGAATGCATCCATATAATATCATTCTCTTTAACCTGCTCTTTTAATCTTTTGACACTCGCATAACTTTTGTATACCTTATCCGCATATTTACAATAATCCTCAAAAGTTTTTATATTTTTTATGTTTTTTCTTTCACTTTCGGGTAACTCTTTTAAACTCCATCCCATTGCAGCAACATTATTTTCTATACAATAATCTGCAATGTTATCTTCTCCTGTATTCACCTGCAATCTCCATACTTCCATAACTTAATCCTCCTGTATTCTATTCATATCGCTTTAACGCATGTCTCAAGTCATCAACAACCTGTTCGACCAGATTCTCAGGGCTTACAATTCTAATATGTCTTGCATATTGTGTTGCAAAGCATCTCATAGCCATAAGATTAGCATGAACCGTTACCATTACCTCATCTTCTGAATAATCAGCAAATTTGATATCTTTACCAAACCAGTCCAGAAGCTCAGATATAATATAACGATATGCCCTGAAACGGACTATCCCGCTATCACCTGAGAACATGTATATATGATCCGCCATATGCTTTGACAAATTCAGACCATTCTCCAGCCCTTTAACCTTCTTCATTGATTTTCTCTTAGTACCAAGAAGTTCAATATCTGTTATCCAGTCAATCCTGTAATTAGCATAGTTATCATATTTGTCATAATTACATATAAGATAATATCTTCCGTTTGTCGCAACCATCTGATATGGATTAATTATATATTCCCTTGGTACCCCTTCACTATTACATCTGTTATGAAGCTTATAATCCATGTCATAATAGTTATAACGAAACTTTACCTGTTTTCCTTTGCTTATTGCTTCATCCAATATCTCTATATTGTAAAATAACTGTTTATTAACAAGTGGATTTTCCTGCAGATTACATATATGCTTCACACTTGACTTAAAATAACAGTTTGACAGGCTTTCCAGTTTCTCAATAAGTTCAGTGCACTGTTTATATGGAATTGATTTTGAAAAAAGGAGGCTGTCTATGAGAAGCCTCAACTCTGAATTACTAAATGTTCTCTCTATATACCAGTCTGTATATATAGTTTCCTGCTCCCCATTCTTTTTAGTTCTTACCTGTTCTGTATATTCAATATCATAACCACATTCCAGCAGATACGACAGATTCCTTCTTACAGCTTTCCTGTCTACTTCCATACCATATTCTTTTCTAAGAATATCAATAAAATCTTTCTGTTTCAATCTGTGGTCTGCATCTGAATATTTGTTAAGAATATCAAGTATATTAACAACCAGCAGTTTTTTCGGCATTACCTCATACATATATCTTCCCCTAATCTTCAACTACAATATTATAATCAAGTACCTGCTTAAGCAGATAATTGCTCATATTTAACAATTTCATATTAAAATCACTCTCATTAAATAACAGCGATACAGCAAAAAGATTAGCCTCATATTCAACATTTTTAAATGCATTTTTACTTGTTACTGCGAAATTATTAATATCATCTGAATGAAGCAGTGCATGCCCCAGTTCATGTGCACACAATGCCAGCTGGCTTCTATGCTCATATCTGCCATTAATAATTATAATTGTTGGATAATTGTCTGACCTTATGGTATATGCTTTTCTGTCAATCGGAAGCATTTTACTTACAACCACCCTTATTCCGTACTTTTCCGCTAATTCAAAAGGATTCCTTGTATTATAATTCTCCCTTAAATCTTCTGCCAGCTTCTTTATATCTTTGGCTTTCATACTGTCACCTACCTGTACTTATAACTCACAAGCTGTAACTGCTGTAAGATTTCATTCGCAAATGCAACCATTGTTTCATCATCCATCTTAGATGGATCATATCCTCCATACGCAGCAATTGTCGGAAGCTTAAGCAGGAATTCCATTGCTTCCTTCGGATCTTCAAATGTTCCTGGTAGCTTGTTCTCATTATCACTTTTTTCATGTGACATTTCTGGTACATTACCCATCATCTCTGCTGGCGTAGTTCCAAGAATACTACACATTTTTTCAAATGTTGAAACAGGAATCTTAACTATACTTGAATCCTCATATCTGTAAACTGTAGATACTGACACGCCTAATTCCTTTGCAATATATTCTGCTGATATTTTCTTTTCTTTTCTTTTTGCTTTTAATCTCTGCCCTAATTCCATATCTAAGCAATCTCCTGAATACTCTATTTATATGTTAATTTTATTGTACTCTTTTTTCGCATTTTCGCAAGCATTTATTGCATATTTGCGAATTTTATATTGACTTATTAGCATTATTGCATTATATTTCTTTTATAATTCGCATTTATGCAAGTATAAGGAGGATAAAAATGCTTGAAATAATAGATACAGATTATCAATCATCAAATATGCCGACAATTAAAGTTATTGGTGTCGGAGGCTGCGGTAATAATGCAATTAACAGGCTTGCACACCAGACTCCCTATCCTATTCAATTCATTGCAATTAATACAGATCAGATGGTCCTTGATAAATCCGAGGCGGACATCTGCATTACTATTGGGAAAAAACTGACTGGCGGATTTGGTGCTGGTGGAAATCCAGAAGTTGCGTACGCTGCCGCTGAAGAAAGTGCAGACGAAATTAAAGAGATTATAAATGATGCAAATATGGTAATTCTCACTGCCGGTATGGGCGGTGGAACCGGAACAGGTGCGCTTCCATATATTGCTAAGTTATGTAAGGACTCAGGAATACTCACTGTTGCCGTCGTTACGACACCATTCAGCTTTGAAAATCCTAACCGCTCTGATATTGCACATGCAGGCATACAGAATCTTGAAAAATGTGTTGATACTCTGCTTGTTATATCAAATGATAAACTGCTTACATCTAATGAAAAAATTGTAACTATGTCATCTGCATTTACTCTTGCAGACTCTGTACTGAAGAACTCAATTGACACTATTACTAATATTGTGTTTAACTGCGGTACTGTAAATCTTGACTTTAATGATTTAAAAACTGTTCTGGGAGATAAAGGATACGGACACTTAGGAATAGGTTATGCTGATGAGAATACCTCTATTACTGACGCTGTTAAACAAGCTGTTAATTCACCTTTATTAAGTACTAATCTTTCAGGTGCAAAGTACGTTATGATAAATTCCTCTGGTGATGTTAACCTTATTGAGCTTAATAGTGCAATACAGTATATTCAGGAAATTGTTGGAACTGAAGCTAAGATAATGTGGGGTACTGTTTCTTCTAAAGAACAGCTTGATGATAATAAGAATTCCCTCATAACCATTATTGCAACCGGACTTAATGATTCCTGTGACAATAATAAAGGCAGTCTGAACAACATTCCTATACAAAATACTCATAAAGTCGTTAAAACATCTGATATAAATAATCTTTTAGCTAAGTCAGAAAAGAAAGAAAATGAACTGGTTATTCCAGCTTTTCTGCAATCAAGAATGAAAAAATAGGGGTTATCCCCTATTTTTTCTCTAATCTGATTTAATTATCAACATTTTACCAGCTCTGCCCGAAACATCAGCCTTCTCGTTCCCCTGATATTCTCAAACTGGATTTCATATGTCTGTGTAACCTTATCAACCTTAACAATCTCGCCAATTCCAAATACCTTATGTCTGACTTTATCTCCAACATCAAATACAACCTTTGGCAGCATCTGCTCAGTCTCACCTCTGATTAATATTCTGCTGTTGTTGATACATTCAAGAAGATTAGTATCAATGTCACTTAAGAATGCTGATGGTCTTGCACCAAAACGCCCGTCTTTCTTTCTGTAAGTGCTGAGGTAAAGCGTATTCTCAGCCCTCGTCATCGCAACATACAACAATCTTCTTTCTTCTTCGTATTCATCTTCATTACGAAGCCTGCTGCTTGGGAACTGTCCTTCAACCAGTCCTGGTACAAATACTGTATCGAACTCAAGTCCCTTTGCTGTATGAATTGTCATTACTTTTACAACATTGTACTCGCCGTCCTCATCCTGCGCTGAAAATAATGCAAAATGACTTAACAGATCAGCCAGCTCAACCTTCTCCTGATTATCTTCTTCCAATGCTGTGATAGTCCTGATAAGCTCCGACACATTATCAAGTCTGGTCTGGTCAATATCCTGCTCCAACGCCTGACGATAGCCCATGTCTAAACATTTATTGACAACATCCGTACAACTGTATGCAACATAAGTGTCGTGCAATTCATTAATCGCATTGTAATATTCTATCACATGTTTCTGTGTTATATCGCCATCTTCAATCTGCTTTCCAAGTGCCTTGAAAAGACTGCAGTTGTTCTGTGCAGCTACATTTTTAAGCTTCTCAACCGACTTCTTGCCAAAGCCCCTTCTCGGTCTTGATATAGTATACAGCAAATCCATGTCCGTAAGGCTGTACACCATTCTCATGTATGAAAGCACTGTCCTTATCTCTTCGCTTTCATAGAATTTCGCACCGCTTAGTATCTTGTAAGGGACTTTTCTTTTTATAAATGCTTCCTCTAACGACCTTGTCTGTGACGCAGCCCGCACCAGTATAGTATGATCGCTGTACTTCATGTTCTTAGCAACATTATCAAGAATGGTATCAGCTATCCACAACGACTCATTCTCCTCGGTGTCAGGAGCATTGAATACCGGCTTATTGCCATCTGGCCTTTTAGAAATCATCTGCTTTTCAAGCCTGTTTTGATTAGCAGATATTAGGGATTTCGCTGCATTTACAATCTGAGGAGTACTTCTGAAATTCTCCGTTAGTGAATAATCCTGCACATTCTCATGTGTTTTGTCAAAATTAATCATGTACTCAGGGTCAGAACCGCGCCATGTATATATATTCTGGTCGTCATCACCTACAACGAACAGATTCTGATACAAACCGCTTAGAATGTGTAGCAGCATGTCCTGTTTCATATTGACATCCTGATACTCATCGCACAGTACATACTGGCACTTTTCCTGCCAGCGAATCCGCACATCTTCATTCCTGTTCAAAATGTATAAAGTAAAATTAATAAGATCTTCAAAATCCAGTGCATAATTGTCGCACTGTCTCTTAAGATAATTATAGAAAACCTTTTTATCCACATTTTTCTCGCTGGAAGCCCTTCTCTTAAGCTCTGTCTTATCAACTCCTGCCATCAGCTCAACATAGGACATATCCTGCTTGGCTATGTCTATATCACTCATTATCTTCTTCGCTGTATTGTCCTTGAGCGATATTCCCATATCCTCAGCCACATTCTTAATCATCTCCAGCTCAGCCTTCTTATCAAGAATCGTGAATGTCTTGGGAAATGTCAGCCTGTGAATCTCCTCCTTAAGAAACATGTTACAATATCCGTGAAATGTTCCTGTAAAACAGTTAGCGTTATCACCAACAATATCCCTTAACCTGTGCTTCATCTGCGAAGCTGCCTTGTTCGTGAATGTGAGCGCCACAATAGATGACGGCTCAACAAACAGTTCTGTTATGAGATATGCTATTCTATATGTAAGTACAAATGTTTTTCCCGAACCCGGAACTGACGCAACCCTTATGTTGCCTTCTGTCTGTGTTATTGCCTCTGTCTGTTCCTTCGTTGCTCTTTCTGGTATGTTCATAGTCCTCTTTACCTGTTAATATTTAGTATACCTTTGGTATCTCTCCTTCAATTCCATACATATGCTCATGATTTTTATACTAAAGCCTTCTTTCTTATCCATTTTCCACTTACATATCTTGTAACAAAACATACCGACCTTGCAAACCAGTCAACAAACATACCAAACCATACTCCAAGTACCCCCATATTTAAAAATACACCGAGCAGATAACTGCTTCCCACACGGAATACCCACATGGATATAATGCTTACAAGCATGGTAAAATTAACATCTCCTGCAGCTCTCAACGCATTTGGCAAAGTAAATGACAAAGGCCATACTGGTATTGATGCAATACAGAAACATCTTAATATTCTAACAGCTATCACATATGCTTCTGGCGAAAGGTTAAAACATGATGCAAAAAATCCTGCAAATATAAATAGTACTGCTTTGGAGCTCCAATCACCCACATATGCAATCTTAAGAGATAGCTTTGTGTAATAACGAGCCTGGTCTTTCTTACCTGCTCCTATGCACTGTCCCACAAGTGTAATAAGTGCAAGTCCCATCGATGTACCTGGAATATTAGCAAAATCAATAATTGTATATCCAACCGCATTTGCCGCAATGGAAGCTGTTCCAAATGTTGCTACCATGCTTACAACCAGCAGTTTGCCAATCTGAAACATGCCATTTTCTATTCCGCTTGGAATTCCAATCTTAAGTATCTTGCCAATCATTGATGTGTCAGGCCTGAACTCCTTTATATTATCAAAAGCAAGCTCATGTTTTTTCGACATTACAAACATAAACATAACTACTGCTGCAACAACTCTTGATATATCTGTTGCAAGTGCCACTCCGAGAACACTCATATTAAATCCAAATACAAATACTGCATTTCCTACGATATTAATTATGTTCATGATAATGCTGATACGCATGCTTATACTGCTGTTTCCCTCACTTCTATATACCGCAGCTCCCGCGTTGTATACTGCAAGGAAAGGATATGATAAAGAAGTCACAGTGAAGTAAATGGTTGCACTCCTTGATACTGCTTCTTCTACGCTTCCGAATACTGCTCTTATGATATTTCCGGTAAATATAAGTGATAACGCCACAACAATAAGAGCAAATAAAACCATAACCATATGAAGCTGTGCACTTGCCTTTTTAGCATTGGTTCTATCTTTCTTGCCTATATACTGGCTGCATATAACTGCACCTCCCGTCGCAATCGCTGCCAGAACCTGTATTATAAGCCTGTTTATATTATCCACTAAAGCCACCCCGGAAATCGCTGCATCTCCTGCCTGCGATACCATAAGGGTGTCAACAAGTCCTACGCTCACAGCAAGCAATTGTTCTGCAAGAAGTGGCAATATAAGTTTAATTAGACTCTGTCTGCTGAATATTTTTCCATTATCTGACATTCTAAATGTATCTCTTTCTTTTTCATTTATTATCTTTAAAGTAGAATGAATTCCTCTAAAAATGCAATGTCTGCCTGCTAGTATAACCATTCTTCTTGAAATCTGAAAATAAAGCTTCTATCTTTACAGGAGTCACACAGATAAGATTCATTGGTGACTCAAGTTTTTTCAAAGCTGCAAGAGGAATTTTCTTATATTCTGCATGTGCATTATAAATGTCTGAAAGCGGCTCAATTATCTGGGCCTTTCCCATTACTTGCAGACTCTTCAGATTGCCAAAGCCATCATATTTATCATAAATGGCAAGACATACATTATCGTTCTTTTCAAGTCCGATAAACTTCTCTCCACCTTCTGAAAACATCCAGAACTTACCATCATGGAAACTGTACTCTATTGGCGTACATCTCACATAATTTCCTGTTCCTGTTGCAAGCGCACATGTATTATTCGAACTAATATATTCTTCTACTATCCTCTTTAATTCTTCTTGTGGCACTGGTATCTGCTCTTTGTTATTCCAGTATTGTGCTGCTTTCTTAAATTGTTCCTGTGTCATGTGTGCCTCCTTGTATGTATATGCTGGTCACTCTGATATTTAAGGTAAATACTAATTTTCTATTTTATTATTTTATAAAGAGTATTATTTCTTTCTCCAACTTTTTGTATCAAACCTGCTTTCATCATTTTATCTATTAGCTTTCTTGCTCCCGTTCTAGATTTATAATTACAGATTTCCACTACTTTCTGCATAGAAACACTTCCATTCTCCCCAATGTAAGCAAGTATCTTATCTTCTTTTGACATAGCTTTTGCAGTCTCTGTTTCGCTATTGTCAGTTGAATTCCTTATATCAGCTGCTCCTGGAATATATACTACCTGCCCAACTTCAAGTTTTAATGTTACTCTGTCATTCATTAGAATGTGTACGGAACAACCAACGCACGGCTTTACCATCACATTCCTCACGATAATCCAGAAAATAATTAGGAAAAACTTCAGTAATATGATAAGCTTCTCCAAAGAATAATAGTCATGCTATCGTTGGTGATAATGTTCCCATCTTATTCTTCGCTGCTGCCCTTAATTTCATAAGAAACTCATCATTCTCAAGTGCATTCCAGGGATGTCCACTATGAAGCTGCTCAAATACTATTCTATAGCCCTTTATTGTATCCTGATTCAAAGCATCCAATCCAAACTCATCCAGTACTTCCACATCTCCAGATACATCTCTCTGATCTGCAAACATAGCTTTGACTGCCTCTTCAGTACAAAGAAAGTCTCCTTCGTAATCTCTTTTATAAGTGCCTTTCAACAGAATATTTTTTGATATCTTATTTCTATCATTTAGGGTACTCCAGAAATCCTTCTGATATTTAATAATCTGCTTATCTGTCAATCCCTCAATCGTAAAAGAATCCCTATGTTCCCTAATTCCAAGCAGAATAGTTCCTCCATTGGTATTAGCAAAAGACGAATATGTCTCCCATATACTCTCAGGAAGTCCTCCATTAGCCAGCTTGCACTCTCGTTCATTATCTTCGCAAAGGTTCAATTTATTTAATGTTTCCTGCTTCATCTTTTACCCCCTAGCACAATTCAAATTCTTCTAAAACTGATATCTGCTCTTTATTATCCCAGACATACTATCGAACATTTATTTGTTTTTATTATACACTATTTTTATGTATACACAAACATCAATGTAAATAATATTACACTGTATGTACCTATTATGGGATAATAAATATTTTCTTATCACACAATTAAAAACGCAGGATTCCGAGCCCTCACCAAAAAATTTGGTGATCTGCTCATCATCCTGCGTCATACCCATTATATATCCTCTATTGTTTCCCTTAACTTATCTATATTATGCGCTTTTTGCTTAAGAAAAAATAGGCTCAAAAAAATATAATTTTTGTTCCTATTTTTATATACATACGACGCATATATAGCTTGTTTATCTTTTGTAATTGCTTGTTTTTGTTCCGTTAATAGGAACTCAGTGTAATCAGCCGTATAAAAAATAAACCCAGAGAAGTTTTATCTTCCCTGGGCTCTTATTTTATTCAATTTAAGTCATTTACAACCATTACACAAACTTTGCTACAACATCAATCTCTTTTCTCTTAGGTCTTTCAGGTGGCTCCTGTCCCCTATAACCGACAGCAATAACAGACACAACATTCTCACTATCTGGAATATTAAGCAATTCTCTTAACGCCTCACTATCTCTTATACCCATTACCAGAGTATCAAGCCCCAGTTCTGTAGCTTTAAGAAGCAGATTCTCATTCTGCAGACCAAGGTCATAATAACCCCAGCCGTCACCAGCTTCATTAACCGGACTGCCCGTATTCTTGTCGAAACCAACCATTCCTTTTACAAATGTTGTGACTATATATGCACCTGCTCCATCTGAATTAGCCTGATTGAATTCAGGAAGACATTTTTCTCTAAGTTCTTTTACTGCATTTTCAGATAAGACACAGTAATATCTTGATGTCTGCAAATTCTTCCATGAAGGCGCATATGACGCTGCTTTAATCAGTTCCTCAAGCTGCTCCTTAGTAACTTTTCTCTCTGGGTTATAATTTCTTATGCTTCTTCTTTTCTCAATTACTGACTGTAATTCCATATGTATACCTCTTTTCCTTTCTTATTATTAGATCTAATTATCCTATTTCAAAACCGAAACAATCACTTTTTCAATTTTATGAACATCTATCGGCTTTGCAATATGACCATTCATGCCCTTAGAAAGTGCCATCTTTTTGTCCTCTTCAAATGCATTAGCCGTCATGGCAATAATCGGAATATCCGCCTTATCTTTGTCCGAAAAGCGCCTTATCGCCTGTGTAGCCTTATATCCATCCATATTAGGCATCTGAATATCCATAAGAATCAAATCATAACTACCTGCTGGCATCTGCTCTATCTTTGCCACACATTGTACTCCGTCTTCAACGCAATCAACAGCTATTCCCATATTTTGTAATATTGCTACTGCAATTTCAGCATTTAACTCATTATCCTCAGCAAGCAGAACATGCTTTCCTCTGATTAACTCCTTCTTAGTCACGTCTGAGATTTCTGCTGGCTTTATATAATAGGCTTCATCCGCAATTTTATGCTGGAGAATTACTGTGAATTTAGTTCCTTTTCCTAACTCACTCTCTACGTCAATACTTCCACCCATCAGTTCAACCAGCCTTTTCACAATAGGCATTCCGAGGCCTGTTCCCGCTATTTTACCCGTAGTAGTATTGCGCTCTCTTGTAAATGATTCAAATAAATACGGAAGATACTCTTTACTCATTCCTATTCCGGTATCTGTAATCTCTGTTTTAAGCCTTACATAGCCTTCTTTATTGCAAGGTAATTCCTTGGTCCTTAAAACAACCTTTCCTCCTGAAGACGTATATTTAACGGCATTACTTATAAGATTAGTAAATATTTCTTTTACCTTTGTATCATCACATAAAATATGCATGTGTTTAACATCTGTCTCATATGTAAGTGATATGCCTTTTTTTCTGGCCTCCATCTCAAACACTTCACATACTTCATTTAATACTGCTCCAACTTCCGAATAATTCTCATCTAATGATAGTTTTCCACTTTCAATTCGCGCCATATCAAGTACATTATTAATAATTGATAATAACAGATTCCCTGATTGTTCTATCTTTTCCTGATAATCTAGCATTTTAGGATCTGTAAGATTTTCTTTCATTAACTCATTATATCCTAATATAGCATTCATTGGCGTTCTGATATCATGGCTCATATTAAATAAGAAATTGGATTTTGCAGCATTTGCATTCTCCGCAAGCTGCATGGCCTTCTGCGCTTTTCTCAATAAAGCAATTATTATTCCCATAATAAGAATAACTAATATCATAAATACCGCTACAGCCGTAAACATATTATCCTTTATAAAATCCTCAATTGTTACCTTTTGCAAGGAATCTTCATATGCACTTACTGCACCAGACAATTTAGATGTCTGTATTGTCTTTAATGTCTTATTTAAAATAGATAACAGAGTTTCATCCCCATTATTAACTGCAAATACTGCATCGCACGCCTGTGTAAGATATGTAGTATGAAGCTTTCTGTTATTAATATACTTTGCAGACTGTCCAGACCTTGCAACAAAACAATCTGTCTCTCCGTTTAATACCATTTTCTTTGCAGCATTAAGCGAATCGCATTCAACAATTTCCCATGTTGGATAATTATATGCAACATAAGATTTTAAAACAGTGTCATTCTTTGCTATTGCCACTTTGTTTTTTGCACTTTCGTCAAATGAATCATGTGAAGTAACAACTGACAATGGCATTGTAAGTACGATATTAGACAATGATAAGCCTTTCATCTCTGCATAATACGGATTATAGCTGACATGAAAAATCATATCTATTCTGTCATCTTTTATTGCCTGAATCTGTTCTGCTTCTGAGTCAAATCCAATCAGTTCAAAATCCAGTGTATGATTGCCAAGACAGTTTTGCGCATGTTCAATATAATCTTTTATTACGCCCTCAGGTTTTCCATTTTTATCATTAATGACACTAAATCCCGGATCATTATTAATATATCCTATTCTGATTACACCATGCTGTTTAATCCATTCCTTTTCCTTACTTGAAAGAACTGCAACAGACTGTGTAGCAAGATAGCGCTCATATAATTCATCCGCATAAAATGGTTTATCATTTTCCATTGAACGCATGGCATTATCAATCTTGTTCTTTAAATCCGGTCTGTTTTTATTAATTGCATAATAAATATCTGAACCACCTATACTTACAACTGCCGACATTCCAGCTTCTACCCATGCCGGAGTTTCTGTTGATATAACGCCGTCAATCTCTTTATTATCAGACATTTCTTTGGCTCGTGTAAAGCTGTCTACATCAATGTGCTGGGTCTGTACATTATGCTCGTTCTCCCATTGTGCAAACTGTGTCCCCTGAATACTTTCTTCCATTACTGCAATTCGTTTTCCATTAAGATCTGATAAATCTGCCATAGAAAAATCTACATTTGCAAGATTAAGATACAGGTAATACTTCTCATTCCCCATTGGAAGTTCAGAAAATAACATTGTTTCTGCACGTTCATCTGTATAAGATATGGCGGCCATCATGTCAATTTCACCATTCTGGAGTTTTTTAAGCAGTTCACCCCAGTCACCTTTTATGTAATCATAGTTCCAGCCTGTATAAGCAGATAAAGCCTGCTCATATTCATAAGCATATCCTCTTCTTTCACCATTCTCTCCAGAAATATGATACGAATCTTCATACCAGGCAGCTTTTACTGTTTCGGTTGTCTGACCCCCTGACTCATCAGCTGATGTATTAACCGGTATAAATATTGCAATCAACAGAGAAAGACATATTAAAAAGCTGATATATCTTCCTGTTTTATTTATCACTTTATTCATATGTCTCTGCTCCTTCTAGTCCAATTGCTTAAGCTGCTGCATTAGCATTTATTGTATCAATTACTTTCTTTATTCCCATCCATACTGTCATGTCCGTAAAGATATCTACTATACTTCCGTAATCAGTAAATGGAGATTCCTGCAATACTGAGAAATCTTTCATCATTCCATTATGCACAATATATTCTACTATCTGATTCACAAAATATATCTGTCTGCTATCAAGATTAGTATTAGTCAGATATTCTGAAAATGCTTCCTTTGCTGCATTCATGTCAAGTCCAACAATCTCACGGACAAATTCTCCCAGAGGTTTAGTTCCAACCTCATGCTCATAATCAGTCTTTGTTCCAACTTCTTCCCAAAGAATATTCTCTAACGCCTTCACATCATCTGATGTCAACGGCTTGTTAGACCTAAGCTTTGCAATAACAATATTATCCTGATGCTGTCTGATATAATACTCAGCCTTAGCTTTGTAATTCTTTAACTCATCATTCTCTAACTCTGACTCTCTCCATTCCGTTGAAAGTAACTCGTCTGTAAAATTAGTTTCATATTTCTGTACAGGTCCACGAGGCAGATATTTCATTAATGAACGAAGTCTTTGTCTGATTTCTTCAAAATCATTAATATCGGCATTATCAACATAGTCGGTGTTAAGAATTTTATTAATAATATCTGACTGTGCCTGAATCTCTGGAATATTGGCTACTCCTGCAACGCCTGCTGTCTTCTTTAATAAGTCATTGCGTGCTCTTGAATATTTGTTTCCTAATAAATGTGCCAGTTCAATACCATACATGAGTGCATCAAATCTCACTGCACTTGCCTCATCTTCTTCTGGTAATATAAGAGGTGCAACTTCTTCTCTTACAATTAATGTATCCTCATATGTAAGTGTCTGATAATTAGATTCTACGGAATATAATTCAACATATTTTAAATGTTGTTTTACCGCAAAATTATCTCTTGGAAGTTCTTTTACCTTCTCGCTCATCTGCTTAACTAATGCATTTCTATACATTATCAGTCTGTCATCCTGATACTTAATATCCTGAAGTTTATATGATATCTCGAATTTCAGATTAAAGACTGCCCCTTGTAATGCAATCATATTAGCTGTAGCTTTTCCATTGTTCATTCTGAAAAACTCAAAATTACCACAGAAGTCAAATATGTAAAACTTATTCTTATCTTCTCCATCTAAAAGTCCGGGACAAAGTCTTGTGCCTCTTCCTATCATCTGCCAGAATTTGGCTTTACTCATAACTTTCTTAAAAAATACCAGATTAACTACCTCTGGCACATCTATTCCAGTATCAAGCATATCAACAGATATTGCTATCTGCGGCATCTTCTTTGCATCAGAAAATTCATCAATAGCACTCTGTGCGTAAGTCATATAATTATCAATAACCTTTGCATAATCAGGCAAATGTGGATATTCTTTATTAAATATCTCCAGTATCTTCTCCGCATGATCATGATTCTTTGCAAATATAATAGTCTTTCCAAGCTTCTGTCCATAGTCAATCTTAATACCATCAGCCATTAAGACATTTAACACCTTTTTAATTGTATCTTCATTAAATATCCATGTATTCAAAGCTGATGAACCAATTGCCTCTGGCAGTCTTCCGTTTTCATCTTCAAATGTTTCCTCATATGCTTCTCTGTCTTCTTCTGACAATTCATCATACACAATTCCCTGTTCAATGAATTTTAACTTAGATTCAACTGAAACATAATCAACCAGATAACCATCTTTAACTGCCTGTGCTAAATCATACCCATATGTAGGTACTCCTTTTTCCAATTCAAATACTTCATAAGTATTCTTATCTATTTCATCTTTAGGAGTCGCCGTAAGACCTACAAGCGGTGCATCAAAATATGTAAATATGTCTTTATATTTATTATAAATTGACCTGTGTGCTTCATCACATATAACAAGGTCAAAATGTCCACATGTAAACAGCTTACCTTTATCGTCATTAATTGTGTCTATACATCTAATCATTGTCTGATATGTAGAAAAAACACAATGTGCTGAATAATTGTCTTTCTCTTCTACAAGATTAGTGCATGACAGATTAGGAAGCATATTTACAAAGCTTCTCTTTGCCTGGGTTACTAATGAATTCCTGTCTGCAAGAAAAAGAATATTCTTTACCCATCCTGCTTTTAATAAAACATCACACAACGCAATTACCGTTCTTGTTTTACCTGAACCTGTTGCCATAACAAGCAGAGCCTTCCTACGGTTCTTTTCATCAAAACTATCACATACCGCTTTAATTGCTGACTCCTGATAATATCGTCCAGCAATATTCTTATCTATAGTTATGTGTTTAAGACTTGTCCTCATGGTCAACAGATTGAACCATTTCTCCAAGTCTCTTTTTGAATAAATAACTGAACATTTTCTTTCTGGATACTGTCCATCAATAATATGTGTTTCAAAACCATTTGTGAGAAAAATCACTGGTCTTCTTTTATATTTTCTTTCTAATATATCTGCATATAATTTAGCCTGCTGGCGCCCTTTTGATACATCTACACAGGTTCTCTTTGCCTCAATAACAGCCAATGGCCGATACATATCATCATAGAGAACATAATCTGCATATCCAGTTCCTGATTTATTCGGCATTCCATCAAGTTCAACTTCATTAAGCCAGTCTTCGCCCTCTGTCCATCCGGCATCAGCAAGCATAGCATCAATATACAATTTTCTTGTCTTATATTCAGATAAATCCAGCGGCTTAGGCACATATGTCTGTTGCTGTTCACGCCTGCGTGCAGACAATTCCTCTTTAAGTGAAGCATTTTCTTCTATTAATTTCTTAAGGTCAACTTCCTGCTGTGCAGTCTTTTCCTGTATCTTGGCAAGTTCTTCATTAACAGTATCAGCTGCTGCTTTTGAAGCCTTAACTTTTTCTATTCTTGCATTAATCAGATTCTTATCAAATGTGTGTTCTTCATATCCAGCAGAATAACAACATGCAATAAAATCTATAAATATAAACAGATTTTCAAGACAAAGCATGGCTTCATCTCTTCCTAGTTTCTTGGTGCCATGCGCTGCGTTATTTCCACATTTGCGGATATACTCCATTCTTCTTAATATATCCGGACCCACTATCTGTCTGTATTCATCCGTATACATCAAACTATACAAATTATCCTGATAAGGCATCTCCAATGCAGAATCAACTGAATACATCCACTTTATTGCAAACTCCATTGCCCTTCGACTGTTAATAATACTAGCCTCCGGGTCCATAAGAATTATTCTTTCGGCAGAAATAGCCACATTTGCAAATCCTGAAAACTTAGGTTCTTTTTTTAGATAATCAAAATTAGTAACCATTCCTTATCCCCCTGATTCATTCTATTTATTGCATTATATCATAATATAAACTCAATGAAACGCAAAAATCTGCTTTCTAGAATAATAGCTGTTTAGTTGAAATCCTGCTTGAATGAAATTTTTGCTTAAAATCTTGTTGGTTTCCTATAAATTAAGAAATATCTTTTCCCTTATAGGCTTATTCTGACCTTTTTCTCATGTATCTTCATATTTCTCAATTAAAATTCCTATAAATCACCTTAATATTTTCATTTTATGGGTTTATTTTCAACTATCATCATAGTCAAGTGCTGTTTTCGTCCTATAAATATTTTAAAAATGTGACTACTTATAGGTATCACGATGTTATTGTTTTCCCCAAAATTCCGTGTGAAATGGCTTCAAAAGGATTTCATGAATTTTGATTTGTCGACTTGGTCTACAAATGCTACATATTTCTCAATCATATCAGAT
>JAUNOK010000004.1 GCA_030537195.1 Eubacteriales bacterium | reverse complement strand
AGAGCATCTGCCTTACAAGCAGAGGGTCACAGGTTCGAGCCCTGTAGGCCCCATCAATTTTGCCGACTTGGCTCAATGGCAGAGCAGCTGATTTGTAATCAGCAGGTTGTTGGTTCGACTCCGACAGTCGGCTCTATATCTTTAGTGCGAAAGCATTATTGATATTAATTTAATAACTGGGTGGATTCCCGAGTGGCCAAAGGGGACAGACTGTAAATCTGCTGGCACTGCCTTCGAAGGTTCGAATCCTTCTCCGCCCATTTTGATGTATAATTTACATCTGATTAACATAATATATATAGTGAATGCCGCGGGGTAGAGCAGCTCGGAAGCTCGTCGGGCTCATAACCCGAAGGTCACAGGTTCAAATCCTGTCCCCGCTACTAAGCCTAGATAGCTCAGTCGGTAGAGCAGAGGACTGAAAATCCTCGTGTCACTGGTTCGATTCCGGTTCTAGGCACTTAAAGCTGTTTCGTAATGAAACAGCTTTTTTTGCGTTATTAATGTATAACAGAGATTGATATTAACATTTGGCAATAAAAAAGAAAGAACAAAGGAGTACGCTATGTCAAAAGGAAACATTAATTATAAATATTTAAGAAGGCGAACATCATGGTTCAGGAGAAATCTCCCACTTGTTATTATTATTGCAGTAGTTGCAGTGGTTATAATTGCAGGGTCAATAACTGCTGGTATTATGTTGTCACATTCTGGGAAAAATAATAATCAGGGAAATCAGAGTGAGCAGACATATGTAACAGATATTTCAACAGAGGAAACTACTAAAGCAAGAGAAGTTGTATGGATAGATAATAAGGAGCCTGAATCAAAAGAAGTAGATTATGTTGTTCCAGAAGGTGTTTATTTACCATATTTTATTAAGGTAAACAGGGCTGCTAACTGTGCTACAGTATACGGAATTGATGAGAATGGGGAATACACTATACCTGTTAAAGCATTTGCAACATCATGTGGAAAAGCAGGAGACGAAACTATTGTGGGTGAGAATTATGTAACATCAGATAAGTACGAATGGGGATATATGGTTGATGGAACTTATGGTCGTTATGCATTCAGAATAAGCGGAGGATATCTGTTCCATTCAGTACCTTATTATTCAATGAATAAGGGTAATCTGGAAGACGGTCAGTACAATAAGCTTGGAGATTATGCTTCTCTTGGCTGCGTCAGAATGTGCGTCAGGGATGTAAAATGGATATATGATAACTGTCCTTCAGGAACAGGTGTAACTATATATGATGATGCAGCTAATCCGGGACCACTTGGTAAGCCTGATTCTATAAAGATTCCAGAGGATAGTGCTTATGCCGGATGGGACCCTACAGACCCTGACGAGAATAATCCATGGAATGCATATAGTGCAAAGATAGCCGGTGCAAAGGATATTCAGACTAAGGCTGGTGAAAGTGTTGATATAATGGCAGGAGTTACTGCTACTGATACATGCGGAAATGATATTACTGCAAATGTTATAACTGTCGGTAGATATACATTTGACCAGGCAGGAACTTATGATATTAAATATGAAGTTACAGATGCAATTGGAAGCCATAATGAGGTAACTGTAAAGCTTACAGTTACAGAATAAGAGATAATGGAGTTGGATTGATGGAAAATATGGATATTCTGGCAAAACTTGAAGAGTATTCCAGAGCCGGGTATGTGCCGATGCATATGCCGGGGGGAAAGCGCAATACTGAGTATGCAAGTACTTCGGAGCTTGATATTACTGAGATTGACGGTTTTGATAATATGCATAATGCAGAGGGCATTATTAAAAATGCGTCTGACAGGGCTGCAAGATTGTACGGAGCAGACAAGACACTGATGCTTGTAAATGGAAGCACAGCGGGAATATTGTCGGCTGTATGTGGTGCAACAAGAAGAAAAGGAAAGATTATCGTTGCAAGAAACTGCCATGTGTCAGTGTATAATGCATTGATTATGGCGCAGCTTGAGCCTGTATATGTTATACCGGAGGTTGATGAAAGTACCGGAATATACAGAGGACTTACTTTAGAACAGATTAAAAAATGTGTTGAGAGTAATATGGATGCGCAGGCGGTTATTATTACTTCCCCAACTTATGAAGGCATTGTGTCAGAGGTAAGAGAGATTGCTTCATATCTTCATGAGATGGAAATACCTCTTATAGTAGATGAGGCGCATGGAGCACATTTTAAATTCAGTGAGGAATTTCCGGAGTCGGCAGTGGAAGCCGGGGCAGACCTTGTAATTAACAGTATTCATAAAACTCTGCCAGCTTTAACACAGACAGCACTTCTACATATTTCTGGTAATTATGTAGATTATGATAAGGTGGAAAGATTCTGGAATATATATCAGACAACAAGTCCTTCATATATTCTTATAGCCAGTATTGACAGGTGCATGGGAATTATTGAGGAGCAAGGGGATTATATTTTTAAGAAATATATCAACAGACTTAAGAAATTAAGAGAAAATATTGCGAAACTTAAGAATATAAAACTGCTTGCAAGTGATGATATATCTAAGATTATTCTTATATGTGATGACGGAAAGCATCTGTATGACAGGTTATTAAAGGAATATAAGGTGCAGCTTGAGATGGCTTCATTCAAATATGCTATTGCAATGACTTCGGTTGCTGATAAGCAGGAATATTATGACAGATTTCTTAGTGCATTGCAGGAGATTGATGCAAGCTGGGAAGCCAAAGAAAAGCAAGTGATAGAAGCAGATGAAGATACCTCAGGTTATGCAATTAACAACAAGCCGGAAGTATGTATGTGTCCGGCAGATGCCATCGATAATATGGATGAAAATGGATACGAAGATTTATCTGTTAATTCACCTGATATATGTGGTAGAATAAGTGTGTCGTCGGTTCTTATATATCCTCCGGGAATGCCGGTTGTTAATGTAGGCGAGAGGATTACTGATGATGTATGCAGAATTATTAATAATGCGATAGATGCAGGACTGGAAGTACCCGGTCTTAAGGAAGGAAAGGTAAGATGCCTGAGATAGCATTTATTATGGGAAAAAGCGCGTCCGGCAAGGACAAGATATATAAAGCACTTATTGAAGATGAGAGCCTGAAGCTGAATACTGTAACTTTGTATACAACCAGACCTATGAGGGCTGGGGAGACTGACGGAGTTGAGTATTTCTTTGTAAATGACGAGACAGCAGTTAAGATGCAGGATAGTGGTAGGATTGTTGAGCTCAGGGAATATAATACGGTGTATGGAGTATGGAAGTATTTTACGGTGGATGACGGGCAGATTGAGCTTGGCAGCGGAAGAAAGTATCTTGTTATAGGTACGCTGGAGGCTTATGACAAGTTTTGTGAATTCTACGGAAAAGAGCATATTATGCCTGTGTATATCGAAGTTGAAGATGGATTGAGACTTACAAGAGCCATTCACAGGGAACAGAAGCAGGATAATCCTCATTATGAAGAAATGTGCAGAAGATTTCTTGCCGACAGCGAAGATTTCTCGGAAGAGAATATTGCTAAGGCTGGTATTACCAGAAGATTCAGCAATAATGGAGAATTTGAGGACTGTCTTAATGAAGTAAGGGAAGCTATAGTATCAGGTCTATGTAAGTAAGAGGTTTATCAATAGGTATTTAAACATAGCAGCATTATGTGTTATAATATAATGTATGATGAAATTATTAAACAACTGCAACGCAGTTATATGAAAGATGAATATGCAAGAAGAAAAGAGGGATAAGTATGAGTAATTTTTCAGATATATATGGATATGAGACTATTAAAGAACATTTGCAGAGTGCAATATCTATGGGAAAGGTATCTCATGCTTATGTAATCAGTGGAGGACTTGGTGCAGGAAAGAAGCTTATTGCCAGCACATTTTCACAGACACTGCAGTGCGAAGCCGGAGGAGTTGAGCCTTGCGGGGTATGCCATTCCTGTGTACAGGCTGAAAGTAAGAACCAGCCGGATATTATCTGGGTTGGACACGAAAAGCCGGGAAGTATCGGTGTTGATGATATAAGGGACCAGCTTGTATCGGATATGCAGATTAAGCCTTACAGCAGTCCTTACAAGATATACATTATTGATGAAGCAGACAAGCTTACTGTGGCAGCACAGAATGCGATGCTTAAGACAATTGAAGAGCCACCGGCTTACGGAATTGTTATTCTGCTTGCCAATAATCCGGACGTTTTCTTACAGACTATTCTGTCAAGATGCGTTGTGCTTGATCTTAAGCCACTTAAGGATGATGTGGTTATTAAGTATCTTAAGGATCATTATGATAATATCGGAGATTACGAATGTAAATTTGCAGCAAGATTCGCGGCAGGACGAATCGGCAGAGCAATGACTATGGTTGAATCTACTGAATTTGCAGAGTTAAGACGCGATGTTATGGACGTTATTAAGAATGCGAAGGATATGGATTCGGCTGATATTATGGCATCTGTTAAGAGGGTTACTAATTATAAGCTGACTATTGATGATTATCTTGACCTCATGCTTATGTGGTACAGGGATGTACTTATGTTTAAGAGTACGAATGATACTAATCTGCTCATATTCAATGACCAGATGGCACTTATAAAGAGTCAGGCACAGACAATGTCATATGAAGGTTTACAGGATATTATTAATTCTATTGACAGAGTTAAAGTCAGACTTCAGGCAAATGTTAATTTTGACCTGGTTATTGAATTGCTTATTATGGCAATTAAGGAAAATTCATAGAATGGAGAGTATAGATGACTAAAGTTGTTGGAGTTAGATTCAGACAGGTTGGAAAGATTTATTTCTTTGCACCAGGGAAATATTCAGTTGAGACAGGACAGCATGTTATTGTTGAGACTGCAAGAGGTATTGAATATGGACAGGTTGTTCTTGGTGAAAGAGATGTTGAAGATACATCTGTTATTCAGCCACTAAAGGCAATTATAAGAATTGCAACACCAGAGGATGATGAAAGAGAAGCAAGAAACAGAGAAAAGGAAAAAGAAGCGTTTAAGATATGTCTCGAGAAGATTGCAAAGCATAAGCTTGAGATGAAGCTTATTAAGGCCGAATATACATTTGACAATAATAAAGTTCTTTTCTATTTTACAGCTGATGGAAGAATCGATTTCAGAGAGCTTGTTAAGGATCTTGCAGCTGTATTTAAGACAAGAATTGAGTTAAGACAGATTGGTGTAAGGGATGAGACTAAGATTCTTGGTGGAATCGGTTCATGCGGAAGACCTTTATGCTGTGCTACATTTTTACCAGAATTCAATCCGGTATCTATTAAGATGGCTAAGGAGCAGAATCTGTCACTTAATCCTACTAAGATTTCAGGAGTGTGCGGACGACTTATGTGCTGCTTAAAGAATGAGCAGGATACATATGAGGAGTTAAACAGCCATCTTCCTAATGTAGGAGATACTGTTACTACACCTGAGAAACTGGTCGGTGAAGTTTCAAGTGTTAATGTGTTAAGACAGAGAGTTAAGGTGCTTGTAACCCTTGAGAATGATGAGAAGGAGCTTAAGGAATATCCTGTTGAGGAGCTTCGTTTCAAAAGAAAGAGAAGATTTGACAAGGTCCGTATCGACGATGATAAGGAACTTAAGGCACTTGAGGAATTAGAAAGAAGAGAAGGAAAAGCCCATATTAGTGATGATTAATGAACGAATTGATGATTTGATGAGAGATGGACTAAAGCTTATACAGAATACAGATATCTTCTGCTTTGGAATGGACGCAGTGTTGCTGTCTACTTATGCCAAGGCAGGAAAGAAGGACAGGGTGCTTGATATGGGTACCGGGAATGGTATTATTCCGGTGCTTATGCAGTCCAAGAATCCGGGAAGCACATATAGTGCGCTTGAGATTCAGGAGGGTAGCGCAGAGCTTGCCAGAAGAAATGTGGAGCTTAATCATCTTGAGGACAGAATCAGTGTTGTTAAGGGTGATATTAAGGAAGCTTCCACTATATTTGGGGAAGCTTCTTTTAATGTTGTGACGAGCAATCCGCCGTATATGAATGAGAACCACGGCATTGTCAATCCGGAGAGCGCCAAGGCAATTGCAAGACATGAGCTTCTGTGCAGTCTTGATGATGTTATCAGGGAGGCGAGCCGTTGTCTTAAGTCCAAGGGTAAGATGTATATGGTTCACAGACCTAACAGGCTTGTTGATATATTTGACACGATGAGAAAGTACCATCTTGAGCCTAAGAGAATGAGGCTGGTGTACCCTTATGTGAATAAGGCTGCCAATATGGTGCTTATCGAGGCGGTTAAGGGTGGTAATTCGCAGCTTATTGTTGAAGAACCGCTTATTGTATACAATGCGGACGGAACTTACACTGAAGCACTTCTTAAAATGTATGAATAGATTAGAGGTATATTATGGATAACCAGAATGAAGTTAAATTAAAAAAAGACGGGCCGGGTATGCTGTATCTGTGTGCAACACCTATTGGTAATCTTGAGGATATTACTTACAGGGTTCTGCGTGTGCTTTCAGAGGTTGACCTGATTGCGGCAGAGGATACAAGAAACAGTATCAAGCTTCTTAATCATTTTGAAATAAAGACACCTATGACAAGTTATCATGAATTCAATAAGTATGATAAGGCCAAGGTTCTTGTTGATAAAATCTTAGGAGGAATGGACATTGCTGTAATTACTGATGCGGGAACTCCGGGTATATCTGATCCTGGTGAGGAGCTTGTTAAGCAATGCAGGGCAGCTGGTATCAGGGTTACTTCACTTCCTGGTCCGGCAGCATGCGTAACGGCGCTTACAATGTCAGGACGCGAGACAAGAAGATTCGCATTTGAAGCATTTTTACCAGCGGATAAGAATGAGAGAAAAGAAGTTCTTGCGGAACTGGTCGATGAAACAAGAACTATGATTATATATGAAGCACCTCACAGACTTACCAAGACTCTTGAGGAACTTAAAGATACGCTTGGCGGCGACAGACAGCTTACTATATGTAAGGAGTTAACCAAGAGATATGAGAATTCCATGGAATTCACGCTTGAATCGGCTTGTGAATATTATGAAAATAATGAGCCGAGAGGCGAATATGTTCTTGTGATTGCCGGAAAAAGCCGTGAGCAGTTAAAGGACGAGGCAAGAAAGCAGTGGGAAGCCATGAGTGTGGCTGAACATGTGCAGATGTATATGTCGCAGGGCATGGACAAGAAAGAAGCCATGAAAGCGGCGGCAAAGGACAGAGGTGTATCAAAGAGGGATATATATCAGGAGCTTGAAGGGAAAGCGTAAGCTGTTACTGGACTGTATGCTCTTTGATGATTGCGCGTACTGTCTTGAAAAGGTACGGTTTGATTGTATCTATGTCGGCAGGTTCTTTGTAAAGAATTGCGCTGTAGCAAGTTGAACTTACAAGCTCGACAATAAGGAAGAGCATGATTTCAGGCTCTTCAAGTGAGATATCTTCTGTGTTAATCATATCATAATACACATCTTTAAAATTAATATCATCAGATGCAACCTTAGTTGTGAGAGCTTCCTTGAAGATTCCCCAGCTAAGGTTTTTTGATATAAATGTAAGCAGGGTCTGGTTAGCATTCAGCTCATCTATTATATGATTAATTATAAATATAATCTTTTTTTCAAAACTTAAATGTTCTTCTCTTTCTTTAGAAAATTCCTCCAGATCAGCAACAGCATTCTTAAATAATTTACTTGATTCATGTGATATAAGACGGTTTCTTATATCATACTTATCTTTAAAGTACAGATAAAATGTACCTTTAGCAATACCTGCTTTCTGAGAAATCTCCGCAATAGAAGTCTTCGCAACCCCCTGGGTAGTAAAGAGATTAAATGCAGTATTCAGCAGAGAAGTAAGTTTCTGTTGTTTGTTAGCTTCAAGCTTTCCCATAATTACACCACCTTTTATTGATATTATACACTAAAGTATTTATAAAATAAATATTAAAAAATGACTTTTGGTCAATTTCTCTATTGACTATACATTTTTGAATGTTATAATGTCAACTGGAATTAAAAATGACTAGCGGTCATATTTGTGAAAGACATGAATACAGATATGAGTGAAGGTCATTGGAATTCGCATTTTACAGAAAGGCGTGGTTATTTATATGAAAAAGTTTGGAAAAGTTGTTGTTAAGTTAAGAATTCCAATTCTGGTTCTTAGCTTCCTGCTGTTGATTCCAGCCGCTCTTGGTTATCTTAATACTAAGGTCAATTACGATATCCTGTATTATCTGCCAAGCGACATCGACACTATGCAGGGACAGGACATTTTGCTTGATGATTTCGGAAAAGGCGCTTATGCAATGGTCGTCGTTGACGGAATGAATAAGTCGAATGTTTCTAAGTTGGTAAAGAAGGTAGAAGACGTTGACCATGTTGCGTCAGTTATCTCTTACAGCGGAATGGTAGGAGATGATGTTCCTTCAGAAATCCTTCCTGATAAGTTCCGTTCTTATTTTGAAAATGAAGATTCAGGAGCTACATTATTTGCAATATTCTTTGATGGTACAACATCAAGTGATGACACAATGAAAGCTATTCAGGAAGTAAGAGATGTGACAGATAATCAGTGTTATATCGCTGGTATGTCTGCGGTAGTTACAGATACTAAGACAATGTCAGAGAAAGAGACACCTTTATATGTACTTGTAGCGGTTGTTCTTGTATGTATCGTACTTGCCATATTTATGGATTCATTCCTTGTACCAGTATTCTTTATGATAAGTATTGGTATGGCAATCGTGTATAACCTTGGTTCTAACTACTTCTTAGGTGAGGTTTCATACATAACGAAGGCATTGGCGGCGGTACTCCAGCTTGGTGTTACACTGGATTATTCAATATTCTTATGGCACAGCTACAAGGAAGCTAAACAGGAAACTCCGGATGACCATAAAGAAGCTATGGCGGTTGCAATCGGAAACACACTTACATCAGTTGTTGGATCTTCTATAACAACTGTTGCCGGATTCATCGCACTCTGCTTCATGAGCTTTACACTTGGTCTTGACCTTGGTGTAGTTATGGCAAAGGGTGTTGTATTTGGTGTTATCGGTTGTGTTACAATACTTCCTTCACTTATTCTTACATTTGACAGGGCTCTTGAGAAGACAATGCATAGAGAGATTATGCCAAGCTTCGATAAGCCGGCAAGATGGATTGTTAAACATTCATGGATATTCATTATAATATTCGTACTGCTCCTTGGTCCAGCAATCTACGGATATAACAATACTAAGGTTTACTATGATCTGTCTAATACACTTCCAGAAGACCTTAACTGTTCGCAGGCTAACAAAATGCTTGCCGACAACTTTGATGGAACTAATTCTATATATATGATTCTTGCAGACAGCAATCTCTCAGCAGAGGATTCTAATGCAATGATGAATGAGGTAAATGATCTGGACGGAATTTCATTTGCATTAAGCATTGATTCAGCACTCGGTGGAGAAATCCCTACGGAAATGCTTCCTGATTCGCTTGTTTCAGAGCTTAAGGGTGATGAGTACCAGATTATGATGGTATCAACTAATTACACAATTGCTTCTGATGAAATCAATGACCAGATTAATAAGGTTGATGCAATTGCAAAGAAGTATGATGCCAAGTCCATGGTAATTGGTGAGGCTCCTTGTACTAAGGACCTTATTACTATTACTGATAAGGATTTCAAGACAGTTAGTGCAGTTTCAATTGTTGCGATATTCTTTATTATTTTCTTCGTATTGAAGTCAATATCACTTCCAGTTATTCTGGTTGCTGCTATTGAATTTGCTATATTTGTTAATATGGGTATTCCATATTATACAGGAACAACGATACCATTTATATCTTCGGTAGTAATCGGAACTATTCAGCTTGGTGCGACAGTCGATTATGCTATTCTTATGACTACAAGATATAAGAGAGAAAGAGCAGCTGGTAACTCTAAGAAAGAGGCTATATCAATAGCACTTGGAACATCTATTCCATCTATTATTGTCAGCGCACTTGGTTTCTTCGCAGCAACATTTGGTGTAGGTATGATAGCCAGTGTTGATATGATTGCTTCACTTTGTACACTTATGGCACGAGGTGCAATCATCAGTATGTTTGTTGTTATATTTGTTCTTCCATCACTTTTCGTATTACTTGATAAGGTGATTATTCATACAAGTTTAGGTTTCAAGCCTAAGAAGAACAGTCAGAATTAATAGGAGGAAGATTATTATGGTTAAAAAGAATTTATTCAGATATAGTTCAGTTTTAATGTGTGTAGTTCTTACAGCAGCAAGCCTTGTTGGATGCGGCGCTAAGGCAGCTACAACAACAGGAACAGATACAGCTTATGTAACAGAGATGGCAGCAGGCAGCACTGAGGCTACTATTACACAGGCAATAACTAACGAGCTTGCAGTGTCTAACAAGAGCACACTTGCAACTAACACAAGACAGGAAACAGTATATGTATTCAACGATGCATCAGGTAACAAGAAGCACATTACTGTCAACGAAAAGATTACAGACGCTAACGGCAACGAGACTCTTAATAAGACTGAGTCAAGCGAAAATGCACCAGTGACAATGAAGGTTACTTACAAGCTTGATGGCAAGGAAATTAAGCCAGAGGATCTCGCTGGAAAGAGCGGAAAGGTTACAATACATTTTGATTACACTAATAACCAGAAGAAAACTGTAACAATTAATGGTAAGAAGCAGACTGTATGCGTACCATTTACAATGATTACAGGTATGATGCTTCCAACAGACGTATTCTCAAATGTTGAGGTTACTAATGGTAAGCTTACTAAGGTTGGAGATAATATTGTGGCAGTTGGTATGACAATGCCAGGACTTAAGGATACTATGAATCTTAAGTTTAATGACAAGTCACTTGATCTTGATATTCCTGAGTATTTTGAAGTGACAGCAGATGTTAAGGACTTCTCACTTGATATGACAATGTCTGTTGCAACATCTAATCTTCTTTCAGATATGAATGCTGATGATATTACATTAGATGATTTAAAGAAAACAGTTGCTTCATTAGATGACGCAGCAACACAGCTTGCAGATGGAACAGTTTCATTACAGGATGGAACACAGCAGTTAAGTGATGCAATTCCAGCACTTACTGATGGTGTTGACCAGTTAAATACAGGAGCTTCATCTCTTAAGGATGGTATATATGCATACGCAGATGGCGCTGCAAGTGCATACGAGGGTTCAGTTTCACTTAATGACAACATGAAGGCATATGCTGATGGAATCGGAACTCTTTACAATACTCTTAAGGATAATAATCTTGACAGCAGTGTTGCTTCTGCAGCAGATGGTGCAAGCCAGCTGGCAGCAGGTGCTACAACACTTGATGCAGGAATTGACAGTGCTTTAGCAGGTGCTGGACAGTTAGTTACTGGAGCAGATGCATTATCAGGTGGTCTTACAAAGCTTGAAGCTGGTTCTGACCAGCTGGCAGCAGGTACTACTCAGTTAAAGAGCAGTCTTGAAGCTGGAAAGACACAGGCAACAGAAAGTTACAGCACAGCTTATGGAAGTTTCTATAAAGTAGCATTTGCAGTAACATGCATGAGTAAGGGAATTGACCCTAATTCTGCAACACCACAGCAGCAGGTCGTAATTGCAACAGCTATGGCACAGTCTGGTATATCACAGACACCTGATGTAACAAGTGAGACACAGTACGCATTGGCAACAGGTTATATATTAAAGAATTATGCAGCTGTTAAGCAGGTAGTTGCAGCTACTGTAAACGCAGCAGCAGGCGGACAGCTTGATGAAGCCACAGTAAGTGCCAAGGCAGATGAGCAGATTGTTACAATGACAAGCGGACTTTCACAGGCTTATCAGGCATACAGCAATTGCAATACAACATTAACATCACTTGAAACAGCTGGATATTTTGATGGTATGAGCGACCTTAATGCTGGAATTAAGTCGGCTAATTCAGGTGCAACACAGCTTAAAGCAGGAATTGACCAGTTAAGCGCAGGTGCAGGACAGTTAAGTGCAGGTTCTAAGACTCTTAAGGCAGGACTTGGTACATTAAGCACAGGTCTTAATACACTTAGCACATCAGTTGGTTCATTCTCAACATATAGAGAAGGAACACTTTGTTCAAGCTTATATGCATTAAATCTTAACGCAGCAAAGCTTCAGCAGGATGGAACAGAAGCTCTTCAGAGTGGACTTTCACAGCTTACTGCTAATAATGCAACATTAAAGAGTGGAGCTTCACAGCTTGCAGATGGAACAGCTACATTAAAGGAGAGTTCAGGAACACTTGCAGATGGAGTTACACAGTTAAACGAAGGTGCGATTACATTAAAGGATGGTATGGCACAGTTTAACAGTGAAGCAATTGAGCCTATCACAAAGCTTGTAGACTCAGATGCACAGACAGCTGTTGATACAATCAAGGCAGTAGTTAAGGCTGGTCAGGAATACAATTCATTCTTAGGCAAGTCAGATGACAAGGCCGGAAGTGTAACATTTGTCTATAAGACAGCTGGTATTACAGCTAATAAATAAGCTTTTTTCTTTCAAACACTTTCATATAAAGATGGAACAGCCACCCGAGGGGAAACCCAAGGGTGGCTGTTTCAGTATGGAAAGCACAGTTGATTTATATATGAATAAATGTGAATATTACAAGGCATAATCTATATTAACGGGGATTTGGCAGGAATATGGCATTTAACAAATGGGGATTTACGTAGGAAAAAGGATATAATGAACGGGGATTTGCGTAAGAATAGTATTTACACAAATGGGGATTTGCGTTATATTATATTAAAAGGGGTGATAATAATATGGGAAAACCTGTGTTTAAGAGAAAAATATATGAAGAGATACTTGAGTGGAAAGAGAAGCGAAGTAATAGATATGCACTCTTAATAAAAGGCGCAAGACGAGTTGGAAAGTCTACGATAGCAGAAGAATTTGCCAGGAATGAGTTTAAATCATATATATTAATTGATTTTGCACATACAAGTAAGGAAATTATAGAATTATTCGATGATACTTATGATCTGGATTTTTTCTTTTTGAAATTACAACAGCTGACAGGCATCAGATTATATAAGAACGAGTCTGTAATAATATTTGATGAAGTGCAATTGCTTCCAAAGGCAAGGCAGGCAATTAAATATCTTGTTGCTGATGGAAGGTATAAATATATTGAGACAGGTTCTCTTTTATCAATAAAAAAGAATACAAGAGATATATTGATTCCGAGTGAGGAACATAAGATATCAATGTACCCAATGGATTTTGAAGAATTTTTGTGGGCTATTGGTGATGATATAACTGCGGATACAATTAAGATGTTATTAAAGAATAAAAAAGCTGCCGGCAATGCCATGCATAGAAATCTTATGAGGATTTTCCGGTTATATATGCTTATAGGAGGAATGCCGCAGGCGGTAGAAACTTATATAGAGCAGAATAATTTGCAGTCTGTTGATGAAGTAAAAAGAGAAATTGTTGATTTATATGAGGAAGATTTTACCAAAATTGACGGGACGGGGCTTGCAGGAGATATTTATGACGCTATTCCAGCCAATCTTAGCAGTAATGCGTCAAGGTATGTTTTGTCTAATGCAAGAGAAGGAACCCGTGCAGAGCAGGTGCGTGAATTAATACCGGATATGCTCAGCTCATTTACAGTTAATATTGCTTATCATGCCAATAATCCGGGGGTAGGAATGTCATTAACTAAAGATTCCGGAAGATATAGGCTGTTTTTATCTGATGTTGGATTATTTGTGACGCTTGCATTTAAGGATAAGAATTATACTGATAATGTGATATATAATAAACTTCTTTCAGATAAACTCGATGCTAATTTAGGGTATGTATATGAAAATGTTGTAGCTCAGATGTTAACTGCGAAAGGAAATAATCTTTTTTATTACACAATGGATAGTGATACATCTAATCATCTGTATGAGATTGATTTTCTGATGTCAGTGAGTGATAAAATATGCCCAATTGAAGTAAAGTCGGGTAATTATAGAAGCCATAAGTCATTGGATATATTTTGCGATAAATTTAGCAGCAGAATAAGAGATAAATATGTTATTCATACAAAAGATTATAAATGGGAGAATGGCATTAATTATATACCAGTATATATGGTGCCTTTCATATAAAGATGGAACAGCCACCCGCGGGGAAACCCAAGGGTGGCTGTTTCAATGTACATAAAGTATTATGGAATCTGATGGAAGAAATCTTCCAGTCGTATAAATGTTTTCGTGAGGACTTCGGCTTCTTCTTTCGTTAAATCCTTCGTGATATGTTCAATCATATCCTTGTGAAAATTCTCATGATGTCTGTATGCGGCAATTCCTCTGTCTGTAAGGGAAGCGTAGACTATACGGCGGTCTTTCTCGCCGCGTTTCCTTATGACATAGCCTTTCTTTACAAGTCCGTTGATACCGACTGTCAGAGTTCCCATTGTCACGCCAAGTGACTTGGAAATTGTTGACATAGTACGGGGGTCTTCAATTCCCACGGCTTCAATAATATGCATATCAGTAACTGTAATATCTTTAAATTCTTCTGTGATAAGAGCCCTTTCTTCAATGTTCAAGATATCATTGAACAAGTCTACAAGCACAGAATTCAGAGACTCAAATATATCCATAAACACGCACCTTAACCTTACCTATTAATAAAATAATTATATCTTATTAAAAAGTGATATGCAAGTTTGCAATTTGTACAAATGTGGTGTAATATGTGATAGGAATATGCAAAACTGGGTTATTAGTACCCTTAATCTATTATGACGTTGGAGGAAGACATGAAATTTATAGCAATTGGTGAATTGATGTTGAGATTATCACCACCTAACTATGAAAAGCTTGTAACTACACATGATTTCAGAGTTAACTATGGCGGAGCAGAGGCAAATGTAGCGGTTTCCCTTGCTAACCTTGGTGTTGATTCAACATTTTTTACAGTATTACCTAACTCAGACCTTGGAAAGTCAACTATTAATTATCTTAAGTCTAATGATGTGCATACCAAGCACATTATAAGATCAGAAGGAAGAATGGGACTTTATTATCTGGAAGAAGGTGTTTCTGTCAGACCTTCACAGGTAATATATGATAGAGCTGATTCTGCATTTGCAGAATACGATTATAAGGATGTCGATTTTGAAGAGATTCTTAAGGATTATGACTGGCTTCACATAAGCGGTATCACTCCTGCCCTTTCTTACAACTGCCGTAAGATGATGGATATGGCAGTTAAGGCTGCTAAGAAGATGGGACTTACTGTCAGCTTCGACCCTAACTGGAGAAGCACTCTCTGGTCATTCGAGACTGCAAGAGATGTTCTTAGTAAGTATCTTCCTTATGTTGATGTTCTTATTGGAATCGAACCTATCCATGTATACAGAGAAGATGGAACTGATGTTAAAGACGGTCTTACAATGGATCCATCATTCAAGGACATGGACAGAGTATTTAAGGCAATAGACGAGCAGTATCATATGAAGGCTATTGCAAGAACTGTAAGATATGTACACTCAGGAAGCAATAACTCTTTAAAGGCTTTCTATTACACTAATGGAGAGACTTATGAGAGCAAGACAATTAATTTCGAGATAGTAGACCGAGTTGGTGGTGGCGATGCATTTTCATCAGGACTTATCTATGCCCTTATGGACAATATGACTCCTGAAGATACTGTTAACTTCGCTGTTGCTTCATCAGTAATGAAGCATGCTATCAGAGGTGATACTAATATCACTTGCGTTGATCACATTAAGAGACTTATGAAGAATTCGTCTTTCGATGTGCAGAGATAACTAAATATTAAGATTACCTGTTCCGTGTATGTGGAACAGGTTTTTTTACGGAGGCTTAAGTTATGAGTATTAATATTTGTCCAATGGTTGCAATGGCAGCTGAGTTGACGAATGTGCCTTTATGGCTTTGTATACCATTTGCA
This sequence comes from Eubacteriales bacterium, assembly GCA_030537195.1. Classification (GTDB taxonomy): domain Bacteria; phylum Bacillota; class Clostridia; order Lachnospirales; family Lachnospiraceae; genus Lachnospira. The sequence goes on along the minus strand of JAUNOK010000004.1, from coordinate 115,793 downwards.
TGTCTGCTTTTGTGTATAGCCATAATTCCACTTGTAAAAGGAGAATGGTGGGAAAAGTACAGACCATTTGCTGTAATATTCTGGTCATTGCTTTTCATAATTCCGTTCGCAGTTAAGTATGGGGCTGGAACAGCAGCTGAGACTGTACTTGAATGTCTTGTAAATGATTATCTGACATTCATCGTATTGCTTTTCGGTCTGTTCTGCGTAGCAGGTAACATCACAGTTGAGGGAAGTCTTGTTGGTTCACCAAGAGTAAATGTTATTCTTCTTGGAATCGGAACTCTGCTTTCAAGCTGGATTGGAACAACAGGTGCTTCAATGCTCCTCGTAAGACCTGTTATTAAGATGAATTCATGGAGAAGAAATAAGGCTCACATTATGGTGTTCTTCATTTTCCTTATATCTAATATGGGAGGAAGCCTTACACCTATCGGTGACCCACCACTTCTTATGGGATTCTCAAGAGGCGTGCCTTTCTTCTGGAGTATAAGATTCTTCCCAATACTGCTCCTTAATATGATTATTCTTTTAACTGCTCTTTATTTTATTGATAAGAGAGCATACAGGAAGGATATCGCAGAAGGTTATATGCCTGAGATTAAGGAAGACGAGCCACTTATAAGATTCGAGGGATTACATAATATTATATTTATCGTAATTATTGTTGCAGCGGTTATATTAAGTGGTGTGCTTCCAGATGTGCCATTTTTCCAGAATGCTGCCGGTGAGGTAATCTCAATTCCTATATTTAGAGATGTTAAGCTTTCAATTACTTCACTTATTGAAGTAGTCATGATTCTTTTAGCTGCATTTTTATCGTTCAAGACAACTAATGCAGAGATAAGAAAGAAGAACCATTTCACATGGGGCGCTATTCAGGAAGTTGCAGTACTTTTCATAGGTATATTTATAACTATGCAGCCTGCTCTTATGATTTTAAAGAGCGCAGGAGCTGAGCTTGGACTTACACATCCATCACAGATGTTCTGGGTAACAGGTGCACTTTCAAGTTTTCTTGATAATACACCAACATACCTTGTATTCCTTACAACGGCTGGTTCGATGGGATTCGCGTCAGGACTTACAACCGCTCTTGGAGTTGTTCCTGCAAAAATGCTTACAGCTATATCATGCGGTGCGGTATTTATGGGTGCTATGACTTATATCGGTAATGCGCCTAACTTCATGGTTAAGTCGATTTCGGACGAGAACGGTGTTAAGATGCCAAGTTTCTTCGGTTATATTGTGTGGTCGCTGTGCTGCCTTGTACCGGTATTCTTAATTGACACACTGTTATTCTTTATATAATTAGGAGGTGCGCATTATGGCAGATAATGATAAGATAACTGAACTTGCGAACAGAATATACGCACTGGACGAGAAAGTATATAAAGCTACAGGTTCTAATCTGGGACGTGTATATCAGGGAAACAAGGAAAAATGTATTAACGATTTAAAGGATTTGATTAAATCCAGCGCAGATTCTTCAGTTCTTAGAAGTGAGCTTGCCCTTATCAGTAACATGGCAAGAACTACAAGGAAAGATTCTGAACTTCATAAAGAGATAATGAAGGAGTATGGCGAGATATTTGACGAAGCAATGGCTATGCAGGCGGCAAGAGAGGGAAGTGATATTATTGATCCGGAACATGCGGAGCTTAATATGTCCAACCTTGCTAACAGATTTGGCAAAGACGACAATCTTATTATATGTATAGGCCGTTCATATGGTTGTGCTGGTACAGATATTGGTTTCAAACTAGCTGATAAGTTAAGAATCAGCTACTATGATGTATCTATCATGAATGAGATTTTACAGCGTAACGAAGAACATGAAGAAACAGACAGAGCTTTATTTGAAAATAAGGCTGCAAGAACTCCTGCCCAGTGGTGGAGAGATTTTAAGAAGTACCATGGTCTTTCAAGGTCTGATGTACAGTTCTTTAATACATCTAAGAAGCTGGTCGATTTAGCAAAGCAGGAACCATATGTTATCATGGGAAGATATGCGGATAATATTCTTACTAAGAACCACATTCCTCATATAAGCATATTTATCACAGCTCCTAAGAAGCTGCGTATACAGAGAACTTACCATACAAGCAAGGAGAAGCTTACTTATAAGCAGGCTGCGAAATATGTTTCAAAAGAGGATAAGGCACATCTTAAAAGATACGCGTTCTATACAGGTAAGAAGTGGGGCGAAGCAGATAATTATGACCTCACAATTAACAGCTCGACTTATGGAATTGACGGAAGCGTTGATCTGATTATGAGAATTGTGGCTAAGAACAGGATGACAGAAGCATAATAGAATAATGTAAATGTAAGTTGCAGTAACGGTTAAGGTTGCTGCAACTTTTTAGTAAATAAATTGATTTTTAAAATGTTATGGGATATACTAATTTTAGTAAAGATAGATTTAGTAAAGATAACTTTACTAAAATTAATTTTATTAAAACAGGAGGCCGTAATATGTGTGATAAATTTATTGGAAGAAAAAATGAATTGAAAAGCTTAGAAACTGCATACAGCAAGAACTCCTTCCAGATGTGCATTGTATATGGCCGCCGTAGGATAGGAAAGACAACTCTTATCAATGAATTTATAAGAGGAAAAGAGCATATAGCTTTTACGGCAATAAAGGGTAGTGCAGAAAGAAATATTGAGTTATTCGGAGAAGTTGTTGTTGACTATTTTATGCCGGGAATTAACGGGGTAAGATTCACAGATATAAAAGACATACTTAATTTTATTACCAACAATATTGGAGATAAAAAGCTTGTACTTGTTATTGATGAACTTCCTTATCTTGCGGAGGCAGATAAAGAATTTTTATCACTTTTGCAGGTCGAGATTGATAAGAACTGGCTTAATAAAAACATTTTTCTTATTCTGTCTGGTTCATCTATCAGCTTTATGGAACAGGAAGTGCTTAGCAGTAAGAGTCCGATATACGGAAGGCGGACTATGCAGATAGATTTAAAACCGTTTAATTATCTTGAAACTGCGTTGTTTGTACCTGACTATTCGTGTGAGGAAAAAGCAATTTGTTATGGAATCACTGGTGGAGTTGCCAAATATATCTCTATGTTTGATTCGGAGAAAAGTCTTGATGATAATATTGCGGATTTGTATTTTAATCCATCGGGATTCATGTATGAAGAACCAAGAAACCTGTTAGTCCAGGAGTTCAGGAATGCACCTGTGTATGATGATGTTGTTTCAGCAATTGCCAATGGAGCTAATAAAGCCGTTGAGATAAAGGATAAAACTAATCTGGAAAGTGCGTCTGTCCACAATATTCTTCAACATTTGCTGGAAACCCGTATTATTGAAAAGACATATGCAATCACGGAAGAAAATAATAAGAAGAAAGTCATGTATTCATTGTCAGATGGAATGTTTATGTTCTGGCATAAATTTATTCCAAGGGCAGTTGCAGCAATTGAGATTGATAATGGAAAACAGTATTATTTAAGTCAGGTAAAACCAAAGCTTCATGAGTATATGGGCGAAATATTTGAGAAAATGTGCAGACAGTATCTGTTAATGAACGCATTTTCTAATAAATTCAGTTGTACAGTTCTTCAGGCAGGTAAGTGGTTTGGTACTAATCCGGCTAAGAAAGAGCAGACGGATATTGATGTTGTTGGACTGGATACGACAGAGAATAAGGCAATTCTTGGTGAATGTAAATTCAGGAATACACCAATGGATAAGAAACAGCTTGAAGAACTTATGGACAGAGATGGTTTAATCGACAAGAGATATAAGGTTGCTGAATATCATCTGTATTCATTAAGTGGATTTACCGATTGGGTAAAGGATAATGCTGTGGCTTTAAATGTCAGATTAATTCCTATCGAAGATATGTATAATTAGCATAAAAAACTTGCACATGTTGGTTATGACAGCTTGACAACTAAACATTTATTATATAAAATCTAATCAAATGCATTGACGAAGACAGTAGGTTGGAGTGAAAAGCATGAGCGAGCCGGGATGGTGAGAGCCGGTGCGAGTACTATCCATCTGAACATCACTTCTGAGCATCTTCGCTGAAATCATTACGAGACTAAGCGGGGACGGTAATCCCATCGTCAGGTTAAAGCCAGGGACGCATATGATAGTATGTCGTAATCATTCAGATTTTAGGATAAGTATGTTACCCCCTCTGTTGTATTACGGCAGAGGGGTTTTTCGTAAGCAATGAGTCGGCAGGCAGCCATCAGGCTTGCTTGTGTGACAGATTTATGACGAATGCCCGTAATGTACTAGAAAATATAAGCCAGAAGGCAAGAAAGGAAGCTGCAATGATTTATCAGAAAGTTTCTGCGGATATGAAGTTCGTAGACAGAGAAAAAGAAGTTGAAAAGTTCTGGAAAGACAATGATATCTTCCAGAAGAGTATTGATAACAGAAAGGAAGGACCAACATACACATTCTATGACGGACCTCCAACTGCTAATGGTAAGCCACATATCGGACATGTGCTTACACGAGTAATTAAGGATATGATTCCAAGATACAGAACAATGAAGGGTTACATGGTTCCTCGTAAGGCTGGATGGGATACACACGGACTTCCAGTTGAACTTGAAGTTGAGAAGATGTTAGGTCTTGATGGCAAGGAACAGATTGAAGAGTATGGTCTTGAGCCATTTATCAAGCATTGTAAGGAATCTGTATGGAAATACAAGGGTATGTGGGAGGATTTCTCATCTACTGTTGGTTTCTGGGCTGATATGGATAATCCATATGTAACATATGACAATAACTTTATCGAATCTGAATGGTGGGCTTTAAAGAAAATCTGGGACAAGGGTCTTCTTTATAAGGGATTCAAGATTGTTCCTTACTGCCCTCGTTGTGGTACACCTCTTTCTTCACACGAGGTTGCTCAAGGGTATAAGACTCTTAAAGAGCGTACAGCAGTTGTAAGATTCAAGATTGTTGGTGAGGACGCATATTTCCTTGCATGGACAACAACTCCTTGGACACTCTGCTCTAATATTGCTCTTTGTGTTAATCCGGATGAGACTTACGCAAGAGTTAAGGCAGCAGATGGATTCACATATATCATGGCAAAGGCACTTCTTGACAAGGTTCTTGGTGGAATCGAGAGAGAAGAAGGCACACCTGCTTATGAGATTATTGAAGAATACAAGGGTAAAGACCTTGAGTATAAGGAATATGAGCCACTTTACCAGTGTGCTAAGGATTGCGCTGACAAGCAGCACAAGAAAGCATTTTTCGTATACTGTGATAATTATGTAACTATGGAAGATGGTACTGGTATCGTTCATATTGCTCCGGCATTTGGTGAAGACGATGCAAGAGTTGGTAGAAAATATGACGCTCCATTTGTTCAGATGGTAGACGAGGCTGGTGTTATGAAGCCTGAGACTCCATTTGCAGGAATGCGTGCTAAGCCAACTAAGAAAGAGATGGAAGCAGGCGCTATCAACTGTGATGTTGAGGTTCTTAAGGAACTTGAGAGCAGAGGAATCCTCTTCTCAGCACCTAAGGTAGAGCATGAATATCCACACTGCTGGAGATGTGATACACCACTTATCTACTACGCTAGAGAGTCATGGTTTATCAAGATGACAGACCCAGAAGTTAAGGCTAACTTAATTGCTAACAATAAGACAATCAACTGGATTCCAGAGACAATCGGTACAGGACGTTTCGGAGCATGGCTTGAAAATGTTCAGGACTGGGGAATTTCACGAAACAGATATTGGGGTACTCCTCTTAATATCTGGCAGTGTGAAGACTGTGGTGAGATGATGTCTATCGGAAGTATTGAAGAACTCAAGGAAAAATCAGACAATTGTCCTGATAACATTGAGCTTCACAGACCATATATTGATGCAGTTACATGCAAGTGTCCTAAGTGTCAGGGAACAATGAAGAGAGTTCCAGAAGTTATCGACTGCTGGTTCGATTCAGGTTCAATGCCATTTGCACAGCATCACTATCCATTTGAGAATAAGGAAGTATTCGAGCAGCAGTTCCCGGCTAAGTTCATATCTGAGGCTGTTGACCAGACAAGAGGCTGGTTCTACTCATTACTTGCAATCTCAACACTGCTCTTTAACAAAGCTCCATATGAGAATGTTATTGTTCTCGGACATGTTCAGGATGCAGATGGACAGAAGATGAGTAAGTCAAAGGGTAACGCTGTTGACCCATTTGACGCATTACAGAAGCATGGTGCTGACGCAATCCGTTGGTACTTCTACGAGAATTCAGCTCCTTGGGTTCCTAACAGATTCAAGGACGAGTGGGTTTCAGAAGGTCAGAGAAAGTTCATGGGAACATTCTGGAACACATATGCATTCTTCGTATTGTATGCTAATATTGATGATTTTGATGCTACTAAGTATCAGCTTGAATATGACAAACTTTCAGTTATGGACAAATGGTTATTATCAAAGCTTAATTCTTTAGTTAAGGTTGTTGATAATAATCTTGAGAACTACAAGATTACAGAGACTGCAAGAGCGCTTGAGGACTTCACAGACGAGCTTTCTAACTGGTATGTAAGAAGAAGCCGTGAGAGATTCTGGGCTAAGGGAATGGAGCAGGATAAGATTAATGCTTACATGACTCTTTACACAACACTTGTAACTCTTGCTAAGATTTCTGCACCAATGGTTCCATTCATGACAGAAAGCATTTATAGAAATCTTGTATGCAGCATTGATAAAAATGCGCCTATTTCAATACATTTATGCGACTTCCCTAAGGTTAATGAGCAGTTCATTGACAAGAAGCTTGAGGAAACTATGGATGATGTATTAGACGCAGTTGTTATCGGACGTGCATGCCGTAATTCAACTAATATCAAGAACCGTCAGCCAATCGGCAAGATGTTCATTAAGGCAGACTGGAAGCTTGATGAGTTCTACACAGCTATTATTGCGGATGAGCTTAATGTTAAGGAAGTTGAATACACAGATGATGTAAGAGCATTTACATCTTACTCATTCAAGCCACAGATGAAGACTCTCGGACCAAAATACGGAAAGCTTCTTAATGCAATCAGAACAGCTCTTACAGAGGTTGACGGTAACGCAACTATGGATAAGCTTAACGAGTCAGGAAGCTTCGAGTTAAATGTTGAAGGTCAGGCTATCGAGCTTTCTAAGGACGATGTTCTTATCGAGATGACTCAGAAGGAAGGATTTGTTGCAAGCAGCGACAAGGGTATCACAGTTGTTCTTGATACTAACCTTACTCCAGAGCTTATCGAGGAAGGTTTCGTAAGAGAGGTTATCTCTAAGGTTCAGACTATGCGTAAGGACGCTGGTTTCGAGGTTATGGATAAGATTAATCTCTATGTATCAGGCAATGACAAGATAGCTGATATTGTTAATAAGAATGCTGCTCAGGTTAAGACTGTAGTTCTTGCACAGGATATTATCACTGGAAAGACTGCAGGATTTGAGAAGGAGTGGGATATCAATGGTGAGAAGGTTACACTTGCTGTTGAGAAGCTTGCTTAATTCAGGTAATTGAATAAAAGTTATATGAAGCTGTGTGCTGGTCTTTGGGGCTGGTGCACAGCTTTTTATGCTATAGAAATATTGATATATATTATTGTAAATGTTACTATTTAATTAAGAAAAATGTTGTATGCGGAGAAATCATAATGATAAAAATTGCAATATGTGATGATGACATTGATTTTATGGATAAGTATGATGAACGGATAATAGACATTTTTAATAAATGTACTATGGGAGATGAAACATATTCGGTTGTCAGATATCATTCGGGAAAGGAACTGCTGGATAATTATAAGAAAGACGGTGCAGATATATTTTTGCTTGATATAGATCTCGGTGACTGTAAAGGATATGAGGTGGGGCGTGAGCTTACACTTAGGGAGTCCGACCCGGCAATTATATATATTACTGGCTATTCGGAGAATGTATATAATGCTTTTGTTGGCAGACCGATAGGATTTGTACAGAAGAAATGCCTTGAAAATGACCTTGAAAAGTTTGTGTATGATGCAGTTTACCATGTTCGTAAGAGGGCGCAGAGAGTAGAGATTACAGGAAAAGACAGAAAATATGAGCTGGCAGCAGATGAAATAGTTGTATTTGAAGTGTATGACCATGAATTAAAGATTACTTTAAAAGATGGAGAAAAGATACTTAGTGGTTCGCTACATACATATGAAGAGAAACTTGAAGAGTATGGTTTTATTAAAATATCGCGCTCAGTTATGCTCAATCCAAGATATATAAAAAATATATCCTGTGATGAAGCTGTTATGATAAATGGCAGTATTTATAAAATCAGCAGAAGCAGACGAAAGAATGTGAGAAGGGAATACGAATTATGTACGAGGCGGTAGAAGTGTTTGTAAATATTTTTCAGGCATTTGCAATAATATTTTATCTTATAAAATGTCTTGGCGTGAAAGAGGTGAAGAATAGAAAATGTGCATATATAACAGGAGTTATAGTAACAGTTCTGTATCTTGAGATTATGAACAGAATTATATTTTTTGAGAGCGTGGGAGTGCTTATATATCTAGTTGTATCATTAACATTTAGCGCAGTATTCTTATGTGGGAATGTTGCCCAGAAGATTATGTATAATGTCATGATGATGGTGGCAATTGTATGTGCCGCAATGCTAGGCGCTGGAATTGTAGGAGTAATAAAAGGAACAGATTTCTTAAAAGTAGGACAATATGGAGAATCAAGCAGGTATATTTCACTTGTACTTACGCAGGTGATTTTATGCATATTTTTCTATATGATAATTAAGTTTAAGACAATGAATGAGCATATGGATAACAGATACATGATGGTATTAAGTATAGTTCCGGTTGTTTCAGTAATTATATGCTGTCTGATAGTATATCAGGAAAATAAAAGTGAAAGCATTAGAGCATTATATACGCTGATTGCTGTGGTGGGAATAATCACGGTTAATATTATAAATATGGTACTGATGTCTATTGAACGAAAAGTCTACGAACATAATATAGAGAAAGAGCTTCTTGTAGAGGCATATAGACAGAAAGAGAAGGATATTCAGGGGATAATTGAACTTCAGGAAAGATATAGCAAGTATAAGCATGATGAAAAGAACATATTAAGTCTTATTTCAGATTTAGCTGATAAGGGGGAAATGCAAAAAATAAAGAATATTACGCAGAAGTACACAGGTGAGCAGTCTGTAGAAAAGGAAGTAATATGTTCTTCAAATGTTGTACTTAATTATCTTCTTAACAGAAAAATATTACAGTGTGAAGAACTTAGAATTCAGAAAACGTGTATTGTATTAGGAAATGTGCAGGAATCAATAGCTGATATAGATATGTATGTAATATTAGAAAATCTTATTGATAATGCTATGGAAGCAAGCCTGAAAACAGACAAGCCTGAGATATATGTGATGATATGCAGGACAGAAGATACATTGAGCTTTAATATAGGCAATTCGGTAATGAATGGCATTAAGGAAATAAATACAGATACTCAGACAACTAAGGAAGACAGCAGAAAGCATGGATATGGTTTGAAGAATATTAAAGATGTTGTTGATAAATATAATGGGGAAATATCGTATGAAATGCGTCGACCAGACTATATTATGTGCAGAGTTGAGCTGTCATTGGGAAAGTCTATAGATATGGAGGGGCAAAATGATAAATAAATTGATACAAAATATAGTAGAAGTTTTAATAGAAAGTGATGTTATATCAGAAGACAGAAAAGATATATATGTGTATGGATTAGATTTGATAGTATCAGGAATGATTAGTGTAATAGCTGTTTTTTTTATGGGAATTATGATAGGGGAATTTTTCTATACTGTTATATATAATATAATCATGGTTGCTGTAAGAATATATACAGGAGGGTATCATGCATCAACTCGTTTCAAATGTTTGATTTCTTATATGTTTGTTTTTATCATATCAATGATATTGTTGAAAATGGGATTTATAAGAAGTAACGGGATTGTAGGTATAATAGGAATATTATTAGCTATTATTATTGTTATTATATATGCACCGTTAGAGAATAAAAATAAGATTTTAAGTGAAAATCAAAAAAGAAATTATAAAATAATAAGTCTAGCAGAATATGGAATTCTAATAGGAATAACTGTAATTATGAAATTTATAAATGAAATTTTTAAAGATAATATGAGTGGAAATTTATTAGAATATAGTAATTATATAAGGATATTGTTGGTAATAATTTCTGCATTATTGATATTAGAAAAGATAAAAGAATTATATAAAAATTATTTATTATAGCAATTCACGTTGGAAAATGACCGTTCGCGTAAATTGTATTGAAAAAGTTTGAAAATATTGTAAAGTGAATTTATAAGTTAGTAACTAGTTACAATAAGAAAAATTGAAAGGAGCGGTCATGAAAAATTGCATATTAAATGTAATAGCTAATGCTGCTGAGAGAACAGCAAAAGCGTCTGTTAATTCTGCATCATTTTTTACAATGTATCAGCCTAAAGAGCCAGATGTATTAAAAAAGAACGATGGGAAAAATAATATAAAAGGAGAATGTTTATGAAAAAGTTTTTATTAATTGCTAGTTTATTTATTGTATTAATTAATACACCTATAACGATATTTGCTCAGGACGATGGTATTACCAAAGAAAATCAAGAGTGTAGCACTCAAGTTGAGAACGCTTATTTAAATGATGGACCAACTTTTATTTTGATAAGAAATAAGAATGGAGAGTATGAATGCAAAGATATAGAAGACATTGCAACTGAAAATTTGGTTGCTCCATATGATTATACTGTAGATGGAGTAATTGAGTTTGCGGCATTTCATTTAGGATTTAAGTTTGACGGTACATTATATTTTACAATTGAGTCTGATGAACCATTAAAAAGCGTTACAGGAAGCGCGTATGTTAAATCTACTAGTATACTTAACCCTATAACATATTATGATAAACCTTTTTCAATTGAATTATACGGTAGTATGGCTACCAGCAGATTTTTGACACAAGGAATTAGCTTTAATGGGAATGATTCATCAGTTAGGGTTGGCTTTAAAAATGTGGTTATAACAGCAATAGGTGGAGATTCTGTGGCTATGCCAAATAATTCAAAGGTAGTAAAAAAGAGATAATTATGGCAATTGGTTATGGAAAGTAAAAATTTAAAAGATGTATATAATCGTTTAATTGATTTATATAGATTTTATGAAATAAAGAAGGATAGTGATGAGTATAAAATCGCATTAAGATTCATGTCACAAGATGATTTGTTAAAAGATGATATAGATAATATAAGACTGCTTGTAAAAGATGATGGGGAAGATTATATGTATTTTATCATTAATGAGAAAACAGACTATATTGGTGGCGGCGCTTGTGGTGAAGAAATGATAACAAAATACGAGGCTATTAATCAGGATATTATTCTTTATTATGGATTTTCAGAAGAAGATAAAATAAAACAAACTAATCGTTACAAAATATATATGCGTTTGTGGCAGGACAATTGAATAATAAAGTTTGCATTTGTAAATATTATTATGTATAATTAAAACATCTATTGTGGGGCGGATTTTAGTTTTTACAGGGTATATCGGCGTATTGGGGAGCCGTCCATATTCAGAAGGGAGTTTTAAATACATGGCGACAAGTTTAACACAGAATTTCAGTAAGGAAGAATTCAAGAAGAATGTAATCAGTAATTGTAAGTCTCTTTACAGAAAGAATATTGAAGAGGCTAATCAGCAGGAGGTTTTCCAGGCAGTTTCGTATGCTGTTAAGGATATTATCATTGATAAATGGATTGCTACTCATAAGCAGTATGAGAAGGACGATCCTAAGATGGTTTATTATATGTCTATGGAGTTCCTTATGGGACGTGCACTTGGTAACAATATGATTAATCTCTGTGCTTATGATGAGATTAAGGAAGCTCTTGACGAGCTTGGTCTTGACATTAATGTTATCGAGGATCAGGAGCCGGACGCAGCTTTAGGTAATGGTGGTCTTGGCCGTCTTGCTGCATGTTTCATGGATTCTTTAGCAACTCTTGAATATCCTGCATATGGTTGTGGTATCCGTTATAAATATGGTATGTTCAAGCAGGAGATTAAGGACGGATATCAGGTAGAAGTTCCTGATAACTGGTTAAAGGACGGCAACCCATTTGAAATTAAGAGATCTGAATACAGATATGAAGTTAAGTTCGGTGGATATGTTCGTTCTTACAGAGATGAAAAGACTGGAAGAGATATGTTTGTTCAGGAAGATTACCGTTCTGTAATCGCTGTTCCATATGATATTCCGGTTCTTGGATATGGCAATAATACTGTTAACTCACTTAGAATCTGGGATGCAGAGCCTGTTAATACATTTAACCTTAACTCTTTTGATAAGGGTGATTACCAGAAGGCTATCGAGGAGGAGAACCTTGCAAAGAATATCGTTGAGGTACTTTACCCTAATGATAACCATTATGCAGGTAAGGAATTAAGACTTAAGCAGCAGTATTTCTTCGTATCAGCAAGTGTACAGAGAGCTGTTGACAGATATAAGTCAATGAATAATGGGGACGTTAAGAACATTTATAAGAAGGTTACTTTCCAGCTTAATGATACACATCCAACTGTTGCAGTTGCAGAGCTTATGCGTATCCTTATGGATGAGAACGGACTTGAATGGGATGAGGCATGGGATATCACAACTAAGACGGTTGCCTATACTAACCATACAATTATGGCTGAGGCGCTTGAGAAGTGGCCTATTGAGCTGTTCTCAAGACTTCTTCCAAGAATTTACCAGATTGTTGAAGAGATTAACCGCCGTTTCGTAGAAGAGATTAAGGCTAAATATCCTGGAAATCAGGAGAAGGTTCGTAAGATGGCTATTATCTATGACGGACAGGTTAAAATGGCTAATCTTGCAATTGTTGCCGGATATTCTGTTAATGGTGTTGCAAAGCTCCACACAGAAATCTTAAAGAAGCAGGAGTTAAGAGATTTCTATGAAATGATGCCAGAGAAGTTTAATAACAAGACTAATGGTATTACTCAGAGAAGATTCTTAAAGCATGCTAACCCACTTCTTTCTGACTGGATTACAGATAAGATTGGTGATGGATGGGTTACAGATTTAAGCCAGCTTGACAAGCTTATGCTCTATGTTGATGACCCTAAGGCACAGCAGGATTTCATGCAGATTAAGTATAAGAATAAGGTTCGTCTTGCCAAGTATATCAAGGAGAATAACGGAATTGATGTTGATCCTAATTCTATCTTCGATGTACAGGTTAAGAGACTTCATGAATATAAGAGACAGTTACTTAATATCTTACATGTTATGTATCTGTACAATCAGATTAAGAGAAATCCTGATTATGATATGGTTCCAAGAACATTTATCTTTGGTGCCAAGGCAGCAGCAGGATACAAGATTGCTAAGCAGACAATCAAGCTTATCAACAATGTAGCTAATGTTATTAATAATGATGCTTCTATTAAGGGCAAGATTAAGGTTGTATTCATTGAGAACTACAGAGTATCTAATGGTGAGATTATATTTGCGGCAGCAGATGTAAGTGAGCAGATATCTACAGCTTCTAAGGAGGCTTCAGGTACAGGTAACATGAAGTTCATGCTTAACGGTGCAATTACTCTTGGTACTATGGATGGAGCTAATGTTGAGATTGTTAATGAAGTTGGTGCTGAAAATGCACAGATATTCGGTCTCAGCTCTGATGAGGTTATCCGTTTCGAGAATGAGGGCGGATATGATCCAATGGAAATCTTTAACAATGATCAGGAAATAAGAGATGTTCTTATGGAACTTATCAATGGAAAGTATTCTCCAGAGGATACAGAGATGTTCAGAGATATCTACAATTCTCTTCTTAATAATGATGGAGGCAGAAGAGCAGATACTTACTTCATTCTTAAGGACTTCCGTTCATATGCAGAGGCTCAGAGAAAGATTGATGAAAGATACAGAGATACGAACGGCTGGGCTAAGACTGTTATGACTAATACAGCTAAGGCAGGTAAGTTCTCATCAGACAGAACTATTGAAGAGTATGCTACAGAAATCTGGAAGCTTACTAAGACTCCTGTTGAGATGTAATATCGAAATTGTCAGAAGATTATTGAATATTTCCCCGCACTTTGTGTGCGGGGATTTTTGCAATTAAAAAACAGTATAAACTCCACGAATCTGGAAACTATATTAACATCAAAGCTTTGCGAAATGATAGGAGGATGTTAGTATGGCGAATGTAAGAACGCGTGGAACCGACAAGGTTAAGGTTGTGTCAGCAGTTATTACGCTGGCAGTTATTGTTGCGCTTGTGTTTGGGATATTTTCAGTAGCACAGAATGTTAAGAAATCTAAGAATAACAATCTTGTGAATCTGAATGAAACTGAAGGAAATGTGGCTATCAAGACAGATGATGACCCGGATATTCCAGTGGAAGAACCAACTGTTGGTGATGACGATATAATCAATGCCAATGCGAGAGCAAGCATGTCAGATGACGGGGATGGAACCGAGAATCAGGTTACAGAGCAGACAAAGGAGTCGCAGACTGAGGAACAGACGGTCAAGCCTATGACTGAAGCTGAGGTTATGGCAAATGCTATAAGTAAGTATACATTTGACCAGGGAGAGCTTATATACTGGCCTGTCAGTGGTACTGTTACGCTTGGTTACAACATGGAGTCTACTGTATATTTTAAGACTCTTGGTATGTACAAATGCAGTCCCGGTATGGTAGTTGCTTCTGATGTCGGAACTAAGGTATGTGCAGCAGTTTCTGGTGTAGTTATTGATGTTGCTGAAAATACAGAGACAGGACTTACTGTAAAGGTTGCAGCAGGCAATGGATATGAGATGACAACAGGAATGCTTTCAGATGTAAATGTTAAGATTGGTGATACAGTTACTGCCGGACAGCTTCTTGGTACAGTGGCCGAGCCAACAGCATACTATAAAGAAGAGGGTCCGGGAATATATTTTGCAATGACAAAAGATGGTATTCCTGTGAATCCTATGGATTACCTTGGAGAGTAATTATTGGCTATACTGTAAAATTGGCACCTGTTTATGATTTTACAAGCAATGTGTGCGGAGAAACAGCCGGCAGTCTCCATTATATAAGTGGGATAACGCCTGAAAGGGCAAAGCAGGTGCTTAATATAGATAAAGGCGGCGGAAATCCGCCGCTTACATATTTTATAGAGTGTATTGTGATGAAATTACATAATTGCAACGAAGTTATACATTAATATGAAGTGGCAGAGGCTTCCTGCCATAACAAATACATGAAAGATTTCATGTGTTCCGAAGTTAGGGTGCTTTGCGTTAAATGCAGGCATCTTAATTGCATATATTACACCGCCAATAGTGTAGAAGATTCCGCCGGCGAGAAGCCAGAAGAAAGCGGATCCGGCAAGTGCTGAATATATCTGAGGAAGAGCCATAACACATGTCCAGCCCATTACAATGTAGAGAACTGAAGATATCCACTTAGGACAAGTTACCCAGAGAAGCTTGAATGCGATAGCAAGAATGGCGATTCCCCACACAATGCCAAACATAACATAGCCATATATATTATGAAGAACAACGAGGCAGACAGGAGTGTATGAGCCTGCGATAAGAACAGGAATCATGCAGTGGTCAAGTCTCTTAAGCACTATATTGACATTACTTGATATGTCAAATGTGTGATAAGTTGTGCTTGCTGCATACAGAAGAATCATACTTACCATAAATACAGTCATTGAAACAACAGAAACGGTTGTTCCATAAGAGGCTGCTTTAAGAATAAGTGGGAATAAACCTGCAATTGCACAAAGCATGCCGATAAAATGTGTTATCGAACTGCCAGGGTCTTTAATAATCATCTGTGCCTTTATCTTAGTGTGTATATTATCATTCTGTAAATGAAGTGCTGGTGCAAAAGTTGTCATAATAAATTCCTCCTTCTATAATGACATGTAGTATTGAAAACTACATCTTGTTGACATGATAATATAACAAATGGTTTGATAATGCAAGCATTTTATATAAAATTAATAATTATTGACATACCATATAAGTAGGAATTAAAATTTAGATACAAAAAGCAAAGAAAGGACAAACTATGTTAAATCAGTTTTCAAGAACAGAGCTTCTGTTTGGAAAAGAAGCTATGGATATATTAGAGAATTCCCGCGTTGCAGTATTTGGTGTAGGCGGCGTTGGTGGATATACAGTGGAGGCGCTCGTAAGAAGCGGTGTAGGTGCGATTGATGTAATAGATGATGATAAGGTGTGTCTTACCAATCTTAACAGGCAGATTATTGCAACAAGAAAAACAATAGGACAGTATAAGACAGATGTGTGCAAAGAGAGAATTCACGATATTAATCCAAATTGTGAGGTTACAGTACACAAATGTTTTTTTCTTCCGGAGACTAAAGATCAGTTTGATTTTTCAAAATATGACTATGTAGTAGATGCGGTTGATACTGTAACAGCCAAGATTGCGCTTGTAATGGCTTGTCAGGAAACAGGAACACCGATTATAAGCAGCATGGGTGCTGGTAATAAGCTTAATCCTGCAGAGTTTGAGATTGCTGATATATATAAGACATCGGTATGCCCGCTTGCCAAAGTTATGAGAAGAGAATTAAAGAAGAGGAATGTTAAGCACCTTAAGGTCGTATACTCTAAGGAAAAGCCCGTTCGTCCTATTGAGGATATGGGAATCAGCTGTCGTACTAACTGTATATGTCCTCCGGGAGCAGCCCACAAATGTACAGAAAGACGCGATATTCCGGGCTCAACCGCATTTGTTCCATCTGTTGTAGGACTTATAATTGCCAGTGAAGTTATTAAAGATATTACGCATGATGCAATGGTTAAAACTCGTCATGAAAATGGTGTTGACATTGAGGGATAATAGTGGTATTTTATATTCAACAACACATTTACACATCAAGTTAGTAGGTTAATAGGAACGCAAAAGCATATTTGCAAATGCATTCAATATAAGGAGGAAAATTCCTCTCCTCGCCAGAGGGGCTCGGATTTTGCTCTGCAAAACAAGGAGGAATAATATGAGTAAAGTAATTAACAGTGCATTGGAACTTATTGGAAACACACCTCTTCTTAACGCAAGTCGTTACGCTAAGAATGCAGGAATCGAAGGAGTTACACTTCTTACAAAGCTTGAGTATCTTAACCCAGCAGGTTCAGTTAAGGACAGAGTTGCCCTTGCTATGATTGAGGATGCTGAGAAGAAGGGCGAGCTTAAGCCAGGAGCAATGATTATAGAGCCAACATCAGGTAATACAGGTATTGGTCTTGCTGCAGTTGCAGTTGCTAAGGGATATAGAGCAGTCCTTACTCTTCCAGATACAATGTCAGTTGAGAGAAGAAATCTTCTTAAGGCTTATGGTGCAGAGATTGTTCTTACAGAAGGTGCTAAGGGTATGAAGGGTGCTATCGCTAAGGCTGAGGAATTAAAGGAGCAGAATCCTGGTTCAGTTATCTTAGGTCAGTTCGTTAACCCAGCTAACCCAGCAATTCACAAGGCTACAACAGGTCCAGAGATCTGGGAGCAGACAGAAGGAAAAGTTGATATATTTGTTGCAGGTGTAGGTACAGGCGGAACTGTTACAGGTGTTGGTGAATACCTTAAGTCACAGAACCCAGATGTTAAGGTTGTTGCTGTAGAGCCAGCTACAAGCCCTGTTCTTTCAAAGGGTGAGGCAGGACCACATAAGATTCAGGGTATCGGTGCAGGATTTGTTCCAGATACACTTAATACTAAGATATATGATGAAGTTATCGCAATCGAGAATGAAGATGCATTCGTAGAAGGCAGAAGCTTTGCAAAGAGTGAAGGTATACTTGTTGGTATCTCTTCAGGTGCAGCACTTAAGGCAGCACAGATACTTGCAGCCCGTCCAGAGAATGCAGGAAAGACAATAGTTGCTCTTCTTCCAGATTCAGGTGACAGATATCTTTCAACAGCACTTTTTAATGAGCAGTAATATAATGTATATTGGAAAAAAGGCAGGGACTTAATGAAACTTAAGTCCCTGCCTTTTTCGTTAGTAACTGCTTTGAACAGTTAACATATTAGATATTAAGTAAATCACTATATACTTTTAAAGCACCATCGGTATCATGAGCGAGTACCTTCTTGGCAAGTACTTTACCAAGCTGAACACCTTCCTGATCGAAGCTGTTGATGTTCCATACGAATCCCTGGAACATAATCTTGTTCTCGAAGTGGGCAAGTAAAGCACCAAGTGTCTTAGGAGTAAGCTTGTCGCCGATAATAATGCTTGAAGGTCTGCCACCTTTGAAGTTCTTGTTAAGGTTTTCATCTGACTTTCCACATGCAAATGCAACAATCTGAGCAGCAACATTTGCACAAAGCTTCTGCTGGCTTGTGCTGTCCTGAATTGTAACATCTGTTTCTAACTGGTTGTTCTTAAATCCGATGAACTGTAATGGTACAATATCAGTTCCCTGATGAAGAAGCTGATAGAATGAATGCTGTCCGTTAGTTCCCGGTTCACCAAAGATAACAGGTCCTGTAG
This sequence comes from Eubacteriales bacterium, assembly GCA_030537195.1. Lineage (GTDB taxonomy): Bacteria > Bacillota > Clostridia > Lachnospirales > Lachnospiraceae > Lachnospira. Next base: position 97,185 of record JAUNOK010000004.1, on the reverse strand, counting down.
GATATGTAACTGGCTCGCCAAATCTGTTTACTGACTTACCGTTAGATTCCATATCAAGCTGCTGAAGATGAGCAGGAAAACGGCTTAAAGCCTGTGAATATGGAAGAACGGCTGTACAAGGATAGCCTAATACATTTCTTTCGTATACACCGATAAGGGCGTCTAACATCTCAGGGTTCTTGCGCATATCAGGATTAGCTGATAACTTGTCCTCCTCTGCAGCACCATCAAGGAATTCTGCAAATACTTCTGGTCCGAATGCAAGTGATAACACTGCACCGCCAACTGATGAAGTAGAAGAGAAACGTCCGCCGATATAGTCGTCCATGAAAAATGCGTCTAAATAATCATCACTCTTGGCAAGTGGTGAAGTCTCGCTTGTTACAGCAATCATATGCTTAGAAGGATCAAGTCCAGCCTTCTTTAATGCATCCTTAACAAATGACTCATTAGTAAGAGTCTCAAGTGTTGTTCCTGACTTAGAAACAAGTACAAATATAGAATGTGCAACATCAGTAGAAGCAAGCACTGCGGCAGCATCATCAGGATCAACATTGCTGATGAACTTAGCTTCCATCTTAAATGCATTGTTCTTCTTAGCCCAGTTCTCAAGTGCTATGTACATTGCACGAGGACCGAGGTCGCTTCCGCCGATACCAATCTGAACAACAGTTGTAAACTTCTCACCAGCTGCGTTAGTAATCTCACCATTATGTACTTTGTTAGCAAATTCAGCAATTCTTTCCTGCTGAGTCTTATAAAATGTTCTCTTATCAACGCCATCAGCTTCAACGGCATCGCCTAACTGACCTCTTGTCATATGATGAAGAACAAGTCTCTTCTCACCAGTGTTAACAACTTCTCCGTTATATAAAGCCTTAAACTTGTCTGCAAGCTGTGCTTCATCTGCAAGCTTTTCAAGTGCAGCAAGCACATTTTCATCAACCTGCTTAGAAGCATAGTTATATGAAAGACCGGCAGCCATAGGTACGCTGTAATTCTTGACGCGTTCTGCGCCATTATCACCAGACATAACTTCTGTAAGACAGGCTGGCTTAACATCTGCTAACTCCTTGTAAGATGAAAGTGTGTCTAAATTGTTCCATGAAACCATAATCCATATCTCCTTCTCTACAAATATTTAATTACACAATAAATTATAACAAAATTATACTATTTAACTTTGTCGAATTCAAGGAAAAGGAGAAATTAAAAAGAGGAATAAGCACAAAACTTATTCCTCTCAAAAATCCTTATATTATGCGATTCTATTGGACTTGCAATTAACCAAAGTATCTCTTAAGAAGTCCTTCGAATGCCTTACCATGTCTGGCCTCATCACGAGCCATCTCATGAACTGTATCATGGATTGCGTCAAGGTTAGCAGCCTTAGCTCTCTTAGCAAGGTCAACCTTACCTGCTGTTGCGCCGTTCTCAGCTTCAACTCTCATCTCAAGATTCTTCTTAGTGCTGTCTGTTACAACTTCGCCGAGGAGTTCAGCGAACTTAGCAGCATGCTCAGCTTCTTCCCAGGCAGCCTTCTCGTAGTAAAGACCGATTTCTGGATAACCCTCTCTGTGAGCAACTCTTGCCATAGCAAGGTACATACCAACTTCTGAACATTCACCTTCAAAGTTAGCTCTTAAATCAGCAACGATATCCTCGCTTACGCCCTTAGCTACGCCAACAACATGCTCAGCAGCCCATTCTCTTTCTCCTGTCTGGGCAGCGAACTTGCTTGCTGGTGCCTTACATACTGGACAGACGAAATCTGCTGGAAGAGCTTCTCCCTCATAAACATAACCACATACTGTACATACATACTTCATAATAATAATCTCCTTTCGTTTATAAACATAACAGGCATCTGCCTGAACTTTACCTATCCAAACCTTTGAAAATGTTTCATCAGTTCGTAACTAGAATATAACAGAAATAAATCAGCTTGTCAATAAAAATAGGAATGATTCCTATTTTTATTTTGCTGACTTGTAAAAATGTTAATTTTCCGAAGCACATTTTTCACACAATCCATAGAAGCAGACTGAACCAGCCTCGATTTTGCCAGGAAAATGTGATGAGACATTAGCTCCGAGATTTTCAAGGATTTCATTGTCAGATGGATTAGTGATATCAATTAAACATTTGCATCTTCTGCACTGAAAATGCAGATGCGGCTTCGTATTGGCATCGTAATGCACGAAACCGTCCTCGCATGGAACAGTGACGGCTTCGCCATGCTCCACAAGAAAAGAAAGGTTTCTATAAACTGTTCCAAGACTTATGCTTGGAAAATCATTTTTGACAAATGTGTATACAACATCGGCAGTTGGGTGGTCTTTGCGTGACATAAGAAATGTTTTGATAGCGTCACGCTGACGGCTATGTTTAACAGCGCCCATAAAATCACCTCCGGATTATTATTTACTATTATCTTTAATTAAATTCATAATTTTGTCAATAGAATCCTGCTGCTCACTCTTTTCCATATTAAGGATATACTGATGTCTGTTAGCGTAAAGCTCGCGGACAGCGGCAAGTAAAGTATCTTTATTCATATCCTCCTCAGTAAGAACCATAGAATAACCATGCTCCTTGAAAGAATTGGCATTAAGAATCTGGTCGCCGCGGCTTGCATTAGCAGAAAGCGGAATCAGAAGATTAGGCTTCTTGAGGGCAAGCAGTTCGCATATCGCATTAGCACCTGCACGGGAAATAACGATAGAACTGATTGCAAAAAGGTCGCGCATCTGCTCACTTATGTACTCAAACTGGACATAGCCCGGAGTGCCATTCAGTGATTCGTCCATCTTGCCTTTTCCGCACAGGTGAACAACCTGAAAATCCTTAAGAAGCTCAGGTAAAATGCTTCTTACAGCCTCATTTACATGGACAGCACCAGTGCTTCCGCCAACAACAAGAATAATCGGTTTGTCAGTTGTGAAGTTGCACAGGTCAAGTCCGGCAGCCTTATTACCAAGAAGAAGTTCCTGTCTGATAGGCGAACCTGTAAGAACAGCTTTTCCTTCTGGAAGATATTTGAGTGTTTCTGGGAAGTTGCAGCATATTTTAGTTGCTTTTCTCATGGCAATCTTGTTGGCAAGTCCCGGTGTCATATCAGATTCGTGAATAATTACTGGAATATGACGGCTTCCGGCGGCAAGAACAACAGGTACAGACACGAAGCCTCCCTTAGAGAATACGATATCAGGTTTAATCTTTCTCATAAGCTTCTTAGCCTGAAAAAGTCCATGAAGCACACGGAATGGGTCAGACAGATTCTTAAGACTTCTGTATCTTCTTAACTTGCCAGATGAAATACCATAATAAGGAATTCCAAGATCTTCAATAAGAGTTTTCTCAATACCAGTATAAGAGCCGATATAGAAAACTTCGTAGCCGGCTTCCTTAAGGCTTGGAAGCAGGGCAATATTAGGTGTTACATGTCCGGCAGTACCACCGCCGGTAAGTACTATTTTTTTCATAAGTCATTCTCCTGAAAATATAATAAAATGTCCGATTTGTTCAAATGTATCATTACATTTTGTGAGCAAATCTTTCTTTAAAGCTGCAATGCATGCAGAGCGGTTCAACCGCAGTCTTTTTCTTGAACCCTTCCATAAATGCGACGCTTCGCGGGCATGCGAGGATTTCTTCAAGTGTTGAATCAAGAATATTGCCAAGAGCCATCACTCCGTTACCGTCAAGACAGCATGGAACGACAGTGCCGTCACACAGAATAGCCATATGCTGGCGGAGTCCCTGACAGAACCCGCGGTCATTGCAATAAGTGCTGTTCACATCAGGCCATTCAAACGGAGACTGCACATTTATATATAGATGTCTTTTAATTGTGCAGTTCTTCTCGCCAAATAGAAATGGCTCTTTCTTGGTATTCCAGAGTCTTAGCGAAATCTCAGTGTCAGTCTTGTCAAGAAGTATCTCACATGATTCAAAAAGATTATGAATATAAGAATCCATGTCAATACAGTCATTATCGTCAGCGCTGTGAAGCGACACATTAATCTGATGTACAGGATATTCCAGTAAAACCGGAAGCTTCTCTTTAATAAGAGTGGCATTGGTAGTAAGATTAACTGTCATATCCGCGTCCTGACATATCTTAAGAATCTCGCCAAGCTGTGGGTGAAGAAGCGGTTCACCTTTAACATGAAGATAAATGTAATTCGTGTAATGTCCGATTCTTTCAATCACTGTGCGGAATTCTTCCACACTCATAAAATGTGGTTTTCTCAGAGTTTCCTGACAGAAAGAGCAGTGCAGGTTGCAGCTGCTTGTTATCTCAACATAAACTCTTTTAAATCGCGCAACACTATTCATTCTCTTTCTTATATTCCTTTAAGGCTTTAGCGAGCTGGTCTGGACATGATGTGTCCTTGTAACCACATTTGATACCGTCCATTCTCTTGATGGCTTCGTCAATGTCCATGCCCTCAATAAGAGCAGCAACACCCTGTGTATTGCCGGCACATCCGCCAGTAAAACGCACATTAACAACCTTTCCATCAACAACATCAAAATCTATCGCGCGGGAACATACGCCCGAAGTCTTAAATTTCATAAAAATCTCCTTACTTATCCTTTTTACATTATTAGCTATTCGGTATATGTATTGTTGTGAGAAAATGATAAATTAGCGCAGAGTGCTTTGGAGTCGCCGGCACTTAGCGAGCTGTAAGCAGATATCTCAGATATATGCTTATAGCAAGCTTAGTACCGCTGCGAACGACAAGCAGCGCAAGCGTGCTATGCGATAATTTATCATTTTCTCACAATGTTAGTACATATACCTGATTACAGTATAACACTTTTGCAGGATATGAAAAAGCATAAGTTGTTTTATTGCAAATGTTCAATTATAATGTATGCAGTTTGAAATGGATATATAAGGAGGATTTATGATAGGTATTATTGGCGCAATGGACGAAGAAGTAGAACAGCTTGTTGAGGTAATGGAGATTACCCGCGAGGAAACTAAGGCTTGCATGACATTTAAAGCAGGAAAGCTTGCTGGAAAAGATGTTGTTATTGTAAGAAGCGGAATTGGTAAGGTTAATGCGGCAGCATGCACACAGATTCTTGTCGATGATTTTAAGGCTGACTACATTATTAATACAGGAATCGCTGGTTCACTTAAGGCAGAGATTGATATTGCAGATGTTGTTATTTCGTCAGATGTTCTTCATCATGACATGGATGCGACAGGATTTGGATATCCTTTGGGACAGATTCCAAGAATGGATACACTTTCATTTGCAGCAGATGAAAGACTTATTAAACTGGCTGGCGAGGCTTGTAAAAATGCGGTTCCGGAAATCGGAGTACATGTCGGCAGAGTTGTAAGCGGCGACCAGTTCATATCAGATAAGGCTGTTAAGGAAAGAATCAGCAGCAATTTCGATGGCTTCTGTACAGAGATGGAAGGCGCAGCGATTGCACAGGTTTCTTATCTTAATAAAGTTCCATTTGTAATATTAAGAACTATATCAGATAAGGCTGATGACAGTGCAACAATGGATTACCCAGCATTTGAAAAGCTTGCAATTGCTAACAATGTCAAGGTTATGAAGGAACTTGTTGCAAATATTTAATCAGACGGTGGTTCGACAATATCTGCTTTAATTAAGATGTATAATGCGGTAGTATTCAATGTCTTTTGGGAGGTTTGTATGCAGACTGTATTAATAGCAATCAGAAATTATGCAGATGATGACAGCGACAATGTCGACATACATAGCAGGCTGACTGTAAAACCATTTAAGAAAATGAAAGGCGCAGGACGACTTTTTTTACTGAAAAATGTAGACAGGGAGCTTGTGAAATTAAATAAACAGTACAGGGAAATTATTAAAAATGTACGATAATTATGCAATAATGTGCAGAAACGGAGGATTATTATGAAGATACTTATGTTGGAAACTATGACATACGGAGATGATATTTCGCTTGAGCAGTTTAACAGGCTTGGCGAGGTTGTGACATACAGCTTAAGTTCTTATGAGGAAGCTGTTGCAAGAATGAAAGAGCATAATCCTGATGTTGTTATTATTAATAAAACTAACATGAACGCAGAGTGTATGGCAGCTGCGCCTAATCTTAAGATGGTGGCAGAGGCAGCTACAGGCTACAACAATATTGATACAGAATATGCCAAAGCGCATGGAATAAGAGTTGCCAATGTTGCCGGATATTCAACACAGTCAGTTATACAGCATACATTTGCACTTGCATTCTATCTTGTCGAGAAGATGAGATATTATGATGATTTCGTAAAGAGCGGCGAGTATGCCGAGTGGCCTTGCTTCTCACATTTTGCAAATGTGTTCCATGAGCTGGCAGGAAAGACATGGGGAATCGTCGGACTTGGCAATATAGGAAGAGGTGTTGCTAAGATTGCGGCAGACTTCGGCTGTAATGTAATATATTATTCAGCAAGCGGACACAGCTATGATGTGCCATATGAAAGATACGAGCTTGATGAATTTTTGAAGAAATCGGACATCGTATCAATTCATGCACCGCTTAACAAATATACAGAAAATCTGTTTAATTATGAGACACTTAAGAAGATGAAGAGCAGCGCTGTTCTTCTGAATCTTGGACGCGGTCCGATTGTTAATGACGCAGACCTTGTAAGAGCGCTTAACGAAGGCGTGATTGCAGCAGCAGGACTTGATGTAATAACTACTGAGCCGGTTGCTAAGGACAATCCTCTTCTTACAATCAAGGACAGCAACAAGCTTATCGTTACTCCTCATGTTGCATGGGCGACCTACGAGGCGAGAACCCGCCTGATGGACGAGATATATCTTAATATCAAAGCATTTATGGCTGGGGAAGAGCGAAATGTTATTGTTTAATGTGTAGTTCAATGAGTAATAAATTATATGTAATTGATGCGGATTCTGGGTGGAGTCCGCATTTTTTAATGCGGGAAAATGCAACATAAAATAAGCTGCATTTTAAAGTTAGAAGTTGTTAAATTTTAGGAAAGTGGTTGATAACTGTAAAACAAAACGCTGTTCTAAGGTTGACAGATGTAGAACGGACAGGGGGAAATCACGATGAATTTAAATAAGAGTGAATGGTTAATTATGGAGAAGCTATGGGAGCAGCCGTATACTATGATGCAGTTGTTTCACATGCTCGAAGAGGAGACTGGCTGGAGCAAAAGTACGGTTGTCACAATGCTTGGAAGAATGGTGGATAAAGGGCTGATTGCTTACAGTGAAGGCGGCAGGGCGAGAGAATATTATCCGCTGGTAAAGAAGGAGAATGTGGCATTGTCGGAGACAAAGAGTCTGCTTGACAGAGTGTTTAAGGGTTCAGTCAACATGATGATGAGTACGCTTGTCAAATCTAACGAACTTAGCAAAGATGAGATTAATGAGTTACAGGTTATATTGAAAAAGGCAGGTGAGAAAGCTGATTAATGTAGTTATAACATCAAGCATAATGATTGTTGTGGTAATGATTTTGCGAAAACTTTTTGGTAGCAAAGTAAAGAGCGGAGTAATCTGCGTACTGTGGGCGTTAGTTGCTATTCGGCTTCTTATACCAGTGCAGTTATTTGGAAATGTTGTAAATGTAACCGATTATCTAACTAAAAATGTAATGAATCTTCAAAGCAGAGACATAACAACCGAAGTACAGGAAAAATCGGACAGTGTATCGGATCCACAGATTGGTGATGATTCGCAGGCAGGAGGCGGTGCACGGTCGGACGGTAATCTGCAGGCAGGAAGTGGTGCACAGTCGGATGGTAATATACAGACAGGAAGCAGCATGATGTCAGATGGCAATTCACAGACAGGAGGTTATGTGCGGTCAGCAAGTCATGTGCAGTCAGATGATTATGTGAAGATTGTAGATTATATGCGGATTATATGGCTGACTGGTATGGTAGTTATGTTTGCTGTTGTAGTTGTGAGCAATCTCATATTTACAGGCAGACTTATGTCATCAAGAAAGTTAACAGGCAAAAGAGGCAGAATTAACATTTATAATACTGATGCTGTGGATTCAGCCTGTCTGTATGGGGTAGTCCATCCGGCAGTTTATGTTAATGATAATGTATTGAATAATGAATTTATAATAAACCATGAGATGACTCACTACAGACACAGAGACAACTGGTGGGCGTTAGTGAGGATGTTGTGTGTATGTATATACTGGTTTAATCCGCTTGTGTGGGTGGCAGCACATTTTCACAAAGAGGATTGCGAATTATTCTGTGATGAAGCAGTTATAAGAAATTGCAGTGCAAGCGAGAGACAGAAATATGGTGAGGTGCTGTTAAATGCTGCCACCAGACATTCCGGCAGATTATCGGATATATATCTTTTATCAGGAGCGTCCGCTGGTTATCGCGAACTTAAGAAGCGGATTGAAAGAATTGCTGGCAGCAGGAAAACATACAAAAGTGCAGCATTTGTACTGATAATGATTGTTGTGGCTGTTACTGTTCTGGCATTTGGAGGTGGAAGTGTTAAGGGCAGTAGTGAACTGCCGGAAAGCGGAATTGACGCTGATACTCAGACGGATAATGCTAAAATGCAGAATTACCTTGTTATGGAATATAAATATGATCTCACACATGATGGTGTTGATGATGCTGTATCGATAGAAATATACGGAAATGCTGTGGATATCAATAATGTCGATGAGGCACTTAAGGATACAAGAAAATATGTTACGGTGACAGCTCAAGATGGTGTTACAGGTCAGATTTTGTATACAAAAGAAGTTGGGAACAGCCACTCACAGAATGGATTTGTTTCGATTGTTTCAGAGAATGGTAATTATTATATTATGGACGGAATAAAAGGCGTATGGCAGGGTGATGGTCTTGAAAGGTTCACAGTTTATGATTTCTCTTCAGGTGTAAAAAATGTTGTAGATGAATGCAAGGTTGATTACTACGCTTCGGAAGAATCAGCGGAAAGGGCAGCAAACCGCGGTCAGGTGCTTGTTTCACAGCAGGAAGCTGATGAGATGTATAATGGCAGGATTGCAAGGTGGAATGATGGCGCAGTTGTGCTGATTGAATGTTTGAATTAGGGGGTTACTATGTGATTATAAAGAAAGGGAGTAAAGCTGGTTACTTTACTCCCTTTCCTTGTAATATTCAATCTGTTATTTTATCTCTAGCCATAGACTTTTAATTTATCTCTTTCAATACTTTCTGGCATTATCTCATAGGCTTCTTTCTCGCTTATAACATCAACATTTTTCCCGAACTCTTCCTGAAGATAATAATATAATCCGAAAAATTCCATGCCTACAGCCCTGTTAAGAACAATCATGAAATCTATGTCACTATTCTCAGTTGCTTCTCCTCTTGCATATGAGCCAAACAGATAAGCTTCTTTTACAAAATCCTGCTTTTCAAATACCTTCCGGCATTTTTCTTTTATTTGTTCTATCGTGTATATCATGTGAGTTCCTTCCTTTGTGAGGAATTTAATTATATCATATCTTTATGGAGCAAAATATATATAACGAACTTTTTATTTGTAAATGAATATGAAAGGCAGAATGATTTCGCACTAAAACTGATATATTGCGGACTAAAGTTGATATTCTTCGCATAAAATGCTATAATTTGCGTAAGATATATTGTTGACGGTGGGAATGAAAGAGGGGGTTCAGATGAAAAGTTGTAAAGAGAAAGCTGCAGAATGGGGAATTTCTTCAAGAGCTGTGAATGATATGTGCAAAAAAGGAAAAGTGGCTGGGGCTGTTAAGGAGAATGGAACATGGAGAATTCCTGATGATGCAGAAAAACCTGCTGATAAAAGGGTTTCAACGGGAAAGTATGTAAAGAAATCCGGACGAAAGGGCTTGAAGGCACTTCCTATTGGGATATCAGATTATGTGCGTGCGCAGTCAGAATATTATTATGTAGATAAGACGTTATTAATCAAGGAATTTCTTGACCAGAAGCCATTGGTATCATTGTTTACAAGACCGAGGAGATTTGGAAAGACCCTGAATATGGATATGTTAAGGGTTTTCTTTGAGATATCTGATGAGGATACAAGCAAATATTTTAAAAATCAGGCAATCTGGCAGTGTGGGGAGGAATATCGTTCACATCAGGGCAAGTATCCTGTGATTTTTCTTACATTTAAAGATGTTAAATTTGATACATGGCAGGCAACGATTGATAAGATTAGAGGACTTTTACAGGAAGAATTTGGACGACATCAGGAATTGCTTGGCAGTGATAAACTGTCAGAGTATGAAAAGGAATATTTTTTAAAGCTTCTTAATGGCACAGCCAATGAAGTTGAGCTTACTTCTGCACTTGAGCGTTTGTCCAAAATGCTGGCTGTGCATTATGGCAAGGCACCGATTATTATAATTGATGAATACGATACGCCTATACAGGAAGGATATTCAAAAGATTTCTATGATGAGATTATTGGATTTATGAGAAATTTCTTCTCAGGAGCATTTAAAGATAACAGAAATCTTTCGTATGGATTTCTTACGGGAATTCTTCGTATTGCTCAGGAAAGTATATTTAGCGGACTTAATAATCTGACAGTTAATTCAGTCATGGATGAAGAGTATGACAGCTTCTTCGGATTTACAGGTGATGAAGTAAGTGAGATGCTTGAATATTATGGCATGTCCGATAAGGAAGATGAACTGAAGGAATGGTATGATGGATATTTATTTGGTAACGAGGAGATATACAATCCATGGTCGGTTATCAATTATATTTCTAAAGGCGGTATTCCGCAGGCTTATTGGGTTAATACAGGAAAGAATGAGATTCTTGAAGATGTACTAGGAATTGCCACTGATGACATAACGGAGAGACTTTATGCACTTTTACAGGGAGAGCCTGTTATCGCCAGAATTGATCAGAATGTTGTATACAGGTCGATTGCAGATGACCCAGCTAATATATACAGTCTGTTGTTAGTGGCAGGATATCTGAAAACACCGAGAAAAGATTTGCAGGCAGATGGTTCATATCTGTGCGAAGTTTCCATTCCTAACAGGGAAATCGCAGCAGTTTACAAGAATGAAATTTTGTCACATTTGCTGCAGATAGGTGCTATCACAAGAACTACTGCTAACAAGATTGCAGAGAGTCTTTATGCAAATGATTATAAAAAATTGCAGATTGCAATATCTGAATACATGGATAAATCTATAAGTTTTTATGATGGAGGAGCAGAGGGCTTTTATCATGGTTTAATGCTGGGGCTGATTGCATTGATGGATAACCAGTACAAGATTAAATCCAACAGGGAATCCGGTGATGGAAGATATGATATCAGCCTTATTCCAAGAGAAAACAGGTATCCGGGAATTATATTGGAATTAAAATGGAAGAATGGATTGAGTGCAGATTCACTTGATACATTTGCAGATGAGGCACTGACTCAGATTGATAATATGAGATATGATTCTGAGATGAAGCAGGAAGGAATTAATGATATCCTGAAATTTGGAATTGCATTTTCAGGAAAGAAGGTAAGAGTTAAGACTAAATAAAACAGGAGGGCAGGTTATATGTCCTCCTATCCTAATCTTCCTCAATAACCTCAATTTCCATATAAGCAAATTCGATATCTTCAACAAAGTTATCTTTAGTGAAGCGTACTTTCGAGTGGCGCTGGAATTCTGAAACATTTGAATCAAGCCAGATTGGTTCGGCAAGGTCGAATTCATAGCATGCGTCATGAATAGCAGCGAATATTTTGCGGGTTCTGTTTAAATTAGGATCCGCATTTTTAATAACAGTGTCTTTGATTAGATGCTGTCTGTCGTCAAATATTTTACACCACATTCTAAACATATCAGAAATCCTCGCTATCTATCAGTATTGTGAATGGACCGTCGTTCTCAAGACTGACCTTCATATCAGCACCGAATCTGCCGGTTTCCACTTTAGGAACACGCTCACGGCACATTGCCACAAATTTTTCATAAAGGTCATTAGCCATATCAGGCGCGCCGGCATTAATAAAGCTTGGGCGGTTGCCCTTGCGGCAATCTGCGTATAGTGTGAACTGGCTCACGATAAGCAGTTCACCGCCAACATCTGCCAGAGACAGATTAGTTTTGTCGTTCTCGTCCTGAAAAATACGCATTTTGCATATTTTATCTACATATTTTGGAAGCATTTCCTCAGTATCGCCCTGACCAGCTCCGAAAAGAATCAGAAGACCATGTCCGATACTTCCAACAACTTCGCCGTCTATCTTAACATTTGCATGATTAACACGCTGTATTACGAATCTCATATTAAACTCCTTAAATGTGTGAATAACTGAATATTATACGCTTAGCGGGGATGTGTCAACTCGTTGGAGGAAATGTACCTATAAGAAAATTAAAAATGCGACTACCTATAGGTATCATGTTGCAATCAATAATCCGCAGGTGATACAATCTAAGCAACAGCAAACGCAACGGCAACGGCAACGGAAAAAAGACGTATAACAAATCAGGAGGCACAGGTATGTTAAAGAATATTCTGGTGGGTCAGTCAGGCGGACCGACAGCGGTTATTAATTCATCTTTGTATGGTGTGATTGAGGAAGGACTTAGGAATAAGGAAAATGTTGGCACTGTGTATGGCATGGTGCATGGAATTGAAGGATTTCTGGCAGGCAATTTTATTAATCTTTCTGAGGTGGCAGATAATGAGCCGATTGAAAGATTAAAGACAACACCAGCTTCTTTTCTTGGAAGCTGCAGGTACATGCTTCCAGAAGATTTAGGCGATAAGGTGTATGATAAATTATTTGACGCATTTGCACAGATGAACATTGGATATGTATTCTATATTGGCGGCAATGATTCAATGGATACGGTGTCGAAGTTATCAAGAGTGGCGTTATTGAAGAAATCGGACATAAGATTTATAGGTGTACCTAAGACGATTGATAACGACCTTGTTATGACAGACCACACTCCGGGGTATGGTTCAACTGCTAAATATGTTGCCTCAACATTAAGAGAAATTATACTTGACGCAACATGCTATGCACATCCATCTGTGACAATTGTTGAACTTATGGGAAGGCATGCTGGCTGGGTTACAGCAGCGTCAGTACTTGCAAGAACAGAGTACAGCAGAAATCCTTATCTTATATATATGCCGGAGCATGCATTTGATATGGAAGAATTCAAGAAGTCGCTTAAGGATGCACTAGAGCAGGAAACTGCTGTTGTTGTATGTGTATCAGAAGGAATTGCGGACAAAGACGGCAGATTCATATGTGAATATGCAGACGCAGCATCGGTTGATGGATTCGGACATAAAATGCTTACAGGATGTGGAAAGTATCTTGAGAATTATGTTAAAGCAGAATTTGGAATCAAATGCAGAATCATTGAGCTTAATCTTCCACAGAGATGTTCTTCACTTCTCGCTTCCGCGACAGATATTGAAGAAGCCGAAAAGGCAGGAAAGGCAGCGGTTGTTGCAGCTCTTAACGGTGAGACTGGAAAGATGGTGACATTTGTAAGAGATGATACTAATGGATATGAGATTAATTACGGACTTGCAGATGTGAATGAGATATGCAATAAGGAAAAGAAGTTTCCGGCAGAGTGGATAACTGCAGACGGAACGGATATTTCTGAGGAGTATATTAAGTATGCAAGACCACTTATCCAGGGAACTAATATTGCAGAGTATTCAGATGGTGTTCCGGTTCATCTTAAGCCTGCTTATTACAGATAGCATTAAATATTAAATAAAAATAAAATGACAGCACGCTATTGACAGCGTGCTGTCATTTTTGTATTATAGCAAAGCTACTTGAGAATTTTATCATAAGAATGGCAGGCGTAGATGTCATTCTATTAAGAAAGGAAGCTATCATGCAACGAGAGTCACTCCATTGCGGAGAACTTATAAAGCGTCTTAATGATATTCTTGGAAGATGTGCCAATGAGAAGTTAAGAGAAGATGACATGACATCTTCGCAGGTTAAGATGCTGATTATTATTAATGAAACTAAAGATGAATGTATTACGCTTAAGGAGCTTGAGAAGCATTTTGGCGTAGCTCAGGCGACAATAGCGGGAACAGCAGCGAGACTTGAAAAGAAGGGAATGATAGAAAGTTTCTATGACCCATCGGATAAGAGAGTCAAGCATGTGAGAATAACAGACAAAGGCAGAGCCATGTGCGTTCATGCAGGCAAGGCTATGCTTGAGAAAGAGAAATGGTTTTTGTCAGCACTTTCCGCTGATGAAAAAGAAGAATTACACCGTCTGTTACAAAAAGTGTACGATGATGTGAATAACTGTGAAAGGAAGTGTAAGAAATGTTAAAAACTTTATCAGCTTATATTGGTGAATATAAGAAAGACTCGATAAAAACACCAATATACATAATTGTTGAAGTTCTTATGGAAATACTTATTCCGTTTGTTACGGCAAGTATTATCGATAAGGGTATTCAGGCCGGGGACATGAGCAAGGTGTTCATGTACGGCGGACTTATGATTGTGCTTGCATTTATAAGTCTTTTCTGCGGAATTCAGGCAGGAAAATATGCGGCTTCTGCGTCGACCGGATTTGCATGTAATTTAAGAGAAGGAATATATTCGAATATCCAGAATTTTGCATTCTCTAATATCGACAAATACAGCACAGCAGGTCTTATTACCCGTATGACTACTGATGTTACAAATGTGCAGAATGCATACCAGATGATTCTTAGAATTGCAGTAAGAGCACCACTTATGATGATATGTAGTATGGTTATGTGTTTCATCATCAATCCTACATTAAGTCTTATATTCTTAGGTGCACTTATTCTTCTTGGCTGTGCGCTTTTCTTCATTATATTTAAGGTAACACCTATCTTTACAGAGGGTTTTGCTAAATATGATGACTTAAATGCAAGCGTTCAGGAGAATGTTACAGGAATAAGGGTTGTCAAAGCATTTGTAAGAGAAGACCATGAGAATAAGAAATTTACTAAGGCTGCCGAGAATCTTTACAAGACATTTGTTAAGGCAGAATCATGGCTTGCGTTTAACAATCCTATTATGATGTTCGTTATATACGGAAGTATTATTGCGCTTTCATGGTTTGCGGCACATTTTATTGCTGATGGAACTATGACAACAGGTAACCTGACTTCAATGTTTAGTTATGTAATGAGCATGATGATGTCACTTATGATGCTTTCTATGATATTTGTTATGGTATCAATGAGTGCAGCGAGTGCAAGACGAATCGCAGAGGTTCTCAATGAGAAGGCTGATATTATTGACCCAGAGAATCCTGTTATGGAAGTTCCTGATGGAAGAATCGATTTCAACCATGTGAACTTCACATATAAGAAAGACAGCGACAAAGACGCCCTTGAGGATATTGATATCCATATTAATGCAGGTGAGACAATCGGTATTATCGGTGGAACCGGCTGTGGTAAGTCAAGCTTCGTTAATCTTATAAGCCGTCTATACGATGTTAAGGACGGTTCAGTGTGCGTAGGCGGAATTGATGTAAGAGATTATGACCTTGAAACTCTTCGTAATGAGGTTTCGGTTGTTCTTCAGAAAAATGTGCTTTTCTCAGGAACTATTCTTGATAATTTAAGATGGGGCGATGAAAATGCGTCTGAGGAGGAGTGTATTGAGGCATGCCGTCAGGCTTGTGCAGATGAGTTTATTGAAAGAATGCCTGACAAATACAATACATGGATTGAGCAGGGCGGAAGCAATGTTTCCGGTGGTCAGAGACAGAGACTCTGTATCGCAAGAGCACTGCTTAAGCACCCTAAGGTCCTTATTCTTGATGATTCAACAAGTGCTGTTGATACAGCCACAGACGCTAAGATTAAGAAAGCATTTGCAACAAAGATACCGGGAACTACCAAGATTATCGTATCGCAGAGAATCTCAAGTATTCAGGACGCAGACAGAATATTAGTTCTTGAGAATGGCTGTGTGAGTGGTTTTGATACTCACGAAAATCTTGTTGAAAACAATAAGGTTTACCGCGAAATCTACGATGTCCAGACACAGGGCGGCGGCGATTTTGACGAGGCAGCAGAATAGGAGGCAAAGTATGGATAAGAATATTGATATGAAGAATAAGAAGAATAAAGAAAATCCGCTTCCTCTTATGAAGAGGCTGCTTGGATATATTTTAAAGAATTATAAGTTTTCCTGCATAGCAGTGCTTGTGTGCATACTTGTTTCAGCACTTACAACTTTGGTTGCAACACTGTTTATCCAGAAGCTTATTGACAGCTACATTATTCCTCTGACACAGTCGGCAGTACATGATTATGCACCGCTTGCGGGCGCACTTATCAAGCTGGGTGCAGTTCTTATGGTTGGAGTATTATGTTCATATGGCTATAACAGAATTATGGTAAATGTTGGTCAGGGAACTTTGAAGAAGTTAAGATTAGAGTTGTTTACTAACATGGAATCACTTCCTATTAAGTATTTTGATACTCATGCACACGGCGATATCATGTCAGTATATACTAATGATATCGACACATTAAGACAGCTTATAAGCCAGAGTATACCTCAGGTTATCAATTCATGCATTACACTTGTATCTACATTTGTAAGTATGATTGTTCTTGATATTCCGCTTACAATCGTATCGGTTGTGATGGTAATTATCATGCTTTATGTAACTTCCAAGCTGAGTGCAGTTTCTGGAAAGTATTTCATTGAACAGCAGAAAGATATCGGTAAGGTTAATGCCTATATCGAGGAAATGATGGAAGGGCAGAAGGTTGTTAAGGTGTTCTGCCATGAGGATAAGAGTATTGAGCAGTTTAAGGAGATTAACAACAGGCTTCGTGATAGTGCCAACAATGCGAATAAGATTGCCAATATTACAATGCCTGTTAATAGTAATATCGGTAATATCAGCTATGTTTTATGTGCAATAGTTGGTGGTATTCTTGCCCTGAGTGATTTTTCAGGACTTACTATTGGTACACTTGTTGCTTTCTTAAGTCTTAATAAGAGCTTTACGCAGCCTGTAACCCAGATAAGCCAGCAGGTGAGCAGTATCGTTATGGCGATGGCTGGTGCTGGAAGAGTATTTGATTTATGTGACGAGAAGCCAGAGGTTGATGAAGGTTTTGTTGAGCTTGTAAATGTAAGATACAACAAGAACAATGAGCTTATCGAGACTGAGGAAAATACTGAGATGTGGGCTTGGAAGAAGCCTGCAAAGGACGGCAATAGTGCTGAATACAGAAGACTTGCCGGTGATGTAACATTTGACGGAGTTGACTTCGGTTACAATCCGGACAAGATGGTACTTCACGATATTAAAATGTATGCTACACCGGGACAGAAGATTGCATTTGTCGGAAGTACAGGTGCAGGAAAGACTACAATCACTAATCTTATCAACCGATTCTATGATATTCAGGACGGAAAGATCAGATATGATGGAATTAACATCAATAAAATCAAGAAGGATGATTTAAGACGAAGTCTTGGTATCGTTCTTCAGGATACGAATCTCTTTACAGGTACAATTATGGACAATATCAGATATGGAAGACTTGAGGCGAGTGACGCTGAATGTATCGCGGCAGCAAGACTTGCTAATGCTGATGGATTCATTAAGAGACTTCCTGATGGCTATAACACTGTGCTTCATGGCGGTGGTGCTAACTTAAGTCAGGGACAGAGACAGCTTCTTGCAATTGCAAGAGCAGCCGTTGCAGACCCTCCTGTACTTATTCTTGACGAAGCTACTTCATCTATTGATACAAGAACAGAGCGTCTTGTCCAGAAGGGTATGGATGCGCTTATGTCAGGAAGAACATCATTTGTTATTGCCCACAGACTTTCTACAGTCCGCAATGCAGATTGTATTATGGTTATGGAGCAGGGAAGAATTATCGAGCGTGGAACACACGACCAGCTCATGGAAGAAAAGGGCAGATATTATCAGTTGTATACTGGTAAGAGCATATCAGCGTAGAGATAGAAACAAAAATGCAGGTGAGGAAGATTCCCACCTGCATTTTATTATGTAATAAGATTATTATTATGCATTAATATTAAGATGTCTTGGAAGACCGTCTACCATGATTGGTGAAAGCTCAGCCTGGATAAGTGGTCTGATGTAGTGGATGAGGTCGTCTGTTACGAAGTCATCATCTGTAATCCACTCAAGTGGAACTTTCTTCTCGATGTTAGCAATCTGGTGAACGTCGTTAGTCTCTGTGATGCACATATATGGATCATCTGAAACTCTCTTAAGAACAACAACCTTACCTGTCTCGCCCTCAAATGCAGCCTTAACAGCAGCACCACCAACGTTGTATGCTTCTGTGATATCTGTACGGCTTGTCATATGAGCTGCACAACGCTGAAGTGTTGAAAGCTCGATAGCACGAGTCTTGATACCAAGTTCAGCACCAATCTTATTAGCAAGGAACTTAGCTGAACCAGCAAGCTGCTTGTGACCAAATGCATCTACGAACTCTACATGCTCTGAAAGCTCGAATACATATCTTCCGTCAGCAACCTTGATACCTTCTGAAACAGCGATAACCATTGAACGTCCCTTAGCTGCGATTTCTTTAACACGAGCCATGAAATGGTCGATATCAAATACTTTCTCTGGGAGGTAGATAAGATCTACACCTTCGCAGTCATCACTCTTTGCAAGAGCAGCAGCGGCTGTAAGCCATCCGGCATTACGTCCCATAATCTCTACAATAGTAACTGTAGGATAATCATATACAAGACCATCTCTGATGATTTCTTTCATAGTAGCTGCGATAAACTTGGCAGCAGAACCAAATCCTGGTGTGTGGTCTGTAACAGCTAAATCGTTATCAATAGTCTTAGGTACACCCATGAACTTAATATCGCTTCCAGTAACGATTGCGTAATCAGATAACTTCTTGATAGTATCCATTGAGTCGTTACCACCGATATAGAAGAAATATTTGATATCAAGATCATCAAGAATCTTGAAAATCTTATCAAATGTTTCTCTGTCTTCGCTTATCTCAGGAAGCTTGTATCTACATGAACCAAGATAAGATGAAGGTGTTCTCTTTAATAAATCAATATCCATTGTTGAGTTGATCTTCTCAGAAAGGTCAACATACTGGCCATCAAGAAGTCCCTTGATACCGTGGAGCATACCATAAACTTTCTTAGCTCCTCTGTCTATGGCTGTCTTATATACCCCAGCAAGACTTGAGTTGATAACAGAAGTAGGTCCCCCTGACTGTCCAACTATAACATTACCATCCATATTATATTCTCCTCCGAATCATATTTCTGCATAAATTATGCAGGTTATTATGAGCTTAGTTTAGCACAATTTCCTTAATCATACAACTTAAATGTTGAATATATTAACTAAAACTTCATAATTATATTTATGCAAATGTACAGGCATTTATGATATAATTCTTTCCGGGTGTTTTTAATGCCGTATACACAAGTTGGCGTGCCTGTGTGGGCAGGCAGGAATGGAGAGCTATATGTCGGTAAAGATTAATTCTTACAAAGGAAGAAGCATTAGACCAGTGTACAAGGCGAGAATCAAGAAGGATGAATATTCTAACGCGATTGACAGAATATGTAATAGATATAAGTTAGGACACATTAAACAGAACGAGTCAGGAAAAGAATATAAGAAAAGGATGAATAAGCTGTTTTCTGATGATGTGATACAGAGCATGAAAAAGTATTCGCATCATGGAAGGACAAGCCTTTTCGGGCATAGCGTACATGTTTCTTATTATAATTATCTTGTGTGTAAGAAATTACACCTTGATGAGAGGGCAGGAGCGAAGGCAGGACTTTTACATGACCTGTTTCTGTATGACTGGCACAAGTATGCGCCTAAGAAGGGCGAGAGACTTCATGGTTTCGAGCATCCTACCAAGGCACTTAAGAATGCAGGAAAGTATTTTGATATAACAGAAAAAGAAGGAGACATGATTGCAAAGCATATGTTTCCGCTTACAATTACACCACCTAAATATAAAGAAACATTTGTTATTGTGCTTGTGGATAAGTTCTGTAGCTTTAATGAGGTGCTGGATGATTTTATACACAGGAAGTTCTGTGGTGCGAAGGACACAAGAATTAAATGGTTTGGTGCGAGTAAGGGGGAGAAGAGATGAAGTATTTAAGTGAAGAGCAGAATAAATGTTTTGTGGGAACTGGAGAACTTAATAAAGCCGGCGATAGTCTGGCTGTTTTCCTCGATAAATACGACCCGAATAAATATCAGAATCCATGTAACACCGTGGATACCCTTGTATTTACGAAGGAAGATTCACAGGTTAGGCGGATTCTTCTTATAAAAAGAGGCAATCATCCATGTATCGGATTGTGGGCGTGTCCGGGAG
Source organism: Eubacteriales bacterium (assembly GCA_030537195.1). Classification (GTDB taxonomy): domain Bacteria; phylum Bacillota; class Clostridia; order Lachnospirales; family Lachnospiraceae; genus Lachnospira. The sequence goes on along the minus strand of JAUNOK010000004.1, from coordinate 76,808 downwards.
GATTTGTTGAGTTTAAGGAAAATCTGTATGATGCGGCTTTAAGAGAACTTCAGGAGGAAACCGGACTGCATGATATTGAAGCAGAACAGCTTAAATCATATGGCGATTATGACCGTGACCCAAGAACAAGAATTATTACAACAGCATTTGTTGCACTCATAGATGAAGGCAGCCAGAAGGCACAGGCTGGTGATGATGCAAGAGAAGCCGGATGGTTTGATATATCAGATGAGCTGGTTAATAAGACAGAAGATGAATCACTTGTTAAGGAAGAGTGGCTGTGCAGACTGACCAATGCTGATAAGAATATTAATATCTGTGCAAGGGTAGAAGTTACCTATAGAAAAGGTATTCTTAAGAATCGTACATATAAGGTTATTGACGGCGATGGGCTGGCAGCAGACCATGCAGCTATTATTCTGGAAGGATATCATCATGTTAAGGAGGCACTTAACGCATGAGCGACGAGATAAAGAAGAGCGACAAAGCAAAGAGGAGCAACAGACATAAGAATGATGGATTGAATAAATCGGATATTAAGAAGCAGACATGGAGAGCTGGCAACATGTTATATCCTGTGCCCGCGGTTATGGTAAGTTGTGCAAGAAAGGGAGAGAAGCCTAATATCATTACGGTAGCATGGGCAGGAACTGTATGCTCTGACCCGGCTATGGTTTCGATATCAGTAAGAAAAGAACGTTATAGCCATGATATTATTAAGGAGTCGGGCGAATTCGTTATTAATCTTACAACAAGAAAGCTTGCGAGAGCCACGGATTACTGTGGAGTTAAGTCAGGCAGGGATGTTGACAAATTTGCAGATATGCATCTTACAGCAGTTCCGTCAGTTAAGATAGAAGCGCCGGCGATAGCAGAAAGTCCTGTCAATATTGAGTGTAAGGTAAAGCAGGTGTTAGAGCTTGGAAGCCACGACATGTTTGTTGCAGAAGTTATGGCTGTCAATGTAGATGAAAGTCTGTTAGATGAAAAGGGAACACTGCATTTGTCTGATGCAGACCTTATTGCATATTCACATGGAAGATATTATGGTCTTGGTGATTTTATAGGCAAATTCGGCTATTCCGTACAGAAGCCTTCTAAGGCTAAAAGTTCCAGAAAGAAAAAATAGGGTTTACAAACCATATATCATATGTTAGTATAAATGTTACAAAATTGTTACAAAGATATTACAAGAAGATAACTATATATTAACACAGTATTTGGAGGAACTTATGGAACGCTTGTCAAGATATGGCAGACGAATGAGACTTACATTAATAAGAACAATGTCGGTTGCCTGTTTTGTATGTATTATTGCTATTCCATTTTTATCAAAGAATTTATTAAAGACGGAAGCTAATTACTATAGTATTACAATTAACGGAATCAAGGTTGGAGCAGCTAACACAGAAGAAGAGGTTATTGTTGCTCTGGCATCAGCAAGACAGGAGCTGAGTGCACAGTATGAAGAAATCGTGTACATGGATCCTGATATAGCAATTACTAAAGAGAATAAAACAGTTGCACAGAGAATGAGTGTGGACGAGTTGTCTGGAGCAATATACAGTTATATGTTCGATAATGTTATGGACGTTGATTTCCATATGAATTACACAGTAAGACTTGGAGATTATGTTGTAACATTAGAGTCAAAAGATGCAGTTGTTTCTTTATTTGAGAAGCTTATTGCCAAATATGATCCTAACAATGCATTTACAGTATCGCTTGATACGGTTGATGCTGCAACAGGAACTTATGGCATAAGTGTTACAGAGAAAGCTAAAGAAAGTTCAGCAGCAGAGATAGTATCATCTGCAATCAGCGGTACTGCAATTTCGCAGGATGGAGAGACAGTAGCCAACGGAGACGGTCTTACAGGAATTGGATTTGATGTTGATATAGTTGTTGTTGAAGTACCTGCTGATAATGCAACTGTAACATCAGTGAATGACGCTTATGAGAACATTACTAAAGAACACGAAGAGAAAACAGTATATACAGTAGAAGCTGGAGATACATTATCTGTTATTGCGCAGAATAATGGGCTTACAATGACACAGCTTCTTGAACTTAATTCTAATCTTACAGAGGGCAGTATAATCGCACCTGGCGATTCAATAGTTGTTACTGTTCCTAAATCAGAGTTAGCAGTTATTACAACTTATCAGATGACTTATGAAGAAGATTATGAAGCAGAGCCTAATTATGAGGATGATAACACTAATTACAGAGGAACTAATACAGTTATCTCAGAGGGAACTGTTGGTCACAGATCTGTTGTAGCAGAAGTTACTTACACTAATGGTAATGAAACAGGAAGAACATATGTTAAGGAGACAATTATTAAAGAATCTGTTCCTAAGACTATTGCAGTTGGAACACTTACTCCTCCAACATATTTAAGACCAATATCAGGAGGAACTTTATCATCTGAATTCGGTTACAGATGGGGAAGTTTCCACAAGGGTGTTGACTGGTATGTTCCACAGGGAACTACAGTTACGGCAGCAGCCGCAGGAACGGTTACAAGAGCCGGATGGTACGGTGATTATGGATATTGTGTTGATATTACACATAGTAATGGAACAATGACAAGATATGGTCACCTGAGTTCAGTGAAAGTAAGCGTTGGCCAGAGTGTTTCCCAGGGACAGGCTATCGCTGCATCAGGTAATACGGGATACAGTACCGGACCACATCTTCATTTCGAAATATGGGTCGGAGGTTCACCAGTGAATCCGCTCAATTACGTTAATAAGAATTAATGATATTGTATTTATTCATAGGGCTGCCCTTTTAAGGACAGCCTTTATATTATGTAACTAAATGCATTTTAAATGCATATAAATAAAATAAGGGTGAAATTGCCATATTTTTATAAATGTATTTGCAGGGAAAATCTTTACAAATCGAAGTTCTGTGATATACTTTATAAGATGTGACTATTATGTTTAGAGGTGCTATATGGAACAATATGTTGTCAAGGGTGGAGTTCCACTCAAAGGAAAAGTTTCCATTGGTGGTGCGAAGAATGCAGCTTTAGGTATTCTTGCAGCAGCAATTATGACAGATGATACTGTAACAATTGAAAATGTACCTAATGTTAGAGACACAAGAGTTTTACTTCAGGCTATAGAAGGAATTGGCGCTAAGGTTAAGTATGTTTATAACAATTCCGTTCAGATAAATGGTGGTTCAATCTGTGATACCAATGTTGAATATGATTATATTAAGAAGATAAGAGCATCTTACTATCTGTTAGGTGCTTTACTTGGCAAGTACAATGAGGCTCATGTTGCACTCCCTGGTGGATGTAATATTGGAAGTCGTCCAATTGACCAGCATATCAAGGGCTTTAAGGCACTTGGTGCTGATGTTGAGATTGACTGTGGAGTTGTACATGCAAAGGCTGAGAAGCTTACAGGAGCACATGTTTATTTTGATGTTGTAACGGTTGGTGCAACAATTAATCTTATGATGGCTTCATGTATGGCAGAAGGAGACACTATTCTGGAGAATGCGGCTAAAGAGCCACATATAGTTGATGTAGCGAATTTCCTTAATTCTATGGGTGCTAACATTAAAGGTGCAGGAACTGATGTGATCCGTATCAAAGGTGTTAAGAGACTTCACGGATGTACTTATTCTATTATTCCGGATCAGATTGAGGCCGGAACATTTATGATGGCAGCAGCAGCTACACATGGCGATGTTGTTATTCAGGATATTATTCCTAAGCATATGGAATCAATATCTGCCAAGTTAATTGAGATGGGATGCAAGATTGAGGAAGGCGATGACAGCTTAAGAGTTATAGCAGAAGGATGCACTCTTAAGAGTACTAATGTTAAGACTTTACCATATCCTGGATTCCCAACAGATATGCAGCCTCAGATTTCGGTTGTACTTGCACTTGCAGAAGGTTCAAGTATGGTAACTGAGAGCATATTTGAGAACAGATTCAAATATGTAGACGAACTTGGAAGAATGGGTGCCAAGATTAAGGTTGAGGGTAATACAGCCTATATTGAAGGTGTCAAAGGGTTCTGTGGTGTGCAGCTTAATGCTCCGGATTTAAGAGCAGGTGCGGCACTTGTTATTGCTGCGCTCGCAGCAGACGGTATCTCAGAGATTGATGATATCGAGTATATCCAGAGAGGTTACGAGGATTTCGAAGGAAAGATTACTAACCTTGGTGGAATTATTAAACGAGTTGATTCAGAGAGAGAACTTCAGAAGTTCAAGCTCAAGATAGGTTAATTGCAGGCTGTAGCGGGTATTCCGTTACAGCTGTTTTTAATTTATATTTAATAAAATTAATACATTTGTAATGTTACAAATATCCCTGTATATGGTAGTATTGAGAGGAAAAGGGGTTAATTATGAAGCTAAAGAATAAGTTATATATTTCTTTCTGTATTATGGTTATACTTCCTGTGCTGTTAAGCGGACTTGCTATGGGAGGGCTTTACCGTATTCATAAGGTGAGTATTGAGAAGACATATGATGTCGATGATGGCGCTGTGCTTGTAGGTGTGTATACGCCAATTGTTCTGTTTGGGAAGATTACAGACAGCATATATGAGGATATGAAAACTGAGGTTGAGACGACTCCGGAGCAATTCACGAATGAAGAATATCTTGATGAACTTTCAGAAGAACTTTCAGCAAAGATGTCGTGTCTTGTTGTAAGAAAGAATGGTATCATTATATATAATTCAACGAATTCGCCGAATAATGAGCTTGTAAAGATTCTTCCGGATTATTCTGCTGATGAAGAGAATATTTCTGATGTCGGAACTTATAAGGGTGGCGAATATCAGAATCTTATCAAGCAGCTTAATTTTAAGGATTCTGAAGATAATTTCTACAGTGTTTCGATTGTTACATCATTGAAACAGGTTCTTCCGCAGATTAAAACATTTATAATGGAAGTTATATTTGTTATAATTATAGTGCTAGTTATTACAAGTCTTGGACTTACACTGTGGATATACAGTTCTATTGTCAAACCGCTTAATAAGCTGAAGCTTGCAACTAATAATATTAAAGAAGGTAATATGGATTTCGAGATGCCGAAGGTGTCTAATAATGAAATCGGAGATGTATGCCGTGATTTCGAAGAGATGAGAGTTGTTCTTAAGCAGAGTGCAGAGGATAAGATTAAGTCTGATGCCGAGGAAAAGGAGCTTATTAGAAATATTTCTCATGACTTAAAGACACCACTTACAGCTATTAAGGGATATGTCGAGGGTCTGCGTGACGGAATTGCTAACACTCCAGAGAAACAGGCCAAGTACATCCAGACTATTGCCAATAAGGTTAATGATATGGACAAGCTGATTGATGAGCTTACTATATATTCAAGACTTGATACTAACAGGGTTCCATACACATTTGTAAGATGTAATGTAAGTGACTACTTTGGAGACTGTTGTGAAGAGATAGGAACTGAGCTTGAGGCAAGTCAGATTGAGCTGGAATATAATGACCATCTTACAGAGCCGGCATATATGAATGTTGATCCGGAACAGTTAAAGAGGGTTGTTAATAATATTATAAGTAACTCAGTTAAGTATATGGCTGAGGGACGACAGGGAAAGATTAAGATTGACCTGTATGATGAAGGCGACTACATTCATGCGGTATTCTCGGATAACGGTATTGGTATTGCTGCCAAGGATGTTGAGAGAATATTTGAGCGTTTCTATAGAACTGATGAATCAAGAAACAGCAAGCATGGTGGAAGTGGTATAGGTCTTGCAATTGTTAAGAAGATTGTTGAGGACCATAAAGGTAAGATATGGGCAGAGAGTGTAGAGGGCGAAGGCACGACCATGCATCTTAATCTGCTGAAAGCTAAGGATGAAGAGAATCCTGAGAATGCATAATGAAACTACACGAAAGGGGACTACTAACTATGAGCAAGATATTAATTGTAGAAGATGAAGAGAGTATTGCAGATATTGAGAAGGATTACCTTGAACTTAACGGATATGAGGTTGAGGTATGTAATGATGGAACAAGCGGACTTGCAGCTGCACTGCATGAGGATATTGATATGTGTATCCTCGATATCATGCTTCCTGGAACTGATGGTTTCGAGATATGCAAGCAGGTAAGAGAAGTGAAGGATATTCCTATCATCATGGTATCAGCCAAGAAGGAAGATATTGATAAGATAAGAGGTCTTGGAGTCGGAGCAGATGATTACATGACCAAGCCATTCAGTCCTAGCGAGCTTGTTGCAAGAGTTAAGGCACATCTTGCAAGATATGACAGACTTGTAAGCAATTCTAAGCACAATAATAATATTATTGAAATCAGAGGAATTAAGATTGATAAGACAGCAAGAAGAGTATTTGTTAATGGTGAGGAGAAGCCATTTACAACAAAGGAATTCGACCTTCTTACATTCCTTGCTGAGAATCCTAACCATGTCTTCACTAAGGAAGAACTTTTCAAGGAAATCTGGGATATGGATTCAATCGGTGACATCGCAACTGTAACTGTCCACATCAAGAAAATCAGAGAAAAGATTGAGCTTGATACAAGCAAACCTCAGTATATTGAGACAATATGGGGTGTGGGATATAGATTTAAGATGTAAAGTGAATGGGAAACTGGCTGTTTGTCAGGTTGATTATTGGTCGGAAGCATGGTTTTTGAAGCCTTGCAGATGGAGTATCGGCTGATAGCATACTAATTGACTGATAATGTGTAGATTAGTGGGTGTTTTTTGACCGCAAACCACCTTGAATTTTGTTAAAGACCTACGAAAAGATGCAGATACATTCTTTTCGTAGGTCTTTTTCCTTGTTTCAAGTAGCTATTTTGCTGGTTTATGCGCTAATTAACCTACGAAATTATAATAAGAGAAGTGTTTCGTAGGTTTTTAACAAGGTATGAGCGTTAGAATGGCACACAGTAAACCTACTAAGTGTGCGCAGAATGCTTGTTGCGTAGGTTATTGGACGCAGGCTGTAAATGGTTGGACTTTATCAGCAAAATATTGGACGGTACGTCCACGAATTACATATAAAAGTCCGAAAGTAAAAAATGCAACGTGTCATCAAATCAAAAACTCAGGCGCAACACTGTAAGTTTTATTATCAACAGTAAGTGAAACTGCACACAGCGCAATCTGGTTTCTTTTAAGTGCCACTGCTTTAACGGTGTTATCCATGCCGCAATCAGCAGTGGCGTATTTATAATCACCAACAAGCGGATGTCTGCGGCTTGCAAACTGAACTCTTATCTGGTGATGTCTGCCGGTAATCAGATGTATTTTTACATGTGTAATGTCTTTAACTTCATCATAAGATATCACTTCATATTCAAGTTTTGAAAGCTTTGCTTCTTTATCATTAGCGGCGTCGTCGGATGGGACTATGGCTGATGTGTTGGTTCTTCCATCTTTCTTCAAATAATCCACAAAGGTTCCTTTTGGTTCGGATAGTTTTCCACATATTAAAGCTTCATATTGTTTATTAAAACCGCCATCCTTCTGCATTAGTGTGGAATACTTTGCTGCTGCAGACTTATTCTTTGCAATAAGCACAAGTCCTGAAACCGGCCGGTCAAGGCGGTTGATTATTGCTGCATATGCAGGCTTTCCCTGTGAAGCGTTGTAAGTCATAACTTCGCTTACAAGGTCCAAATCAAATCCTTTCGCACCCTGGGATAGCTGTCCGGCTGGTTTATTCACTATAATAATGTCTTTAGTTTCGTGTATTATATTAAGCATTGGTTTGTCCTTTTTAATGTTTTTATTAAGAATACAGTTGTTTTAATAATTAATCAACAACATTCGGCGAATAAATGCACCCGCCACGCACACACTAATTAAACGATAAGAATTAGCAGGTGTGAGGTGGCATATGAGTGAAAATGTATGGAGTTTCAGGAAGCGGCTGACGCTGCTTGTGGGAAGTGCGGTTATTATTGCGGTAGTTTTCTTTATATTCAAGGTACTTTTCTATTATGTGTGGCCGTTCATGCTTGCATTCTGTTTTGCGGTGCTGCTTCAGAAGCCGATAGTGGGGCTGGCGAAACTTTTAAGAGAGAAAAAGACGCTTGCCGCGAGTATAGTTGTAACAATAGTGACGCTTATCATTCTTTCAGTGCTGCTGTATGTCGGTTACATGGCGTTTCGGGAACTTAAGAATTTCATTGCTAATTTCGATGACAATCTCAACAGCCTTGACGGGCAGTTCAGGCTGGTGTGCTGCCGCATTGATGGCTGGATTAAGTTAAAAGAAGGCTGCAGTTACGCATTTTTTGAAAAATGTAAAGGCATAATTATAGATGGTGATGGGCAGCAGATGTTCTTTACAATTATGAGGAAACATTCAGTTCCGGTTATAACATGGTGTGTTATGGCAGTTGCCGGACTTGTGGTGTGCTTTATTGGAACGATATATGCGGCAGCTGGAATGGAAAAATACAGAAGCTGGCGGGAAAATACTATATTTAAGGATGAGGTCGGGGCGGTGCATGTGGGGCTTCGTAATTTGATAAATGTATATTTCAGGGTACAGCTTATTATAATGTCGATTAATATGGTGCTGTGCTCCACCGCATTTTTAATAATAGGAAATCAGTATGCGATTCTTCTTGGCGTGCTGACGGGTATTATTGATGCGCTTCCGATATTTGGTACGGGAACGGTGCTGATACCGTGGGCTGTGGGAAGCCTGCTTTTCGGGCATGTGAAAAATGCGGTTATTCTTGTGGTTCTGTATATTATCACTTATTTTGTGAGGGAGATTATGGAGTCAAAATGCATGGGCGACAGGATGGGGATTGCGCCATTTACAATGCTTGCGGTTATATATATCGGGATACTTGTGTATGGTGTTGTCGGATTTATTCTCGGTCCAATATCATATTGTACGATAAAAGCACTTGTTCTTTACTTGAAAAGCATTTTAGAACATGATAAACTCTAGAGGTGCCGCCAATGGCAGGCGGACAATGCGAAGCGGTATTCGCATCAGGATTCGTGGAAAGCGGACCTGTAATGTCATAGAAAGAGGTATATTATGGCAGAAGATAAGAAATTAGTAGAAGCGATTACATCCATGAAAGAGGATTTCGCTCAGTGGTACACAGATGTGTGTAAGAAGGCAGAGCTTATGTCTTACTCAAGCGTCAAGGGATGCATGATTTTTAAGCCAGCTGGATATGCAATCTGGGAAAATATTAAGAATGAGATGGACAGAAGATTCAAGGAAACTGGTGTTGAGAATGTTTATCTTCCAATGTTCATTCCAGAGAGCCTTCTTGAAGTTGAGAAGGATCATGTAGAAGGATTTGCACCGGAAGTTGCATGGGTAACTTATGGCGGACTTAATCCACTTCAGGAAAGAATGTGTGTAAGACCTACATCAGAGACACTTTTCTGTGATTTCTATAAAGACGAGATACAGTCATACAGAGATTTACCAAAGGTATACAACCAGTGGTGTTCAGTTGTAAGATGGGAGAAGGAGACAAGACCTTTCCTTCGTTCAAGAGAGTTCTTATGGCAGGAAGGACATACAGCACATGCTACAGCAGAAGAGGCTGAGGCACGTACACAGCAGATGCTTAACCTTTACGCTGACTTCTGTGAGGAAGTTCTTGCAATTCCTGTAATTAAGGGACGTAAGACTGATAAGGAGAAGTTCGCAGGAGCAGAGGCTACTTATACTATTGAGGCTCTTATGCATGATGGTAAGGCTCTCCAGTCAGGTACAAGCCATAACTTTGGTGATGGATTTGCCAAAGCATTTGGTATCCAGTACACAGACAAGGATAATAAGTTAAAATATGTTCATCAGACTTCATGGGGAACAACAACAAGACTTATTGGTGCTGTTATCATGACTCACGGTGATGATTCAGGACTTGTGCTTCCACCTAAGGTTGCACCTGTTCAGGTTGATGTTATTCCTATTATGCAGAAGAAGGCTGGAGTTCTTGATAAGGCTTACGAAGTTGGCCAGACTCTTAAGGCAGCAGGACTTCGTGTTAAGGTTGATGATTCAGATAAGAATCCAGGCTGGAAGTTCTCTGAGCAGGAAATGCGTGGTATTCCTGTAAGAGTTGAGATGGGACCAAGAGATATCGAAGCTAATCAGGCTGTTATTGTTCGTCGTGATACAAGAGAGAAGATTACAGTATCTATCGATGAGCTTGCAGACAAGATTCCTGAAATTCTTGATACTATCCAGAAGGATATGCTTGAGAGAGCAAGAGCTCACAGAGATGCTCATACATACACAGCTCTTAATTATGATGAATTCAAGGATACAGCAGCTAATAAGGCTGGATTCATCAAGGCTATGTGGTGTGGAGACCAGGCTTGTGAGGACAAGATTAAGGAAGATACTACATGTACATCAAGATGTATGCCATTCGCACAGGAGAAGTTAAGTGATGTGTGCGTATGCTGCGGTAAGCCAGCTAAGGCTATGGTTTACTGGGGTAAGGCATATTAATTTAAGAAGTATTAATTATAATAACCCTCATCGGATCTGCCAGGAGGCAACCGGTGAGGGCTATTTTATGCTTATGTTATTTGATATGTTCTATCATTGCAATCAGTGTTGCTTTGTCATTGAGCTTAGGGTTCTCTATTACTATATCAAGAAGGGCTTTTAGTGTTTCGCCAATCTCATGTCCCGCAAGACCATACTCAATAAGGTCGTTGCCCGATATATCGAGGTCTTTTATTGTAAAGCAGTCACCGCGTGCAAGAATATCTGTTCCAAGACGCTTTAATGTGAGCAGATGCTTTACTTTTGCAGGGTTGCTTATTCCTGTAATATCTTCAGAGGCCTGAATTACGGCCATCATAAGTTCATGCCACAGAGGCAGGAAATCTCTGCCATACTGGTTAAGGGCAGTACGCACGGCCGGTTCAGTTTCTTCTATATCAATCTTAGATAATTTCACAAGCTTTGATACTGTGTCAATTGTTTTGTTATCCATCTTAAGGTCACGGAGCGTATGGGCTGCTTCCTCAGGAGTTGATGTTATAAAAAGTGCTGCATAACGAAGATATATATTATCCGGTACATGGCGGAGTATAGCAAGAATCTTCTTATTGTAGCGGCTCTTTAACGCGTTATCAATAACTGGAAGAATCGGCTCAAAAAGCCCTGCTTCTGAATATTCTGCAACATAATCAGGATGTGCAGACATAAGTGTTTTGCCAAGCTCAACATGAACACGTTCCATACTTATCTTGCTGATAGTAGGAGCCAGTTCTTTGATTGCCTTCCATGTATCGGCATGAATGGTGAATCCAAGCTGTGCAGAAAATCTTATCGCGCGCATCATTCTGAGTGCATCTTCGGTGAATCTTTGCTTAGGTTCACCTACGCAGCGGATTATCTTCGCATCAAGGTCGCCAAGTCCGTTAAATTCATCAACAAATCCATCAGTTTCATTGTATGCCATAGCATTTATTGTAAAATCACGACGGCACAGGTCGTCAACAAGGCGGTCAGAGAATTCGACAGACTTAGGATGACGTCCATCTTCGTATTCACCATCAATTCTGTATGTAGTAACTTCGTAGCCTGTCTTGTCTACCATTACTGTTACGGTGCCGTGAACGATTCCGGTATCAATTGTTCTTCTAAAAAAGGATTTAACCTGTTCGGGAACAGCAGAAGTTGTTATATCCCAGTCATCAGGTGTGCGTCCAAGAATACTGTCTCTTATACAGCCGCCAACAGCATAGGCTTTAAAGCCGTGTTCTTCTATTGTATGTATGATATTTCTGACTGCTTCAGGCATGTCTATGTTGTAATTCTCAGGCATAATATCCCCCTGCTATTAATAATCTGGTTCAAATGTGAAGTTCACATCTATGTATTATAAGGAAAAAATACATTTTCATCAAGATGATGATTATGTTAATTCTAAGGAATATAGGCGCGGTTAATTTCATAAGATAAGGCAGACGTAGACGTGTGAGCAGAAGACGTCTGTATCAAGTACAGAAACGGGGGAGATTATGAACGATAAATCATTGGAATGTCTTAAGGCTTATGATATGCAGGTTAAGAAGATGATTAAGGGGCGTGGAGGTGTAATTCTGTTTACTGATACAGGATGCCGGCTTTTTCTTGAGTGTACAAGAAATGATGGGTTTTATTACCGCGACGAGGCTGTAACTAATGCGGTCTGTGAGGCTGGATTTGAAAGTGTCGATACATATATAAGAAATCAGGATGGCAATTTGTTTACAACAGGGGATGATGGACGCAGATATGTAGTAAAGAACTGGTTCGGGGGAAGAGAATGTGATGTAAAATCTGTGGATGATGTAACGGAGGCGGTAAAGACGCTGGCAAGATTACATATTTGTTTAAATGTAGTATCTTCCAAAGGCGTTAAATATGTCTGTGATGATGCTGGACAGAATGTTATGAGACAGTGGGAGTGCATGGCGCTTGCTGAGACGGAAGATGAATGCCAGAATGCAGAGCTGATTGCAAGTGAGAGCTGTGGACGGAGCATATATGTGAAATTTGATAAAGGAACAGGAATAAGGCAGAATCTTGACAGACATACGAAAGAGATTAAGAAGGCTGCCAATTATATGAGGGGCAAGAAGAAAAAGAATGAATTTGAACAGATAGCACTTGCTGCAATAGATGGATTTTACAGGGAGGCACTTGCTGCCAGTGACTCGGTACAATCTGAAATGTTTGATGCAAGATTTGACCGGATGGAGCATACTAATGAGCTTGTTCATGGAAGTTACAATTATCATAACATTTTTCTTGACGCGGGCAGTGGCGGTGATGCGGTTACTAATTTCGAAAAATGTCACAATGATTGTCAGATTGTGGACCTGTATCAGTTTCTTAGAAAAGTAATGGAAAAACATGATTGGGATATTAATGTTGCATACAGGCTGGTGGATGAATATGACCGATGTAAGCCAATCGATGATGATGACCTTGAGATGCTTGTTGCATTGCTTAGTTTTCCAGAGAAATTCTGGAAGATAATTAACCAGTATTATAATGCAGGAAAGGCGTGGGTTCCTGCCAAGAATATTGATAAATTAAAAACTGTCATAGCACAGAACGGGCGCAGGCGAGAATTAATTGATAAAATGTGCGGTCTGTGATAAAATCGGAGGATACGAGGGTATAAGTTTTGCGGATTGGATATACTACGAAGAGGAGATAATTAATTATGAATATTTCATTTTCACCACCAGATATAACAGAGGAAGAGATTCAGGCAGTTGCTGAGGCACTCAGATCAGGATGGATTACAACAGGTCCAAGAACTAAAGAGTTTGAAAGAAATATTGCACAGTTTGTAGGCTGCAACAGGGCTGCATGTCTTAATTCGGCTACAGCATGTCTTGAGATTGCACTTCGTTTACTTGGAATAGGCGAGGGCGATGAAGTTATCGTGCCGGCTTATACTTATACTGCATCTGCAAGTGTTGTTGCACATGTTAATGCAAAGATTGTGCTTATTGATGTTGAAAAGGACACATATCATCTTGATTATGATGCACTTGAGGCGGCAATCAATGAGAATACCAAAGCTGTCATACCTGTAGATATTGGTGGAGTCATGGTGGATTATGACAGGATAAGAAAGATTGTCGAGAGTAAGAAGGATATATTTAAGCCGGGGAATAAGTTACAGGAAGCAATCGGAAGAGTAGCTATAGTTGCTGACTCTGCACATGGCTTTGGTGCAAGTGAGGGCGGCATTATGAGCGGTATGAAGGCTGATTTTACAAGCTTTTCATTCCACGCAGTCAAGAATCTTACAACAGCAGAAGGCGGCGCTCTTACATGGAGAACTATTCCGGGAATTGATGATGAGGATATCTATAAGCAGATTATGCTTTTCTCACTTCACGGACAGTCTAAGGATGCGCTTGCAAAGACTAAGCTTGGTGCATGGGAATATGATATCAAGGGAACTTATTACAAATGTAACATGACTGATATTATGGCTTCTATTGGTCTTGTGCAGCTTAAGAGATATCCAGGACTTCTTAAGAGAAGAAGAGATATTATTGAGAGATACACAGAAGGTATTGGCGCTGATGATGTGGATATTATGAAACATTTTACAGATGAGTATACTTCAAGTGGTCATCTGTATCTTGTAAGACTTCTTGGAAAGGATGTTGAGGAGCGTAATGCGCTGATTACAAGACTTGCAGAGGCAGGCGTTGCAACTAATGTGCATTTTAAGCCGCTTCCAATGCATACGGCATATAAGAATATGGGATTTGATATTAAGGATTTTCCTAATTCATATAATATGTATCGCAATGAGATAACACTTCCTCTGCACACATGTCTTACAGATGAGCAGGTTGAATATGTTATAGAGCAGTTTAACAGATTGAAATAATCGGACATTGATTGCTGATTATTCATCAATATTTAAGAGGGGATTGATACGATGGAATTAAGACCATGGCGACTTCTTCCTGATGAGATGAGAACTAAGGAAGTCAGAAAATACTACAATATACTTATGAAGCACAGGGTATGGCTGAAGATGAAAAGAGGCCTTGATGTGATTGTTGCGGGCATTATGCTGGCAGTCCTTATTATTCCGATGGGAATAATTGCGATTGCAATCAGGCTTGACTCGCCAGGACCTGTTTTTTTCAGACAGGCAAGGGTAACACAGTATGGAAGGATTTTCCGCATATATAAGTTCAGAACTATGGTTGACAATGCAAGCAAATTAGGTGCTGCTGTAACTGTAGATAATGATTCAAGAATTACTAAAGTTGGGGCATTCCTTCGCAAGTACAGAATGGACGAGTTTCCACAGCTTTTTAATATACTTGCAGGAGATATGACACTGGTTGGAACGAGACCGGAGGTTCCTAAGTATGTTAAACAATATACTAAGGAGATGTATGCGACACTTCTTCTTCCTGCCGGACTTACATCAAGGACAAGTATCGCATATAAGGATGAGGACAAGCTTCTTGGTGAGGCTGTCGATGAAGAGAGCACTGATAATATATATATTAATGAAGTGTTACCAGCGAAGATGCGTTACAATCTTGAGAGTATGAAACATTTTGGTGTGAAAGCAGATGCAGCTGTATTATGGGATACATTTACATCTGTTGTTGGCAGTGAAAGAATGACTATTAAGAAGTAGGTAGATTATGTTTATTACGATTGCCGTTATTGCATATAACGAGGAGAATACGATAAAGAATATTCTTGATGACATAAGCAGACAGGATTATGACCATAATCTTATGGAGGTTGTGCTTGTTGACTCGGCATCAACTGATGGAACTAAGGCTGTTATGCAGAAGTTCGCAGATGAGAATAAGATGGGAGCAAGACAGATTGTTGTGCTTGATAACCCTAAGAAGACGCTTCCATGTGGATGGAATGTGCTGCTTGATAATTATACAGGTGAAGCAGTTATAAGAGTTGATGCGCATGCACATATTCCAGTAGATTTCGTCAGCAAGAATGTTAAAGTTTTAGAAGAAGGCGAGATGGTTGTTGGCGGTGTCCGTCCTAATATAGTTGATGAAGAGACACCATGGAAGGATACTCTGCTTCTTGCCGAGAGTTCTATGTTTGGTTCAAGCATAGCGCCTTACCGTAATGGTGGTAATGGGACAGGAGAGAAGATATATATGAAATCACTGTTTCATGCTGCTTATAGAAGAGAAGTTTTTGATAAAATCGGACATTATAATGAATCTCTTACAAGAACTGAAGATAATGAAATTCATTACCGCATGAGAAAAGCAGGGTTCAAGCTTAGATTCTGTCCGGATATAATATCATACCAGCATACAAGAAGTTCACTTCCTAAGATGCTGAAGCAGAAATATGGCAATGGATACTGGATTGGAAAGACAAGCAAGGTATGTCCTGGATGTCTTTCTATATATCATTTTGTTCCATGGGCTTTTGTTATGGCTATTATTGTTACAACAGTTGCAAGTGTTTCATGTAAGCTGCTTGCTGTTAAATCACTTTTTTCACGTATAGTATATGGGATTACAGGTCTTATGTGGGGAGCATACTGGCTGTTAGCAGTGGTTATGTCAGTTGTTGCTGTAATAGGAGCTAAGAAGGAACGCAATAAAACATGTATTGCGTTGCCATTTTTATTTTTCCTGTTGCATATTTCTTATGGAATTGGTACAGTATGTGGGTTAGCTGGAAAGAAACCAGCTAAAGAAACGAGGAACAGATGATGGGTGAAACTAAAAAGGACAGGATGCAGCTGTTAGTAAGAAGATTTTTCTTGTTTTTAACAGATACATTTTTACTGAATGCTTGTGTATATCTGTCACTTATTATGAGATTTGATGTAGGTATTGTATCTATTGAACCTCAGTATATTAGTAATTATGTAGAGAATATGATACCGTACACTATAATGTCGTTAATAATATTCTGGCTTTTCAGACTTTATCACAGTCTGTGGCAGTATGCGAGCATTGCAGAGGTGTACAGAATAGCGGAAGCCTGTATTACAGTTGAAGTGATTCATTTCTTAAGTAATAAGATAGTCGGCAATATGCTTCCAAGAAGCTGTTACTTTAATGCTGCAATATATCTTATTATTGCAATCTGTGCAAGCCGTTTTATGTACAGAATGATAAGAACAGTGCTTAATAAGTACAGAAATATTAAGACATCTAATAATGTAATGATAATCGGTGCCGGAGAGGCAACCAATGTTATTATGAGAGAAATCCAGAGTTCAAGTTATCTTGCCAACTCTAATATCGCATGTATAATTGATGATGACCGCCGAAAGGTTGGTAAATACATACGAGGCGTCAAGGTTATAGGAACAAGGGATAAGATTAAGGATGCAGCCAGACTTTATGATATTGATGAGATTATATTTGCAATTCCATCAGCATCTAATGAAGTTAAAAGGGATATATTGAACATATGTAAAGAGACAGACTGTACTCTTAAGATTCTGCCGGGCGTATACCAGATGGTAGATGGCGAGATTAATGTTAATTCTATCCGTAATGTTGATGTGCTTGACCTTCTTGGAAGAGATCCGATTGAAGTAGACATTGAATCCATCATGGGATATGTTAAGGACAAGGTTATCATGGTAACTGGAGGTGGTGGTTCTATTGGTTCAGAACTTTGCCGTCAGCTTGTAAGCCATAAGCCTAAGCAGCTCATTATATTTGATATATATGAGAATAATGCCTATGATATTCAGCAGGAATTAAAGATTAATTATCCTGATGCCAATGTTGTTACTCTTATTGGTTCGATAAGAAATGTTTCAAGACTAGAGAGTGTCTTTGAACAGTACAAGCCTGATATTGTATACCATGCCGCAGCACATAAGCATGTTCCTCTTATGGAAGTCAGTCCTGATGAGGCTGTTAAGAATAATGTTGTTGGTACATGGAATGTCGCTAAGATGGCGGACAAGTATGGTGTTAAGAAGTTCGTAATGATAAGTACAGATAAGGCTGTTAATCCGACTAATGTAATGGGTGCAACAAAACGTATCTGTGAGATGATTGTCCAGACATATAATGAAATGTCCAAGACAGATTTCGTTGCTGTAAGATTCGGGAATGTACTTGGAAGCAACGGCTCAGTTATTCCTCTTTTTAAGAGACAGATTGAGGCAGGCGGACCGGTTACAGTTACAGATCCTAACATTATAAGATATTTCATGACAATACCGGAGGCGGTTTCACTTGTTCTTCAGGCTGGTGCATATGCCAAAGGCGGAGAGATATTCATTCTTGATATGGGCGAGCCTGTTAAGATTGATGACCTTGCAAAGAACCTCATCAGACTGTCTGGCTACACACTTGGTGTCAACATGGAAATCAAATACACAGGACTCCGTCCTGGCGAAAAGCTCTATGAAGAGCTTCTTATGAAAGAAGAGGGGCTTCAGGAGACAGACAATAAGCTTATCCACATCGGAAAACCGATTGAGTTTGATAAAGAGAATTTCTTTGATAATCTTGAGAAGCTTAAGGAAGAAGCTTATTCAGAGACTGGTAATATAAGAGAGTATCTTAAGGAAGTGGTGGATACTTACCATCCAAATGAACATTAAAGAACATAAATAATAATATAAAAGACCTGCTAAATTGCTTTAATGAGCGTGATAGCAGGTCTTTTAATGTGGAAGTTGTAAAATTTATATAACGGACGTTTTAGTATGCAGAAAATAATATATAGCAATTATATCTATAATATGGTAAAATCAAAAGAAGCATGTTTTGTTACAGGGGTAGTTTGAACATGCATATTATGGAAATACTCTGATAGAATAATTGTTTATTGGGGGCAGGGAATACGGATATGAAGAGATTAAAGATTGCAGTAGATGCAAGGACTTTAGGCAGCAGACCGAGCGGTGTGGGCATGTATCTGAATGATTTCTTGGAACAGCTCATAACGTATGATGAATTTGAATGGGTGCTCTTTACCGATGTTAAAGAGAGTGAATATATTAAGAGATTTGAAGCAAGAGGATTAAAGGTTATTGAATGGGGAAAGCCTGTATATAGAAGTGCAGGTGTGTATGCTTATTTCGCATTTATAAAGAAAGCGTTAAAGCAGGTTAATCCGGACATATTCTGGGAGGTTAATTCGATTATTCCTATTAATCTGGGCGGCAGCTTTAAGACGCTTATTACAATACATGATATGTTCCCGATTCAGTATGTAAGATATTTTGGAAAAATATACAGCTACTATTTCAGATTTAATCTTGGTGTGACTTTAAGACACACAGATATGATTCTGTATAATTCTGAGCAGACTAAATACGATACTGAGATGTATTTTCCTAAAGCTAAGAAGATTCCAAGCTGTAATGCTTACATTATATCTAATCCGCTTACAAGATATGTACCTCCTAAGGATGAGAATTATTTTCTGTATGTAGGTAATATGGAGAAGCGTAAGGGGGTTGATATCCTGATTAAAGCGTATAGAAGATACAGAAAAGACGGAGGAACAAGACCTCTTATTCTTGCAGGAAAGATGCAGGAGGATGACATTGAGCAGCTTCTTGAGACTGCACTTACAGAGGTTGAGGGCCTTAGTTATCTTGGCTATGTTTCACACACTACAAGATATGATTTGTATAATAATTGTTCATGTTTTGTATTTCCATCTATGGCAGAAGGATTTGGAATGCCTATATTAGAGGTTATGAAACATAATAAGCCGATACTCGCAAGTAATCTTAAGATATTTGATGAGGTTGTAGGAGACTGTGTTGAAAGATTCAGTCTTGCGGGTGATGATGATGACAAGGTTATAAGCCTTGCAAATGGAATGAAGAATATAGATAAGAAGATTAATTCGGGAATTGTTGATGAGAATGCATACAAGAATGCGTTAGATAAGTATACCCCGGAAAGACTTGGCGGAATGGTAAGAGATTTTATTAATGGTCAGATGGATAACAGATAGAATATAAGAGGTTAATATGGGTTTATCGAAATTTTTTCTTAATACTGGAGAAGCATTAAGGCCTGTACTTACAAAGGTTATTCCAATGAAGCTTTTAAGTAAGATGAAAGCAGGAATAATTAATAATGCTACAGACAGGCTTTCGGCTGATTCTATTGAAAAGTATGAGCCAGGAAGATACAAATGTGGTGCCAATATAATAGGTAATATTAAGGGGGATAACGGACTCGGTCAGAGCGCAAGAATCATGTGCGGACTGCTTGATGAGAATGAAGAACCTCATGTAATAAGAGATTTCTTTGTTCCGCCAGGAGGTTCAAGAGCTAATGATACTTATGATGACAGACTGACAGAGGAACTCCCATTTGATATTAATATTATTCATGTTAATGCAAGTGAGTTCATGGTAGCTTACTTAAGTCTTGGCAAGGAAGTATGGGACTACAGATACAATATTGGATACTGGGCATGGGAATTAGAGACATTTCCGGAAGAGTGGCTTCCGGCATTCAAGCTTGTTGATGAAGTATGGACACCGTCTGATTTCGTTACGAATACTTTGAAGAAATACACAGACAAGCCGGTAATAACTGTGCCACATTGTGTTGCACCAGAGACAGATGCTGCGAAGTATGACAGAAAGCATTTTAATCTGCCAGAAGACAAGTTCTTATTCCTTGTTATGTATAACAGCGGAAGCGTTATGGAAAGAAAGAATCCGCTTGCTGCTATCAAAGCATTTAAAGAAGCATTCTGCAAAGATGAGAAGACTAAAGAAAAGTACAAGAACGTCGGACTTGTTATCAAGATAAGCGAAGCGGAGCTTTCTGCTGATGATGAGAAGATTATTAATTCTGTTATAGAGGACAGCGATAACATTTATTATATGTGTGGTCATATGGGAAGGTGCGAAGTTAATACACTTCTTGCAGATGTGGACGTATATGTTTCACTTCACCGTTCAGAAGGATTCGGACTTGTTATGGCTGAGTCAATGTATGTTGGAACTCCTGTTATTGCGACTAACTGGTCTGGTAACACTGAGTTTATGAACAGTGATACAGCGTGTATGGTTGGTTATGACATGATAGAGCTTGACAAGGACTATGAGCCTTTCAAGAAGGGAAATGTCTGGGCTGATGCACATGTTGATGAGGCAGCAGACTACATGAGAAGGCTTTATGAGGATAAAGAATTCTACCAGAGAATGGCAGAGAATGGACAGACATTTGCCAAAGAACATCTGGCTTATAAGCGCTCAGCTGATATAGTCAGCGACAGGTTAAGAAAGATACATGGAGAAAGTTAAAATTATAACTACAAATATTTCGATTTTATAGAGGAGAAATTAAATGCAGCATTTTAAGGAACTATATGAATATAGAGAGATGATAATAAGTCTTGTCCGAAAGGATTTAAGAGGACGATATAAAGGCTCGGTATTAGGATTTTTATGGACATTTATTAATCCATTGCTTCAGCTTATAGTATATACAATTGTGTTTTCAATTATTATGAATACTTCTTATGAACAGTATTATTTGTTTCTGTTTGTAGCACTTGTTCCATGGATGTTTTTCTCATCAAGCGTTACAGATGGTGCGGCAAGTATTCTTAAAGAGAAAGATATGGTTAAAAAAATATATTTCCCAAGAGAGGTATTGCCAATATCTACAGTTACAAGTGGTTTTGTTAATATGATACTTACATTTATTGTTGTATTTGCTGTTGTTATAATATCAGGAAGAGGATTAAATCCGCTGGCACTGTTATGTCTTCCGATTGTTATGATTGTTGAATATATTTTGTGTCTTGGAATAGCGCTTATAGTATCTTCACTGACTGTTTATTTAAGAGATCTGCAGTATATTCTTGGTATTTTTGTAATGGCATTACAGTACCTGACACCTGTTATGTATGGTGTTGATATGGTAGAGAAATCTTCAGCTGGTAAATGGCTTATTATGATGTTTAACCTTAACCCTATGACACCAATTATTAAGATATATAGACAGATAATATATTATGGAGAAGTCCCAGAACTTGGCTCATTACTTATTGCAGTTGGTGTAGGAGTTGTATTTATAGTTGTTGGAGAAATATTATTTAAGAAGTTACAGAAAGGCTTCGCGGAAGAATTCTAGTGAATGGAGTATTTTATGGATAAGAATAATGCGATAGAAGTTAATAATATAACTAAAGATTTTAAAGTGTATTATGATAAAGGTAGCGAATTAAAAGAAAAAATGTTGTTCTGGAAGCGAAACAGATACGAGAAAAGACATGTTTTGCGAGGAATAAGCTTTAATGTTAAAAAGGGAGAGGCAATAGGTCTTGTAGGAAAGAATGGTTGTGGAAAAAGTACAACACTTAAAATGCTCACCAAAATAATCTATCCTGATTCTGGAAGCATAGAAATGAGTGGAAGAGTTTCAAGTCTTCTTGAACTTGGAGCAGGTTTCCACCCTGATATGAGCGGAAGAGAAAATATATATACTAATGCTTCAATATTTGGATTGACAAAGAAGGAGATAGACGCCAGACTTGATGATATTATAGCGTTTTCAGAACTGGAAGATTTTATTGATAATCCAGTAAGGACATATTCATCAGGTATGTATATGAGACTGGCATTTGCGGTTGCTATTAATGTTGATGCAGATATTCTTCTTATTGATGAAATACTTGCAGTAGGAGATGCTAATTATCAGGCAAAATGCTTTAACAAATTAAGAGAAATTAAGGCTGAAGGTACAACAATTGTTATTGTTTCACATTCACTAGGACAGATAGAGCAGATATGTGACCGTTCTATATGGATAAAGGATGGAGTAATTGAAAGTGAAGGAAATCCAAAAGATGTTCATCTTAAATATCTTGATTATATGAATCAGGAACGAATGGAACAGGCTGAGAAAGAGCAGATTCGTCAGGCTAAGATTGAACGTGAGATGATGGAAAAAAAGAAGGAAGAAGAAAAAATCAAGAGAGAACGTGCCAAAGTTAATTCAAGATACGGAAGTGAAGATGCCAAATTCACAGAAATTCATATGCTTAATGCTGCAGGAGAAGAAAGCCGGATATTTAAGACAGGAGAGAAGATAATTCTGGATCTTAACTATCATGTTGAAAATAAAGTTACAGATGCTGTTTTTGGATTTGGAATATTCAGAAATGATGCATTGTGGGTGTATGGAACTAATACAAGAATTGACAGATTAGAGAATTTCAACCTTGAGAAAGACGGCAATTACAAGGTTGAACTGGAAGATATCAATCTTATACCAGGTAATTACTGGGTTGATATTACAATTGAGTATGGTGAGGGCATACCGGTTGATTATTATAAGCAGGCAATGAAGTTTGAAGTCGTTTCTAATATAACTGATGTTGGCGTTGCCAGAATGCCACATAAATGGGTGCTTAATAAGGATTGATATTGAAAGGAGTTTACAATGAATAAGATAAAACCGTGGTTAAGAGTCGTAGGATTTCTTGCAGGTTTAGCGGTGATATTATCAGCCTGTGATTTTATATTTGCACAGACTGGTTATGTAAGATTTATCTTACATGAGGAAAAGAAAGGTGATTATGATACAATTGTAGTGGGAGCTTCACACTGCAGAGGTGCTATTGATCCTGAAAGATTAGATGAAAAGCTTGGAACTAATACGCTTAACATGGCTATTCCAGGCGAGACAGTAGAGGATTCATATTTTATTGTGAAGGATGCAGCAAAACATAATAAGATTAAGAGGGTAATATTTGATATTGATTATCAGTATTGGTATTATGAACAGCCTACAACACATTTTACAAAATCTTTCGTATATCAGCAGTTTACTAATCCAGCAATAAAGCTTGAATATATGGCAAGAAATTTTGATTATCTTGATATGAGAAATGTTCTGGTAAACAGACTAAGCTGGGATATTTCTTTTAGCGGTGTTAAAAGAAATATTGCAATGAAGACATCTGATGCATATAAGAATTATACAATTGAATCTGCGTATGCTGAAAACGGAATTGTTGAGGGGGCAGATGGTCCATATGTTGGAAAAGGATTTTTTAACAGACAGGGAACTATGCCTGGTAAGATGCCTCCAGGAGCTGATTATGTTGCAACATGGGTTAACAGATATGATGATGATATAGATGAGGCAGTTGAGGCTACATTCAGAAATCTTGTTAAATTCTGTAAAGATAATGATATTGAACTTATATGTGTAACATCACCTATTACACCAAGTGTGACCAAAACTCTTGGAATGGGAACCGTGCATGACACAATGCAGGAGTTTCTTGTAGGAGAATGCGGATTGGAATATTATGATTTCAATAAGGCACTTATGAGCAGCGTGCCAAGAGCAGACTGGAATTATGGAGACCAGGAAGGCCATATGGGCGGAGAGCTTGCAGAGGTTTATTCTGCAGCATTAGGCAGCCTGCTTTATGACAGAGAGCATGGCGGAGTTGATGACAGTAAATATTTCTACGAAACATTTGAACAAATGTACAATAATATGGCAACGGATTATGAAAAAGTAACAGGAAATAAATGGGAGGGCTTATAATATGTCTTTTGCAGTAATTGGATATTTTGCCTTTCTTCTTATAGGTTTAGTTATATATTATCTTATACCAAGGAAGTTTTCATGGATATGGCTTTTGATGTTAAGCTATATATACTATTTTACATTTAACATCAGGACATCACTTTATATGGTTTCCACCACAATGTTTATATATTTTGGCGGACTTGCACTTGATAAAGTTATTATTAAGGGCAATACATATTTAAAGGATCATAAAGAACAGTTAAGCAAGGAAGAAAAGAAGGCTTACAAAGAGCGTTTGAAGAGAAATAAAAGACTTGTTCTTACAGCGATAATTCTTTTATGCTTTGGACAGCTTGCTGTTGTTAAATATTCAGGTTTTGCACTTGAGAATATTAACAGTATTATAGCTATGTTTGGAGGAAAGAAGCAGTTTAATGTAGTTGAATTTGCACTGCCACTTGGAATATCGTTCTTTACTTTCCAGTCAGTATCTTATATTGTTGATGTATATCAGGAAAAATACAGATGCCAGAGAAACCCATTTAAGTTAGGACTTTTTGTTTCTTTCTTTCCACAGCTTCTTCAGGGACCTATTGGAAGATATGACAGATTATCTGGACAGTTATATGAAGGAAACAGATTTGAACTTAAGAATATTGAGTTTGGTTTACAGCGTATTATCTGGGGCCTTGCAAAGAAAGTTGTATTAGCTGACAGGGCGGCAGTTGTTGTTAATGAAGTATTTGGTAATTACGACCAGTACGGCGGACTGTTTAATATACTGGCAGTTCTTATGTATTCTGTACAGCTTTATATGGATTTCTCAGGTGGAATTGATATAGTTATTGGTACAGCACAGATGTTTGGGATTAAGATGGACGAGAATTTCAGACAGCCATATTTCTCTAAGTCTATAGGCGATTTCTGGAGAAGATGGCATATAACACTTGGTACATGGATGAAGGATTATATATTCTATCCATTGTCATTGTCTAAGGCAATGAATAAATTCAGCAAATGGGGAAGAAAACATATTGGTACATTTATAGGAAGAACATTACCTATATGTTTTGCAGATATAGTTATTTTCTTTGTTGTAGGTATATGGCATGGTGCATCGTGGAAGTATATAGCATATGGACTTTATAATGGTTTTATTATGGCATTTAGTGCACTTATGGGTCCGGTTTATAAGAAGCTTGAAGCAAAATGTCATATAAATGTAAACAGCAGAGGCTGGAAAGTATGGCAGATGATAAGAACATTTATACTTGTTAATATCGGATGGTATTTTGATATGGCAGGTTCATTTACAATTGCACTTATTATGATGAAATATTCAATAGTAAGTTTCAGCACTTCAGTATTGACAGATGGAAGTCTTTTAAGACTTGGAATCGGGACAAGAGATTATTGGATAATTCTTGTTGGATGCATAATTGTATTTATAATCAGCGTACTTAAGGAAAAGGGTGTTTCTATAAGAGAAAGCATAGCAAAGAAGAATATAGTAATAAGATGGGGGATCTGGTACGCTCTCATATTATTAATAATTGTATTTGGATATACAGGTGGAGTACAGGCTTTCCTGTATGCTAATTTCTAGAAGAGTAAATGCAGTGGTTAAATAAAGGTATTGTGTTAGGAAAGGAAGATTGTATGGAACAGAATCAGTTAAATATACAGGATATTATGAAAGAGATAAAAAAAGATATTGAAGTTAAGGGGTATACTAATGACCTTCTTAGTTTTGATGATGTTATTGTTGATGTAGGAGCAATGAATGTTAATAAGTTTGATAAGGTAAAGTTTAATGAAGACCTTTATGTAGCTAACCATGAATGGGAGGTTAATCCTTACAGACCATTACAGGGAAATAAAATAGTAGTATTTTTTAAGAAAGTTATAAGAAAATTAGTATATTTCTTTGTTGAGCCTATTGTAATGGCTCAGGATGGATTCAATGCTTCTCTGGTAAGACTCATGAATCAGATGGGCTGTTATATTGATGAACAGAACAAGGAGATTGCTGAACTTAAAAAGCAGATTGAAGAGTTAAAGGGTGGAAAGTAATATGCGTATTTTTCAAATGCTGTCGACAATTGCATATGGAGATGCTGTGAGCAATGATACATTTGCTATGGAAAAGATAATAAAAAGCATGGGATATGGCACCAGAATCTATGCTGAAAGTATTGTTGCACCTCTGGATAAAAAGAATGCTCTTAAGATTGAGGATTTAAAAGAAGTACAGCCGGATGATATTATAATATTTCATATGTCGACTGGCAGCAGACTTAATTTTGATGTCGCTAAATATAATTGTAGAAAGATAGTAGTATATCATAATATAACACCGCCTAAATATTTCGCAGACAATGATGTAAGGTTTACGAAAATATGTGAATATGGTCTTGAAGGGGCAAGATACCTGGCAGATAAGGTGGATTATTGTCTTGCTGTTTCGGAGTTTAATAAAAAGGATTTAATTGATATGGGATATACATGCGATATTGATGTATTACCTGTAATTATTCCTATGTCCGATTATGACAAAAAGCCTGATAAGGGAGTTATTAAGGAGTATTCAGATGGATATACCAATATTCTCTTTACGGGAAGAGTAGCACCTAATAAGAAGCATGAAGACCTTATTGCGTCATTTTATTATTACAACAGGCTCTATAATAAGAAATCAAGACTTATTCTGGCAGGCTCATTCAGAGAAGATGATCCATATTATATAAGACTTACAGAGTATACTAAGAAGCTTGGACTTGGAGATGCTGTGGTATTTACAGGCCATATTAAGTTTGAACGTATACTTGCATATTATAAGATAGCAGATGTTTTTTTATGCATGAGTGAGCATGAGGGCTTCTGTGTACCTTTAGTGGAAGCAATGAAATTTAATGTGCCTATTATTGCATGTGCCAATGCAGCTATTCCAGAAACTTTAGGTGGAAGTGGTATGCTGGTTGATAATAATGATCCTGTCTATGTTGCGGCATGTATTGACAGAATGGTTAATGATAAGGCACTAAGAACTGATATTGTTGATAAAGAGAATAAGAGACTTGAGTATTTTAAATATGACAATATAGCGGGCATGTTTGAAAAATATTTAAAGGCATTCATAGAAAAGAATGCATAGACAGCATTCAGAAATGGAGAATGATATGAAGAAGATAGGTTTTGTTATTCCATGGTATTATGAAGATATCAGAGGTGGAGCAGAACAGGAGTTAAGAGGACTTGTAAAGCATTTACATGAAGCGGGTGTTGATGTTGAAATAATAACAACATGCGTTAAGGACTTTGCATCAGACTGGACAGAGAATTATTTTAAAGAGGGAACAGATACTATAGATGGTATAACTGTAAGAAGATTCAAAGTCAGAAAAGGTGATATGAAGGAGTTTCATAAGGTTAATGCAAAGATAATGCAGGGCAGTACAATATCTTATGATGAAGAGACAATGTTTCTTAAGGAGATGGTGAACAGTCCTGATATGTATGATTATCTGCGCGAGCATAGTGAGGATTATCACAGATATGTATTCATTCCTTATATGTTTGGAACAACTTATTATGGAATACAGGCATGTCCTTTTAAATCGATTCTTATACCATGCCTTCATGATGAAGGATATGCATATTTCAGACATTTCAGAGAAACTTTCAGGGATTTAAGGGGAATGGTGTTTAATGCAAGACCTGAACAGGAGCTTGCTAACGAGATTCTTGACTTAAGAAGTGTAAACCAGCTTCTGCTTGGTATAGGAATAGAGACAGATTTTACTTACGATGCAGACAGGTTCAGAAAGAAATATGGAATAGATTCACCATATATTATATATGCTGGCAGAAAAGATGAAGCAAAGAATATTAATACACTTATTAAATATTTTGGTGAGTTCAGGAAGCGCAACGATACTGACCTTAAGCTGATTCTTATAGGCGGCGGTGAGGTGAATGTACCAGATGATATCAAAAATGATGTTATTGACCTTGGATTTGTTGATATTCAGGATAAATATGATGCCTGTGCGGGGGCTGTGTGCTTATGCCAGCCATCTAAGAACGAAAGCTTTTCAATTGTCATAATGGAAAGCTGGCTGTGTGAAAGACCGGTATTAGTTAATAACCAGTGTAATGTTACAAGTAATTTCGTTAAGGAATCTAATGCAGGACTGTATTTTGACAATTATTTCGAGTTCGAAGGCTGCATTAATTATTATATTAACAACCCTGATAATGCATTAATAATGGGTAAGGCTGGAAGACAGTTCGTGCTTGATAACTTTAAGTGGGATGTTGTTCTTAAGAAGTTTACAGAGTTTTTGGAAGTGTAATGGAGTAGATATTATGGAAAAGATTGCGATTATTAATCAGAGATATGGACTGGAAGTTAATGGTGGTTCAGAGTTATATTCAAGAGAGATTGCAGAGAGACTCAAAGCTAAATATGATGTTGAGGTTCTTACATCATGTGCTGTAGAGTATGTAAAATGGTCTAATTATTATAAAGAGGGAGTTGAGGATATTAATGGTGTAACTGTAAGAAGATTCAAGACAGAGCACGAAAGAATTCCAAAGATATTCTCAGCATTAGATTCAGAAATGCTTTCTAATCCAGATGCCGGGGTTGAGCTTTCAGACAGATGGATAGAACATATGGGACCTTATTGTCCAGAACTTGTCGAGTATGTAGACAAGCATCAGGATGAATATAAGGCTATAATTGTAGTTACATATCTTTACTACACAGCTGTAAAGAGTATTGTAAGAATTAAAGATAAGGCAATATTTATTCCAACGGCTCATCAGGAACCATTCATACATTTTGATATGTATAAGAAGGTTTTTGGTGCGGCGGATGCTTTTGTATTTCTTACTGATGAAGAAAAAGAACTTGTGCACTCAATCTTTCATAATGAAGATGTTCCTTATGAAGTATGTGGTGTCGGAGTTGATGTACCAGCTGATGTAAGTGCGGAAAGATTCAAGAAAAAGAATGGTCTGGATAATTATATAATATATGTTGGAAGAATTGATGAAGGAAAAGATTGTCCAAGATTATTCAAATACTTCATGGAATATAAGAAGAGAAATAAGAATGATTTAAAGCTTGTGCTTATGGGTAAAGCAGTCTGTGATATACCAAAGCATCCTGACATTATTAATATGGGATTTGTGTCTGATGAGGATAAGTTTGACGGAATAAGCGGTGCCAAGGCACTTATTCTTCCTTCTAAGTTTGAGAGTCTTTCAATTTCTGTTCTTGAGGCTATGACATTATCAAAGCCGGTAATTGTTAATGGAATATGTGATGTTCTTAAAGGACACTGCGTAAAGAGTAATGGTGGATTATATTATAAGAATTTCTTTGAGTTTGAGGGATGCGTCAATTACATGCTGGAACATCCACATGAGTATGAGCTTATGTGTGCTAATGCCAGAAAATATGTTGACGACTATTTCCAGTGGGACGACATAATGAAGAAGTTCGATGGCATTATTGAAAGGGTAGGAAAAGCTTAATGATAAATAAAAAATACAGCAAATATATTATGTGGGCTGCAATTGCAATCCTGTATATCCTATGCTTTATGATTATCCTCAGAAGTGGCTATGCGTATGATGATATGTGGACGCATGTAGAGAGGGGAATGGCTCTTAATGAGGGTAATCCGTATCTGTCATATTATAAAGCCAGTATACATCGATGGACATTCGTAGTAGGACGAATTATGATATTCTCGTATTACTGTGGAATGGTTGTTAATTATCTGCCATTGGTTGTATACAAATTTATGATAGTCACAGCTATTTTTTTAGATGCATTGGTTCTTGGAAAGATAGTAAAAGAATTAACTGGCTCTGAAAAGTTAATGTATCTTTGCTGTACATTATTCCCAGCAGTTGTTTCATTACAGACATCATATTTCTCAGCAATGTATGGATTTCATGCACTTGTGCAGTTTACGATGCTGTTTGTTTTGTTGGGAACATATCTTTACATTAAGTATAGAAAGACACAGAAGATAAGATTTCAGGTATTAAGCTGTGTATGCTGGTTTATATCATTGGGAATGTATGAGGTGTCATATGTTTTATGTGTATGCTTCATAGTTGCATTACTGAGTCTGGATGGTTGGAATTATGTAAGAAAACATTTGTGGAAATCAATTAAGACAGGACTGCCACAGATAATCGTAATGCTGGCATGGCTTGTTGCCAACATTATTGTCCGCCATAATGCATCTGCCGATTATGCAGGTTCAAGCCCTAATTTTGATATTGTAAGTATAGTAAGAACATTTCTTATGCAGTGCTCTGCATCATTAGGATTCGGGGATGCATTTTCGGAGTTCGTGCAATATAACATATGGTATTGGATTGGTTTTACTAAGGAATATGTGGGATTACTGCAGATATTGACTTATATAGCTTTCTTTGCTGCAATTCTTTTTGTTCTATTCAAGGTTAATGATATTGAGCATAAGAAACTTACTGGAATACTCTGGTTTGGAATTGTTCTTATTGTATTTCCAGCGTTGATAATTGGCGTATCGAGCAGATATCAGGAGGAAATATACTGGTTTCAGGGATACATACCGGAATATATACAAAGCTGGGGACTGGCACTGATATTGGGTGTTATAGTTGTATTTTTGGGAGAAAAACTAAAGAAAAAGAAAAAAATATATATTGCATTCAACATTGTTGTGGCTATGGGATTTTCTATGATGTTTGTATTCGATAATATAGTCGGTGCAAGCTCAGTTGCAGATATAAATTCATTCTATCAGAATCATTATGATACTGTACAGGATGGTATAGATGCAGGACTGCTTGATGATGTAGGAATGGATTATGTTATTGATGTTGAATATGCACCATATAATTATGGAGCATATACAGGCCAGGCATATGCAACAATGATGTTAAAGAAATGTAACGTGATAGGCTGGGATGATTTACATACAACTGATGATGATGATAATGTTATTCGCAATGATTTGTATGATAAATTAAATGGTAAAACGAAGATTATTACTCATGATTCAGGAACATTTGCAGCTTTGGCACAGTGCAATGGATATGTTGCTAAACCAATAACAGATGGATATGAATATACGGCGTATTCATCAGATATGAATATTTTTGTATACAGAAATGTAAACAAAGAATTTAACTATAAAGATAAAGATGGCAATATAAAGCATTTTGATTTGTCTGATGCGAAGATTGTAAAAGAAAGTGGAAAAGGAATTATTTATCACATTAACTTTGATAAAGATATAGATGTGAATTCTATTTCTTTTGAGCAGAAAGGGTAATATATGAAATCAAAAATAGCAGGACATTTTCAGAGAAGATGGCAGGATTATGTAAGTTTCCTTTTAATGCTGGTTATTATATTTGGAATGATGTACCATCTGATGGGTCTTAAGAATATGAAACTGAATATCCCTATGCAGTATCTTGGTGGTGATGATATGAGTGTGATTGTCAACGCAAAGATGATGACAGAGCAGAGCTGGGATATGACATCAGACAGACTTGGAGCACCTTATACGGTGCAATATTATGATTTCACATCATCAATGATGCATAATGCAGGACTTGCAATTATGAAAGTGTTTGCTTTAATAACACATGATGCAGCTGTAACAATGAATCTTACATTTCTTTCTATATTCTTTATAGCAGGTATTATATCATATTTTGTTATGATGAATCTGAAGGTTAATTGCTGGGTTAATGCATTTGCTTCATCTGTTTTTGCACTTTCACCATATATGTTGTATAGAAATATAGGACATATTGTGCTTACAGAATGTTACTTTATTCCATTATCAATTTTATTATGTCTCTGGATATATGAAAGAGATGATGTATTAGTATTGGATAAGAAGTTCTTTAAAAGAAAGATTAATTATGTTGCACTTTTATTTACATTTCTGATAGCCAACAATGGTATAGCTTATTATCCGTTCTTTACATGCTTTATACTGATGGTAACAGCAGTTTCAAAGCTTATTAAGACAGG
Source organism: Eubacteriales bacterium (assembly GCA_030537195.1). Taxonomy (GTDB): domain Bacteria; phylum Bacillota; class Clostridia; order Lachnospirales; family Lachnospiraceae; genus Lachnospira. The sequence continues at coordinate 44,727 of JAUNOK010000004.1, read as the reverse complement.
TAAGATAAAAGAAGGCTTAAGGGGAGTTGTAGCAACCTTAATGGTATGCTTTTTTGTTGTATTAAGTGTTCTTCCTGGAAAAATATATACATTGGCTCATGGAACCAATTCAGCAGCAGTTGACAGGGCTGGATTTGAGCAGGCTGAGCTTTATGGAATGAAGATATCACAGCTTTTTATGCCGGTCAATGGTCATGGTATATATGATCATTATATAGATATATATAATGATAATGCATTTCTTGTTAATGAGAATTCAACTGCATATCTTGGAATTATTGGAATGATTGGTTTCATAATTCTTATGTTATGTCTGTTCAGTAGAAAAGACAATGCATTAAGTAAGAGACTGGGATATATTTCAGAACTTAATATCACAATGGTTCTTCTGGGAACAATCGGTGGTATAGGAGCAATGTTTGCATTCTTTATAAGTCCCATGTTAAGAGGATATAACAGAATATCAATATTTATTGAATATGCATGTATTCTTGCGGTAGCGTTAATAGTCAGCAGTCTTGTTGATAAATTAAAGATGCGTATTAAGAAAAAAGAGAAAAACAGAGTCGCATTTAATATAATATTATATGGAATGGTTGTACTGTTTGGATGTATATGTGTTTTCAGTATATGGGAAGGCTGCCCTGCGCTGGCAGAGCCACCATATGATACAATTGAGGCAGAATATACAAGTGATAAGGAATTTGTAGAGACTATAGAAAGCGAAGTGGAACCGGGAGCTATGATATATCAGCTTCCATATCATAAGTATCCGGAGGAAGGTCCGGTTAATGATATGGCGGATTATCATCTGTTTATTGGATTTCTACATTCTAATACCCTTAAATGGAGTTATGGCTCAATTAAAGGCAGGGAAGAGGACGAATGGAATGAAGCTGTTTCTGAGATGGAATATGATGAGATGGTTTCATACCTTAAGGAACAGGGATTCTCAGGTATATATATAGAGAGAAGAGCTTATACGAATGAAGAACTGGAAGAATTAGAAAGTGCATTAGAATCAGTTATTGGTAGTAAACCAATAGAAAGTAATAACATGAATTTGAGCTTTTTCAAGTTTTAAAGGAGATATATGGGTAATAAACACAAGTTATACAGTTATGTTAATCAGTTTGTAGCAGGTATGCTTCCGATTTTCCTTTATACAGTTTTATCTATATTATTAAATGGTGATAAGATTGATTATTCATCACGATTTACAATTATTCTTGTTGCAGGGTTTGCAGTGTATGTATGTGCATTATTAGTTTCACTGTATGGAATAATAAAGACATCTAAGGGACGGACATTTATTAATTTTATAAAAGACAATAAAATAATGTTAATTATACTTGCTGTAATCATATTGGTGAGATTACCATTTATAAATCTTATGCAGAGATGGGATGCAGGGGAATATTACTATAGAATGGGACTTGCACATAACGAATTTTCATATTCGACATTTGAAGATTTTTTTTCGTATTACGGATTATGTGGACATTCAGCATCATTCTTCTGCCTTCTGTACATGATTGGAGAATTCATATTTCCAAGACAGATTATAGGAGTATCAATAATTAATCTGATAATAACAGCCATTGCAATGTGGTGCGTATATAAGATAATAATAAAGATAACAAATGCATCAAAAACAATGTGTGCAGTTTATACGTTTCTTATATCAACAGCACCGCTTGTATATACATTTACAACACATCTTAATCTTGATTATACAATGGCAATGATTGTTGTTATGATAGTGTGCAGTTACATGTATGATAAGCCATTGCTCGTGGGAATATTAAGCATTTATTGTTTTCAGACCAAAGAAAATGGACTTGTTATTGTAGCTGGCATTGCATTGGGAGAGATTGTAAGACATATTCTCGTTGATAAGAAAAAATGTTTTAAAACTATATTTACAGATGTTAAATTATATATGACACTTGCAGCAGCACTTATCCAGTGGGGATATTTCAACAGATACGGAAATAACTGGGCTGCAACAGGCGAACAGGAAGCTGGTGGATTATTCAAATGGAATAATAATGGCTCAGAGTGTCTGGGCTTTAATCCTTCTTTCATGCTTATGAAGTTCAAACAGCAATTTATACTGAACTTTAACTGGATAGTAATAGCCGTTATTGTGGCAGGTACAATATATATCATAATTAACAGAAAATATATTAAGAATAGTTGCAAAGAAAAGATGTTTGCAATATGCACACTGGTTGGTGCCTGGATTACACATTCAGCATTTTCTTATCTCTATATTACAGGAACATGTTCAAGATACAATATAATAAGTGATATTATTCTATATATTCTGGCTGTATATGTAATAGAGAAATCAAAAGTCATATATATGAATAAGGTCGCAGTTACAGGAAAAGTGCGAAATATGAAGCGGAAGGCTATATTCGGAAGAAGCCTTATATGCTGTTGGATAGTTGTTCTTGCAGTAGAATGTTTTGCAACGATAGACCCATTATCTAAGCTTGCTTTTAGAAATGTAGATGGCATCACAATGGATTCACTTTTGTTAACAAGAATGATTGCTCCGGTGACATATGGTGAATCACTTATTCATAATACACAGTATCACTGTTATGATAAAGCTATGGATAAGATGCTGGGAGAAACAGATTACGATCCTGATACAACGGATATTGTTTTATACAATGATGGCGGCGTATTTATATGTGGAAATGTTCCGCTATATTATCTTAACTGGGATAAAGAAAAGAAAAAAAGAGTCTTTTATGAAAATGATAATACTAAACAGATGAAAGACTATTACAGGCTGCTGTGGTTTGACAATAAGAAGCCGGGAGATGAGGCAACTAAAGAGTTAAAGGATAAAGCATTATTGGTAGTATGTACTTATTATGTTGACATAGATGTTGATATGGAAAGTGCAGTTGAAGAATTAAGTGCTTTTTATGATGTATCAGAAAGAAAAACAGCATCAACTTTTCAGGGTGGAATATATTACTATGAACTTACATTAAAAAATAGTAATTAATGCCGAGATTGACAAAAATTAATAATAAGGATATAATTCTACGGCATATATAAATATGAAAAATATGATTGCAAATTAATACTTTTTTAAGAAATGAGGCGCATTATGAAGAAAACAGCTCTAATTATGGCAGGCGGAAAAGGTGAAAGATTCTGGCCTAGAAGCAGAGTTAACCTTCCAAAACAGTTTTTATCATTAACTGATGATGGCAAGACAATGATTCAGTTGACAGTAGAAAGAATAAGTCCATTAGTTGATATCGAAGATGTATATATAGCAACTAATGCTAACTACAGAGAACTTGTAAAGCAACAGCTTCCTGGAATTCCAGAAGAAAATATTCTGTGTGAACCAATAGGAAGAAATACAGCACCTTGTATTGGCCTTGGAGCTGTTCATGTAGCAGCCAAGTATGATGACGCAGTTATGATAGTGTTACCATCAGATCATCTTATTAAGAGTAATGAAATATTTAAAGATACATTTGTTAATGCATGTGAAGTTGCAGAAAAAGGCAGCAATCTTGTGACAGTGGGTATTACACCTAACTATCCAGAGACAGGGTATGGTTATATCAAGTATAATAAAGAGGCCTGTGATGGAGTTGCTTATTCTGTAGAGAAGTTTGTTGAGAAACCAGATTTAGATACAGCAAAGGAATATCTTGCAGATGGTTCATATCTGTGGAATTCAGGAATGTTTGTATGGAAGGTGTCAACAATTCTTGAGTGCTTCAAGAAGTTCATGTCATCAACATATGATGGATTAATGAAGATTAAAGCAGCAGTTGGAACAGCTGATGAGGATACAGTTCTTCAGGCTGAGTTCCCTGGACTTGAGTCACAGTCCGTTGATTACGGAATTATGGAGAAAGCATCAGATATCTATACTTTAGCCGGTAATTTTGGCTGGGACGATGTTGGTTCATGGCTTGCCGTTGGGCGAATTAAAGAAAATGATGACAATGGCAATGTTGTTACAGTTAATACACAGAATTGTGTTATAGAGGGTGCAGAAAAACTTATTGCAACAGTTGGATTAAGAGATATGATAGTTGTAGATACAAAAGATGCAACACTTATTTCAACTAAGGAAAATGCAGGAGAAATTAAGAAAGTACTTGCTAAATTAAGAGAAGAAGGCAAGAATGAATATTTATAATAAATAGAATGGAGATCAATTATGAAGAATGCGTTAATCACAGGAATTACTGGTCAGGACGGATCATATTTAGCTGAACTGCTTCTTGAAAAGGGCTATAATGTATATGGTCTTATGAGAAGAAAGAGTGTTGTAGACTATGGTAATGTAGATCATATCAAAGATAAGATACATTTTATATACGCTGATATGCAGGATATTGTATCACTTATATCTGCTATGAGAATTTCACAGGCTGATGAAGTGTATAATCTTGCAGCTCAGTCATTTGTTGCTACATCATGGGATACACCATGTACAACAGCAGATATTGATGCGATTGGTGTTACTAACATGCTTGAAGCAATAAGAATTGTTAAGCCAGAGTGCAGATTCTATCAGGCTTCAACATCAGAGATGTTTGGTAAGGTTCAGGCTATTCCTCAGACAGAGGAGACTCCTTTTTATCCAAGAAGCCCATATGGTGTAGCTAAACTTTATGGACATTGGATTACTAAGAATTACAGAGAAAGTTACAATATGTTTGCATGCTCAGGAATCCTTTTCAACCATGAGTCAGAGAGAAGAGGAAAAGAGTTTGTTACAAGAAAGATAACTAATTCAGTAGCAAGAATCAAGTTAGGCCTTCAGGATCATGTTGAACTTGGTAACCTTGATGCTAAGAGAGACTGGGGACATTCTAAGGATTATGTAAGAGCTATGTGGCTTCTTCTTCAGCAGGATGAACCAGATGATTATGTAATTGCAACTAATGAAACAAGAACAGTAAGAGAGTTTGCAAAGACAGCATTTGCAGCTGCAGGAATAGAAGTAGAATTCGAGGGTGAAGGAGTTAATGAAATAGGAAGGGACAAAGCAACTGGAAAGGTTGTTGTTTCAGTAAACCCTAAATTCTTCAGACCGGCAGAGGTTGAACTTCTTATTGGTAATCCAGCCAAGGCAGAAAAGAAGCTTGGATGGAAGAGAGAGATATCATTCCAGGAATTAGTTGAGAGAATGGTTAAGAATGATCTTGAATTAGTTCAGAAGGAAGTTTCAACAAAATAATAGTCGTAATTAATTTGTCAGGGCAGGTAGTGTATTCTGTCCTGACAATGTTTGATATAGCGGAAATGAGGTAATGTATGAAGGCGTTAGTAATTGGCGGGGGTGGATTTGTTGGTCCATATCTGGTCAAACACCTGACAAACGATTTGGGTTATGAAGTAACTGTAACAAAAACAGTTAAAGAAACACTTAACATGGACAATGTTACTGTAAAGGACCTTGATATTCTGGATATTGACCAGATTAAGACACTGTTAGAGGAAGAAAAGGCAGATTATATCTTTCATCTGGCAGCACAGTCATCTGTTGCATATTCATGGAAGAATCCTACATTAACAGTTGATGTTAATATTAAGGGATGTATTAATCTGTTAGAGGCAATAAGACAGATTGATAAAAAGCCAAGAGTTTTACTTATAGGTTCAGGGGAAGAATACGGACATATAAAGAAAGATGAATGTCCTATAGTAGAGGATAATGTCGTCAGACCGGGTAATATATATGCAGCTACCAAGTCATGTCAGAATATGTTGGGAAAGATATATTCAGATGCATATAATCTTGATATAATGATGGTAAGGGCATTTAACCATATAGGACCTAACCAGACACCTATGTTTGTAGTTGCAGATTTTTGTAAACAGGTTGCAGATATTGAAAAAGGAATACAGGAACCTGTTATTAATGTTGGAAATTTGAGTGCAAAGCGTGATTTTACAGATGTAAGAGATGTAGTAAAGGCATATGCTAAGCTTGTAGCAGGCGGTAAGCGAGGAGAAACTTACAATGTAGGAACAGGACATGCTGTTGCAATAGAAGATATACTTAAATCTATTATAGCTATGTCTGATAAAGAAATAGAGGTAAAGGTTGATCCGGCAAAGTTAAGACCGGTAGATGTGCCTATTATTGAACCAGATATAAGCAAGATAAAGAAAGAAGTTGGCTGGGAACCAGTCATACCACTGGAACAGACTCTTAAGGAGACTCTGGAACATTGGAGAAAAGAACAGAATTAATCATTATTGGAGGAACAGGATGAAAGTAGTATTACTTGCCGGAGGTTTCGGAACAAGAATAAGTGAAGAGAGTCAGTTTAAGCCAAAGCCAATGATAGAGATAGGTGGAAAGCCAATTCTCTGGCACATTATGAAAGAATATTCATATTATGGTTTTGATGAATTTATTATATGTGCAGGATATAAGCAGTATGTAATCAAAGAATGGTTTGCAGATTATTTCCTTCATAACAGTGATATAACATTTGATTTTACAAAGGGCACTAATGATATGATTATTCATGAGCAGCATTGTGAGCCATGGAAGGTTACTGTAGTTGATACAGGTCTTAATACAATGACAGGCGGACGAATTAAGCGTATCCAGAAATATGTAGGGGACGAGCCATTCCTTATGACATACGGAGATGGTGTCTGTGATGTAGACATGAACAAGCTTGTTGAGTTCCATAAGGAGCATGGCAAGATTGCAACTCTTACAGCTGTAATGCTTGAACAGCAGAAGGGTGTACTTGATATTGGCGGAGACAACGCTGTTAAGTCATTTAGAGAGAAGAGCCACACAGATGGTGCGCCTATTAATGCAGGTTATATGGTGCTTAATCCTGAAATATTTGATTATATTGATGGCGATGACACTGTATTTGAAAGAGAGCCGCTTGAGAGACTTGCAAAGGAAGGACAGTTAATGTCTTATATGCATAAGGGCTTCTGGCAGTGCATGGATACAAAGAGAGAGATGGATATGCTTGAAAAGTATCTTGCAACTGGAACAGCTCCTTGGAAGAAATGGGACTAAACCGGGAGGATTAAGATGGATTTAAGTTTTTATAAAGGAAAGAAGGTCCTTGTTACAGGACATACAGGATTCAAAGGCTCATGGCTTTGCAGAATCCTTGTTAAAGCAGGAGCAGAGGTAACAGGATATTCACTTGTTCCACCTACAGAGCCTAATCTTTTCTCAATGGCTGATGTAGAGGATAAGATGAACTCTGTAATAGGTGATATCAGAGACCTTGAACATCTTAAGAAGGTGTTTGAGGAGACACAGCCTGAGATAGTGCTCCATCTGGCAGCACAGCCTATCGTAAGAGATTCATACAAGAATCCGGTATATACTTATGAAACTAATGTTATGGGAACAGTTAATATCTGTGAATGTGTGAGACTTAACCCTTGTGTAAAGTCATTTTTAAATGTAACAACAGATAAGGTTTATCATAATAATGAGTGGGCATGGGGATATAGAGAGAATGAGCCTCTTGACGGATATGACCCATATTCTAACAGCAAGTCATGTTCAGAGCTTGTAACTCACAGCTATATCAATTCATTTTTTAATGATATGGATGTTGCAGTTTCAACAGCGAGAGCAGGTAATGTTATAGGCGGAGGAGATTTTGCCAATGACAGAATTGTTCCTGATTGTGTAAGAGCTGCAGTTAAGAAGGAAGATATAATTGTGCGTAATCCACATTCAACTAGACCATACCAGCATGTACTTGAGCCACTTGCTGCTTATCTTATGATAGCAAAGGAACAGTACAGCGATAAGAAGTATGCTGGCTTCTATAATGTTGGTCCTGATGAAAGCGACTGCATAACAACAGGAACACTTGTTGATACATTCTGTAACAAGTGGGGAGAAGGGCTCTCATGGATTAACAAATATGATGGAGGTCCTCACGAAGCTAACTTTTTAAAGTTAGACTGTTCAAAGTTAAAGACAACATTTGGCTGGAAGCCTAGATGGAACTTTGATACAGCAATAGAGAAGAGTGTTGAATGGTCAAAGGTATATGCAGCAGGTGGAGATGTTGTTGCATGTATGGATAAAGAGATAGAAGAATTCTTTGCATAAAAGGCAGAGGTTAATAAAGTAAGAAAGAGGATATGATATGTTTGACAATAAGAATGAATTAGAAGCAAGACAGGAGATTCTTGGTATTGTAGATGAATACTGCAAGAAGTACCATAACCAGAAGCAGTATAAGGAAGGTGACAGAATTTCATATGCGAGCAGAGTATATGACAGCAAGGAAATGATGAATCTTGTTGATTCAGCACTTGAATTCTGGCTTACAGCAGGACGTTACACAGATGAATTTGAGAAGAAGCTCGGTGAATACCTTGGAGTTAAGTATGTATCAGTAGTAAACTCTGGTTCATCTGCTAACCTTAATGCATTTATGGCACTTACATCACCACTTCTCGGAGACAGAAGAATCAAGAGAGGTGATGAAATTATCACAGTTGCAGCAGGTTTCCCTACAACAATAACACCAGCTATCCAGTATGGTGCAGTACCTGTATTTGTTGATGTTACTATTCCACAGTACAACATTGATGTTACAAAGCTTGAAGATGCACTTTCAGACAAGACTAAGGCTGTTATGATTGCACATACACTTGGTAATCCATTTGACCTTTCAGCAGTTAAGGCATTCTGTGATAAGCACAATCTCTGGCTTGTAGAGGATAACTGTGATGCACTTGGTTCTAAGTATACAATCAACGGAGAAGAGAAGTTCACAGGAACTATCGGAGATATCGGAACAAGCAGTTTCTATCCACCACATCATATGACAATGGGTGAAGGCGGGGCAGTATATACTAATAATGCACTTCTTAATAAGTGTATCCGTTCATTCAGAGACTGGGGACGTGACTGTGTATGCCCATCAGGAAAGGATAATCTTTGCGGACACAGATTTGACAAGCAGTACGGAGAACTTCCATTAGGATATGACCATAAGTATGTATATTCACATTTTGGATATAATCTTAAGGCAACAGATATGCAGGCAGCAGTAGGTTGTGCACAGCTTGAAAAGTTCCCTTCATTTGTTGAGAGAAGAAGACATAACTTTGACAGATTAAGAGCAGCACTTGCAGATATAGAGGATAAAGTAATTCTTCCTGTACCATGTGAGAATTCAAGACCAAGCTGGTTTGGATTCCTTATAACAGTAAAAGAAGGAATTGACAGAAAGGCAGTTGTTGAGTATGTAGAAAGTCATGGAGTACAGACAAGAAATCTTTTTGCAGGAAATCTTATAAAGCACCCATGCTTTGATGAGATGAGAGCAACAGGGGAAGGTTACAGAGTAGTAGGCGGACTTGATACAACAGACAGAATTATGAGAGATACATTCTGGGTAGGAGTATATCCAGGAATGACAGATGAGATGATTGATTATATGGCTAAGATTATTAAGGAAGCTGTTAATCAGTAATTAATGTGATTAATTAGTATATGTATATGTGGAGGGCAGTTTATGAGAATTCGTTTAGCAGATTATGTTGCCAATTTCCTTGTGGAACATGGCGTTACAGATGTATTTTCTGTAGTTGGAGGTGGTGCAATGCATCTTAATGATGCATTGGGACATAATGAAAAGCTTAAGGTAACATATAATCATCATGAGCAGGCGTGTGCTATAGCTGCCGAAGCATATGCAAGAATTGATAACAGAATTGCAGCTGTATGTGTAACAACAGGACCAGGTGGAACTAATGCACTTACAGGTGTAGTAGGTGGCTGGCTTGATTCTATACCTATGTTTATTATAAGTGGACAGGTACGTTACGACACAACTTCAAGATATGCACTGCAGTATACAGAGACACCACTTCGTGCAATGGGGGATCAGGAATATGACATAGTTAAATCAGTGTCTAATATGACAAAGTATGCAACTATGATAGAGGATCCTAAGAATATCCGATATGCACTTGAGAAGGCATGGCATCTTGCAACAACAGGAAGACCGGGACCAGTGTGGATTGACATTCCAGTTAATTATCAGGGAGGATATATTGAGACTGATGAACTTGAAGGATATGATCCAGCTGAGGATGACGCAAAGCTTCCTCCACTGGTAAGCGAAGATGTTGTAAAGACTGTCCTTGAGAAGATTAAGAATGCCAAAAGACCGGTATTCCATGCAGGTTATGGAATAAGACTTTCAGGCGCTTATGATGTGTTCAGGTCAGTTGCCAAGAAGCTTAATATACCTATTGTTACATACTGGAATGCGGTGGATTTAATAGAGGATGATAACCCACTGTATTGTGGAAGAGCAGGTAATATGGGAGACAGACCGGGAAACTGGGCTATTCAGAATGCCGATTTAATACTTGCTGTAGGTACAAGAATATCTATAAGACAGACAGGTTATAACTGGAAGACATGGGCAAGAGCAGCAGAAGTCATAATGGTTGATGTTGATAAGGCAGAGTTAAAGAAGCCTACCATCCATGTTGAGATGCCAGTATGGGCTGATGCTAAGGATTTCCTTACAAAGCTTGATAAGCAGGCAACAGATATCGCTCCTGTATCAGCAGGTGGAGAGTGGCTTGCAACAACACAGAGATGGAAGAAGGAATATCCGGCAGTACAGCCAAGACAGTGGGAGGAGAATGGAAGCACTGCAAATGTATACGCATTTGTAAGATACTTAAGCAGCAGACTTCCAGAAAACAGTCTTACAGCTGTATCCAATGGTGCATGCTGTGTAGTAGGTAATCAGGCATATGTAATCCAGAAGGGCAGCCGTATGGCTAATAACAGTGCAATAGCAAGCATGGGTTATGGACTTCCTGCAGCGATAGGAACATGTATTGGTGGTGGAAGAAGAAACACAATATGTCTTGAAGGTGACGGAAGTATAATGATGAACCTTCAGGAATTACAGACAATACTTACGAATAAGCTTCCAATCAAAATATTCCTTATCAATAATAATGGATATCATTCAATAAGACTTACACAGAATAATCTGTTTAAGGAACATTGTAAGGTTGGAATTGGACCAGAATCAGGAGACCTCTCTTTTCCTGAATTTAAAAAGATTGCAGAGGCTTTTGGATATAAATACTACAGTGCCTCATCTAATGAAGAGATGAAGAAGACAGTAGATGAAGTATTAAAGGTAGAGGGACCTGTATTCTGTGAGATATTTACAGATACAAAGCAGGTATGGGAGCCTAAGAGCAGCACTAAGAGATTAGAGGATGGTACACTTGTAAGCCCTCCATTGGAGGATCTTGCACCATTTCTTCCAAGAGAAGAGTTAAAGAAACAAATGTTTATTCCATTAATGGACGAAGAGTAGTAATAAAACAACAGGAGGCACAATGCAGGCGGCAGTTGTAACAGGATGTACGGGAGCGGTAGGCTTAGGTCTTATAGATGCTCTTATAAAGAATGATGTTAAGGTTATAGCAGTTGTAAGAAAGGATTCAAAACGTTCTTACAGAATTAAGGAATCCGATTCAATTAAGAAGGTTGAATGTGATCTTAGCGAGCTTGATAAACTGCCACAGCTTGTGCAGGCGACAGGAATTAAGCCGGATGTGTTCTATCATTTTGGATGGGACGGAACATTTGGTGACTGTCGTAATGATATGTATATACAGAATATGAATGTGAAGTATGCACTGGATGCTGTAAATGCAGCAGCTATGATGGGATGTAGTGCATTCATAGGTGCTGGTTCACAGGCAGAATATGGAAGAGTGGAAGGAAAGCTTAATGCTGGAGTTCCCGCGTTTCCAGAGAATGGCTATGGAATGGCAAAGCTGTGTGCTGGACAGATGACAAGAATCCAGTGCGAAAAGCTGGGGATAAGACATATATGGACAAGAATATTAAGCGTGTATGGTCCATATGATGGATGTGCTACGATGGTTATGTCTACAATAGGAAAACTATTACGAGGAGAAAAGCCATCGTGTACAAAGGGAGAGCAGATGTGGGATTATCTGTACTCCAAGGATGCGGGGAAGGCATTTTACTTATTAGGAGAGAAAGGCATTAATGGTAAGGTTTACTGTATTGGCGGAGGAAAGGCAAGACCGCTTAAGGAGTATATCGAGGATATAAGGGATGCGGTTAATCCGGAAGCAGAGATTGGATTCGGAGAAGTTGCCTATGGTCCACGTCAGGTTATGTACCTGTGCGCAGATATACAGGATTTAGTTAAAGATACAGGATTTGCACCGGATTATAAGTTTTCAGATGGAATTGCAGAAACAGTAGAATGGTGCAAGAAGGAGATGCTATGAAGAAGATAAGTATAATGGTTCCTTGTTATAATGAAGAGGAAAATGTAGAACCACTCAGTGAAGCTCTTATTGCTATGTTTGCAAAGGATCTTCCACAGTATGATTACGAGATACTTTTTATAGATAATGATTCAACAGATACAACAAGGGTGAGACTTAGAAAATTATGTGAGAATAATCCTAAGATTAAGGCAATATTTAATGCCAAGAATTTCGGACAGTTCAATTCACCATATTATGGAATATTACAGACAACAGGTGACTGTACCATTCCTGTATGTGCAGATTTTCAGGATCCTATTGATGTTATTCCAAGACTTGTTGCAAAGTGGGAAGAAGGATATAAGATTGTCTGTGCAGTAAAGTCATCAAGTAAAGAGAATCCTGTTATGTATTTTTTAAGATCATGCTATTACAAGCTTATCAAGAAGATGTCATCTGTTGAACAGATAGAGCATTTTACAGGCTTTGGACTTTATGACAAGTCATTTGTACAGGTATTAAGAGATTTGAAAGATCCAATTCCTTTCATTAGAGGAATTGTTGGAGAGTTAGGCTTTAAGAAGACTGAGATAGAATATACACAGGCTCAGAGAAGAGCCGGAAAGACACACAATAACTTTTTTACATTGTATGATGCAGCCATGTTAAGCTTTACATCATATACTAAGATTGGTTTAAGACTTGCAACATTCGTAGGAGCCGGAGTAGGTTTTATCAGTGTCATAGTTGCTATAGTGTATCTTATATTAAAGCTTATATATTGGAACAGATTTGCAGCAGGTATGGCACCACTTATTATTCTGGTGTGTTTCCTTGGTGCATTACAGCTTATATTTATAGGTCTTATGGGAGAGTATATTCTCAGTATGAACAAGAGACTTATGAACAGACCGTTGGTTGTTGAAGAGGAAAGATTGAATTTCGATAAAGAACAATAAGGAGAGGTACAATGACTAATTTAGAGAAAGCACATGAGCTTAACAGAATACTCATGCGTAAACTGGATTCAATATGTAAGGAATATGGAATCACATATTATTATGATTCAGGAGCTTTACTTGGAGCTGTAAGACATCAGGATTTCATTCCATGGGACGATGATATTGATATAGCATTTACAAGGGAGAATTATAACAAACTGTTAGCAGTGCCTAAGTCAGCATGGGGAGATGACTTTGAACTGGTATTAGCCAAGGATTTAATACCTGACAGTTTTTTCGATTTCCCTACAAGACTGGTATATCTTGGTGATTCAGTTCCTTTACAGAGTTACGCAAAAGTAGAAAATCATGTTCCAGAAAAATATAAAGACAGAATGGTTCTGGACTGTTTTATACTTGATAACGCATATGATTCACAGTTTAAGCAGCTTATGCTTAGATTGAGACTGACTATGATATACGGACAGTGCATGGGACACAGGGATAGTATAGATTATTCAGAATATGGTACATTACAGAAGATAGTAATAGGTATGCTTGCAGCTATTGGAAAACATAAGTCACTTAACAAGTTAAGAGAAAAGTATGAAAGAGTAAGCATGTCTGTTAAGGGTAACACAAACCATTACTATTACAGTAATTATCCAATGCCTGATCTTAAGGCATGGTGTGATAAGGAATGGTTTAATGGAACTGTAGACCTTAAGGTGGGCGATGATTATTTCTCATGTCCTAAGGGATATAAGGAAATACTTACTATGGTATACGGAGATTATATGAAGCTTCCGCCAGAAGAATCAAGAGTTCCAATGCATGTAAAACCAGATGCGCCTAAGGAGAATTAATAGTGGAAAATAAAAAAGTTGCATCGAAACTTAAAGGTATAACCGGAGATTTTATATACAGTATGCTTGGCCTGGTTGTGATGAACGGTGTCATACAGCTTGTTCTGTATCCATTCTTAAGCAAACAGCTTGGAGCAGATGAATTCGGAGTAGTCCTTACATTGATTTCAATTGTTTCAATTATGGGTTCAACATTTGGAACGGCAGCCAATTATTCAAGAATGGTAACCCACATGAAAAAGCAGGACAGTAATTCAGATTACAACATATTCCTGCTTGGTGTGGCTGTTATATCTATAGCGGTTTCAATTTTTGGGCTTATATGGCTTAAAAGATTCAGTGTATGGGCTGAAGCTGGATATCTTTTATTGATGATATTCACAGTTTTAAGATACTATTCAGATGTAGAATTCAGGTTAAACCTGAATTACAAAAGATTTTTTATTTTTTATCTTCTGATATCTATAGGATATCTGATAGGTATAGGTACTTTCTATGTATTACATTCGTGGGCAGTTACAATGCTTATAGGCGAATGTATGGCAGTGCTTTATGTTGTATTTACAGGAACTATATATAAGGGAACACCTTTCAGAAGGACTGAACATTTTGCAGCAAATATGAAATCTGTTCTGATACTTTCTGGAACAGAACTTATTGCGGCAGTTATACTTAATGCTGACAGAATTATTCTGCAGGCTGTTGATGGTGGAACATCTGTAACAGTATTCTATGCTGCTACACTTATAGGAAAGATGGTTTCCCTGATATCAATGCCGCTTAACGGTGTAATAATCGGACATTTATCCAAGTATAACGGTAAGTTGAAGAAGAGTACATTTACCAAGATATGCCTTGGATCAGTTGTGGCTGGTTTCATTATAAATGTGGCATGTGTAGGTGTTTCGTATGTATTTGTAGCCATAATGTATAAGGAAATATTCAGTATGGTTAAGCCTTATCTGTGGCTTGCAAATCTTGGACAGGTATTTTACTTTATAGCGAATACACTGATTGTAATACTGTTAAGATTCACTGATGAGAAATATCAGCTTGTTATAAGCGTTGTATTTATGATCTCATTTATAGTGATTGCAATTCCGATGACTATTGCTATGGGTCTATGGGGAATGGCAATTTCACTTGTTATAGTAAATCTGCTAAAGATATTAATGATAGTGCTTGTTGGTAATTTGAAAATATAATTAAATAAATATATAAAGACAGGAAATTCTACTGGCTGAATTAAGCGGTCAGAGAATTTTCTGTCTTTTTTTGTAATAAGGTTGAAAAAATGTAACAGATGATTTACAATAACCATGCCGTGATGTTCATTATTTTGAAAATATAACAATAAAATGAACATAGAAAGGAACAGATTCCATGAAAATATTGATTTTGTCAGATGTACACGGAAATCTGAATGCATTAACAAGTGTTCTCGATGATGCTGCAGCGTATTCAATAGAGGGACTGGCGCTGTTAGGAGATCTGATTGATTATGGGATGCATTCTAATGAGGTTGTTAATATCATAAGAAATTGTAACTATAAAGTTTTGTGCAATATAAGAGGCAATCATGAACAGGCTGTCATGGAGGAGGAGTATGACAGGTTTTCTTCTGACAGGGGAAGAGAAAGTGCAAAGTATACAAGAGATAATCTTTCAGATGAGACATGGGGATATCTGAATGACTGCATGAGTAAAGAGGGAAAAGCAGTATTTGATATAGAGGGTAAAAAGTTTCTGGCAGTTCACGGAAGTCTTGCGGACGAATACTGGAAGGCAATTAATGCGAAAACAGATATGACAGATTATGCAGAATATGATTATGTTCTTTCAGGTCATTCGCATATACCACATTTTATAGAAGAATATTACAAGACAGATGACGTGGTTCACAGAAATAAGAAAAAGACTATATTTATTAACCCTGGTTCTGCAGGGCAGCCAAGGAATCTTAACAACATGGCACAGTATGCTATTCTCGATACTGACAGTGAGGAAGTGATTCTTAAAAAGGTTAAGTATGATATAGCAGGTGAACAGGCAAGTTTTAATGATAAAGTAGATGTTTTTTATAAAGAAAGATTGGAGAGTGGAGTTTGATGAATCTATATGTAATCAGCGGAGCAACAGGAATGACAGGAAATGAGCTTTCCCGCCAGCTTACTAAAAGAGGACAGAAGGTAATTGGTTTTGATAATTTCTTTGCCTCATCAATTAACACAGTTAAAGATATTGTTGATAATGAGTTATTTGAGTTCCATGAGTATGATATCAATAATAGTGAGCAGATGGATGAACTTAAGAATGAGATAATCTCTGTTAAGGATAATTATGACAAGATTATATACATTAATTGTGCTGCAGTTGTTCACACAGAACATTTTTACTATGTAAACAGAACATTTAACACTAATGTATTAGGTATGAAAACTTTCCTAGAGCAGGCCATAGAGGTCGGCGCACAGATATACATAAATTGCTCAACATCAGAAGTGTATTCAATGCAGTCATGGGCAGAAGATGGAGTCAGGGAATCTGATTACATCACCATGGCTGATGCTGAGCATAGTCAGAGAACTTCTTATGCAACGGGTAAGCTTCTTACAGAATTTTTCATGAAGGATGCAGTTGATGAGGGGAAGATTAAGGGCTGTTCAATAAGATTTGCCAATGTATACAGCAAGAATGAACTGTATCCAAAGCATATTATTCCGCACATTCTTAACCAGTTAAAGAATGGTGGAAAGGTTGAACTGCTTGAGAACAGTAAGGTTAATAAGAGAACATTTTTACATAATGAAGACAGCTGTGCGGCAGTACTTGCATTGATTGATTCAGAGGATGCACTTGACGGAACTGTATATAATGTGGCAACTAACGAGGAAATATCTATTATAGATCTTGTAAAGTTATGTGCAAAGAAGTTAGGAATCGACAATCCAGAAATAGTATTCAACGGTTACAGAAAGTCTGACCCTGAAAGAAGAGTACTTAATACTGATAAAATCCGCTCGCGCACAACATGGAGACCACAGGTTACACTTGAGCAGGGAATTGAGGAATGTGTAAAGGAGATGACAAAGTGAAAGCACTAATTGTTACAGTAGCGGGAATGTCTTCAAGATTTAGTGAGTCATTAGGCAGAGAGTGTCTGAAATGCATATATTATCCGCATGATATTACAGAATCAATTCTTTACAGACTTCTTCACCAGCCGGTTCAGTTTGACAGATATTATATAGTTGGTGGCTTTAAGTATGAGGAATTAGAAAAGAATATTGAGAAGTATTTCAGTGAATACAAGGATAAACTTGTACTTGTAAGGAATACTTATTACTCAGAATATGGTTCTGGTTATAGTCTGTACTGTGGCTTGAAGAAGGCTATAGAAGATAATTGTGATGAGATTGTTTTTGCTGAAGGTGACCTGATAGTGGACGAGGAAACATTTGTTAAGGTAAGCAATTCAGCTAAGAGCGTGATTACCTCTAACAGTGAGCCGATACTTGCCAATAAAGCAGTTGCATTCTATTACGATGTTAAAGGGACTATACATTACATATACGATACAGGACATAGCGAAATGTTTATCAAAGAGCCATTTATCGCAATATACAATTCTGGTCAGATATGGAAATTTACTGACAAGGTGCTTGCAAAGAAAGCATTTGACAGCATAACAGACGAGGAATGGAAGGGAACCAACCTTGTATTTGTTGAAAGGTATTTCAGCCAGTTAGGACCAGATGAATATGATAACCTGCATTTTTCAGAATGGATTAATTGTAACAGGGTAGAAGATTTTAATAAAAAAATGGAGGCATAGCATGAAAACTATTAATGAAAAGCTTAATATTTTAAGACATGAATTAAAGAACAGAAAAGCAAGAATTATGATAATCGGACTTGGAAGTGTCGGTAATTATCTTATGGATTATCTCATGTCATCTAAAGATGAGAATATTGAGATTGCTGTTGTTGGGCGTAACAAGGAGAAGCTTGAGTCTGACGCGAATATAGTAAGGGTTGCGTCTTTGATAAGAGGTCAGAACAGAAGCAGAATAACTGTAATATCTGATGTTGACCTTAATGATGTTGCTTCTATTGAAAAGGCAATAGCTGAATTTTCACCAGACATAATTGTAAACAGCAGCCGTGCATATGCAGGACTTAAGTATGGAAGTATTTCATGGAAGAATGTAAGAGCGTATGGTATATGGTCACCATTATCAATAAGATTCACAAAGAATATCATGGAAGCATATGAAAATGTTAATTCAGACGCGATTGTTATTAATACTTCATATTCAGATGCTGTAATTCCATGGCTTAAGTCAGCGGGAAAGGCATATCCTGATTTTGGAAGCGGTAACATTAACCACCTTATATACAGATTCAAGCTGGCAGCGGGACAGCTCCTTGATATAGAGGATTACTGGAATATAGACATTACATTTGCAGTAGCACATTTCCATGATGTTGTAATAAGCAAGGAAGGCCACACAGAGGGAACTGAAATGCTTATTGACATCAGATATAATGGAGAGCCAGTGTCTGTCGGAATAGATGAAATTATTGCACACTGTGGTATTCCTATGCCGGTAGATGCTAAGAGAAACATGATGAATGCATCAAGCAACTACGAAATCATCAAGGCAATACTTGATGCAGTAAGAGACCACAAGAAGATTAAACTGCACTGCCCTGGTGTATTCGGAGAGATAGGCGGATATCCGGTAATCATCGATGGTGAAAATGAGGATATGAAGGCATACATTGATGAATCTGTATTTACACTGGAACAGATGAGAAGAAAGAACAGAGAATCTATATATCTTGATGGAATAGAGAATGTCAGCGACGGAGTACTTACATATACAGATGAACTACTTGAGAAGGTAAGAAAGGCATTCGGAGTCGAGCTTGTGAAAAATGTGCCTTTTGCCAATATAGATGAGACAGCAGACTTTATTGTGAAAGAGATTATAGAAAAGAATAAATAAGGAGACAGAAATGAAAACAGTATATACATGTTTTATTACGGATATAATTCATGAAGGTCATATGAATATAATCCATGAGGCCAAGAAATATGGCAGATTAGTTGTAGGTATTCTCAGTGATGAGGCTATGGTAAAGTTTGATAGATTTTCTACAATATCATTTGAAGAGAGAGTTGAACTTGTAAAGGCTATCCCGGAGGTTGATGAGGTAATTATACAGAAAGACCTTATGTATGATGAGGTTATTAAACAGATTCACCCTGATTATGTAATTCATGGTGATAACTGGAAGAAACCTCCAATGAAGGCTATGCGTGATAATGTTGAGAAGTTACTGGCAGAGTATGGCGGACAGATTATAGATGTTCCTTATACATATAATGAAAGTGTGAAAAATATTGATGCAAGAATTAAAGAAAAGCTTGCAATGCCTGAATACAGAAGAAAAAGATTAGGCCAGCTTATAAAAATCAGACCTGTAGTTAAGGCATTAGAGGTACACAGTGGTCTTACAGGTCTTATTGCAGAGAAGACTGTTGTTGAAAGAGATGGTGAGTTGGATCAGTTCGACGCAATGTGGATTAGTTCATTATGTGATTCTACAGCAAAGGGTAAGCCTGATATCGAGCTTGTTGACATGACATCAAGATTCAGAACAATTGATGATGTTATGGAAGTTACAACTAAACCAATTATATTTGATGGAGATACAGGCGGACAGATTGAACATTTTGTATACACAGTCCGATCCCTTGAGAGAATGGGCGTATCTGCAATTATAATTGAGGATAAGACAGGTCTTAAGAAGAATTCGCTTTTTGGAACAGAAGTAAAGCAGACACAGGATACTATTGAACATTTCTGTGAAAAGATAAGAGCCGGAAAGAAAGTCCAGCTTACTGACGATTTCATGATTATTGCCAGAATAGAGAGCCTTATATTGGAGCAGGGCATGGAAGATGCGCTTACAAGAGCAAAAGCATTTGTTGAGGCAGGCGCAGACGGAATCATGATTCACAGCAGAAAGAAAGATCCTGCAGAGATACTTGAATTTTGTGATAAATTCAGAATGGAGAATAAGGAAACACCAATTGTTGTTGTTCCATCCTCATTTAATACTATTACAGAGGAAGAACTTGCACAGCATGGAGTTAATATTGTTATATACGCTAATCAGCTTACAAGAAGTGCGTTCCCTGCTATGGAGCAGACTGCAAAGGATATCCTTAAGTATCACAGGGCAAAAGAAGTTGATGACAGACTTATGCCTATAAAGCAGATAATATCGCTCATAGAAACATTATAAATAATGGAGAGTAATTATGAAGGTAGAGAATTTAGTTAAGATAATCGGCTCAGATTTCTATACAGGAGTACCAGATTCGCAACTTAAGGCATTATGCAATTATCTTATGAATACATACGGAATTGATAAGAAACACCATATTATAGCTGCCAATGAAGGTAATTGTACGGCACTTGCAGCAGGATATCATCTTGCTACAGGAAAAGTTCCTGTTGTATATATGCAGAATTCCGGAGAGGGAAATATTATCAATCCGGTAGCATCATTACTTAATGATAAGGTGTATGCAATCCCAGTTGTATTTATTATAGGTTGGAGAGGCGAGCCTGGCATACATGATGAACCACAGCACATATATCAGGGCGAAGTAACAATCAAATTACTTGATGATATGGGAATTGATTCTTTCATAATCGGACAGGATACAACAGATGAAGAAGTTGAAAATGCGATGAAGGAATTCCAGAAGAAGCTAGCAGAAGGTAAGGATGTTGCATTTGTTATAAGAAAAGGCGCACTTGTATATGATGAAAAGGTAATATATAAGAACGACAATACAATGGTAAGAGAAGAGATAATCCAGCATATTGTCGACAAGACAGGTGAAGACCCTATCGTGTCAACAACAGGAAAGGCAAGCCGTGAATTATTCGAAACCCGTGTTAAGAATGGCCAGAGCCATAAGTATGATTTCCTTACAGTTGGTTCAATGGGACACAGCTCATCAATAGCATTAGGAGTTGCAATTAATAAGCCGCAGACAAAGGTATGGTGTGTGGACGGAGATGGCGCAGTTCTTATGCATATGGGCTCTATGGCACTTCTTGGTAGTAACAAGCCAGAAAATGTTGTCCATATTATAATAAATAATGGAGCACATGAGACAGTTGGTGGAATGCCTACAGTGGCATCATCAATTGATCTTGTAAAGATAGCAGAAGGCTGTGGTTATCCATATGCAGTATCAGTTGATAATTTTGAAGATCTTGATAAAGAGCTTGAGGCGGCAGGAAACAGAAAATGTCTCAGCATGATTGAGGTAAAATGTTCAATAGGTGCAAGGGCAGACCTTGGCAGACCTACAACAACTGCTATAGAAAACAAGAACAATTTCATGGAATATTTAAGACAAATATAAAGCAAATGTAAAATTATATGCAGCAAAAGTGAAATTTATTTCACTTTTGCTGCTTTTTTTCTTGACGAAACATAGGATAAGAGGTATAACATATACCTAGATGTTCATTTTTACGAAATATTTTTTAAAAATGAACAAAACATGAACATAACGATATTATAGTAATGGGAGGACGAAAGAGTGTCATTAACAAAATCAGAATTTGATTTATTGAACTATTTCAGAAAAACGAGAAATATAACCCAGCGTGAGTTATCAGATACATTTTCAATGTCTTTAGGAAAGATTAATAAGCTTGTAACAGATCTTAAGACAAAGGAACTTATTAATAATACAGATACAGTATATGATATAACCGAAAGAGGAATGGACGCATTAAAGCCATATAAGGTTAATAATGCAATAATAATGGCCGCAGGTATGTCATCAAGATTTGCACCATTATCATACGAAAGACCAAAGGGACTTCTTAATGTTAAGGGCGAGATTCTTATAGAGAGGGAAATACGCCAGTTACAGGAAGCAGGTGTAACAGATATAACAGTAGTAGTTGGTTATATGAAGGAGAAGTTCTTCTATCTTGAGGAGAAGTTCGGCGTTAAGATAATAGTCAATGAAGATTACTATCAGTACAATAATACTTCAACTCTTATCAGAGTTCTGGATAAGCTTTCTAATACATATATCTGTTCAAGTGATAATTATTTCGTTGACAATGTGTTTGAAGAATATGTATATCAGGGATATTATTCTGCAGTATATGCAGCAGGTGATACAGATGAATACTGTTTACAGTGTGACAGCCACGGAAGAATTACAGAGGTTTCTGTTGGTGGCAGCAATGCATGGTATATGCTTGGACATGTATATTTTGACAAACAGTTCAGTGAGAAATTCAGTGAGATATTAAAGGCAGAATATGACAAGCCTGAGACTAAGAAAGGTCTCTGGGAAGATTTGTATGCGAAACATCTTAAGGAACTTGCTTTATATATAAGAAAATATGATGCAGACAAAGTAAGAGAATTTGATTCACTTGAAGAATTAAGAGACTTTGATGAAGAGTATATTAACAATGCTGATTCAACAATATTGAAGAATATATGTGCAATATTAAAGTGTGAGATGAAGGATATTGTTAATGTCAAGGCAATCAAGGCAGGGCTTACCAATACTTCATTCCAGTTTGAGATTGGCTCACAGGGATATGTATACAGACATCCTGGCAATGGAACTTCTAAGTACATTAATAGAAAGAGCGAGGCATTTTCAATGAATGTGGCTGCTGAACTTGGTCTGGATGATACATTTATATATATTGATGAGAATGAAGGCTGGAAGATTTCCAAGTTTATAAAGAATGCCAGAGAACTTGATTATAACAACAGGGCTGAAGTTGATGAAGCATTAAAGATGATGCGAAAGCTTCATGATAAGAAGATAGTATCAGAGTATGATTTTGGAATCTGGAATAAGACAGAGGAATTCATTAAGAGACTTGATGAAATAGGAAAGTCTGATTTTGAAGATTTCAAGGATCTTTATAATACAATGTCTGAGTTAAAGGATGTTGTTATGAAAGATGACAATGCTGTCAAATGTTTATGTCACAATGACTGTTATTCACCTAATTTCCTATTAGATGAAGATAATAAAATGTATCTTATTGACTGGGAGTATTCAGGCAATGATGACCCGGCAAGCGACCTCGGAACATTCATATGCTGCTCAGAATACACATATGATGAGGCTGTTGAGATAATTAAGCAGTATCTTGGAAAAGAACCTTCTAAGAAGGAACTTGCACATTATATTGGATATGTTTCAATAGCAGCATATTACTGGTATGTATGGGCACTTTATCAGGAAACAAGAGGAAATGCTGTGGGTGAATGGCTGTATATGTGGTATAAGAACAGTAAATTATACTGCAAAGAGGCTATGAAGCTTTATAACAGATAATATGAAGGAGGAAAATATGGCACAGGAATCTATTGAAGAGATGATATATGCCGAAACAGAGAAGAGATTAAAGATAATGGAAGATCCTTCTTATGAGTTCCCTAAAAGAATAGGTAAATGGGATGTAGTAGGCATTGTTGCTGGAGTATCAGTAAGTATTATTTTAATTATATTATGTATGACGGGGGTGATTGTTTAAAATGGCACGTTCTAAGAATGCGGATTACATCCGTCAGGAAACTATAACAGGTGTAGTACCAATGCTTAAGGGTGACAGACAGTATTCATTCTGGGATCTGTTCCTTTCAACAAGTGGATTTGCAATTGCAACATGGTGTTACACACAGGGTGCGTTAGTAGCACAGTATCTGACATTCAAGCAGATGCTTATTAACATATTCTGTTTTAATATTGTATTTGTTTTAATTGAATGTCTTCCAGTATTATTTGCTGTAAGATATGGTATTGATTTGTGGATATGGTTAAAGTCAGTGCTTGGAAAGAAAGGTGTTGCTATACTGGCAACCGTCATAAGTCTGGCTAACTTCGGCTGGTATGCCGTTGATTCGCAGTTGTTTGCTTCATCCATGATTAATCTGGTGGGCTGTTTTGGTATATCGTTGAATGTAACAATATGGAAACCGATACTTGGTGTTTTATGTGTACTTTTAGGAACACTTATTGCACTTGGTGGTCCTGATGTAATTAAATGGACAAGCCGTGTTTTGGTTACAGCCTTACTTTTTGTAGGTGTTGTCGTTGTTGTATTATGTTTTACAGCAGTTCCTATGTCAGACATACTTGCAATTACACCTGATATAAGTGATTTTGGTGGCAATAAGCTTCTTGCTTTCATGACATCAGCAGAGGGTAATGTCGCATTTGCATTCTCATGGTCAACACAGGCACTTGTTATGCCAAGACTTTGTAAGGATGAGAGAAAAGGTTACTGGGGAACAAGTTTATCATATGGAATTGTTGCTCCATTCTTCGTAGCAGCAGGTGGCGTAATGGCACTTGCAATGTTTGTTAAATGTGGTTACTATGAAAGTGACCCAACTGTAATGCTTGCAACACTTGGTGGACCAGTATTCTCATTACTTAGTCTTCTTATGGTTGCATTTGCTAATATTGGTACACAGGGAAGTGGTTCATATGTTAACTGTATGATAGTTAAGAGTGGACTTCCTAAAGTAAGCTATAAGCTTCTGGTATGGATATCATTTGTATATGTAAGTATCCTTACTGTATGGGGCTGGGTAATGGATCATTTCGCAACATTTATTTCACTTGCAGCATATCTGCAGGGACCAATTATTGGTATGATAGTTGTGGATTATCTGATTGTAAAGAAGAGAAAAATATCGCTTAAATCTGTTTATTTCATGGAAGGTCATGATGCATATGAGTTCACACATGGCTTTAACCTTGTTGGTATAGGAGTTCTTATTATATCATTCACAGTAAGTATGCTGTTTGTATATAACCCAATGACAGGTGTTGTACACAGTCCTATATTCCTTGCAACAACAGGAAGTGGATTCACAGCAATCTTTGGTGGATTGTTATATTGGATAGCAAGTC
This sequence comes from Eubacteriales bacterium, assembly GCA_030537195.1. Taxonomy (GTDB): domain Bacteria; phylum Bacillota; class Clostridia; order Lachnospirales; family Lachnospiraceae; genus Lachnospira. Next base: position 19,612 of record JAUNOK010000004.1, on the reverse strand, counting down.
TTACACCACTTAAGAAGTATATGTTAAAAGACCGTGATGATCTTGAAATAGTATAATACATAGTATATAAGACTGCCGCATTAAGTAAAGCGGTAGTCTTTTTTTAATACCTATTGACTAAACCCAACTTTAGGTGTGTCTTTTAACATAAAAATATAATATGGCTATAAAAGTTTGGGAGTCAGATTATGATGATTTTTGATTATTTGGAAAATTCATATGCAAAATATCCAGACAAGATTGCATATGCAGACGAGAATAAGTCTATGGATTACAAGACATTACATGAACATACATATCATATAGCAAGTGTTATTGCTGTAGCACTGCTTATTGTTCTCTGGGTTGTACCTTATCTTAAAAGTTTATAAAATATTTCAAAATATGTTTTTAAAGACGCTGCAAAATATAATAAGCAGCGTCTTTTTTAGTTGATTTGTTATCAATAAAAGTATAAAATGGTGTGGCATTATAAAAAATATAGTGAGGTAATTATGAGTAATAATACAGATAATAATTTACAGGAAGTTAAGCCGGATATCTTTGATAAGATTATGCACCTTCCGGGATTAAGAGTGTTTGAACCATTGTATAAGAAGTATAAGGAAGTACTTCTTTATCTTTTCTTCGGAGTACTTACAACAGTAGTAAGTATAGGTTCATATGCGTTCTTTAATGTTGCACTTGGAATTAATGAACTGATTGCTAATGTTATATCATGGGTTCTTGCAGTGCTGTTTGCGTTCTTTACCAACAGAATATGGGTATTTGCAGCACCAACCAAGACTGTAGAAGAATTTATGAAACAGTTAGTTTCATTTGCAGGTGGAAGAGTATTAACTCTTGTAATTGAGGAGATAATTCTTCTTGTATTCATTACAATGCTGCATTTCAACAGTATGTTAATAAAGTTTATCGCACAGGTTGTGGTAATTGTTCTTAATTATATTATAAGCAAGCTTCTTGTATTCAGAAAAGATAAGAGCGAGAAGTAAAGAGGAGAAGGTAATGGAAAAGAATGTGTTAGAGTTTCTGGAAAACTCACAGAGAATGTATGGGGAAAAGACAGCATGTGCTGATATGAATAATGAACTTACTTATACACAGCTTATGAATCAGGCAAGGTTCATAGGAAGCTGTCTTTCACTTAAGATTAAGCAGACACAGGGAGTTCCTGTGTATATGGATAAGACATGTAATACATTATCTTTATTTATGGGAATTGTATATGCAGGCGGATATTACTGCATGCTTGATACAACTCATCCCGTAGAGAGAATTAATCTTATATTGGATACTCTTCAGGCAGATATACTGGTTGTAGATAATAAGTCAGCCAAGAAGGCAGATAAACTGGGATTTCAGGGTGAGATTATTAATCTTGATGAATTGCTTGAAGGATATGATGGACAGGCTTTGGACTCAGAGGCTCAGGAAAGACTGGATAAGATAAGAGAACAGGCACTTGATATAGACCCTCTGTATTCAATCTTTACATCAGGTTCAACAGGAGTTCCTAAGGGAGTTATTGTCAACCATCGTTCAACAATAGATTTTATTGACTGTTTTACAGAAACATTTGGAATTACTAGTGAAGACGTTATTGGTAATCAGGCACCTTTTGATTTTGATGTGTCAGTTAAGGATATATATTCAAGTTTAAAGACAGGAGCAGCATTACAGCTTATTCCTAAGATGTGCTTTTCGTTCCCGACGAAGCTTCTTGATTTCCTTGATGACAGAAAGGTTACAACTATCATATGGGCAGTGTCAGCATTATGTATAGTAACAACACTTAATGGATTCGAGTATAAGAGACCATCTTCACTTAACAAGATTATGTTCAGTGGAGAGGTTATGCCTATAAAGCATCTTAATGCATGGAGAGCACAGTATCCTGATGCAATGTTTGTCAACCTTTACGGACCAACAGAGATAACATGTAATTGTACATATTACATTATTGACAGAGAGTTTGGGCTTGATGAGAAGCTTCCAATGGGAAAAGCATTTGCCAACGAGAGAGTATTCTTATTAGATGATGAAGATAAGCTTGTTGATGCAGGCAGACCTGGTGAATTAGGAGAGATATGTGTATCTGGAACAGCGGTAACGCTTGGGTATCTTCGCAATCCTGAAAAGACAGAGGCAGCATTTGTACAGAATCCTCTTAATGACAGATATCTTGAGACTATATACCGCACAGGTGACCTCGGTTACTACAGCGAAGATGGCGAACTTTTCTTCTCATCAAGAAAGGATTTCCAGATTAAGCATATGGGACACAGAATTGAGCTTGGCGAGATTGAAACATACATGAACGGTATAGACGGACTGCTTAGAAGCTGCTGTATATTTGATACAGACGAGAATAAGATTCTTGGATTCTTTGAGGTTGAAAGCACAAGTGAACTTGACAGAAAGGGAGTAACACATGCACTTAAAGACAAAGTTCCACAGTGGATGATTCCTAATGTGCTTATTAAGGTGGATTCTATGCCTCTTACCAAGAATGGCAAGATTGACAGAAAAGAACTTATGAAGATTCACAGAGAACAGGAGGCATAAGATGTTAGGGGTTAATGAGTTAAAAGAGATAGCATTAAAATGCGGTACACCATCATATGTATTTGATACAGATGTATTATGCGAAAGAATTGATAAGATTCAGCAGATTCTTGGGTGTAACGTCACAGTATGTTATGCAATGAAGGCTAATCCTTTTCTTATAAGTGTACTTGACAAGAAACTTGATAAATTCGAGGTATGTTCTCCGGGTGAGTTTGCGATATGTGAAAAAGAGGGCATAAGCAGGGATAAGATTGTTCTTTCAGGTGTTAATAAGGAAAAGAAGGATATTCTCTACACAATGAAGACAGGTGCTGTCGGAATCTATACAGTAGAATCGCTTAACCAGCTTGAACTTATCAATGCGTGTGCAGTTGAATGCGGAATTAAGGTTAAGGTTCTCATAAGAGTTACAAGCGGCAACCAGTTTGGTATTAATGAACGTCAGGTATATGAGATTGCTGACAGAAAAGATGAGCTCAAGGGGATTATTATCGAAGGAATCCAGTGTTATTCAGGAACACAGAAGAAGAAATTAAGCCAGATAGAGTCTGAGGTTGTATGGTTACAGGCAGTTGCACATACATGTGAGGCTGAACATGGCGTCAAGCTTAACGAGATTGAGTATGGTCCTGGCCTGTCAGTAGATTATTTCGTCACAGACAAATGTGATGCAATGAATACTAACTTTGATGAGTTAGAAGAATTTGCAGGCATGATTAAAGAAATGTCCGAAAAATTCAATGTCACTCTTGAGATGGGAAGATATGTCGCTGCAACATGCGGAATCCTTATAAGCAGAATTGCTGATATGAAGATGAATGATACAACAAGGTATGCAATAATCGACAGTGGTATTAATCATATCAATTATTATGGTCAGGCTATGGCTATGAAGAAGCCAAGATGTGAATTCATACCTATGGATTACACAGAAGGATTTGCTGATGGTGTAGATCATGAGGTGGAAGTGTACTCACAGGGAGTACAGCCATACAATATATGCGGTTCATTATGTACAGTGGGAGATGTAATTGTTAAGAATCTTGAATTAAAAGATGCTAAGATTGGCGATATGATAGCATTTTATAATATTGGTGCATATTCGGTTACAGAAGGAATATATCTGTTCCTGAGCCGTAGAATGCCAGCGATTGTCATGTATTCTAAGAGAAACGGTTACAGGGTTATAAGAAAACCAATTGAGACATTTTTAATAAACAGCAGTAATACACAATAATTTTACAATTTTGTAACAAAATATGATTGACTATATGTGAATGAGAAGATAGAATGTTTTCTGTTCACAGATGTGTGATCAATAAATTTTAATATTTTGAGAGGTTTATTATGGATCAGTTATTAGACATTTTGAATGAGATTAACAGTGATGTGGATTATGAAATTTGTGATACTCTTATCGATGATGGTATATTCAGCTCATTCGATATCGTATCACTTGTTGGTGAGTTAAACGATGCATTTGACATCGATATTACACCAGTTGATATAGTACCTGAGAACTTTAATTCAGCAGAAGCTATGTGGGAGATGATTCAGCGTCTGCAGGATTAATCTGGAAAGCGGGGTAAAACAATATGTCACTAGTTTCTACCGGATTTCTGGTATTCTTATTAGTGGGAGTAATTGTATATTATCTTATACCGAAGAAGGCACAGTGGGCATGGCTTTTGATATTAAGCTATGCCTACTATTTATGTTCGGGGTATAAGACGATAATTTTTATGATATTAACAACTTGTGTTACTTACAGTGCTGGAAGACTTCTGCAATATTCGGAAGAAAAGCTTGATAACAATCTTAAGCAGGAAGACCTGTCAAGAGAAGATAAGAAAGCATTTAAAGAGAAGAATAAAGCATTTAAAAAGAAAATTGTCCTTGCTGCACTTTTGCTTGTGTTCGGAATACTTGCAGTAATTAAATATTATAATTTTGCAATTGAGAATATTAACAGCATAATTAAAGCATTTGGCGGTAATGGCAGGATATCAGCGCTCAAATTGCTTCTGCCCCTGGGAATATCTTTCTATTCGTTCCAGTCAATATCATATGTTATTGATGTGTACAGAGGTAAGGTCAAGGCGTGCAGTAATATATTTAAGTATGCACTTTTTGTATCATATTTTCCACAGATAACACAGGGTCCTATTGGAAGATATGACAGACTTGCACCACAGTTTTTTGAAGAACACAAGTATGACCTTGTTGTTATCCAGCATGGATTACAGCGTATGGCATGGGGACTTTTCAAGAAGTTCATCATAGCTGACCGTGCAGGTGTTGTTGCTAATCTTGTGTTCAATAATCCGGGACAGTATCATGGAATATATGTAATTATAGGAGTTCTTGGGTACTGTGCACAGCTCTACGGAGATTTTGCTGGTGGAATAGATATGGTAATGGGTGCCTCTGAGATGTTCGGAATCCAGCTTGATGATAATTTCAGGCAGCCATTTTTCTCACATTCCATTGGCGAGTTCTGGCGCAGATGGCACATAACACTTGGAACATGGATGAAGGATTATGTATTTTATCCGTTCAGCTTAAGCAAAGCGATGAACAAGCTGGGTAAGTTTTTCAAGAAACACAGCAAGACAAGATTTGGTAAGTATATGGCGAAGGCATTACCAATATGTCTGGCTGACTTACTTATATTCTTCATAGTGGGTGTATGGCACGGAGCAGCATGGAAATACATTGTATACGGTATGTACAATGGTATAATCATGAGTTTCAGCAGTATTATGGCACCTGTATATGAGAAAATGTTTAAGATAACTCACATTAACAAGAATGCCCGCTGGTATAGAGCATGGCAGATAGTAAGAACATTTATACTTGTTAATATCAGCTGGTATTTTGACGATGCAGCTACTCTTACAGATGCATTCAGACTTATGGGAAATACATTTAAACATGCAGCATTCAGTATGGACGCAGTTATTAAGATGTTTGGAAGCGAAGTTGATCTTATAATTGTGCTTGCAGGCTGTGTTGTCTGGCTGATTATAAGTATACTTAAAGAAAAAGGCATTGCAATAAGAGCTTCTCTGGATAAGAAGCCGCTCATTATCAGATGGGCTGTATACATATTGCTCGTAATGTCTGTTGCAACGGTTGGTTATATATCAAGTACATCGGGTGGATTTATGTACGCCCAGTTCTAAGCAGAGGTGCAGGATACCATGAAGAATAAAGCGTTTAAAGAAATACTGAAATATCTGAGGGTGGTAATATTCCTGGCAATAATAGCAATACTTGTCGAAGCGTTTAATTATGTGCTGGTGCAGCCGGGATATGCAAGATATATTATTCATACAGCTGATAATTCTGAAACAGGTGAGGATTATGACTGCGTTGTGGTAGGTGCTTCACACGGAAGAGCATCTATAGATCCACATTATTTCCTTGAGATGGGATATGCCAGTAATCCAATTAATATGTGTATTCAGGGAGCAACAGTGATTGATAATTATTATATGGTCAGGGAAGTCTGTCGTAATAATGATGTCAAGAAGATAATTCTTGAACTTGACTATCAGTACTGGGATAAGAATCAGAGCCTTGATGCGGATTTTGGAGATTTGATAGTATATGGACAGCTTCCTTTTTCAAAAGTAAAGCTTGAATATATTGCAAATGAACTTATGACCAAGGATTTCAGAACGATATATTTTAGGAAATATGCATTCGCAAAGAAGTGGGCAATATTAAAGAAATATGTTGCAATCAAGAAGACAGATGCCTATAAGAATTACCAGATTGAAGGAGTTGCAGGGCTGGATACTGAAGGACCATATCAGGGCTTAGGCTTCTTTTACCGTACTAAGGTGACTAATAAAAAGGGAAAGTTAAATCCCTCACCATGGACATATGATGACCTTAACCCTAAAGTACAGAAGTATTTTGAGAAAATAGTCAGCTATTGTAAAGATAATGATATCGAACTTATATGTGTTACGACTCCTATTCCACCATCATCCGTTGCTGCGGGAGCAGCTAATGAGGCTAATACATATTTCAAGCAGATATGTGATGAGAATAATGTAAGATACATTGATGGTAATCTTATTAAGAATGAGATTCTTAATGTAAGTGACGATGATTTCTCGGATTGGGAAGGTCATATGAATGGAGAACTTGCGGAACAGTTTTCAGAGATTCTCACAGAGATACTGAAGAAAGATGATTGTAAGGATTATTTCTACAAAGATTATGATGAGTGCATAGAGGCAATTAAGATAAGAAGCAATTCTTAAAATGTGGCAAAAGTACTAGCTTTTATAGTACTTATGCACAGTTAGAGCAGGCAGTTTATGAAAATTATGTGACAAAACGGTGAAACTGACAAAATATGCTTGCTATAAACATAACAATGTGCTAAACTTCATTCACTGCATATGTTGAATCTGCAGGTAGTAAAGCGTCATGATGTATTACATAACTGTTACCGCATTTGAGACACTTAGGCTGCGCCAGAGGATACCATATGTATTAACAATACGCCTGCTTTGCAGGCACTTTACGCCGGTGTGGCGGAACTGGCAGACGCACAGGACTTAAAATCCTGCGGGACTTATACTCCCATACGGGTTCGATTCCCGTTGCCGGCATATTAATAAAGAGCTGTACATAACCTATGTTATGTATAGCTCTTTTTTCTTGCTATATACAGGTACAAGTCGTACAATTAAAGAAGATTATGACGATGGGGGACAATCAATGACTAATAATAGAAAACGCATAATTATATCTGTGGTTCTTGGCGTGGCAGCAGTTGCAGTGGCTGTTGCCTGTGTTGTTACGACACGCAGGGTAAAGACAGGTAATCCTACAGGTGAGACTATACCGGCGGGTGCTATAGAGGGCGCTTCACAGGTAGAAGAGCCAACTGTATATGTAGATAATAAAGTCGACATAATTGACATTAATTCGAAGACAAGACCATTCGCAGTATCAGTCAATAATACACCGGTAGCTGTACAGGTGCAGACGGGGCTTAATAAGGCGTATCTTATATATGAACTTCCAACAGAGAGTTATACATGCAGACTTCTTGCATTGTTCAAGGTAGAGGATGAAGATGTTACGGATGAAGCACCACAGGAAATCGTTGGTTCAGGTGAGGTGAGCCAGAACGATACAGTTATTGGAACAATAAGAAGTGCAAGACATAATTTTCTTGATTTCTGTTTCGAGTCAGATGCGATATTCGTACATTTTGGCGGAAGCACTTATGCTGAGAACGACGAAGCCAAGACAGGTATTAACTGGATTAACGGATTCTATAACAGTGCATATTACTGGAGACGTAATCCTGAAGGGCTGGCAACAGAGCATACAGCTTATACATCACTTTACAGGTTAAAGAGTGCAGTACAGGATAAAGGCTTTAATGCTGAGGCTGACAGTGCATCAGATACAGTACTGCTTAATTATGATGTATCAGATGTTGACCTTTCCCAAAGAGAGGATGCAATCAGTGCAACATCTGTGTATGTGCCTTACAGCAGTTATCAGTACACAACATTTACATATGATGCAGAATCAGGCAATTACTTAAGATTCGCAAGTGGAGAGCCAAGTCTTGACCACGAAACAGGCGAGCAGTTCAATACTAAGAATATTATTGTGCAGAGGATTACACACAGTATGATGGACGATAATTACTGCTGGAATCTTCATACTGTCGGCAGTGGAGAAGGCTATTACATAACTAATGGTTATGCTGTTCCGATTAAGTGGAGCAAAGCAGACCGTTATTCCAAGACAGTGTACACTTATGCGGACGGAACAGAGATTAATGTCAGTGATGGCAGGACATATATTGAGGTTTCAGATGTAACTATGACGGTTGAAGTGGAATAGCACAGCTGATAACCGCATATACTTCTACTATCTTATAATGGTGGAGGTGTGCGATGAATAAACGTAATAAGAAACTTAATATAACCATGATAATAGGGATTCTGGCAGTATGGGTGTCAGGATCCCTGTTTCATTTTGTGTATGACTGGACGGGAAAGAACACATTTGTCGGGCTGTTCTTTCCAACTAATGAATCAACATGGGAACATATGAAGCTGGCGTTTCTGCCAATGAATCTGTATGGAATATACACATGGTATGTGTTAAAGGACAGATTTGAAGCGAGCGGATTCGCAATTCTTCTTGGTGCCAATGTTGCAACATGGGCAATTCCGTTCCTGTACTACACATATATGGGCGTGCTGGGCTTTTCTAAAATGTGGCTTGATATTGCATGCTTTTTTGTGGCGGTGCTTATTGGCTTTGCTGTAGAGTATCATGTATTAAAGAAATCAGGGCATGAAAACTTTGTGCTTGGAACATGGATAATGGCTATTATTGACTTCGTGATGGCAGCAGCATTTGTTTCGTGCTCATATGGTGCGCCTGCACTCGGTATATTTGCAAAGCCATGATAGGTTATAGAAATATATTATATGAATATCAAAAATAACAGTTGACAATATTTAATTATAATAGTATGCTACAACTGTACTAGTTATTATAGTACAGTTATTACACAAGCTTGTAACCAGTTTACATAATACACAGAAAGGAATGGAACATGTTCACAATAGATGTCATGTCGCGAGTGCCAGTCTATGAACAGCTCATTAAGCAGGTTGAAGACCAGGTGCTTAAAGGAATTATGAAGGAAGGGGATAAGATGCCGTCGGTAAGGTCATTATCGATGGAGCTGTCCACCAATCCGAATACGATACAGAAAGCATACACGGAGCTAGACAGAAAAGGAATTGTCGTGAGTGTACCGGGAAAGGGTTCTTTTATATCGGCAGAAGCGGTAAAGATTGTGGGAAATCAGTCTAAGGAGAAGCTTTCAGAACTTGAAGAGATTGTAAGAAAGCTTGCATACGCAGGGGTGAGTAAGAGCGAGATAACAGATATGATTGAGGAGGTATATAAGAAAATATGATAGAGGTGAAAGGTGTTACTAAATCATTTGATGACTTTACAGCACTTGACAATGTTACATGTAATATAGCGGAGGGCTGTATATATGGTATGGTTGGTTCCAACGGTGCAGGAAAGTCTACGCTGCTTAGAGTTCTGTCTGGAATATATAAGGCAGATAAGGGAGAAGCAATAATTGATGGAATTAATGTATATGAGAATACATACATGAAGAATAAGCTGGTGTTCGTTGCAGATGAGTTATTCTTTCTTGCAGGTGCGAACATGAAGAGCATGGCTAAGTTCTACCGTTCAATATATGATAATTTTGATATGGAAAGATTCACAGAGCTTACGAAAACATTCGGGCTTGACCCGGATAAGAGCATATCAAGCTTTTCAAAGGGTATGAAGAGGCAGGCAGCTATAATACTTGCACTGTCGACTAAAGCCAAGTACATGTTCTTTGATGAGACATTTGACGGACTTGACCCGGTTATGCGTAATCTTGTCAAGAGGTTAATATGTGGTGATGTTGCAGAGAATAATGCTACTGTGATAGTTACATCACATTCGTTAAGAGAGTTAGAAGACTTATGTGATCATTTGTCACTCCTTCATAAGGGCGGACTGGTGCTTGACAGCGGTGTATTTGAACTAAAGACGAGTCAGTTCAAGGTACAGGTAGCTTTCAGGGATGAGTTCGACGAGAGTAAGTTCGAGGGCATTAAGATTACAAGATACCGTCAGGAGGGTTCAGTTGCCAACATGATAGTTAATGGCGACAGGGAACAGACTATGGACATTATCAATTCCATGAATCCGGTTGTATTCGATGTCCTCCCACTTACGCTCGAGGAGGTATTTACTTACGAGATGGAGGCACTCGGTTATACATTCGATGTGAAGGGGGATAAGACACATGAATAATAAGAAAATATTCAGCTTTCATATGTTTTTACAGACATTAAAGCAGACTAGGCTTGCGGGCTTTATAATGATGGTAGCGATTACGCTTATATCAGTTGTTCCGGTTATTTCCTCAATAAAATATCTTGAGGAATATAATCAGATTAGTAATGTCAGTGGTGTGTCAGACAATTATTCACTGGTGTTAGTATTCGTACTGGTTGTGCCGGTTATATCATTCATCATATGGAGCTTCCTTAATAGGAGAAGCAGCAGTGATTTCTATCACTCAATTCCGTATACAAGACTGTGCATATATCTTAGCAAGATAGCAGCAATACTTACATGGATTGTTGGAATACTTGTTGTGTCATATGCATCACAGGCAGTGTTATTCATTGCTAATAAGAAGCATTTCAATGTTGATTATGCAATAATGTTCCGTATGTATCTTGCAATATTTATATGCAGCCTTTTATGTATGGCAATTATAAATGTTGCAGCATCAATTACAGGTAATATATTAAGTAATATATGTGTAACAGGACTTATAATGTTCCTGCCAAGATTTATTCTTGTAATGATTACAGAGATGACTGTATATCATGGAGAAACTTACATGATAAGTAACAGCGGTGTTGGACTTCTGGATTCTTCCAATAATATGATTGTTGGCTGGGTATTTTCTGTACTTGGCATGAACAATGGTTCATCTGGAATCACAGATATGGTTCTTAGTGTGTCAAGTAACTTATACACACTGGTTCTTGCGCTTATATATATCGTGCTTGGTGCAGTACTTTTTGTAAAAAGAAAGAGTGAGACAGCAGGAAAAGCTGCTAACGGTAAAGTTCTCCCAATGATTATCAGAACACTTATTGGTTTCACAATTGCATTTATCGCAGTAGTGATGGCATATACTAACGAAGATAGCGATGTGACTGTAGCGGTTGTTGTATTATTCATTGTAAGTGCTTTAGTTGTATTTGTGTATGAATGTATAGTAAGTAAGAAGATGAATGTTATTAAGCAGTGTGTTCCATCAATTCTTCTTGGATATGTGCTTGCGGCAGTAATTGGAACAGGGGCTAATTCATTTGGTAAGTATGAAGCTTCTTATGAACCGGATGATTCAAAGCTTTCATATGTATCAATCGAGACTTTGGATAACTATGTGTCGTCAGATAATGAATATTTTAAGGCTATATCATCAAAGGTAAAGTTCACAGATGATGAGATTCTTAAGTTTGTATCAGAAAAGTTCGTATCATATAAAGAAAAATGTATATCAAATGGTGTGCATAATTATACCCGTACAGGCAGAGGGGCAGTAACCAGCTATAAAATCGGATTCAGACAGAATGGTGTTACACATTACAGAAAAGTTACACTTACTGACAGTGATGCACAGAAGCTTGCAGGTCTGTTAAAGAAGGACGAGAATCTTGTTAAGTTATATATGGACCTGCCAGACAGTGGCAAGGTTACAATAACAGGTCTGTCAGGAAATCTGGAGGATGCTGACACTAAAGAAATATATAAAACAATTACTAGTGAAGTTAAAGAGATTGGCTTCGAAAAGTGGTATCAGATAGTTAATTCTTCAGATAGTGGAGCATTCTTAATGGCAGCACAGTTTTCAAAGGCGGGTGTACCTTATGATCTGATTCTTCCTATCAGCAAGAATATGCCTAAGTCTTATAACAAGTATATAAGTGCAAGAAATGCATATGCTATTAAGAATAATGAGAAAGAACTTGCAAGAATGAGCGAGATATTAAAGATGTATGCTGCTGGTGATAAAGCATATCAGAATCGTTCAGAGACTGCAGAAGATTTGACATTAGTTATTATATATAATGATGAAAGTATATGGCGTAGTCCGTCATCATATATAAATACTGATAGTGAAAAGGCTCAAAAGGTATTAAAAGCACTTGCAGAATCCATTGATAAGAAGGATTTTAACAAGGAAGTAAATGCTGATAATCCGATTGTTGTTGTTAATTATTCAAATTACAGTCAGGTTAAAGATGGTACAGGAGATTATATCGGGGCTGATGCTATTATCCAGTTAGATGGCTATACACAGCTTTTAGATTATATTTCTGATGTTGATGAGTATTAATAATTTCTGATATTGAATTAATACATTTTAATAAGTATAATTAATGGGATGGCGTCTGGTCATCCCATTATTATGTTAATAGAAGAGGAATAAAGCTATGTATGATTATTTAATAGTAGGAGCAGGACTTTTCGGCTCAGTATTTGCGCATGAGGCGGCAAAGGCAGGAAAGAAGGTTCTTGTAATAGATAAGAGAAATAATATTGCGGGTAATGTGTATACAGAGAAAAGAGAAGGAATTAATGTGCATGTGTATGGCGCACACATTTTTCATACTAATAATAAGAAGGTGTGGGAATATCTTTCACAGTTTACTACATTTAACAGATTCACTAATTCACCTGTTGCTAATTACAAGGGAGAACTGTATTCACTGCCATTTAATATGTATACCTTCAATAAGATGTGGGGTGTTGTGACACCACAGGAGGCAGCGGACAGAATTGAGCAGCAAAGAAAAGAAGCCGGAATTACAGAGCCTAAGAATCTTGAGGAGCAGGCTATAAGCCTTGTAGGAACTGATATATATGAGAAGCTGATTAAGGGATACACACAGAAGCAGTGGGGCAGACCATGTAATGAGCTTCCTTCCTTCATTATCAAGAGACTTCCTGTAAGACTTACATTTGATAATAATTACTTTAATGCACTGTATCAGGGAATTCCTGAGGGCGGATATACTAAGATGGTTGCCAATATGCTTGATGACAGTGAGCTTTCTGGAAGCATTGAGGTAAGACTTGGAGTTGACTATCTTGCTTCTTCTGATGCCAAGGCAGCGCTTGATAACGAGGCTGCAAAGGTTGTATACACAGGTGCTATTGACGCGTACTTTGATTATAAGCTCGGCAATCTTGAATACCGTTCAGTAAGATTTGAGACAGAGACTCTGGATATTCCTAATTTCCAGGGTAATGCAGCAGTTAATTATACTGATGCAGAGACTCCATGGACAAGAATTATTGAGCACAAATGGTTCGAGTTCGGTAAGGACGAGAATGGCAATGACCTTCCTAAGACTGTTATCAGCCGTGAGTACAGCTCTGAGTGGAAGCCGGGTGATGAGCCTTACTATCCTGTTAATGATGAGAAGAACGGCGCTCTCTATGCTCAGTATAAGGAACTTGCTGACGCTGAAAGCAAGGTTATATTCGGCGGACGTCTTGGCGAGTACAAATATTATGATATGGATGCTGTTGTGGCAGCAGCACTTGACTGCGCTACGAAGAATATTTAAAAATATGTGGCACATTCAGCATATGGCTTAGATGAATGATAATCTAAGTCATATGCATTTTTAATATTACCCCTGAAAATTGCCGCTTGCCTTGCGGTCACATAGCTGACCATAGATGTCAGGACCGAGTCCTGTCTGTAGTTCAGTGTAAGCTGTTCTTATCTGTTCATCAGTCATATGTTCACGTCTTCTTTCGATTGCATTAATGCTGTCGTGAATCACTTTATCCTGGTCATCGTGAGTTTCCCAGTTATACATTGTGTGTCCTTTTACAATGGATTTATTGTTGTTGTCTGTTGGAAGATTTTCTGCATTATTCATGGATATCACCTCATTTTTTATAAGATATATCTGCAGGCACTGTGAAAGAAAGTTAATGCCATGCCGATATTGATATTATCTGCGTTAATTCCCCGTCTATACTTGAAAATCCAGACATAGCATTGTAATATTAAAGGGTGTGTAAACATCAGAGGGAGAGTATAAATGTTAAATCTAAATGGTATGCTGTCTATTATTATGCCAGCTTATAATGAGGAAAAACTTATATATCACAGTATCATGGAAACATTGAGAATTGTTGAAAAGTTTGTTCCTGAATTGGAGATTATTGCGGTTAATGATGGCAGTAAGGATAATACCAAAGCTGAGATAGAAAAAGCTATGAAGCAGGATAGCCGTGTGCGTATGGTTAGTTCTAACAAGAACCGTGGCAAGGGTAACGCAATTATATCCGGTGTGTCACAGGCTGAAGGAAAGTATGTCGCATTTGTTGATGCAGACCTTGAACTTAATCCATCGCAGTTAGAGGGCTATCTTAAGAAAATGCTTGATGATAATAAAGATGTTGTTATAGGCTGTAAGTTTCATAAGGATTCCAAGCTTGATTATCCATTTAAGAGGAAAGTGATAAGCATGGGGTATTATATAATGCTTCTTGTGCTGTTTCATCTTAATGTCAAGGATACACAGACGGGGCTTAAGGTATTCAGGGTTGAGGCAATCAAACCGGTTGCACATCTTATAAGAACATCGGGGTTTGCTTATGATATAGAACTGTTAGTTGCAATTCACAGAAGGGGATTTTCGATAGCACAGATGCCTGTAGAGGTTGTGTATGTCAGGGATTCCGGTGTAAAGCGTATAGGAATGAAGGATATATGGCGTGCATTCTGTGATACATGGGCAATATTTGGAAGAGTTTACTTCAGACACTATTATGATTAATCAGGAGATATATGAAGGATGAAGAATTTATTGGGGACTTTTAAAGAAAAAATAACTGGCGCATGGAAAAAGATAGTGATTTCTCATGCTAAGATATTCATAATTACTGGAACTGTATTAGCGGCGGGATGTGCAGCTGCTATAACTGCTGTAGAATATGTGCATTACAATAATAAGACTCAGATTCAGGCTCAGGAGACAGAAGCCGAGACACAGGAAGAAACACAGACACATAACAATGTGGAACAGACAAAGCCTGTCGTTATGGAGACAGAGACAGAAACGCAGGAACAGACACAGGATGAGACGGAAAGCACAACACAGGAGGAGATCTCCGAACTTGTAATGGCTGCTGTAGCAGATGATAATGCAAGCAGCAGGGAGATATATGAGATAATCGATAAGGCTGCTAATGACAGTGATATTGTTATTCCTGTTAAAGATGTTGAGGATCTTGATGTAGTTGAAGATAATTCTTCTGAGCCTTCAAAGGATGAAACAGAAGTGGAAGAACCGCCAGCAGATGATACACCAAAGTCAGATGAAGTATATGAGATAAGCCAGGTTGTAGAAGGAATCGATGTATCAAAATGGCAGGGAGATATAGACTGGACAGCTGTTGCTGCTGATGGAATCACATTTGCAATGATAAAATGTGGTGGCGGAGATGACAAAGACGGTGTATATGAAGACAGATACTTTAGACGCAATATTGAGGGCGCACTTGCTAATGGTATTCAGGTGGGAGTGTATTTCTATTCGGGAGCTACTAATTCGAAAGAAGCATATGATGAGGCAAGTTATTGTATTAACCTTATAAAGGATTATAAGATAACATATCCGGTTGCATTTGACTGGGAACTTGATTATGGAGATTATGATGAGGTTACGGAAGCCTGTGAAACATTCTGTAATGTTGTAAAAAGCTATGGATATACACCTATGGTGTATTCTAACAGAAACAGATGGTATAACAGTTTTGATGGAGAAAGGCTTGCCAGCAAGTATAAAGTGTGGATGGCAGCATATTTCGGTAAATTCTATTATGATTCTGTAAGATGGGAATATGGTGATGACCTTCCGAACTTCAGATATAACTTTGATATGTGGCAGTATAGCTCAAGATGCTATGTTAGTGGTATAGATGGATTTGTTGATGTTAATATAGCATTTTTCGGATATGCCAATTACCATGTTGATACGAAAGACGCTGTGATTACAGTAACTAATACTGATATAAAGAGAACATATAATAAGGATGCGGGTGAGCTTACAGAGGAACTTAATCTGCTTGATGGAGTAAAAGGAACTAATTCTATAGGGTATGATACGGAAGTGGAATATTCTATATATGATGATGAAGGCAATGAATATAGTGAGGCAGATGCCATATCAAATGCAGGTGTATATACGGTTGAATACAGGTTCAAAGATCCGAAATCAGGCTGGATAAAGAATACTGCGAGACTGGAGATTACTGTAATAGAAGCGGCACAGGAATTAACACAGCAGGAAACAAAGGAAGAGGTTTAATAAAAAGCAGATATGAACGAGACAGAGATTAATGAAACAGATACCAATCAGACTGATGTAGAAGACAAAGAGGGAAAAGAGGATTACGAGGTGCTTGAGATAGAAAAAGTACCTGTGGGTTATAAGGAAAAGATTGTAGCATTTTTCAAGATTAAGAAGCATGTGATTATGACAGCAGTTCTGACTTCAGTTGCTGTAATAGTAGCAACTGTTGCTATTGCGGTTGGAGTGAATATCAATAAAACACCTAAGAAGCATCAGCCGGAAATAGTTGAGGCGGCAGAGACAGAGACAGAAACACATACAGAGACGAAGACGCTGGAAGAAACAACAGAAGAAACTGAAACAGAAGAACTGACAGAAGAAGAAACCTATCAGGTGATAGAGAATATCATGACTAAGGTTGTCAAGGACAGCGCTGTTACGCAGAAGGAAGATCCAATTAAGAACAGAAATAATGAATCTTCAGGCGAGGTTATAAAGCCAGTTTCATATGTTGATAATGCTGTTTCTGGAAGCGTAAGTGTTTCATCTGTAAAGAAGTCTGGTGAAGATATTGTGTATACCTTAAAGAACAGTAAGGTTCAGGATTTTACAGAGGAACAGATTGCCAAATGTACCAAAGGTTCTGTTCTGGTACAGGAAAATAATCAGGAAAACAGATATACAGGCTATATATACGAGACTGGTATGGTAGATGTTACCGGTGGAAGCGAGAAGGTTGTTACAACATTTCTTGTTAAGAATGATTCTAAGAATGAAGAGATAAAAGAAAAATCAAAGGATGAAAAAGGTCTGTCTGGCATAGAAGAAAGTTCTCAATCAGAATCAGAAAGTTCAACCGAAAGTAAGAAAGTTTCGTATATAGTTATGGAGGTTGAAGCGCAGATAGAATATATATATGCTGACGGATGGCAGAATATCAAAGGAAAGAATTATTACTTTGAAGATGCCAATGCTGTAACAGGCTGGAAGAATATCGACGGAGTACAGTACTATTTCAATGCGGATGGTTCACTAGGTTCATCACTTGTAATAGATGTTTCAAGATATAATGGAAGCATTGACTGGGATAGTGTTAAAGCTTCAGGAATTAATTATGCAATGATAAGAGTTGGCTACAGAGGATATGAAACAGCTAATCTTGTTCTTGACAGCAGATTTCATGAGAACATGAGTCAGGCAATCGCAGCAGGAGTTAAGGTAGGAGCATATATTGTTACTCAGGCAGTTAATACAACAGAGGCAGTTGAAGAGGCCAGCTTTATTGTATCAGCCTGCAGTGGATATAACATATCACTTCCACTTGCTATTGATGTTGAAAGTGCAGGTAATGGAAGTGGACGAGGAGATAAGATATCATCATCACAGAGAACAGCAGTTGTTAATGCATTTGCACAGACTGTGAATAATTGTGGATATTCAGCAGTTGTATATGCTAATAAAGACTGGATGAATAACCGTATGTATGCTGGTAATATTGGCTGCAGCGTATGGCTTGCACAGTATAGGAGTCAGTGCACTTATACAGGTCCTTTTTCAATGTGGCAGTTCACAGATAAAGCAAGAGTTAATGGAATATCAGGATATGTTGATATGAGTGTATGGAAGCATTAAGTGACTATATAAAACAACTGAAAAACGTGACATTTCTTTAACAGAGTGGTATAATCAATCGGAATGTATATTCACGAGGAGATAAAATATGAGTAAGAGTCAGGAACAGATGAAGGAATTGATTGATGCAATAAGGTCAGGTCAAAGTGACAAAGAGACTTTATGCAAAGCAATTCAGAAAGATGTTAATAATCTTATATATCCTGTGTTTGGGGAGGATTACAAGAGGATTTCGCCTAGGGCAATAATTGATATATGCATGAATCTTGACAGCATTAATGTCGATAAGAATATTATGCGACAGATTGCAACAAGAGTATCAGTGTATATGTTCGGTCTTATAGATGATTCTACTATAAGAATAGATGATAAATGTGTATACGAATACAATCGGATTAAGGAAGATGAAGAATTATTCGGTATTGTCAAAGATAATTCCAAGATGTTTAAGGATTTCAAAGCATATGATACTGTTTCCGACAATATTAAGTCCTTATCAAGAGTACAGACTATAATGATGGAACTTTATGGGTATGAGATGCATTCCATTGATGAAATCCAGTCATTGCTTAACACTGACAGAGATACTATTTCTAAGCTGATTGGAATGATGAAGAATAATATGTTAGGTATAGCTTCTGAGGATGAAGATGTACTTGAATATGGAGCATTCGATGAGGAAAATGCTGAGGCAGAAGCTGAGTCAGAAGCAGATGATGAAATTGCAGTTATAGAACCGGAGAATATCATAATTCAAGATAATATTACAGATTCCGAATCAGAGGAGGAAATTGAAGAAGGACCGCAATCTGGGAATACGGAAGAACTCCCGCTTGAAGAGTCAGCTGATATTGATGTTAAAGAATCAGATGACGATGAAGAGGGCGTTACATTAGAGTATGAAGAAGAAGACTATAATGATGCACCTATGTATTATGAAAGAGCTGGAAGAAAACGAACATTTATAGACAGACTTGTTGATATGACAGGAAGAATATTGCCAGAAACTTCAAGAGGAGCGAGACGCAATATAATATATGCTGTTATGGTTATGGTTCCGGTTGTTATTGTTATTATTATTTCAATAATTGCAATGTCGGGAGGTGGCAATAAGTCAGATAAGAAAGTGTCATCCACTGAATATACAACCAGGGCTCAGAAAGAGACAACCACGAATAAAGAAAGTTCAAGTGCTGCTACATCAGGTACAGAGGTGACAACAGAAAGTACAAGCACACAGCATGAGACAACGCAGGCTGCTACACAGAGAGCAACGGCAGCTTCCAACAGGAGAACCGAGGCGGCAGCTGATAATAATCAGATTAGTAATAATACATCTGATAATAGTGGTGATATTAATACTGATAAACCAGCAGGTGGAGATAACGATACTGAAGATACAGACAAACCAGCAGGTGGAGATAACGATACTG
>JAUNOK010000003.1 GCA_030537195.1 Eubacteriales bacterium | reverse complement strand
CAAATGTCTTTGGTGGAACTACATTTTATGATACTTATAAATGGATTAATGAAATTATTGGCTCTGAATATTTTGTAATTCCTAAAGTATATAAATATAGATGGGTAGATGGAAAAATACTTGGAAATGTATATACTCAGCTTATGCCGTTATATAATGATTTTGGAATAATTGGTGTGTTTATATCAATGGGATTAATGGGGGCATTTTGCCAGAAAGTGTATGATAAGATTAAATTTACAAGATGTGGTGGAAATGTTGATTATAGGACTCTTTTATATGCATACATATCTTTTGCTATAGTATTTAGTTTCTTTTCTAATAAGTTCTTTGAATTGGTATTTGCGAGAGCAATAATATATTATCTTATAGGAATGATGTTATTTGATATGTTTTTTTGCCATCTGTATGTAAAATACGGTGCACTTTTTTTGGAATATGAAAAGATAAAGGATAAGGATTGACATATATGGTAAATAATTTGGTATCGATTATTGTCCCAGTATACAATAGTGAGCATTGGCTTGAAAGATGTGTAAAAAGTATATTGGGACAGACATATCATAATATTCAGATAATACTTATAGATGATGGCTCACGAGATGGTTCTGTTGATTTATGCGATGAATATGCAGCAGAATATAAACAGGTAAATGTTATTCATCAGCAGAATCTTGGCGCAGGAAGTGCAAGAAATGCAGGACTTAAGTATGCTGATGGCGAATATATATGTTTTGTGGATTCGGATGACTGGATAGAGCCTGTGCTTGTTGAAAGATTAGTGAGTGGAATTGCTGGCGCAGATGTGTCAATATGCGGATACAGCATATCGGATGACGCAGAAACAGGCAGTGATTCTAAAGGAGCGGTCAGATGTGACAGGCTTGAGGTATTAAAAAGGATGCTTATGCCTGGTTATCCGCCAGAAGAAGCGTGTTACGGATATCTGTGGAATAAGTTATTTAAGAAGTCAATAATTGAAAAGTACGATATAACATTTAACAATTCATATATTATGTGGGAGGACATGCTGTTTTGCTGCAGATATATGGCTCATATTGAGAATGGAACATACTGCTGTGATAGATTGTATCATTACAATATAGATAATGAAACGAGCCTGAGTCATAAAGTGACAGCAGAGGTTATGGATTCGTGGAATCTTGCAGCGAAAGAGATAGAAAATATTGTAACAGATATGGGTGTTAATAAGGAAATTCAGTATGATGCTGTGTCAGCAGATTTATATATGAAGACATTAATTGCCTATGCTAAAGAAAAGAAAATCCGTAGTCTGCAAAAAGAAACTGTACAATATCTTGGCAGGCAGAAACATCTGCTGAGAAAGAAATATAGAATATATTTAATGATATATAAAATATCTCCGGTATTATTACAGAGTATGAGTAATTTATTAAGTGTATAAATGAGGACATATATGATTGGAATTATAACTTTATATTATAACAATTATAATATTGGCGGGCTTCTTCAGGCCTACGCATTACAAAAGACACTTGAAGATAACGGAATTGAGTCAGAACAGCTGTCAGTGTGGCATTATAAGAAAGAGCCTGTCAGCTTTAGCAGAAAATTAACAAGTAAAGCAATCCGCATGATAAAGAATCCGGCTGCGGAGATAAAGGCAACAAAGCATAACCGAGAGATGGAATGGCGTAAAAATGTGATATCAGCTGATATAGAAAAGCGTCAGAAGCATATGAGAGATTTCATGCAGGAGATACCTCACAGCAGTCAGATATATACACCGGACAACATAAAGGAAAGTCTTAAAGATTATTCAGGATATATAGTTGGAAGTGATCAGGTGTGGAATGATGACTATATTGATAAGAATAACATGATGATAAATATGCTTCAGTTTGTGCCGGATGACTATCCTAAGATTTCATATGCGGCAAGTATTGGAAAGAACAGCGGTTTTAAGGACTGGTTTGTTGAAATGCTTGGCGGGCTTAAGAATTTTGATTCTGTATCAGTAAGAGAAAAGTCGGCAGCAGACATAATAAAAAAATATACAGGAATTGATTCACAGGTTGTATTAGACCCGACACTTATGCTTACAGATGAGGATTGGAAAGCATTAGTACATAAAGAGGATAATAAGATTGATAAAACACCATATATATTCACATATTTTCTTGGACAAGATAAAGCAAACAGAGAGTTTGCAGAAGAATTAAGCAGAAAAACATCTATGAAAATAATTAATTTTGCACATGCAATCAATTATTTCAGGGATGAGGATAAAGAGTTTGCGGATAAAGCAGTAATGGATTATTCGCCAAAAGATTTTATAGATTATATTGCAGGCGCATCGGTAGTAATTACAGACTCTTTCCATGCAACAGTATTTTCGTTAATATTCCATAGGCCTTTCTATACACTGACAAGACAGAGTGCAGATGGAATTAAGTCAATGAATTCCAGAGTAGTTGATTTACTTAATACATATGGATTGTCTGACAGATTAATAGATGCACAGGAGCAGGTATTTGACGGTAATGTTAATGATATTGATTTTAGCACATTTGATAATATGATTAATGAGCAGAGAAAGAAATCAATAACATTTATAAAAGACAGTCTTTTAAATCATAAGGGTGGAAATAATTAAAATGAAAATAGACAGAACTAAAAATGCGGGCCGTAACATAGTGTTTGGCTGCATGCTTAAGATATATCAGATAGTTATGCCGTTTATCATGCGTACACTTATGATATATTACATGGGTATCCAGTATCTGGGACTTAACAGCTTATTTACATCTATTCTACAGGTTCTTAATCTGGCTGAATTAGGTGTTGGAAGTGCTATGGTGTACAGCATGTACAAGCCGATAGCAGTAGATGATAAGAAAATGATATGTGCATTAATGAAGCTGTACCGCACATATTACAGAGTAATAGGAATAATAATAGCATTTTTAGGATTATGCCTTGTGCCTTTTATTCCGAAATTAATAAAAAGCGATGTTCCAGTGGATATTAATATATATGTTTTGTACATATTAAATCTGTCGGTTACAGTGCTTTCGTACTGGCTGTTTGCGTATAAAAACTGCCTGCTTGATGCACATCAGAGAACAGATGTGGCAAGTAAGGTTACTCTTGTTACCAATACATTACAGTATATAGTGCAGTTCTTCACTTTATGTTTTTTGAAAAATTATTATGCTTATATAATCGTTTCGCTGGCAACGCAGGCATTGACAAATATACTTACAGCGGTTGTAACAACCCGCATGTATCCTGATTACAGACCTGAGGGAAATCTTTCAAAAGAAGTTATATCAGGTATTAACAGAAGAATAAGGGATTTATTTACATCCAAATTAGGTGTGGTAATAGTTAATTCAGCTGATACCATAGTAATATCAGCATTTCTTGGATTGACAATGCTTGCAATATATCAGAATTATTTCTTTATAATGAATTCAATAATAAGCATTGTGACAATTATATTTGCAGCATGTACTGCGGGAATTGGAAACAGCATAATCGTTGAAACCAAAGAAAAGAATTTTGCAGATCTTAGAAAATTCACACTTATAATAACGTGGATAGCGGGATTCTGTGCTATATGTCTGCTGTGTCTGTATCAGCCGTTTATGGAGATATGGGTTGGAAGTGAGTTGAAGTTAAACTTTCTGGCAGTAGTGTTTTTATGCATATATTATTTTGTGTATGAGGTCAACCAGTTATTTACAACATACAAGGACGCTGCAGGAATGTGGCACGAAGACAGATTCAGACCGCTTGTAACGGCACTGGCAAATCTTATAATGAATCTTTTGATGGTTCAGTTCTGGGGCATATACGGAGTAATTATATCAACAGTAATATCTACACTTTTTATAGGCATGCCGTGGCTGTTACATAACCTCTTTACAGTAATATTTACGAAAGACCAGATGATGCAGTATGTAAAGAAATTGTTATTATATGTTGCAGTTACTGCAGTTGCTGCAGTTGTAACATATGTTTTATGCAGTCTTGTTAAAACAGGAGCAGTAATGCAGATTATTATAAAGGGTGTTATATGTCTTATAGTTCCTAATGTGATATATCTGGCTGCATATCACAGGATGAGTGAATTTAAGCAAACTGCAGTACTTGCAGATAAAATGCTTAAGGGTAAAGTTGCTTTTTTAAAGAAATTAATGTAAGAAGAAAGAGCGGGGAAAGATATGATTAATATAATTGATAAAAAGGACTGCTGTGGATGCAGAGCATGTGAGGTGCAGTGTCCTGTTAATTGTATTAAGATGAAAGCAGATAATGAAGGCTTCTGGTATCCTGAAATCATGGTTCAGGAATGTGTAAGATGCGGAATGTGCGAAAAAGTCTGTCCGATTCTTAATAAGACTTCTAAGACGGGAAAGACAGAGACTCTTGGAATACTTGCTAAGGATGATAATATCAGAAAGAACAGTTCATCGGGCGGTGTATTCAGCCTTATAGCCCAGTTAGTTATAGAGCAGGGCGGAATTGTATTTGGTGCTTCATTTGACGAG
Organism: Eubacteriales bacterium; assembly: GCA_030537195.1. Classification (GTDB taxonomy): domain Bacteria; phylum Bacillota; class Clostridia; order Lachnospirales; family Lachnospiraceae; genus Lachnospira. Next base: position 138,393 of record JAUNOK010000003.1, on the reverse strand, counting down.
AATATGATGGTTCATCATATTGGAGTGGAGAGCAGGGAAGGACTTGAAAAACTCAGAGGCAGCAAATATCTGCAGAGTAATACAGAGAATACATACATAGAAGCACAGAATGAATTAAAAAAAGGCAGGCTTGTGCTTTATTCAGGAACAGCATGTCAGATAGAGGCATTAAAAAATATTCTGGGCAGAGAATATGATAATCTTATTACAATTGATATACTGTGCCATGGAGTTCCAAGCCCGAAGTTATGGAAGAAATATCTTGATTATCAGGAGAAACAGGCTGGGGCAGCAGTAAGAAAGATAAGCTTCAGAGATAAGAGCAAGGGTTGGCGTCTCTTTAGCGTAAAACTGGAATTCGATAATGGAAAAGAATACTGCAGAGACCTTAATGAAGATATATTTATGCAGATGTTTCTTAAGAACATATGCCTGCGTCCATCATGTCATGACTGCAGATTTAAGGATATAAACAGAAACAGTGATATTACAATTGGGGATTTTTGGGGAGTTGAAAATGTACTGCCAGAGCTTGATGATGATAGAGGAATATCAGTTATTCTTACGCATTCTGATAAAGGCAGCGAATTGATACAGAGAATAGCAGATGAGTCACAGATAAAGCAGGTTGAGACTGATAAGGCACTTCCTTCAACAGCTGATTCAAGACGTTCTGTACCAATGCATAAAAAAAGAGAAATATTCTTTAATAACATAGACACTTATGATATAACAAAGTTAGCAGGATATGTAAAAGAATCCAAGATAACAATATTTATACATAAAGTTATCCGTAAATTAAAAAGGATGATGAAGATAACTGCATAAATATTAATAGACAACAGATGAGGAGGATTAATACGTGAAGACCAAAAGTATGAAAAAAATACTGAGCAGACTTGCTGCAGTATTAAGCGTTGTAACTGTTATTGTGTCGTCGTCAGTGGTGATGGCGGATGCTGAGATTGTAACCAGTTCGGATTTTATATCTACATCATATTCGCATGATTACAGCAGATGGGCATCTGTTATCAGGTCATATCTTGTAGGCTGTGATGATGGACGGCTGATGAGAGTATACTCAGGAAGCAAGGGTTATTACGTTGAATATTATGATTCTGATTTTAATCTGTCAGAAAGCAGGACAATTGATAAGGAACTAAGTTTATTTGGTGGATTCTATGCTGGAAAAGATGCTTATTATATTGTATCAGGACAGAATAATCCGGATGAGTCGGCAGATGTTGAATGTTTCAGAATAACTAAATACGATAAGAACTGGAACAGAATTACATCAACAGGGCTGTATGATTGTAACACATATAGTCCATTTGATGCAGGAAGCCTTAGAATGACAGAAGCATCTGGATATCTTTTTATAAGAACAGCACATGAAATGTATAAAACAAAAGATGGATATCATCATCAGGCAAATGTTACAATTCAGCTTGATGAAAGTACTATGAAGATTACGGATTCATTTACTAATGTAAGTAATAGTTCATATGGATATGTAAGTCATTCATTTAATCAGTTCATCAAGACGGATGGTAATCATATTGTAGCTGTAGACCATGGAGATGCATATCCTAGAAGTCTGGTATTAATTAAATATAATACAGATTTTACTGAAGGACAGTTCTGCTCTAATATAAGATATTGGTGGGATAGTAATCAGCATGCATCAGTAAGCAATCGTTGTGATGTTACAGATTTACTTACAATATCAGGTCAGATAGGAGATAATACAACGAATGCGACAATAGGAGGCTTTGAGATAAGCGATACTTCATATATTGTTGCAGCAAGTTCTTTTGATCAGGAAAAGCAGGAAGGCTTAAGAAATATATATATTCTTACACAATCTAAGGAAGATGGAACTGTAAAGTCTAATCAGATTACAGATATAAGCGGTAAATATGATGTTACATCTCCATATCTTGTGAAGATAAACAATAACAAGTTCATGGTTATGTGGACAATTAAAAATGATAATACAGTATATTATGCTTATATTGATGGAAATGGTAATCTTATAAGTGATATTAATACAATGAGCGGACAGCTTTCAGATTGTGAACCAATTGTTCATAATGGAATGGTGTTATGGTATGTATGCAGCAATAAGAAGATTACTTTCTATGGAATTAATACAGATGGCACAACATTTGGAGATGAGCTTAAGGCTTCTATGACAGCATCTGATGGCGGCAGCACTATTACATTTACAGCTGATGCACAGGGCGGAATGGGAACACATACATACAAGTTTCTTGTATATAACAAGACAACAGATACATGGGCAAAAATACAGGATTTTTCAGAGAATAATACACTTGTGTGGACAAAGGGAACATCTGGAGACAGAGATTTCTATGTAGATGTTAAGGACAGCACCGGAAAGGTTGTAAGAAGCAAGGCTGTTAATATTAAGATTGATAAGCCGACATCAGTACTTACACCAAGTGCATCAACAGTTACAGCCGGGGACAAGCTTACACTTACAGCATCAACTAATAAGAGCGGATGCACATATAAGTTCTTAATCTACAATCCATCAACTAACCAGTGGTTTAAGCTGCAGGATTTCGGAAGTAAGAACACATACACATGGACAGCCGGAAGTGCCGGAACAAGACAGTTCTATGTAGATGTTAAAGATTCCGACGGCAATGTAACAAGAAGTAAGGTTGTTAATGTGACAATTAAAGGAACGTTATCAGTAAAGGCAGCGGTAAGTGCCAATACATCAAAGCCGGGAGATAAGATAATATTCACAGCATCGGCTTCGGGCGGAAAGACAGGTTATACATACAAGCTGGTAGTATACAACAAGACAACTAAGACATGGGGGCTTGTTCAGAACTTCAGTTCTAATAACAAGATAACATGGACTGCTGGAAGTGCAGGAGACAGAGAATTCTATATAGATGTTAAGGATGCAAGTGGTAAAGTTGTCAGAAGTTCAGTGATGAATGTGAAGACGAGTAATTAATTGAAGAAGAGCGTATAAATATAGCGGAGTCATGGGCAATCTTGATGGGAAACATCATTGCTTCAACTTTGCTTATTTACTACTTATTATTAAGAGCAAATTCAAAATATGAGGAAAGGAAATATGTTATATGAAAAAGTTATTAAAAAGCAGTCTGGCAGTTGCATCGGCTGCGGTATTATTTGCGGGAAGTATGCCTTACACATCAGTTAATGTTTTAGCAGATAGCAATGAAACAGTGATTATTCCTGCGGTTGACAGTGATGTGTATACAGGTTCGTGGGGAACCTGCAAGTGGACATATGATAATGGAACGCTCACTATTGGAGAAGGAACAGCTCAGGGTTCAAGAACATGGGGAGACTATGTATCAAGTATTGAAAAGGTAATTATATCCGGAAAGATTACATTTGAAAAAAGAGCTTCTTTGAATGGATTGTTTCAAGATATGTCATCTTTAAAGACAATTGAAGGATTGAGTAATTTTGATACAAATAATGTAACGAATATGCGTTATATGTTTTATGGGTGCAGTTCATTAACAGAGTTGAATATGGACGGTTTAAATACAAGTAATGTAACTGATATGGGAAATATGTTCTCGGGATGTAAACTTTTAACACAATTGAATGTAAGCGGTTTAGATACAAGTAATGTAACTAATATGTCTGGTATGTTTGCGGATTGTAATTCTTTGACAGAACTTGATTTAACTAACTTTAATACAAGTAAAGTTAAGAACATGTTTTTCATGTTTAATAACTGTAGTTCTTTGATAGCATTGGATGTAAGTGGGTTTGATACTGCAAATGTAACAAGTATGAGTTATATGTTTCAGAACTGCAAAAAAATTCAAAGCCTGGATGTATCTAATTTTAATACAAGTAAAGTAAATAGTATGGACGGTATGTTTTCTCTCTGCCTAGAATTAAAAAATATTGATGTCAGCAAATTTGATACATCAAACGTAATTAATATGAGTGCAATGTTCCAGAAAGTCGCATGCGAAGAACTTGATGTATCTAATTTTGATACATCTAAGGTAACTAATATGAGTTATATGTTTGGAAATGCTACGCAATTAAAAAGTCTTGATGTGAGCAATTTTGATACATCAAACGTAACTAATATGAGTTATATGTTTGGAAATGCTCAAAAGTTAAATAAACTTGATTTAGCAAACTTTAATACAAGTAACGTAACAGATATGTCAAATATGTTTTATTTGTGTTACGGTCTTCGTAATTTAGATATAAGCAGCTTTGATATGAGCAAAGTTACTAAGATGGATAAAATGTTTGTTTCGGATAGTTTCAGAGCGTTTGTCTACGTGAAAATGCCTGCTAAATTTCCTGAGGATAAGGACACATTTGTAAAAGAATTGAAATCTGGAATGAAAACCGGAGCAAAATGGAAGGATCAAACAACAGGAACAGAGTATGCTGATGTGTCATCAATTGAGTTCTTTGAGGGACATACATATAAATATATCACACAGGAAATGTATGTAAATATTAGTATAACTAACACAACAGAGGGTAAAAAACTTAGCGCAAGAGTTAAAGGCGGTGAATATTATTATAAATACAAATTTATAATGTACAACCCAAAGACTGGTAAATGGACACTTCTTAGTGATTACAGTTCATCTAGCACATATACACTTAATATGACAGGTTCGGGAGATAGAATTATATACGTAGACGTTATGGATGTATTAGGTGATTTAAAAAGGGCATCAGCAACAGTTACACTTACTGGACAAGAGGAACTTTCTGTAATAGCCAGCAAGAATGAATCAGATAATCAAGTTATATTCACAGCAAATGCAGCAGGAGGTTCATGCGACTATACATATAAATTTATTGTATATAACAAAACAACCGGAACATGGGGAGTAGTGCAAGATTACAGCAGTAATAACACATGCACATGGGCAAAAGGCAGTGCCGGAGATAGAGACTTCTATGTTGATGTTAAGGATTCAGATGGCAATGTTGTAAGAAGTCAGTCAATGAACGTAAAGATTGAAAACAGTAAAACGACAGCAGTACTTACACCGAGTGCAACAACAGTTACAGCCGGAGATAAGCTTACACTTACAGCATCAACTAATAAGAGCGGATGCACATATAAGTTCTTAATCTACAATCCATCAACAAACCAGTGGTTTAAGTTACAGGATTTCGGAAGTAAGAATACATATACATGGACAGCAGGAAGTGATGGAACAAGACAGTTCTATGTAGATGTTAAAGATACCGACGGCAATGTTACAAGAAGCAAGGTTGTTAATGTGACAATCGGAAGTTCAGGAGCATTATCAGTAAAGACATCGGTAAGTGCTAATACATCAAAGCCGGGAGATAAGATAACATTTACAGCAGAGGGAGCAGGCGGAAAGGCAGGCTACACATATAAGATGGTCGTATACAACAAAACAACCAAGACTTGGGGACTTGTTCAGAACTTTAGTACTAACGACAAGATAACATGGACTGCTGGAAGTGCAGGAGACAGAGAGTTTTATATTGATGTTAAAGACTCTGATGGTAAGATTGTAAGAAGTTCAGTAATGAATGTTAAAACAAGTAATTAAATACTAACTGTATAATTGGATGATTGACTGATTGGTTGATTGGTCATGGAAAGGGCTGGTGCTCTGACGATTGAGAGTCGTTAGGGTGTCAGCCCTTTTTTGCGGAGAGTGCCGTATGTATTTTATCATGAATTTAGCCGGCGAGTTGTCGAAAACCTACTAACGCTTATTATATGAATAATCGCGTATGTCTTTTTATCTTGAATTAAAACAAAGACTTGCAAGAAGCTTACTAATTCAATTGTTGTTATGAATTTCGTGGGTGTTTTGCGACGGGATTTTTGTGTTTTTTCTTCCAGCATGTCAATAGTTTGATGAAAAGACCTACTATATTTGCTTAAGGCAGTTGTTTAGTAGCTTTAGCTGCACTAGAGTGATGAAACACTGGTATGGAAACCTACTAGATTGTATAAAAACGGCATTTTCGTAGGTGTTATGCTTTTGCATCATTCAAATTTAGTTTTATGTACATGTGGTGTAATTGCTAGTGATATTTTTTACTATATATTTGACTAAATTGCTTGATTAATAGATGTTAGCAGGTGTATCATTTGTATGAAAAATATTTAATGTTTCATAGAGAAACAGAAAGGGGATTATGAAAAAGAAGATAAAAAGAGCTGTTGCGACAGGAATGTCGCTGGCAATGGGAACAGTTATTATGACATCAGATATAATGGTGTCGCCAGTTATGGCATCACAGATTGGCGGGGATAATTCTTATGCCGTAGAGTTGTATGCATCAAGTGATGCATCTTATAATGGACTATATTATTCAACAAGTGGTTCATATGCAACGATTACTGGGTATGATGGGGAGAGTACGGATATCGTTATTCCAGAAAAGATAGGCAGTTATACAGTTAATGCAATTCAGGCGGGAGCATTCAGCAATAACAATAAGATAACAAGTGTTGATATACCAGCTACAGTCACAAGAATAGGTGGGAGCTATAATACTGGAGCATTTCAAGATTGTGTTAACTTAAAGAATGTTGTTATTGCAGCAGGTACACAGAATGCCTATATTGGTGGCAATACATTTAAAGGGTGTACGTCTTTAACTGAGATTACCGTGCCTGGGAATTATACAATGATATATTCATATGCTTTTCAAGGGTGTCGTTTACTTAAGAAATTTACATACGCTAATAATGGAAATAGCAAAAAAATTGATACTTATGCATTTAGTAATTGTTCATCATTAGACAGTGTATCATTACCAGATTCGTTGACAGCTATAGGTAGTGAAGCGTTTTCAAATTGTGTGTCACTTACATCTATAGATATTCCAGAAGGGGTCACAACTATAGGGAGTGGAGCATTTAATTCTTGTAAGCTGTTAAATAAGATTACCATACCTTCTACAATAAAGACAATTGGAAGTAGTTATGGTACAGGTGCATTTGTAGATTGTACATCTTTAGCATCTGTAACAATAAAAGAAGGAACACAGGCTGCTATAATAGGTGGAAATACATTTTCAGGCTGTACAGCAATTACTTCAATTGTGATTCCTGGTAATTATAGTGAGATACAGCAGAGTGCTTTTCAAAATTGTAAGGGCTTAAGAACACTTACTTATTCGCCATCAGTAAAGGGAATAACTCATAAAATTGCATCTTATGCTTTTAAAGGATGCCAGTCTCTTGCACAGGTTACATTGGGTACAGGTCTTGAGAGCATTGATTCAGAGGCATTTTACAATGATAGTATGATTGCAGAGATTAATATTCCGGCTGGAGTGAAGTCTATTGGACAGAATGCATTTGCTAATTGTACAAGACTGTCAAAGCTGACACTTCCAGAAGGACTTGTTACTATTAAGTCTGGAGCTTTTCAGTCATGTAAATCTTTGAAGTCAGTAGAGATTCCATCTACAGTAACAAAGGTGACTGACAGTTATACAGCAGGTGCATTTGAAAATTGTACTGGTCTTACAAATGTAACATTTAAACAGGGAATTGAAGAGGCGGTTATCGGACAGGATTGCTTCAACGGATGCCAGTCTCTTTTATCGGTTGTTATTCCTGGTAATTACAGTAAAATTGATCAAAATGCATTTGAAAACTGTACATCATTAAAGAGCTTTAAGTATGCTGTGTCAGTTAATAACATTGAGCATACAATAGGTAATTCGGCATTTAGAAATTGTCAGTCTTTAACAAGTGTAACACTTGAAAAAGGACTTAAAATAATTGATTCATATGCTTTTCGTAATACTAATACTGACAAACTTGATATACCAGAGGGGGTAACTAAGATTGGAGCAGCTTCATTTATGGACTGCAAGAATCTTACATCTGTAAATATTCCTTCTACAGTGAGCAGCATTGGAGGAGCATATTATGGCGGTTCTTTCGAGAATTGTTCAAAATTAACATCTGTTAATATTGCAGGAGACAAGAATGTTGAAGCTGTAATTGGTGACAAAGCATTTAAGAGCTGTACAATGTTAAAAAGTGTAGTTGTACCGGGTAATTATAAGAGTATAGGTGATGAGGCATTTTCAGGTTGCACAAGTCTTACAAGCTTTGAGTATAAGAAGAGTTCGTATGATTTTGCGAATCAGAGCGTGGGAAGTTATGCATTTAGTGAGTGTACATCATTAAAAGATGTTAAGCTTTCTACAGCAGTGGCTTCTATAGGAAGTTATGCATTTTATAAATGTGCTTCATTACCACAGGTTGTAATTCCAGAAGGTGTAAAAACAATCGGTAATAATTCATTCCAGTATTGTAATACACTTGAAACTGTCACAATTCCATCAACAGTGGAGAACATTTCCAGAAATACTTTTGATGGCTGTGCCAAATTAAAGGATGTAATAATGGCTAAAGGCGACACAGATGCTAAGATAAGCTCATATGCATTCCAGAACTGTACTTCATTAGCAAGTATATCAATACCTGGTAATTATGTAAGCATAGATAATTATGTATTCAGCGGTTGTACAAGCCTTGAAAAATTCTCATGGGAAAAAGGAATGTATGGTTATAATAACCAGTCTATAAGTGCATATGCTTTTGGATATAATAATAGTCTTTCAATTGCATCACTTCCTTCTACACTTGGAACAATAGAAAAAAATGCATTCTACAATGTTAAATCAACATTTGTAATTGAAGGTGAAGCTGGATCTGAGGCAGAAAGTTATGCTAAGACAAATGGAATAACATTTAAGAATTATTCACAGCCATTATCAATTAATGCGGTAATATCACCATCAGGAAGTGCTAAGGATGGAGATGTTATGAATATTCAGGCAAATGCATCAGGCGGTTCTTCAGATTATCAGTATAAGCTTGTTGTTTATAATGAAGATACAGGCAAATGGGGCGTTGTCAGAGATTATGGTGAGACAAGCGGATTCACATGGGTATCTTCACCTGGTTCAAGAAGATTCTATGTTAAGGTTAAGGACAGTACAGGAAAGGAAGTATTAAGTTCTGCACTCATAAGCATTAATAAGAAGCTTGAAGCTAAGGCATCATATAAGTATGTAAATAATAACATTGAATTTACAGCATCAGGTAATTATGGAAGCGGTAACTACCAGTACAAATTCATTGTTTATAATGTAGATACAGGTAAATGGGGAATTGTTCAGGATTACAGCAGCAAGAATACATGCGTATGGAATGCATCCGGAGCAGCAGGTAACAGAAAGTTTTATGTTGATATTAAGGATTCAAACGGAACTGTTGCAAGAAGTGCAGCAATGAATGTTAGTACACAGACAGGTCTTAATGTATCACTTAAATCATCAGCATCACAGGTTAATCCGGGCGCTTCAGTAAAGCTTACTGCTAATGCTGCAGGAGGAAACGGAAGTTATCAGTATAAGTTCATTGTTTATAACACAGCAACAAAGCAGTGGGGCAAGGTTCAGGATTACAGCAGCAGTAATACATGCACATGGGTTGCAGGAGCAGCGGGAACAAGACAGTTCTATGTTGATGTAAAGGATGCAGGCGGTAAGGTTGTAAGAAGTGCTGTTAATACTATAAATGTTGGAAACAGTATGAGTGTTACTGCAACAATAAGCACAAATGCTAATAAAGTCAGCGGTAAGGTTACAATAAGCGGAGCAGCAACAGGTGGAGCAGGAAGCTATCAGTACAAGTTTATTGTATATAACAAGACAACCAAGACTTGGGGACTTGTTCAGAACTTCAGCTCTAATAATAAGATAACATGGACAGCCGGAAGTGCCGGAGACAGAGAGTTTTATATTGATGTCAAAGATGCTAATGGTAATGTGGTCAGAAGTTCAGCGATGAATGTTAAGACAAGTAATTAAATACTAACTGTATAATTGGATGATTGACTGATTGGTTGATTGGTCATGGAAAGGGCTGGTGCTCTGACGATTGAGAGTTGTTAGGGTGTCAGTTCTTTTTTTACGGGAAGTGCCATATGTATTTTATCTTGAATGAAGCCGGCGAGCTGCCAAAGACTACTAAATCATATAAAAAATACATTTTCGTAGGCATTATGCTTTTGCCGTACTCAAAATTAACTTTGAGTACATGTTGTGTGGTTGCCATTGACTTATTCTACAGTCTGAGCAACAATTATGAGTGATTCATAAATACAATTTCAAACGGAAGGAAGATAAAAAATCTACATCGGATTTTTCACCCCATTGCATAATTGCAAAACATGTTATATAATATAATGACATATGAGATTATATTGCTACGAAGAGCCAATAGGAGGATATGATGACAAGAACATACGCTGTTAAGTATAAGAGTAAATCAAAGATGTTAACAACACCTGAGCAGGTTGCCCAGACTGAGGAAGATATCAAGGCATTAGCACTTGTTAAGGATGCAGTTATTAAGGAAGACGGACAGGTTGTTACTGTTGAGGTTGAGAATGAGGAAGATTTCGAGCCAGTTATGGACAGAGTAGTCAACATTTTCAGAAGAATTGATGACAAGTCTGAGGTTTCATACAAGTTCGGTCTTAACCGTGAATAATTCGAAGACTATTGATTAGAGTAAGCCTGTGAAGCCGTAGACTGCGTCACAGGCTTATATTATGTGTATGCCGGAACAGGTATGAAGCATTTATGTATTATGGTTATAAAGGAGTAAAACAGTGAGTTTAGAAAGTGAAATTAAGAAAAGAAGGACATTTGCCATTATCTCTCACCCGGATGCTGGTAAGACAACATTAACAGAGAAGTTCCTGCTTTATGGAGGAGCTATTAACCTTGCAGGTTCTGTAAAGGGTAAGAAGACTGCCAAGCATGCGGTTTCTGACTGGATGGAGATAGAGAAGGAAAGAGGTATTTCGGTAACTTCTTCTGTTCTTCAGTTCAACTACGAAGGTTACTGTATTAATATTCTTGATACTCCGGGACATGAGGATTTCTCAGAGGATACTTACAGAACTCTTATGGCAGCAGATTCTGCGGTCATGGTTATTGATGCTTCTAAGGGTGTTGAGAAACAGACTATCAAGCTTTTCAAGGTATGCGTTATGAGACACATTCCTATATTTACATTTATTAATAAGATGGATAGAGAGGCTAATGACCCATTCGAGCTTCTTGATGAGATTGAGAGTGTACTTGGAATCTCTACATGCCCAATTAACTGGCCTATCGGTTGCGGTAAGGAATTCAAGGGTGTGTATGACCGTAAAGAGAAAAATGTTTCTTTATTCAAGGCAGCAATGAATGGACAGAAGGAAGTTGATACTGAGATTGTTGACGCGTCAGATGAAGCTGTTCTTAAGGACAGAATCGGTGATGCTTTCTACGACAAGCTTCAGGAAGATATTGAGCTGTTAGACGGAGCAAGTGCAGAGTTTGATCAGGAGATGGTAAGTGCAGGTGACCTTACACCGGTATTCTTCGGTTCAGCGCTTACTAACTTTGGTGTTCAGACTTTCCTTGAGCATTTCTTATCAATGACAACTTCTCCACTTCCAAGAAAGTCTGATCAGGGAGTTATTGATCCATTTACTGAGGATTTCTCAGCATTTGTATTCAAGATTCAGGCTAACATGAATAAAGCACACAGAGACAGAATTGCTTTCATGAGAATATGTTCAGGTAAGTTTGAAGCCGGAATGGAAGCCAACCATGTTCAGGGCGGCAAGAAGATACGACTCAGCCAGCCACAGCAGATGATGGCGGAGGAGAGACATATTGTTGATGAGGCATATGCAGGAGATATTATTGGTGTATTTGACCCGGGAATATTCTCTATCGGTGATACTATCTGCAAATCTAATAAGAAATTCGCATTTGAGGGTATACCTACATTTGCACCAGAACATTTTGCAAGAGTAAGACAGATTGATACTATGAAGAGAAAACAGTTCATCAAGGGTATCAACCAGATTGCACAGGAAGGTGCGATTCAGATATTCCAGGAGTTCAATACAGGAATGGAAGAGATTATCGTGGGCGTTGTAGGTGTTCTTCAGTTTGAAGTTCTTGAGTACCGTCTTAAGAATGAGTACGGTGTAGATATCAGACTTGAGCCGCTTCCATACGAGCATATCCGCTGGATTGAGAATCCTGAGGAAATTGATGTGAACAGAATTGTTGGCACATCAGATATGAAGAAGATTAAAGACCTTAAGGGCAATCCACTTCTTGTATTTGCCAATAGCTGGTCTGTTAATATGGTACTTGAGAGAAATGAGGGCTTAAAGCTTTCAGAATTTGGTAGAAACTAGTTAATACGATACATTCAGGAGTCAGGTGATTACATGAAATCAGGATACAAATGTAGTGCAAAAAGAATAGCCGCAATTGGTGTCATGTTATGTATGCTTGTACTGACCTGCCTTACGGTTACTTCTGTGCTTAATACTAAGGCGGAGGAGGCCATTGGTCAGGGACATGTTAATTATGATGTTACGGATCTTCGAATAAGGACATCACCAGTCAGCGGTTCAGTCATAACCAAGGTGGATGGTGGATTTAAGTTTGATATATACGAAGAGACAACTGACGATGACGGCGACACATGGTATGGCATAGGTTTTTATCTTAATGGCAGTTATGAGAGAGGCTATATATATGGCGGTTACATAACTGTTGATAAAAGAAGTGATTATGAGCCGGATGCGGATTTTGAGGAATACCTTGACTCACAGGGATTCCCAGATAGTTATAAGGATGGTTTAAGACAGCTTCATGCGCAGTATCCTAACTGGGTGTTTGTTGCGGATCATAATGGAACTGACTGGAACACTATGGTTGAGAAACAGAATGTGAAAACAAGAAGCCTTGTTCATAAGGATAATATAAGTTCATGGAAATCTACAGCAGATGGCTGCTATAACTGGGAAACCGGTGAGTGGTATACATTTGACAGTGGTGGATATGTACAGGCTTCAAGTGAGTTGGTGCAGTATGTACTTGATCCAAGAAATTTCCTAGATGATACATATATATTTATGTTTGAGGCATTGTCATATGATTCATCTGTTCAGAATATGAGTGGGGTTGAGAGTATAATAAGTGGTTCATTCATGGATGGCTCAAGTCATGATCTTGATGGTTATACTTATCCTTCGCTTTTAATGAAAGCAGGAGAAACATCTCAGGTCAGCCCATATCATCTTGCTACGAGAATAATTCAGGAACAGGGATATAATGGAACGGGAAGACAGATATCAGGTAATGTAAGCGGATATGTAGGCTATTATAATTATTATAGTCAGAATGCATATGCGTCAGGCGGTTATACTGCTGTACAGAATGGATTAAGATATGCAAAGGGAGATGATTCCAGTACATTAAGACCTTGGAATACAAGATATAAAGCGGTAGTAGGTGGAGCAATTAACCTTGGCAAATGGTACATAAATAAAGGTCAGGACACTATATATTATGAAAAGTTTGATGTGGTTAATTATTCTCATCAGTATATGACTAATGTTTTTGCGCCAAGATCAGAGGCAAAGACAAGTAAGAGAGCATATAGTGAAACAACACTTAATAACACATCATTTAAGTTTATAATTCCTGTATATGATAATATGCCAGACGAGGTATGTACAATTCCAACAGGAGATGGAAATCCTAATAACAGACTTAAGGAACTGTATGTCGATGGATATTCATTAACACCATCATTTTCATTATACACTACATCATATGATCTGATTGTTGATAATGATGTTACAAGTGTATATGTGTCAGGTGATAAGTTAGCTGATAGTGCTGAAGTAGAAGGCTTTGGAGAGTATTCGTTATCCGTAGGTAACAATAGAATAGTTGTTACTGTTACAGCAGAGAATGGAGAAAGTCAGGACTATGTAATTAATATCGTAAGAAAAGAAGCTGATCCAATACCAGATCCTGACCCGGTACCAGATCCATCAGAAGAGAATGGATTTGATACAGGTTATGATATAGATGAAGACGGAAGATTTATATCTGGACTTGAGGTCGGAAGCACAGCAGATTATGTAATAAGCAATATTTCATTTAAAAATGGCTGTTATGGAAAGGTATATGGCTCAGATTCAGCAGAGAAAACATCCGAAATAATAGCAACTGGAGACAGATTTGTTGTATATACATCAGATGGAGATGAGTATGCATCATACGCGGTTGTTATATACGGAGATGCTAACGGAGATGGACAGATAACAAGTATTGATATGTTATATATTAAGAGACATGTTCTTGATATAAGAACTCTTACTGGTGCTTATTATAAGGCTGCTGATGCTAACCATGATGGTACAGTCAGCAGTATAGATATGATGTATGTTAAGAGACATGTTCTTGATATCAGATATATTGTACAGTAATTATATTGGAGAATATTATGAATAACATAAAAAGAATAACTGCATTAGTAATGGCAATGCTGATGAGCATATTAATGTTTTCTGGTCTGACTAATGTAAAAGCAGCACAGACAGCACATGTTTCTATAAGTTCTGCCAGTGCCAATGTTGGTGATGAAGTAACAATAACAATAACAGCATCATCTGATGTAAAGATAGAACTGTGTGATTTAAAAATAAACTATGATTCAAGTATATTACAGTATGTAAGTGGATTTGATACTGGTGGAGGTGGAACAGGAAGATTAATATCTCCAAGTGCAACTTCATTTGAAATTGTATTTAAGGCTATTAATCCGGGAACAGCGACGATATCAGTTGATAAATCAACGTCATATACATCTTCAGCAGATGAAGATTATATGTCATTAACAACATCTTCAGGAACTGTTACTGTAAAAGCTCCAGCCAGCTATTCTTCAGACAACACATTAAAGTCCCTGCAGATAAGTCCGGGAACGCTTTCACCAGCATTTTCACCAGACAGGACAACATACAATGCAACTGTTGATTCTGATGTTACAGAGCTTGTTGTAAGTGCTGTTGCTAATGACAGTGCTGCCAAGGTGAGCATAAGCGGAAGAAGAATGGACCCGGGCAGTAATACAACTACAATTACAGTTACTGCAGAAGATGGTTCAGTTAAGAAGTATATAATATACACAACAAGACTTGAGGATGGTCAGGAAGCAACAACAGAGGCTGAGTCAAAGACAGAAGAGGTTACAGAGACACCAACCCAGACTGTTAATGATGATGGAACAGTTACAATAGATGGTAAGAAATATTCAGTTATACAGGATTATTCAGGAATCACAATTCCAGATGGATATCAGGAAATAGATTATGAATACAATGGACAGAAGATTAATGCCATAAAGGGATTAAAGACAGGTCTTATCCTTATGTATCTTGAGAGCGAAGATGGAAAAGGTGGTTTCTATATCTATGATGAGACTGCGAAAACATTTTCACCATACAACACTGTTGCAGAACCAGAGATAACATATGTTGTTCTGCCAATAACTAACTCATTAGAGAAACCAGCTGGCTATGCGCTTACCAAGTTTACCATGAATGGTAAGGAAGTACAGGTGCTTATGGATGCTGACAGACAGTACTGCCTGTTCTACGGAGTAAGCTCGCTTGGCGAGAAAGGCTGGTTCAGATACAGAGTAAGTGATGGAACTATACAGGCATATTCTGTTGTTAAGACAACAGATGCTGATACAGTTGTCAAAGCTGATAACAGCAAGACATTTGGCAGTAACAGGTTCTGGCTTACAATAGTTATGATACTTGGCGTGATAATCGTTGCATTTATCGTTGTCACAATTATACTTGCTGCTAAGCTTTCTAAGGTTAAGAAGGTATTTAACATGGCTTCTAAAGACGGAGTTGACCTTGATGAATATACCGAGAAAGAGATAGAAGAGTATGATGAAGACGGTGAGGATGACGAGGACGCTGGCTTTGACGAAGACGATTCATTATACAAATCTTACGGAGATGACAAATCTGGCAAGAATGATGTTGAAGAATTAAAGTTGTTTGATATTGACGACGAAGATAAGTAAATAAATGTTTAATGCCCTGATGGTTATAGATGTACATGTCTGTAAATTATCAGGGCATTTGTCATATAGGGTTGATTTTTTCGGGTATTCGTAAGATACTTGATAACATGATAGAACATATGTTGTGATGAGGAATAAGCTATGCCGAAGAAGAAATCTTCCAATGAACCAATAGAATATATAGACAGTAAGGCTTTTGATGAAGCGAAGGAGAAGATAATCGGCAAGAGCCACAATGACAAGGGGATAGGCACTTTGTCAGAAAAGACACTGCATGCAGTACTTAAAATGTATTATGAACCCGATGAGGATAATCACGAGGTTGCAATAGACGGCTACTATGCAGATATATATAATGAGCATGGAATAATTGAGATTCAGACAAGACAGCTTAACAAGTTAAGGGATAAGCTGTCAGTATTCCTGAATGAATATCAGGTCAGGGTTGTGTATCCGATGCCATATGAAAAGTATCTAAGCTGGATAGAGCCGGAGACAGGGGATATTACTTCAAGAAGAAAGTCACCGAAGAGGTGTTCAATGTATGATGCCATGTTTGAACTGTATAAGATTAAAGCATTTTTAAAAAATCCGAATCTTAAGGTTACTTTGCTGCTGATTGATATGGAGGAGTATAAGCTTCTTAATGGATGGAGTTATGATAAGAAGCGCGGAAGTGTGCGATATGACAGGATTCCGGTTGGAATAAGAAAGGTTATTGAGCTGGACTGCCCGCAGGATTATATGCAGTTCGTGCCGGAAGGGCTTGAGAAGGACTTTACTTCAGCGGACTTTGCAAATGCGGCGCATATTGACAGGCAGACGGCTGCCAGTGTACTTGCAATGCTTAATTACATGGAACAGGTGAAAAGAGTCGGAAAGACAGGCAATGCCTATATATATGATATTGAAGAACATTATTGAATGGAGATAGTATGTACTCTGTAAATGGAAACTGCTTTCGAATATCTGTAAGGAATCTTGTGGAATTCATGTGTGCAGAAGGTGATATTGACAACAGGAATACCGGCAGTAACGATGTAAAAATCATGCAGGAGGGCGCAAGGATTCACAGGAAAATCCAGCACAGCATGGGGACTATGTATCATGCCGAAGTGCCTTTAAAGATTGAGATACCGCTTGTGTCTGACTTAGGGATTGAGTATGTCTTACAGGTTGAAGGCAGGGCTGACGGTATAATTGCAGATATTAATCAGGATGAGGACGGCAATAAAGAACCAAAGGGTGATGTAATAATCGATGAGATAAAGACAATGCAGACAGATGTATCTCTGCTTAAAGAACCGGTGTATGTGCATAAGGCACAGGCACTGGTGTATGGCTATATATATGCTAGCCAGAAGAAGCTTTCTAATATTGGAATACAGATGACTTACGTTACACCAGAGCCTGAGACAGTTAATAAGTTTCTGGAAGAGTACACATTTGAACGGATTGAAGAATGGTTTACGAAGCTGATTACTGGCTTTAAGAGATGGACTGATTATACATTTGATGAAAGACATAAAAGAACTGAATCAATCAAAGGTCTTAAGTTCCCTTATGAATACAGAGAGGGGCAGAAGAATCTGTGCGTGAGTGTATACAGGGCTATTGAAGATAGTGAGAATCTGTATATACAGGCACCTACAGGTGTCGGAAAGACACTGTCTACTGTGTTTCCGGCTGTGCAGGCGCTAGGGCAGCAGATGGCTGACAAGATATTTTATCTGACCTCCAAGACGATAACGAGAACTGTTGCGGAGGATACTTATGCTATATTGAGGGATAGCGGGCTTCACATGAGAACTGTTACGCTTACCGCGAAGGATAAAATATGTCCACTTGATGAGCGCAACTGCAATCCGGTGGCGTGTCCGTATGCCAAGGGACATTTTGACAGGATTAATGACGCTGTGTATGACATAATAACGAGCCAGATGGTTATCGGGAGGGATAATGTCATGGAATATGCGGACAGGCATAAGGTCTGCCCGTTTGAGATGTCGCTTGATGTTTCGTACTGGTGTGATGGAATTATATGCGATTATAATTATGTATTTGACCCGGACGCGTCGCTTAAGAGGTATTTTGGCAACGGTGCGAAGGGAGATTATGTGTTTCTTGTGGATGAGGCGCATAACCTTGTGGATAGAGCAAGAGAAATGTACAGTGCTGTGTTGAAAAAAGAGGATTTCCTTGCAGCAAAGAAGCTTGTCAAGGAGATGGATAAGCGGCTTGCAGGCGCACTTGACAAATGCAACAAGCAATTGCTCGAATATAAAAGACAGTGCGATACTTTTATGGTTGTGAGTGGACTTGGCACATTTCCAGCCAGTCTTGAGCGTGTCATGGGACTTATGCAGAAGTTCATGGAAAGGCATAAGGGTGAGCCTGTCACTAACGAGCTGCTGGAATTTTTCTTTGCAGTGAGACATTTTCTTAATATGTACGACTGTGCTGATGAAAAATATGTCTACTATAATGAACATGATAACGATGGAAACTTTCTTGTACATCTGTACTGCGTTGACCCGTCAGGCAACATAAGTGAGAGACTTTCACAGGGCAGAAGTACTGTGTTTTTCTCGGCTACACTGCTGCCGGTGAACTATTTTAAAGAAATGCTTTCAGGTGATGTGTCAGAAAGAGCGGTGTATGCACATTCTTCTTTCGAGCCTGACAATAAGAGAATTGTCGTTGCCACTGATGTGACAAGCCGTTATACAAGAAGAAATGCAAAAGAGTTTGCCAAGGTACATGATTATATTATGCATATGGTATCTGGCAGAAGTGGAAGATACATGGTGTTCTTTCCGTCATATTCTTACATGGAGAATGTTCTGGAGTGTTTCAGGTGGAAAAATGGTATCAATGTAGCTGAATGTGGTGGAGAAGATACATTTTTACCAGAGCAGTGTATTAATGTGCTTGTGCAGGGACGTTTTATGAAGGAGGCTGATAAGGAGAATTTCTTATCGGCATTTTACGAGGAGCTGCCGGAGGGAGCTTCGCTTGTAGGCTTCTGCGTGCTTGGCGGAATATTCTCGGAAGGGATTGATTTAAAGGATGAGAGTCTGATTGGAGCTGTCATAGTAGGAACAGGGATGCCGATGGTGTGCAGGGAACGCAACATTTTAAGGGATTATTTTGATGAATTTGGCAAAAACGGATATTCTTACGCCTATGTTATTCCGGGAATGAATAAGGTGCTTCAGGCAGCGGGAAGGGTTATAAGGACTGATACGGATAAGGGCGTTATTGCGCTTTTAGACGACAGATTTATGACTGGTGAATATGAGAGCATGTATCCGAGAGAGTGGAACAGGATATATCCGGTGACACTTGGCAATGCTGACAGATGTATACGCGATTTCTGGGACGAACAGGACTTGTAGACACATTTCATGTGTGATAAAATCCAAACAGATATTAATAAGGTCCGGGTATAGATAATCCGGGGGATTATGGGAGAATGATATGATAGAAGAAGTTGTTTCTGTTGAACTTCCGGTTCATGAGAGACTGGTAGTCAGGAAGAACAGACTTATGAATAAAGAAGAGAACCACAGCGCACCAAGAATATCGATTGTTACAGGTACTCATGGTGATGAGCTGGATGGTCAATTGATATGTTATGAGATTATAAGAAGAATTGAGAGAGAAAAGGATAAACTTAAGGGAATAGTTGATATATATCCGGATATTAATCCTCTTGGTATTGATACAGGTTCAAGAGGAATTCCTATGTTTGATCTTGATATGAACAGAGTTTTCCCTGGTGATAATAATGGTGCCATGGCTGAATATGTGGCAGCAGGCATTATTGAAGATATTATTGGAAGTGACTTGTGTATCGACATCCATTCAAGCAATATATTTGTAAATGAGATGCCACAGGTAAGAATTAATGATGATACACAGGAAAAGCTTCTTCCATATGCGAAGATGATGAATGCACAGTTTGTATGGATATATTCGTCTATTACTGTGCTTGATGCAACTCTTGCCTACAGTCTTAACCATCTTGGTGTGCCTACTCTTGTTACAGAGATGGGCGTTGGAAACAGAATTACACCTAAGTATTGCAGGGATATTGTTGACGGTATATTTAACCTTATGTCACACATGGGAATATGGGACGATGAGCCAAAGGATGTGAATGATCCTATTATCTCTACAGAAGGTGAAGTAACATTTCTTACTGCTAAGGAAAGCGGAATATTCGTATCAGCAGTTGATTCTATGGGAAGGATTGGAATTGGAACGCACATAGGAGATATTATTGAACCTATTGAGGGAAGAATAATCCAGAGAATTGAATCACCTACAGATGGAATTATATTTACATTAAGAGAGAATCCGGTAGTGCATAAGGGGGCTCTTATTGCGAGAGTTTATGGTGGCAGATGATGAAGAAAGAGATTATTTATTCGTTAAAAGGTATATATAGAGAAGATTATCAGATAGAAGGATACAGATTCGGAGGAGGCGAGAAATCAGCATGTATTGTAGGTGCTTTAAGAGGCAATGAGATACAGCAGCTGTATATATGCTCACAGCTTGTAAAAGCGCTTAAAGAGCTCGAAGCTCACGGAGCGATATCGCATAACCATGAGATTCTTGTCATTCCATCTGTCAACAGATTTTCAATGAATGTAGGAAAGAGATTCTGGCCTACAGATAATTCTGATATTAACAGGGCTTTTCCAGGTGATATTAATGGAGATACAACCAAGCAGATAGCAGGTACGCTTTTTGACAGGATTAAGGGCTACAGCTACGGAATACATTTTGCAAGCTTTTACATGCCGGGTGATTTCATACCGCATGTAAAGATGATGGATACAGGATTCCAGAGTGCGAGTCTTGCTAATCTGTTCGGACTTCAGTACGTTGTTATAAGAAAGCCTAAGCCAATGGATACAGTTACACTTAATTATAACTGGCAGATGAATGGTACCAATGCATTTTCAATATATACCAACAGTACTGATATGATTGATGAGAAGTCTGCAAGACAGGCAGTGTCTTCGGTACTCAGATTCTTAACAAGAATGGGTATTCTTAAGTACAATAATCACAGTGGATACATAGCAAGTGTTATTAATGAATTCGACCTTATGGCGGTCAAGACTTATGATGCCGGATTCTATAAGAGACTTAAAGAACCGGGTGACCCTGTATATCATGGCGAGCTTATTGCACAGATTCTTGATCCATGTGAGGGAACGGTAAAGAGCGAGATAATATCACAGACAGACGGCATTGTTTTCTTCGCACATACAGGACCTACCGTAATGGGTAATCAGGTTGTTTACAAGATAATAAGAAGAATGCATGAATAATTATTTGAAAATATGTTTTATTGTGATACAATAGTTAAATATTAATAATTAATATAACTAATCTCAGGAGGAAGATATGAGCGGCGTTAAGAGAGTTTTTGTCGAGAAAAAGAAACCATTTGCAGTTAATGCGAAAGAATTACTTGAAGAGATAGGCGGATATCTTGGAATTAAGACTATTACTGATGTAAGAGTTCTTATTCGTTATGATATCGAGAATCTTTCAGAAGAAACATATAAGAAAGCACTTACTACTGTTTTTTCTGAGCCACCAGTAGATGATGTTTATGAGGGAACATTTCCAGCAGGGAAGGATGATTTCGTGTTCTCTGTAGAGTATCTTCCAGGACAGTTCGATCAGAGAGCTGATTCTGCAGAGCAGTGTGTTAAGTTCTTTAATGAGAATGAGACACCAGTTATCAAGACTGCTGTAACTTATGTATTGACAGGAACTATTACTGAGGAGGAGAAGAACAAGATTAAGGAACACTGCATTAACCCTGTTGATTCAAGACAGGCAGCAGAGGATATTCCAGAAACTCTTGTTACTGAGTTCAAGACTCCGGCTGATGTTATATATTTTGATGGATTCAAGGATATGCCAGAGGATAAGTTAAAGGAATTATATGATTCTTTAGGACTTGCCATGACATTTAAGGATTTCAAGTTCATTCAGGAACATTTTGCTAATGTTGAGAAGCGTGATCCTTCTATGACTGAAATCAGAGTACTTGATACATACTGGTCAGACCATTGCCGTCACACAACATTTGCAACAGAGCTTACAGATGTTAAGTTTAAGGACGGATTTTACAGAGCTCCTATGGAAGCTACATATAACAAGTATCTTTCAGACAGAGCCAAGATTTATAAAGACCGTAAGGACAAGTTCGTATGCCTTATGGACCTTGCACTTATGGGTGCTAAGAAGTTAAAGGCTGAGGGCAAGTTAGCTGATCAGGAAGAATCTGATGAGATTAATGCCTGCTCAATTGTTGTTCCAGTTGAGATTGATGGAAAGACAGAGGAATGGCTTGTTAACTTTAAGAATGAGACACATAACCACCCAACAGAGATTGAGCCATTTGGTGGTGCAGCAACATGCCTTGGTGGTGCTATAAGAGATCCATTGTCAGGACGTACATATGTATATCAGGCAATGAGAATTACAGGCGCAGCAGATCCTACAGTTCCTGTATCTGAGACACTTCATGGAAAGCTTCCACAGAGAAAGCTTGTTACAGGCGCAGCTCATGGATACAGTTCATATGGTAACCAGATCGGACTTGCTACAGGATATGTTAAAGAAATCTATCATCCTGATTATGTTGCCAAGAGAATGGAGATTGGTGCGGTTATAGCTGCTGCTCCAAGAAGTGCAGTTAAGAGAGAGAATTCTGACCCGGGAGATATTATTATTCTTCTTGGTGGAAGAACAGGACGTGATGGCTGTGGCGGAGCTACAGGTTCATCTAAGGTTCATACAGAGAAGTCTATTGAGGATTGTGGTGCTGAGGTTCAGAAGGGTAATGCTCCTACAGAGCGTAAGATGCAGAGACTCTTCAGAAGACCAGAAGTTACCAAGCTTATCAAGAAATGTAATGACTTTGGTGCAGGTGGTGTATCAGTTGCGATTGGTGAGCTTGCAGCAGGTCTTAAGGTAGATCTTGATAAAGTCCCTAAGAAGTATGAAGGTCTTGATGGAACAGAGCTTGCTATATCAGAGTCTCAGGAGAGAATGGCAGTTGTAGTTGATCCTAAGGATGTTAAGGAATTCCTTCAGTACGCTGTCCAGGAGAACTTAGAGGCAGTTGAGGTAGCTGTTGTAACAGAAGAGCCAAGACTCGTTCTTAACTGGAGAGGAAAGGATATCGTTAATATCTCAAGAGCATTCCTTGATACTAATGGTGCTCATCAGGAGACTAAGGTTGTAGTTGATATTCCTTCACAGGAAGATGATTATCTTAAGCCAGTTAAGGTTACAGATGTACGCGGCAAGTGGTTAAAGACTTTAGCAGACCTTAACGAATGTTCACAGAAGGGACTTGTTGAGAGATTTGATGGTTCTATCGGAGCCGGTTCAGTATATATGCCATATGGTGGTAAGTATCAGCTTACAGAAACACAGAGCATGGTTGCAAAGCTTCCAGTACTCAAGGGCAAATGTGACACAGTAACTATGATGTCTTATGGATTTGATCCATATCTTTCATCATGGAGTCCATATCATGGAGCAATCTATGCTGTAACAGATTCTGTAGCTAAGATCGTTGCTGCTGGTGGTGATTTCAGTAAGATCAGATTCACATATCAGGAATACTTCAGAAGAATGACAGAAGACCCAGAAAGATGGAGCCAGCCATTTGCTGCACTTCTTGGTGCATATGAAGCACAGATGGGATTCGGACTTCCATCAATTGGTGGTAAGGATAGTATGTCAGGAACATTTGAACATATTGATGTTCCACCAACACTCTGCTCATTCGCTATTGATGTAGCTAAGGAAGGAGATATTATTACTCCTGAACTTAAGAATGATGGTGACGTATTAGTTAGATTTGATATTAAGAAAGATCAGTATGATCTTCCAGATTTCGAGCAGGTTAAGGCACTTTACAGTGCAATACATGAACTTATCCAGAAGAAGGCAATTGTATCTGCATATGTTCTTGATGCTAACGGACTTGTACCAGCACTCAGCAAGATG
Source organism: Eubacteriales bacterium (assembly GCA_030537195.1). Lineage (GTDB taxonomy): Bacteria > Bacillota > Clostridia > Lachnospirales > Lachnospiraceae > Lachnospira. Next base: position 114,335 of record JAUNOK010000003.1, on the reverse strand, counting down.
GCGTTTGGTAATAAGTTAGGATTTGAGATCAGTGCAGATGTTAAGGAAGATGATCTCTTCGCTCCAGCTTATGGATGCATCGTTGCAGAAGTTCCAGCAGATAAGCTTGGTGAGATTACTACAGCTTACACTAAGGTTGGTACAGTTAAGGATAATGGTAAGTTCACATATAAGGAAGTTTCAATCAATATAGAAGAAGCTTTAAGCGTATGGACTGATACGCTTGAAGAAGTATTCCCAACAAAGGCTTCTAAGGAAACTACACCGGTTGAGAGTAAGTTATATGAAGCACCAAGTGTACATGTATGCAAGAATAAGGTTGCTAAGCCAACAGTATTTATCCCAGTATTCCCAGGAACTAACTGTGAGTACGACAGTGCCAAGGCATTTGAGAGAGCTGGCGCTGATACAATTGTTAAGGTATTCAAGAACCTTGATGCTGAGAGCATCAGAGAGTCTGTAGATGAATTTGAAAAGGCTATTAACCAGGCACAGATTATTATGTTCCCAGGTGGATTCTCAGCAGGTGATGAACCAGATGGTTCTGCTAAGTTCTTCGCTACAGCATTCCGTAATGCCAAGATGAAGGAAGCGGTTGAGAAACTTCTTAATGAGAGAGATGGTCTTGCACTTGGTATCTGTAACGGATTCCAGGCTCTTATCAAGCTTGGTCTTGTACCTAATGGTAAGATTACAGGACAGGATGCACAGTCACCTACACTTACATTTAATACAATTAACCGTCATATATCTAAGATGGTATACACTAAGGTTGTCAGCAATTTAAGCCCATGGCTTGCTAATGCTGAACTTGGCGGAGTATACTGCAACCCAGCTTCACACGGTGAAGGAAGATTCGTTGCTCCTAAGGAATGGCTTGATAAGCTCTTTGCTAACGGACAGGTTGCTACACAGTACTGTGATCTTAATGGTAATGTATCTATGGACGAAGAGTGGAATATCAATGGTTCATATATGGCAATTGAAGGTATCACAAGCCCAGACGGAAGATGCTTCGGTAAGATGGCACATTCTGAGAGACGTGGTGACAGTGTTGCTATTAACATCTATGGAGAGCAGGATATCAAGATATTTGAATCAGGTGTTAAGTACTTCAAGTAATGCATAGAATATAATGAATCAGAGGGGGCAGATTATGGCAAGAGATAAAGTCAGCACAGATATATTATGGAAGGACAGGAAGAGAATTCTCTTCCTTGGACTCCCATGGTCATTCACAAGATACAGTGTGTCTAAGGACAGATTCTTTGTAAGCAGGGGCTTTTTCAGCATCAAAGACGATGAAGTAAGACTGTACCGTATTATGGATATTTCGCTTGAACGCTCATTCATGCAGAGACTTGTCGGAGTAGGAACTATTAAGGTATGCTCTGGAGATAAGACGATGGGTGATTTCGAGATTAAGAATATCAAGAGACCTAAGGCTACTAAAGAGCTTTTGTCAGAGCTTGTAGAGAAGCAGAGAGATGTCAAGAGAGTTGTCAACAGAGAGAATATGATTGATGGACATGAGCATGCAGATGGTCATGATGATTTCGATGCATATGAACGTGATGATGACGATGCACCATTTGACAGATAATTTGCAAAAATGTATTGACAGATACATACAAAGATGATATTTTAATAGTTAGTTAAGGCTAACTGATGTGACGGGTATCCAGTTAGGGTACCCGTTATTTTATAAATGCAAGTTAGATAAAGCTAACATAAGTAAGTTATATGAAAGGACAAGAATATGAGTGTAGTTATTATTGGTGGCAATGAATGCATGGAACGCCAGTATCATCAGATATGTAAGAAACATGGATGTAAGGCGAAAGTATTTGTTAAAGAAAAAAGCGGATTTTCTAAACAGATAGGAAGTCCTGACCTTATGATACTTTTTACCAATACTGTTTCTCATAAGATGGTTTTATCAGCTGTTACAGAGGCTAAGAAGAATGATGTTGATATTGTAAGAACACATTCAAGCAGTGCAGCATCGCTTACAAGTGTTTTAGAGGCATATTTGGGCGAAAGTAAGGCATGCTAATAAGAAGCAACAAAGTGTAATATGGAAGGAAAAGAGAAATGGTCTGTACAGATGTATTGGGAAGAATTGAACGGGAAGTTATAAAGGAGTGTTCACCGACACTTGCCGGATTAAAGACAGGTAATCTTTTTAATTACAGATATAATGATATATCTGATTTTAAGAAGGAGCTTGCAAATGTTAACAGAAAACTCAATGACAAAGGAGTGTATGTAACATTTTTAAAGAGAAATGAAAAAAGTGCACTTTTATATGTATTCAGACCAGACAGATTAGAGAAGGATCTTTCACAGCCTGCAGTACAGAATGTGCTGAAAGCATTTGGATATACAGATTATAAAGTTGGAGCAAGTATTAAACATCTTAAACAGAGAGTGGAGGAGAGTGCATGCTTTCCACATGAAATAGGACTGTTTTTAAGTTATCCGGTGGGAGATGTAATCCAGTTTATAAGACAGAAAGGCTGTAATTACAAATGTTGTGGGGTATGGAAGGTGTATTGCGATGAGGCATTCAGCCAGAAGATGTTTGCGCGTTACAGAAAATGCACAGAAGTTTATTTAAGAGTCTTTGACCGGGGCAGAAGCATATCTGCATTAACGGTTTAAGCATATAAAAAGTGAAAAAGGAGAGATTGTATAATGAGTAAAGTAGCAGTAGTTTATTGGAGCGGAACAGGTAATACAGAGGCAATGGCTAACGCAGTTGCAGAAGGGGCTAAGGGAGCCGGAGCAGAGGTTGATGTACTTACAGCATCTGATTTTAATTCGGGAAAGGTTGCTGAATATGATGGAATAGCATTCGGATGCCCTGCAATGGGAGCAGAAAATCTTGAAGAGTCTGAGTTCGAGCCAATGTTCACAGAGGTAGAAGGAAGCCTTAGCGGAAAGAAGATTGCTCTTTTTGGTTCATATGGCTGGGGAAGTGGCGAATGGATGGCTGACTGGGATGAAAGAAGTAAGGCTGCGGGCGCCGTTCTTGTAACAGACAGTGTAATATGTCAGGAAGCACCAAATGATGAAGCTGTTGAAAACTGCAAAAAACTTGGGGCAGCATTAGCATAATTAATTATTGCCTGTAATATATTGAAAAGATTGCACACATTGCCCCTGGTTGGTTGAAACAATCAGGGGTTATTTTGTTCTAAAATATATTATAAAAATATAACAAAAGTTGTTGACATCTAATGCACATTAGAGTACACTAACCCAGGTGGTAATGAAAAACATTATCAATATGCTAAAAAGAGGAGATGAGCTTATGCCATTAACTATGATTGATGAAGGAACTCCATACACAATCCAGCGAATTGGTGGAAAGGAAGAGATAAGACGTTTTCTTGAAAATCTCGGATTCGTACCGGGAGCAGTTGTAACAGTTGTTTCCAAGGTAGGCGGTAATGTTATAGTTAACATTAAAGAATCAAGGGTTGCCATAGGAAAAGATATGGCCAATAAAATTATGGTATAAAGGGCTGCATATGCCAGCTCTTATATAAAACTAAAATAAGAAGGAGATAAACTATGACTTTAAGAGATGTATCTGTAGGCCAGACTGTTAAAGTTACCAGGTTAAATGGTGATGGTCCGGTAAAAAGAAGAATTATGGATATGGGAATTACTAAAGGAGTTGAAGTCTATGTAAGAAAGGTAGCACCTTTGGGAGATCCTGTAGAGGTTACAGTAAGAGGCTATGAATTATCGCTTCGTAAAGCCGATGCCGAGATGATAGAGGTAGGCTGATTATTTTTTTACATATGGGTTAGTAGAATCTAATTGATGTAAGAATTGTCAAATGTTTGTTAGTAAATGCATAAGCATTTATATAAAAGAAATGAGGTAGTCAAATGTCAATTAAAATTGCATTAGCAGGTAATCCAAACTGCGGTAAAACAACATTGTTTAATGCTTTGACCGGATCTAATCAGTTTGTTGGTAACTGGCCAGGCGTTACAGTTGAGAAGAAGGAAGGTAAATTAAAAGGACATAAAGATGTCACTATCATGGATTTACCTGGTATTTATTCACTTTCTCCTTATACTCTTGAGGAGGTAGTAGCAAGAAATTATCTTATTAACGAGAGACCTGATGCAATCATCAATATCGTTGATGGTACTAACATTGAAAGAAACCTTTATCTTTCAACTCAGATTATGGAGTTAGGTATTCCAGTTATCATGGCTGTTAACATGGTCGATATCATGGAAAAGAACGGAGATAAGGTTGATCTTGCCAAGTTAGGAAAGAATCTTGGTTGTGAGGCTGTTGAGATATCAGCTCTTAAGGGAACTGGTGTTAAGGAAGCAGCAGAGAAGGCTGTTAAGCTTGCAGAAAGTAAGAAAGTTAACACAATCGCTCACAAGTTTGATGATAAGGTTGAGGCAGCTATATCAGCAGTAGAAGATAAGCTTGGTCTTGATATTGTTGAAGAACAGAAGAGATTCTTCGCAATCAAGCTTCTTGAGAAGGATGATAAGATTAAAGTCCTTATGAAGAATGTTCCAGATGTTTCAGCTGAGATTGAAACTCTTGAGAAAGAATTTGATGATGATACAGAAAGTATTATCACTAATGAAAGATATACATACATATCTTCAATTATCAGTGGATGTTTTGCAAAGAAGTCAGAAAAGAAACTTTCTACATCAGATAAGATTGATAGAATAGTTACTAACAGATTCTTAGCTCTTCCAATCTTTGCAGTAGTAATGTTCATCGTATACTATGTATCAGTTACAACAGTTGGTTCATTAGCAACAGACTGGGTAAATGATGGCGTATTCGGTGATGGATGGCACCTTTTCGGAATCGGTTCTTCAGCTTATGAAGAAGCATCAGATGACTATGGTGATTCAGATGATATTATCTCAGCATATATTGAAAGCCTTGGTGACAAGGGTGATGAATATGCAGATGCTATTGATACAGAAGCAGAAGATTATGATGCAGATGCAGCAGTAGCAGCATTAAAGAAACTTGAAAACACAGTTCCAGCTAATCTTTCATTAGATTATGAAGTAACTGATGAAGAGACATACAGCCAGGAGACAGAGACAACTGATGCTGCAGGCGTTAAGGAAGCTATTCAGAAGTGTATTGACAATGATGGTGCAGCACCAGATGCAGCTAACTATGGTGTGTGGGTTCCTGGTATCCCTGCATTACTTGAGTCAGGACTTGATGCAATCGGTTGTGTAGACTGGTTAAAAGGTCTTATCCTTGATGGTATTGTAGCCGGTGTTGGTGCAGTACTTGGTTTCGTCCCACAGATGCTTGTATTATTCATATTCCTTGCATTCCTTGAGTCTTGCGGTTATATGGCTCGTATAGCATTCATCATGGATAGAATTTTCCGTAAGTTCGGTCTTTCAGGTAAGTCATTCATTCCAATGCTTATCGGTTCAGGTTGTGGTGTTCCTGGTATCATGGCTTCACGTACAATCGAGAACGACAGAGACCGTAAGATGACAATTATGACAACAACATTTATTCCTTGTGGAGCAAAGCTTCCATTCATCGCAATGGTTGCTGGTGCTATCTTCGACGGAGCTCCTTGGGTTGCTCCATCAGCATACTTCCTTGGAATATTCTCAATTATCTGCTCAGGTATCATCTTAAAGAAGACAAAGTTATTCGTTGGAGATCCAGCACCATTCGTTATGGAGCTTCCAGCATACCATCTTCCAACAGTTGGTACAGTATTAAGAAGCATGTGGGAGCGTGGATGGTCATTCATCAAGAAGGCCGGAACAATCATCACACTTTCAACAATCATTATCTGGTTCACAACATACTTCGGATTTGTTGATGGTTCATTCCAGATGCTTGCAGATGACCAGATTGACTTCTCTATCCTTGGCAGAGTTGGTAAGGCAATCGCCTGGATATTCGCTCCTTTAGGATTCGGTAACTGGCAGGCAACTGTTGCTTCTATTACTGGTCTTGTTGCTAAGGAGAATATCGTTGGTACAATGGGTATCCTTTACTCAGCAGGTGAGGGAACAGTATATGCTAACATGGCAGCTACATTTACAGTAGTAAGCGGATATGCATTCCTTGCATTCAACCTTCTGTGTGCTCCTTGCTTTGCAGCTATGGGTGCTATTAAGAGAGAGATGAACAACACTAAGTGGTTCTGGATAGCAATCGGATACCAGTGTGGATATGCTTATCTTGTAGCTTTAGTAATTAACCAGATAGTTGGTCTCATTACTGGCGACACAGCATTTAATGTATTCACAGTAATTGCAATCCTTATTGTTGTTGGTTTCATTTATCTGTTATTCAGACCATATAAGGAAAGCAAGACATTAAAGGTTGATTCTAAGAAGATTTTAAATGCAACAAAGTAATTAAATGATGATATTTCGGAGGTGTAATTATGCTGGGAACAATTATAGTAGGAGTTATATTAGTGATTATAGTTGCGCTTATTGTACGCAGTATGGTACACGACAAGAAAAACGGTAAATCGTTCACATGTGGTGGTGACTGCAGCAAGTGCAAAGGTCACTGTCATTAAAAGGAGGTAACGGGTGGTCAAGAATCCTGATAAAGACAAAGACATTATTATTTCTCGTCTCAAGCAGCAGGGTTGCAGGATAACAAAACAGAGGCTTATGCTTCTTGATGTAATCCTTGAAGAGGACTGCTCAAGCTGTAAAGAGATTTATTACAAGGCAGTAAAGAAAGATCCTAAGATTGGAGCTGCTACTGTATATCGTATGGTTAATACGCTTGAAGAAATCGGTGCAATTAATCGTAAAAATATGTATAAGATATCTTGTGATGAGGACGATAATGGCGGTTATACTGTAAGATTAAACGATGATTCGTCAATTAATTTATCAGAAAGCAAATGGAGTAAAATAATTGAATCAGGTCTTGAAGCCTGCGGTTACATTAAAGATCAGAAGATAACAAGTGTGGTTGGCAGGAAAAAGGCGGTAACAGTTAAATAATATTTGCTTATATAAGGGGAGATGAAAGAGTTTCATCTCTCCTTTTGTGCATGTTGAGAAAATTTATCAACTGGAAATTTTGTGTAGAAATGTTATATAATGTGTAATATAATAACCGTTAAACTTAAGAAAATATTTATTGTCCAATATGGACAGAGAGGAGCTAATTATGAAGATTAATAACTTAAAGAAACCAGGACTTTTTGCGGCAGGTGTATTATTCGGAACAGCAGGAATCAAGATTCTTACAAGTAAGGATGCTAAGAAACTTTATACTAACTGTACAGCAGCAGTTTTAAGAGCTAAATCATGCATAATGAAGACAGCTACAACTGTTCAGGAAAATTGTGAAGATATATATGCTGATGCTAAGACAATCAATGAGACAAAGTATAACACAGAAGAAGTTGTACTTGATTCAGTAGATGAGAATGAGGAAGCGTAATAGAGTATGAAGTTTACAATAAAGCATGATGTGCCCGGAAGAATCCGTGTTCACATGGATGCTTCGAGCATGACTTACACACAGGCGGATATCTTGCAGTATTACCTTAAGAATCTGCAGGGCGTTACGAATGCCAAGGTATATGAGAGAACTGCTGATGCAGTTGTTGAATACAGATGCTCAAGAAAGACTGTGATTGAAGCTATTGCTAAGTTCAGATACAGTAATGTAGAGGTTCCGGAAGATGTACTTGCAACATCTGGAAGAGCAATCAATTCCCATTATACTGAGAAGTTAGCGGATCAGGTGTTATGGAGAATGACTAAGAAACTGTTTATCCCGGCACCGGTATGTGCGGTATTAACAACAGTATCTTCAATGAAGTACATCTATAAAGGAATCAGGACTTTACTTTCCAGAAAGCTTGAAGTTCCTGTTCTTGATGCAACTGCAATTGGGGTTTCTATCTTAAGAAGAGACTTTAATACAGCTGGTTCAGTAATGTTCCTTCTTGGAATTGGTGAGATAATCGAGGATTGGACACACAAGAAATCAGTCGACGACCTTGCAAGAACTATGTCACTTAACGTTAATAAGGTGTGGTTAAAGACCTCTGACGCAGAAGTACAGGTATCTGTAAAGGATGTTAAGGACGGAGATAATGTTATAATCAGAATGGGCAATGTAATCCCATTTGATGGAACTGTTATCAGTGGTGAGGCTATGGTTAATCAGGCTTCACTTACAGGAGAATCCGAACCTGTAAGAAGAGGTGAGGGAACTTCTGTATTTGCAGGAACAGTTGTTGAAGAAGGCGAGATAGTATTCAAAGTTAAACGAGCTGGGGGTTCAAGCAAATATGACAAGATTGTCAAGATGATTGAAGAATCTGAAAAGTTAAAGTCAGGTCTTGAATCAAAAGCAGAGCATCTTGCAGACAAGCTTGTGCCATATTCACTTGGTGGAACGGCACTTACATATCTGTTAACACGCAATACTACTAAGGCATTGTCGATACTTATGGTTGATTTCTCATGTGCATTAAAGCTTGCCATGCCTATTACGGTACTTGCAGCAATAAGACAGGCAAGTCAGGAAAGTGCAACTGTTAAGGGCGGTAAGTTCTTAGAGGCAATTGCAGAAGCAGATACTATTGTATTTGATAAGACAGGTACTCTTACCAAGGCTAAGCCTACAGTAAGCAAGGTATATTCATTTAACGGAATGCCAGAAGACGAGCTGTTAAGAATTGCTGCGTGTCTTGAGGAGCATTTTCCACATTCAATGGCTAAGGCTGTTGTTAATGAGGCAAGCAGAAGAAATCTTATGCATGAAGAGATGCATTCTAAGGTTGAATATATTGTTGCACATGGAATATCAACATTTATCAATACAAGCAAGGTTATTATAGGAAGCCATCACTTTGTATTTGAAGATGAATCATGTGTAATTCCAGCAGGAAAGCAGGATTTATTCGACAGTCTTCCAGATGACTGCTCACATCTTTATATGGCAATTAACGGTCAGCTTGCAGCAGTTATATGTGTAATTGACCCGTTAAGAGAAGAGGCTCCGGAGGTTATTGAAGGACTTAAGAAGGCTGGAATATCTAAGGTTGTTATGATGACTGGAGACAGTGAAAGAACAGCCGCATCCATTGCGAAGAAGGTTGGAGTTACTGAATATTATTCAGAAGTCCTTCCAGAGGATAAGGCTAAGTTCGTAGAGAAAGAGCGTGCTGCCGGACGCAAGGTAATTATGATTGGCGATGGAATTAATGATTCACCAGCGCTCTCAGCAGCAGATGTAGGTATTGCCATAAGTGACGGTGCTGAGATTGCAAGAGAGATTGCAGACATTACTGTCGGCGCAGATGACCTTAATCAGATACTTATGCTTAAGAAATTAAGTGACAGCCTGATTAAGAAGATTAACAGAAATTACCGTGTGATTGTCGGATTCAATTCCGCACTTATCGCACTTGGTGTAACAGGCGTTATACAGCCTACAACATCAGCACTTCTTCATAATACATCAACACTTGTTATAAGTCTTGAGAGTATGAAGAATCTGCCGGTTTAAAAAACTATGAAACGGACTCATCTTCGGGTGGGTTCGTTTTTTTTATTTAGAATTGAAAACAATCCGCAATATAGAGTATAATAAAAGAAAATGTGTGTATTGTAATCAGAGAGGGATATATAATGGAGAATGTTATCAGTATTGGAAATCAGGGATTTGATGATATCAGAGATAAAAAATGCTTTTATATAGATAAGACTTCTTTTATAAAAGAGTGGTGGTCATCTAACGATGTGATTACTTTAATTAACAGACCAAGAAGATTTGGAAAGACACTTAATATGAGTATGGTCAACTGCTTCTTCTCTAATACATATAAAGGAAGAAGTGAACTCTTTGAGGGACTTGATATATGGAAATATGAGGAGTATAGGAATATACAAGGTAAATATCCTGTCATATTCATAAGTTTTGCTGCAGTTAAAGCTGATAATATAACTGATGCCAAGAAGCAGATAAAAGCACAGATAGCTAATATATATAATGATAACAGATATATTCTTGATGGAGATTGTCTTAGTGCTAATGAAAAGAAAACATTTGAAAATGTGTCTATAGATATGGGTGATGTTGAAGCAGCCATGAGCATTAATGATTTATGCAGATATCTTGAAAGATATTATTCATGTAAGGTTATTGTGCTTCTGGACGAATACGATACACCTATGCAGGAAGCCTACATTAATGGATATTGGAATGAGCTTGCAGCCTTTATGAGAAGTATGTTTAATGCTGCATTTAAAACAAATACCAGTCTAGAGAGGGCTATAATGACCGGTATAACAAGAATAAGCAAGGAGTCAATATTCTCAGACCTCAATAATCTTAAAGTTGTAACATGTATGTCAGATGAATATGCAGAGAGCTTTGGATTTACAGAAAAAGAAGTGTATACAAGTCTCGAGCAGATGGGACTAGAGCATGATTATGAAAATGTAAAGAGCTGGTATGACGGTTTTACATTTGGCAGTCATAAGGATATATATAATCCGTGGTCGATAACTAATTATCTTAAAGAGAAAAAGATTCTTCCATACTGGGCGTCTACCAGTTCTAATGGACTGGCTAATAAGCTGATAAGGATGTCTTCATCTGCAATTAAAGAACAGATGGAAGATTTGTTAAAAAATAATGAGATAGAAGTAACATTTGATGAGCAGATAGTATTTAACCAGCTTGATACAGATGAGAATGCTATATGGAGTCTTTTAGTTGCAAGTGGTTATCTTAAGGTAGAAGATACTGAATACATTGGAATAATGAGAGAGCCAAGATATCATCTCAGAATAACCAATATGGAAACTTACAGCATGTTTATGAATATGTTTAAAGGCTGGTTTAATAATTCCATAGCTAATTATAATGGTTTTGTTAAGGCATTGCTGGCTGGCAACATTAAGGACATGAATTCTTATATGAACGAAGTTGCACTTGCGACATTCAGCAGTTTTGACGCAGGTACTCATCCGGGAGGAAGAACACAGCCAGAAAGATTCTATCATGGTTTCGTACTCGGACTGCTTGTTGAATTAAGGGATACATATGAGGTAAAGTCCAATAAAGAGAGCGGGTATGGACGATATGATGTATGCCTTATTCCAAAGGTTAAGAACAATGATGCAATTATAATGGAATTCAAGGTCTTAGATGTAAGCGAAGAAAAATGTCTTGAAGATACTGTCAGGGCTGCACACAAACAGATAGAAGATAAATGTTATGACGCTGAACTGACAGAAAGAGGAATAGACAAGAAGAATATCAGACATTATGGCTTTGCATTTGAAGGTAAAAAAGTTCTGATTGGATAATGAGTTTAGAATATTAAAAAAAGCAGGAATTCACAACTTTAAATTGACTAATCCGTAATTTAATTATATCATAAGTAACTAGGGACACTTTGTTTCACTAAAGTATAATGGGAGGAAGTTATATGTATTCATTTGATGAAGTATTAAACTATGATCCAGACCTTGCTAAGGCTATGGATGACGAACTTGGAAGACAGAGAAGCCACATTGAGCTTATTGCTTCTGAGAACCTTGTAAGTAAGGCAGTTATGGCAGCTATGGGAAGCCCTCTTACTAATAAGTACGCAGAAGGATATCCTGGAAAGAGATATTACGGCGGCTGTGAGTATGTAGATGTTGTTGAGACACTTGCAATTGAAAGAGCCAAGAAGCTTTTCGGTTGTGAATATGTTAATGTACAGCCTCATTCAGGAGCACAGGCTAACTTAGCAGTATTCTTCGCACTTGTTAATCCTGGAGATACAGTTATGGGTATGAGCCTTGACTGTGGTGGACATTTATCACATGGTTCACCAGTTAATATTTCAGGAAAATACTTTAACATCGTTCCTTATGGTGTTACAGCAGACGGATTTATTGATTATGATGAAGTATTAAGAATTGCCAAGGAATGTAAGCCTAAGATGATTATTGCAGGAGCTTCTGCTTATGCAAGAACAATCGACTTCAAGAAGTTCAGAGAAATCTGTGATGAAGTTGGCGCATTACTTATGGTAGATATGGCACATATTGCAGGTCTTGTAGCCGGTGGCGCACACCCAAGCCCAATTCCATATGCAGATGTTACAACAACAACAACACATAAGACACTTCGTGGACCAAGAGGTGGTATGATTCTTGCTTCTGCAGAGGCAGCAGAGAAGTTCAAGCTTAACAAGGCTGTATTCCCTGGAATCCAGGGCGGACCTCTTATGCATGTTATCGCTGGTAAGGCAGTATGCTTAAAGGAAGCACTTGATCCAAGCTTTAAGGTATATGCAGAAAATGTTGTTAAGAACGCATCAGCACTTGCTAACGGACTTATGAACAGAGGATTTGATATTGTATCTGGCGGTACAGATAACCACCTTATGCTTGTTAACCTCTTAAGCAAGGGTAAGACTGGTAAGGAAGTTGAGAAGCTTCTTGATGCAGCTAACATTACATGTAACAAGAACACAATTCCTAACGATCCAGCTTCTCCATTCGTAACAAGTGGTATCAGACTTGGTACAGCAGCTGTTACAACAAGAGGCTTCAACGAAGCTGATATGGATGTTGTTGCAGAAGCAATTGCTATGCTTGTTGAAGATGTTGACGCTAATCAGGCTAAGGCTATGGAGCTTGTTAAGGGACTTACAGACAAGTACCCACTTTACGAATAAAGAAATTTTTGAAAAATCACCTTATGAATTAAGGAAAAAACGCATATTTTTATCGTTGCAATTTCACGCACTTGGGACTATAGTTAATGGCGAAGTGCAAAGGGGCACGAAGGCGAAAGCTTTCGTGCCCCTTCTTGCATTTCAGGGCTGGTAGTGCAGACAGCGGCAGGAAAATATGAGCTGTTGTCAGGCATACATAAGCAGGGTGAGCAAATTCTGGTGCAATATATCCGCTTAGGACCGGCACAGACATAGGAAACTAAGAAAGGTGCGTGGCGTTATGGGAAAGTTAGAAGGAAAAGTAGCAGTAATTACCGGTGCTTCTAAAGGTATCGGAGAAGGAATCGCCAAGGTATATGCAAAGTACGGTGCAAAATGTGTGCTTGCAGCAAGAGGACCTAAGGTACTTGAACTTGCAGAACAGTTAAAGAGCGAAGGATATGAGGCAACAGGTGTTCAGGTTGATGTATCTGATTACAAGAGTGTTGAAAAACTTGTTGAGGTTGCAGAGAATACATATGGAAAGATTGATGTGCTTGTATGTAACGCAGGTGTATGTGTTCTTGAAGACTTTCTTGAAGATAATACATTTGAAAATAGAGACTTACATCTTGATATTAATGTCAAAGGTGCATGGAATGTGGCAAAAGCCGTTATTCCAAGTATGATAGCTAATGGTGGTGGTGCAATCGTAGTTACAAGCTCCGTAACAGGAGATATGGTTGCAGACCCTGGCGAGGTTGCATATGCAACATCCAAGGCGGCGCTGGTAGGATTTACGAAAGCACTTGCGAGAGAGTTTGCAGATAAGAATATAAGGGTTAATGCAATATGTCCGGGATATGTAAGGACACCGCTTGTTGAAGGAATGGCAAAGCAGTCAGACCCGGACAATCCAGAGAGAGCGATACAGGCAATTGCAGATGCGGTTCCTTTAAAGAGGCTGGCTGACCCTGAGGAGGTCGGAGAGCTTGCAGCGTTCTTAGGATGTTATGAATCAAGCTATATAACCGGAACACAGATAGTTATTGACGGCGGAAGCACATTGCCAGAAACAACATCTATGGGACAGTAATTAAATATATAAGAAAGTACAAAGGCGTACATGAATCTTAATAGATTTGTGTACGCCTTTTCTGATTGGAGGATATGACATGGCATTTGAAAATGTTGATTTATTTGATGCGGTTGCAAATTCTTCGCTTGAAAAATACGGCTGGCAGGACAGATGTGAGGCGAAACTCATAGTACTGTCAGAGAATGCAACCTATATGGTTAAGAACAAAGAAACAGGAGAAAAAGAAGGCGTGCTTAGAATAAGCAGACCGGGTTATCACACATTGGACGAGCTTAATTCAGAGATGAAGTGGTTAAGACAGATTAACGATTACACACCGCTTCTTGTGGCTAATCCTATAAAGGGACTTGACGGTAAGAATATACAGGAGGTTACAGGCCCTGATGGAAATGTATATTTCTGCGTTATATGTGATTACCTTCCGGGAGATGCACCTGATGAGAATAACGAGGAGCAGATGGTAAAGCAGTTCAGATATCTTGGTGAAACAACAGCTTATCTTCATCGTCAGACAGAGATATGGAATGGAACAGACAAGCTTGACCGTATGGTATGGACTTACGACACGATAATAGGTGAGCATGCAGCATGGGGTGACTGGAGAGCATTTCCTGATATGACACCAGAGGCAGAAAATATATTGTCAGAGGTTTCAAGAATAATTAAGAGAAGACTTGAAAGGTATGGAACTAATGAGAATAACTTCGGTCTTATACATGCTGATTTAAGATTGGCTAATCTGCTTATCGAGGGTGACCAGATTAAGGTTATAGATTTTGATGACTGCGGCTTTGGCTGGCATCTGCATGACCTTGCATCAGCACTGAGCTTTATAGAGGACAAGCCAATTGTTCCAAAGCTTGTAAATGCATGGCTTGCAGGATATAAGAAGGTTCTTCCGTTTACTGATACGGATTTTGAAGAAATAGACACATTTATAATGATGAGAAGATTACAGCTTACAGCATGGCTTGCATCTCATCAGGAATCGGGTCCGGTAGCAGAATTAAGTGTTGGCTGGATGGACGGAACCATGGAATTAGCTGAAAGATATCTTAGATTATTCGGCTAGGCACATAAGAAATCTTCGTAACAACGAAACGGACTACAATAAGGGAGGAAGCTATTATGGGCGAAAAGAAGACAAATGCATTATCTAAATCAATGAAGCTGATTTATGTATATGCGATGGCAACGGGAGCAATATTTACATTCATGTGTTACTGGGACGGTATATTCATGTCATATACAGGTCCTGGAACATTCTTAGCATTTGCACTTATGACACTGGCAGTACTGCCAACAGCATTTGTGTATGCAGAATTTTCAACAATGTTACCAAGTACAGGTTCATGTCTGGTATTTAACACGGTAGGTATTAACAAGCATGCAGGTTTCTGGTCAGCGTGGCTTATCATGTGTGCATGGATAGCCGTTCCTGCAGCAGGTGTACTTGGAATTATCGAATGGTTAAATCATCAGTTTGGCTTAGGACTTACAGGCGGCAAGGCAGTTATTGTCGGCTCAGTAGTACTCTGTTTCTGGTGTGTACTTAGTCTATATAAAAATGTTGTAGCAGGCAAGGTTCAGTCATTCATGCTTATGGCTGGTATCGCAGGTATTCTTATCTGTTCATTACTTTTCCTGTTCAGCGGCCACTGGAGCATTGCTAACTTCGCAGATTTCTTTACAAGCAGCAATGAAAAGCAGTGGGGTGGTAACTTTGCAACCGGTATTGCATGGGTTGTCGGCTGTTCATTTATGATAACACCATACTTTGGATTTGAGACAGTACCAGCAATGGTTGAGGAAGGCGACTTCCCAATTAAGGACCAGAAGAAAGCTATTCTTGGTTCAGTTGTAACATGTGGTGCCATATATACAATTTTCTACTTCTGTCTTGCAGGTGCAATGCCTTGGGCAGAGCTTACTAATGGCGGTGACTGCCATCCATTCATCACATTTGAAGCATTACAGTACTGCTTCGGTGATAAGATTGCATGGTTTGTCCTTATAATGGGTATTGTAGGAGTTGTATTCCCAATCGGTACATCAGTACTTGGTTTCTGGTATTCAGGTGTCCGTATGATATACGCTATGGGTCGTCAGAATTTCCTTCCTAAGCAGTTCTCATACACTAATAAGTACAACCAGCCAACACTTCCTAACATACTTATTCTTGTTGTAAGTATCGGATTCATTGCAATGCAGAGCATTACAGCATTCTTTGACCTGATGGCATTCGCGTGTGCATTGTGTTATGTGATTACGTCAATATCTTCACTAGTTCTTTTAAAGAAGCATCCTGAATGGGATAGACCATACAAATGTGCAACAGCACTTAAGGTTGCTTCACTTATAATCATGGCTGTTATCGCATTCTTCTGTACTATCGGTATCGGAAAGGCAACATGGTTAGGATTTGCAGGATATATGGGTGTAGGTCTTGTTCTCTGGCTGTACATGATTCTTATCAAGTGGAAGCATGAAAAGGTATGGATGAAGACTCCTGATGGTGATAAGGAATATTAAAATGCAGTGATAATACGAAGAAAAATGTGGAGTGAAATATAAAGGAAATTGTGAAGGAAAGAGGTTATGGCTTATGAAAGAATTAGAAATAGTTATTAAACCTGAGAAGCTTGAGAATCTTAAAAGGATTCTTGACAGTGAGGGCGCAAGAGGTGTAATGATTACAACAATATTTGGATATGGACACCAGAAGGGCGCAGGTCAGGTATATACAAGAGATGAAAATCCGGGTATTAATCTTTTACCTAAATTAAGTGTAAGAACTGTAGTAAAAGATGAGATAGTCGAAGGCATAATTAACAAGGTATTGGAAGAACTTAATACTAACAGTTTTGGTGATGGTAAGATATTCATCAAGGATATTGAGGGAGCAGTCAAGATAAGAACCGGTGAAACCGGCAATGACGCTCTGTGATAAAGCTTTCTTACTTCCCTAATCTTTTTATAGAGGCAGCCGTCCTGTGTGATCAACAGGGCGGCTGCCGTTTTTATGTATGAAACCGGAAAAAAGTGAATAGAATATAGACGTCTATAATAAAAGGGAGGACAGAAAGGTAAATGAAAAAGAGACTGTTTAAAGTGACAGCAATACTGACGATAATTATAGCTTTGATTTCCGGTTTAATTGGAAGCATAAAGGCAGAGAACACATTTGCAAAAGAAAACACCGGTTCGGAAGGTGTTACAGTAGCTATTAAGGATGAATACGACAAGAAGAAATGGCAGTACAATTATTATTTCGAATATACAATACCAGAAGATTACGATGGAAGTACAATTAAAATTGACCTTATAGGTGACCTGATAAAGCATTATGAGGCTGGAACTTATGTACCGGGGGATGGAGAAAATTTTTATGTTAATATAATTAATCTGTCTAAAAATGAGTATGTATACAGCAATGGTTCAATGAAGATTACGGATGGCAATTATGTCGAAGAAAAGGATGCTGATATGGCATACACATATGATAATACTGATGCAGAATATGTTAAGGGAGCATATACAGCATTAAGTAATCGTCCTATTGCGGCAAAGAGTACAGTGTGGAGGACAAGCAACTCGGCTTTAAAGGATTTACTGGGGATTACAGGCAATTCTGCTAAAGATTATACTAACGAGTTAATTGCAAATGCATTGATTGAAGCCGGGTATAAGAATGGTCTGGATGATCTTGATGATTATTATGTCGATTATATGAATAAAAAATACGATAAAACATGCACAAGGCTTGATGAATTCAGTGTTAAGGAGATATGCGGGTCAATATTTAATGGATATATAGTTGGTGTACGGGAAGCTAATAAGAATATAGCGAGCCTTGGATACAATATGTTTTATAACAATCTTTTAATGCTTACACTTGATGATGGAACTGTAACTAATGAAGATTGTCTGGCTGGAAGACTTTCTTTAGGAAGCTGGATGAGGAACGAGAATAATGTTGATTCATATATGAATGAAAAGACTGGAACACTTGAAGCCGGAATGAAGGAGACAAGAAATATTCTTAATGCTCATCTTCATATTAATGGTCCTTATACAACTAATCCGTATCAGGAAACAACATGGGGAATGGAGTTTACATTTTCTCTTAATAAGGTTGAACCTCCGACAGAACCACCAACAGAGCAGGAGCCAACGACGGAGAAGCCGACAGAGCAGGAATCTACAACGGAGAATCCAACAAAGCAGGAGCCGACAACAGAAAGGCTAACAGAGCAGGAATCTACAACACAACAGCCAACAACTATAAGTGCTACATCAAGTGTTGCTGAAAGCAGTGCAACACAGCGTGTTGGAGAGGTTGCTGCTGATGAGGAATCAGTTAAAACAGGAGACAGCAGAAAGGCTGTGATGTATATTTCAATAATTGTTGCTGCCGGATTAGTTTCCGCGATAGTTATTATTGTTAATAAAAAGAGAGAAATTTATAAAAAGTAAAATTTGGAAGTGAAAATATCAGGCATAGGTGATATAATCTACGATAGTTTAAATGAAAAGGAATTAGATATTATGAGACATTTTTCGAGAACAGAATTAAAGGCGGCTATTAATATGCTTAAGGAGTTTACTGCGAAGGGCAATTTTGCAGTTCTTATGTATATGGGTGACACTGATAAGCTTGAGGTATCACAGACTCTTAATTCGGACATGAGCTGCTTTTTATTATATGGAAGCATCCAGCCACTCGCATTTTTCTTTGCAGAAAATATTCCTATGACTGCGGGTGAGTTAGAAGAGATTATTAATAAGCAGTCAGCAGTGTATGAAGAAGAGATGGACAATTATAGAAATGCACTTAAGGAAAGCGGTGCAGATAATGGATTGTTTATTACTAAGTATGAGAGTATGATTCATACATTTATTGCATATGACCCTGACCAGAGTGGTGATAGAGACTGTTATGCACCATTTATTGAAGGCTCATTCAATGTTGAACCAGGTAAGGGACAGCTTGTTAATGAAGTTATGAGACTTGAAGTGTATGATGATGAATATGAGGACGACTGTGTAATCCCAAAGAAGTATTTTGTATATCTTCCATCAGTAAAATTCATGGGAGCATTCAATATGCGGATGATGATGAGCATGGTTGATGCACAGTATAACTAGCAGTTTACAATTCTTAAATTTATATAATCTGTTTGAACCCTGGATTTTTGTATAGTATATTAGAGATATCTTATTAGCAATATCCATAAGACAATGGATATTGTTATATTATATATCGTAACTGATCAGGGAGGGGTTGCATGAACAGAGGACATTTTAAAGACAGTCAGGTTGTTAAGGGCATTACGATAGGTGCAGTACTTATTGTAATATATCTTGCCCTTAACAATGTGACTGGAATTCTTAATTCTATTTCTTATCTGGCAGGACTCATTATGCCATTCATAATTGGCGGAGTCATCGCATTTGTATTCAATGTACCTATGAAAGCAATTGAAAAAGGACTTAACAGGCTGTTTGACAAGCACTGTAAAAAGAAGCATCCAAGGCTTATCAGAGTGCTTGCTTATATGCTTACATTGATAGCTATTCTTGCCGTTATTGCAGGAGTACTTCTGGTTGTTGTACCTGAACTGGTGAACACAATAGCTGATCTTATAGGGCAGGTGCCAACAGCTGTTAATAATCTTATCAACTGGCTGCAGGTCAAGCTGTCTGCATATCCTGAGTATGAGGAAAAGTTAAACAGCATATCAATCAACTGGGATTCTGTTATTTCAAATGTTATGAATTTCCTTTCAATAGGCACTAAAGGAATTATCAATGGAGGAATTGGCGCAATAAGCGGATTCTTTTCAGGGGTTACTAATTTCTTTATAGGATTTGTGTTTTCTGTATATGTGCTTTTTCAGAAAGAGAAACTTACAACACAATGCAAGAAACTTATGTATGTGTGCATGCCAGAGCACAAGGCAGACAAGATTGTTGAAGTGTTAAGACTTACCAACACTACATTTTCTAATTTCCTGTCAGGACAGTGCCTTGAAGCATGTATTCTTGGAACGATGTTTGTTATTACACTCACTATTTTAAGAATGCCTTATGCACTTCTTATAGGAATTATTATTGCGGTTACTGCGCTTATTCCGATAGTAGGAGCATTTATTGGCTGTATAGTCGGTGTGATTCTTATTATGATGACAAGCCCTTTAAAGGCACTTATATTTGTGGGAGTATTTCTTATATTACAGCAGATTGAGGGAAATCTTATATATCCTCATGTTGTCGGAAACTCTGTCGGACTTCCGGGAATCTGGGTGCTTGTTGCTGTAACAATCGGTGGCAATCTGTTTGGAATAATGGGGATGCTTACATTTATTCCAATAAGCTCTGTGTGCTATGCGCTGCTTCGGACATATGTCAACAGGAAAGTGGAAGAGAAGGAAATTGATAAGGGAAAGTTTGAGGGGTGATGCCTTCCGGGAATGGCAGTCAGGCGGCTATGCAGCTCGTTTTCAAACACGCTTGCGCTCGTTCTACGACGCAGCGGTACTAAGTTCGCTGGGATTCGTTGGCTTTAAGCCAACGAATCCCAGCTTACTAAGTGCCGGCGTCTTCGCAACGGTTTGAAAACGAGCTGCACAGCCGCCTGACTTCATTCTCACGGAAGACTTTTGCGCGGTGGATTGGCAGGTGGAGTGTAATATGCGGTGGAGCTGTGGTGGCGGATTGGACGTTGGAGTGGTGAAGAGGCATGTGGAAGTCCAAATTGAGTGCAAAATCTGGAAAGATTGGACTTTTTGCTGAATAAGCTGCTTGTAGTGTCCAATCCGCCTTGTAGTCAATGAGTTATTGGACATTAGCGTATGAGAAAGCAGAGAAAAAGACCAATCAGCTAGATTATCATGATATATAATTAATCTGGACAACATGATACCTATAGGTAGTCGAATATTTGAAAGTCTTATAGGTCGAAAATACATGAGACTATAATGATAGTTAATAAATTAACCTATAAAGTCAGAATAATCAGTAGTGTTATAGGAATATTCGGTCAAAAACGGTCTTCTATATAAGATTGAATAGGAAAAGCTATGAAATTAGCATATAAGCGGAGGATTTTTTATGAATTGATAGGAAGTTACAATGGATTAATGTTAATTCATATAATTCATGTTTTGAATTTCAAGAAATTGAACTCCATGCAACGAACAGGTATTTTACAAATGGTGAAATTTAATATATACTAAAAGAGTAAACATGACAAAGCATGTGAACACATCGCATTTAACTCTGTCGAATAACATGAAATATGTGGTGTAGGAAATGAGAACAATTATTTATATTAGATGTGATTCATTAAGGGGGATGCAATAATGCATGGAGAATATATAATTATTTATATTATGCTGGATATGATATTTTTGGCTAGATATTTATACATAAAAACTCAATTCTATAAAACTGAAGGTATCGCATATGGTAATAGCAATCATTACTTTTCTGAGTTCCTTATCCGTGACGATAAAGGGTATAATTATGTTGGCTGGGTAAGTATGAATATATTTTCACCGCTTCATACAAGAGGGGAGGTTTATACGATATATGTTAGTAAAATAAATCCCAAGAATGCAGTGATGGGAAATGAACCGACTATTTATCTGGTTCTGAGTATTGTGTTTTTTGTATTTGTTATTTTCTACTTGATAGTATTAGCATTGTATTGGCTTATGTAAGTGTCTTAAATTGGAAAATAATCCAGTCGCTTGCCATCACGCGGAATTGGACGTTAGAGCAGTGGAAAGACAAGTTGAAGTCAAAAAGAAGAGAATATAATTAAGAATAAATAAGCAACATCCCCGGCATGATTAATAACCATGCCGGGGATGCTTTTTGTTATATTCTTTAATTACTTATTGTTCTTCTTCTCGTTCTCAAGCTTCTTCATAGCTCTTACCTTAAGTGAAAGACCGAAGAGGTTGATGAATCCGTCAGCATCGTGATGATCATACATATCACCTGTCTTGAATGATGCAATTGACTCATTGTAGAGTGAATATGGAGAAGTTGTTCCAGCCTTGATGATATTACCCTTATAAAGTCTGAACTTAACTTCACCTGTTACATATTCCTGAGTCTTCTCAACGAATGCCTGAAGTGCTTCACGAAGAGGTGTCTCCCACTTTCCTTCGTAAACAACCTGTGCAAACTTGTTTCCAACATCCATCTTGAATGCAGTTGTATCTCTGTCGAGAACTAATTCCTCAAGCTGCTGATGAGCTTCGTAAAGAATTGTTCCACCAGGAGTCTCATATACACCACGAGACTTCATACCAACAACACGGTTCTCAACGATATCAATGATACCGATACCATGCTTGGCACCAAGTCTGTTAAGCTCTCTGATGATATCAGAAACCTTCATAGCCTTGCCGTTAACTGACTTTGGAACACCTTTTTCAAATGTCATAGTAACATATTCAGGTTCATCTGGAGCTTCCTCAGGAGTGCATCCAAGAACTAATAAATGCTTGTAGTTAGGCTCATTAGCTGGGTCTTCAAGCTCAAGACCTTCATGGCTGATATGCCAGATGTTACGGTCACGGCTGTAGCTGCAGTCTGTGCTGAATGGAAGATGAATGCCATGCTGTCTGCAGTATTCAATCTCATCTTCACGAGACTGAAGCTTCCAGTTAGAATCTCTCCAAGGAGCGATAATCTTGATATCTGGAGCTAAAGCCTTGATTGTAAGCTCGAATCTGATCTGGTCATTACCCTTACCAGTAGCACCGTGGCAGATAGCAACAGCACCTTCCTTACGGGCAATCTCAACAAGTCTCTTAGCGATAAGAGGTCTTGCCATTGAAGTACCAAGTAAATATTTATTTTCATAAACAGCGTGTGCCTGAACACATGGAACGATGTAGTTGTCGCAGAACTCATCAGTGATATCTTCTATATATAACTTAGCAGCACCACATGAGAGAGCTCTCTGCTCAAGTCCGTCCAACTCCTCTTCCTGACCACAGTCTGCACATACGCAGACAACATCATAGTTGTATGTTTCCTTTAACCAAGGGATGATGGCAGTTGTGTCAAGTCCGCCAGAATAAGCAAGAATAACTTTTTCTTTCATTATATATTCCTCCGTATATTATTAAGTTTACATAGTAAAACACATATGCTATGCACCTGCCAACTATAATAAACTACTTCATTTAAAAATGCAACAACAAATTATGCATATTATACATCAATATGCAATAAAAATGTATAAATATAAAAATTCTTTAAATTATCCTTTACATAAGAAAAAAAGTTGCTATAATGTAGGTTATCAATTTACATTTTGCGTTATTTTATGCATAAATAATGAATATATGCATTATGCTTCGCAAAAGAGAGAGCCACAAGGAGGAGTTATGATTAAAGTAGGTATTATCGGTGCGACAGGTTACGCAGGTAACGAGCTTGTCAGATTATTATTAGGACATAAGGACGCAGAGATTGTATGGCTCGGTTCGAGAAGTTACATAGATCAGAATTATTCAGATGTATATAGAAACATGTTTAAGCTTGTAGATGCAAAATGTATGGACGACAATATGGAACAGCTTGCTAACGAGGTTGATGTTATATTTACAGCAACACCACAGGGCTTATGTGCATCACTTGTTAATGATGAAATTCTTTCAAAGACTAAGATTATTGATCTGAGTGCTGATTTCAGACTTAAGGATGTTAATGTATATGAAAAGTGGTATAAGCTTGAGCATAAAGCACCACAGTATATAGATGAAGCTGTTTATGGATTGTGCGAGATTAACAGAAATAAGGTAAGCAAAGACACAAGAATCATTGCTAACCCGGGATGTTATACAACAACATCAATTCTTACACTTTATCCAATGGTTAAGGAAGGAATAATCAATCCTGATACAATTATAATTGATGCCAAGAGCGGAACTTCAGGTGCAGGTCGTGGTGCTAAGGTTGCCAACCTTTTCTGTGAAGTTAATGAAAGCATGAAGGCTTACGGTGTCGGAACTCACAGACACACACCTGAGATAGAGGAACAGTTGGGTTATGCGTGTGGAAGAGATGATTTAAAGCTGATCTTCACACCACATTTGGTTCCAATGAACAGAGGAATTCTTGTGACAGCATATGCCAACCTTGCTAAAGATGTTGCATACGAAGATGTTAAGGCAGCATATGACAAGTACTATGATAAGGAATATTTCATAAGAGTACTTCCTAAGGATGTATGCCCTGAAACACGCTGGGTTGAGGGAAGCAACTTTGTTGATATAGGATTTAAGATTGAACCAAGAACTAACAGACTTATTATGATGGGTGCGTTAGATAATCTTGTTAAGGGTGCAGCAGGACAGGCAGTACAGAATATGAACCTTCTCTTTGGACTTCCAGAGAACGAGGGATTACAGCTTGCACCAATGTTCCCATAATAAATGTACAATAGGAGGATATTATGAATATAATTAAAGGCGGTGTTACAGCAGCTAAAGGATTCAAGGCTGCCGGATGTGAAGCACAGATTAAATATAAAAACGGAAAGAAAGATATGGCACTTGTATACAGCGAGAAGCCATGTGTTACAGCAGGAACATTTACAACTAACAAAGTATTTGCAGCTCCTGTTAAATGGGACAGAAACATTGTATATAATGAAGACTTCGCACAGGCTGTAGTTGTAAACAGTGGTGTTGCCAATGCATGTACAGGTGTTGAAGGAGATAACGCCTGTGCAGAAGAAGCAAAGGCAGTTGCAAAAGTGCTTAATGTACCGGAGAATGCAGTACTTATCGGTTCAACAGGTGTTATCGGAATGCAGCTTCCTGTTGACAGAATCTGTGCAGGAATTGAAAAGCTGGCTCCAATGCTTGATGATTCATTAGAAGCGGGAACACAGGCAGCAGAGGCAATTATGACTACAGATACAAGAAGCAAGCAGGTTGCTGTAGAAGTAGAAGTTGCAGGTACTAAGGTAACAATCGGTGGTATGTGCAAGGGTGCAGGAATGATTCACCCTAACATGGCAACAATGCTCTGCTACATAACAACAGACTGTGATATCGACAAGGCACTTCTTCAGAAGATGACAAGTGCAATTGTTGATGATTCATTTAACATGATATCAGTTGATGGAGATACATCAACTAACGATACAGCCCTTGTTCTCGCTAACGGAATGGCTGGTAATAAGAAGATTACAGAAGAGGGCACTGATTATGATGCATTCTATGAAGGTTTAAGTTATGTATTTACAGAGCTTTCCAAGATGATTGCAGGAGACGGCGAAGGCTGTACATGTCTTTTCGAGGTTCAGGTAAAGGGTGCCACAACTAAGGCAGAAGCCAAGACACTTGCCAAGTCAATTGTTACATCAAGCCTTACTAAGGCAGCAATATTCGGACATGACGCTAACTGGGGAAGAATTCTCTGCGCAATGGGATATTCTGGTGCTGACTTTGACCCTGAGAAGGTTGATATCTTCTTTAAGAGTTCAGCAGGTGAGCTTCAGATTGTTAAAGACGGAACAGCTACAGATTACAGTGAGGAGAAAGCAACAGAAATACTTTCACAGAATCCTGTAATTGCTATTGCAGATGTTAAGCAGGGTGATGCAAGCGCTACAGCATGGGGCTGTGACCTTACATTTGATTATGTCAAGATAAATGCTGATTACAGAAGCTAATCGGACACAGCATTTATAAAGCAAATAGATATCTGAATAAATATGAAATGGAGATTATTATGAGCGCAAAAGATATGACAGAGGAACTTATGAAGGCACAGGTGCTTGTTGAAGCACTTCCTTATATTCAGAAGTTTAACAGAAAGATAATTGTAGTTAAGTACGGCGGAAGTGCCATGGTAGACGAAGAACTTAAAAGAAAAGTTATTCAGGATGTAGTTCTTCTTAAACTCGTTGGTTTTAAGCCTATTATCGTTCATGGTGGCGGTAAGGAAATCAGCAAATGGGTTGAAAAGTCAGGCATGACACCTGAATTTAAGAATGGTCTCAGAGTTACAGACGAGCCAACTATGGAGATTGCCGAGATGGTTCTTAACAAGGTTAATAAGAGTCTTGTGTCAATGATTGAGCAGCTTGGAGTTAAGGCATGCGGTATCAGCGGTAAAGATGGTGGCATGTTAAAGGTTGAGAAGAAGTACTCTAAGGGTGAAGATATAGGTTATGTTGGAGAAGTAACAGATGTTGATACAACACTTCTTGACTCATTACTTAAAGATGATTTCTTACCAGTTATATGTCCTATCGGATATGATGATAATTTCCATGCATATAATATTAATGCAGATGATGCAGCATGTGCTATTGCAAGAGCTGTCAATGCTGAGAAGCTTGCATTTTTAACAGATATTGAAGGTGTATACAAGGATTTTGATGATAAGGATTCACTTATATCAGAGCTTTCTACATCAGAAGCAAGAGAACTCTTAGAGAGCGGAACAATCGGAGGAGGTATGCTTCCTAAGCTTAATAACTGCATTGATGCTATTGAGCATGGCGTATCAAGAGTGCATATCCTTGATGGAAGAATTCCACACTGCCTTCTTCTTGAAATATTTACTAACAAGGGTGTTGGTACAGCTATTCTTTCAGATGATGCAGAAAAATTCTTTGATTCAGATAAATAATTGCTAACCGGAAGATTAGCGCGTATAATTAATTATTAGTGCATGTAAAATGTATGCTTATAATAACAGGAAAGCGAGAGTAATCATGAATACACAGCAGATTATAGAAACAGCAGAAGAAAAGCTGATACATACATACAACCGTTACCAGATTGTACTTGATAAGGGCGACGGAGTAAGACTTTACGATACAGATGGTAAGGAATATCTTGATTTTGGAGCAGGTATAGCAGTATTTGCACTTGGCTATAACAATAAGGAATATAACGATGCATTGAAGGCACAGATTGATAAGCTTATCCATACATCTAATTATTTCTACAATGAACCTGCAGTAGAGGCTGCCAAAGCTCTTACACAGGCTTCAGGAATGGACAGAGTATTCTTTACTAACAGTGGTACAGAGGCTATTGAAGGTGCAGTTAAGCTTGCAAAGAAATATTACTATGTCAGGAACGGAAAGGCTGATGCAGAGATTATTGCAATGCAGCATTCATTCCATGGAAGAAGTATGGGAGCGCTTGCAGTAACTGGTAATAAGCATTATCAGGAAGCATTTGGTCCTATGATTCCGGGAATTAAGTTTGCACAGTATAACAACCTTGACAGCGTAAAGGAACTTGTTAATGATAAAACATGTGCTATAATATTTGAAACAGTACAGGGTGAAGGAGGAATTTATCCTGCTACTAAAGAATTTATTGAAGGTGTAAGAAAGTTATGCGATGAGAAGGGAATCCTTCTTATACTTGATGAGATTCAGTGTGGAATGGGAAGAACAGGAAGTATGTTCGCATTCCAGCAGTATGGTGTTAAGCCGGATATCCTTACAGTAGCCAAGGCTCTTGGCTGTGGTGTTCCTGTAGGTGCATTTGCAGCAACTGAAGAAGTTGCCAAGGCATTAGTTCCAGGAGATCACGGAACAACATACGGTGGTAATCCACTTGCATGCGCAGCAGCAACCAAAGTGTTCGAACTTTTTGAGAAGCAGCATGTATTAGACAATGTCAAGGAAGTATCTGCTTACTTTGAGGAAAAGCTTGATGAGCTTGTAGAAACAGTAGATGTTGTTGTTGAGAGACGAGGAATGGGACTTATGCAGGGCCTTGAATTATCAGTCAACCCTAAGGATGTAATTGCAAGAGCACTTGATAACGGTCTTATTCTGTTCTCGGCAGGAACTAACGTTATAAGATTTGTTCCACCACTTGTAATCACTAAGGCAGATGTAGATGAATGCATAGCTAAGCTTAAGAAATCCTTCTAGAATCAGGAGCTTACTTTATGAAATTAAGAAGATTTATCAGTATGATGCTGATTGTTACCATGCTGACTGTCTTAGCAGGCTGTGGTAATAAAGATGACAGAACACGGGCTGCCAGAGACCTTAATCTTAGTGGACCTATTACAATTAATATCTGGTATAATGACAGTTCATATGGGTCATATCTTGAATTTGTAGCTAAACAGTTTAAGCAGGCCAATGAACTGGTAACTATTAATCCAGTATATATTGAAGCAGATTCATATATCAATTACATATATGATGAATCAGTAAGAAATAACAATGCATGTGACATATATTTCCTTACATCTGAGGAGATCGAGAAAGCTTATCTTTCAGGACTTACATCTGAGAATGATATGTATCCGGAAGTCTATAATGAAGATGTGTATGGAAAGGCAGCAATGACAGCATGTTCATATGACGGTAAGTTATATGGTTATCCGGTTTCATTCAATACTTCATTTCTTGTATATAACAAGAAATATGCAGAAGCAGTTGATACGATAGACCAGATTCGTAATATAAGTGATAATTACCAGATTACAGATGAGAATCAGGACGTCTCAATGGTTTTCCAGTGGAATCCAGATTCAATGTTTCTTAATTATGCTGCAGCTGGTGCTTATATTAATGTAGGTGGAGCGAATGCTGAGGATAGCACAGCTTTATCACTTAATGAGGATAAGATAAAAAAAGTTCTTGCGAAATATGCACAGTTAAAGGATGCATTTGGAATAGACAGAGATACTGTTACTCTTAAAGAATGCGCGGATCTGTTTTCTACAGGCAATATGTTATATACAGTACTAGATGCGGATAGTCTTGCAGAGATTAATGTTACAGATGTGGATTATGGAATATGCGAATATCCATCAATGGGTGATGACCTTGATTCAAGGGCAATGTCTGTGACAACAATGGCAGTGGTTAATCCATATACTAAGAATGTAGATGCATCAAAGGCTGTTGCAAGAGCAATATCCTATGATTATGCTGATTATCTTGGAACTATGGCTAAGAAAAGTTGTGCGAGAGCTGATTTAAAGGTTAAAAGAGCCGAGAGTTACCAGCAGTTACACAAGATTTATTCTGATTCGGTTGTTAAAGCTAAATATATCGGAGTCGGAGAAGTATATATGAGATACGAAATTATGCTTCATCAGGTGTACGATGGCGCGGATATTAATACAGCATACAGTACATTTGCAACAACTATAGAAAAAACAACTAAAAATAATAACGAAAGTAGTACACAGAGTACTAAATAATATTATGAATAAATATCCTGCTATTAACTAATAATTATTCTATGCAGATTAATTAGGAGGTTAGTTAATGGCAGGATTTTTGATTGCGATAATATCTGGTGCTCTTATGAGTTTACAGGGCGCGTTTAATACAAATGTTACGAAAGCAAGCAGTGTGTGGGTTACAGCAATGTTTGTACAGTTGACAGCGCTGGCTACTTGTGCGATTATGTGGGTGATTGATGGAAGACCTGACATCATGAAGCTGTTTAAGGTTGATAATAAGATTACGCTTCTTGGTGGCGTGATAGGCGCATTCATTACTTTTACAGTTATTAAGAGTATAAGCGGTCTTGGAATTGCGAAGGCAGAGGTTACAATTGTTGTTGCACAGATTATTGTGTCATATCTGCTCGGGCTTTTCGGACTGTTTGGGAGCGAGAAGACAGCGTTTTCATGGATTAAGCTGGTTTCACTTCTGATTACGGTTGCTGGTGTGTGCATGTTTTATTTCTTAGGCAATTCGGCATCAGATTAATATATTAATTATGATAAATGTCAGAAATATCTGGCAGGAAGGAACAGAATGGAAGATTTATTCAGCGTATGCGGACAGATACGATTAAGAAAAGGTGAAGGAAGAACTTTAAAGGCAGGCGGTGCCTGGGTATATGATAATGAAATTGAATGGATGTCTGACGGAATTATTGACGGACATCTTGTCAGAGTACTTGATTTTGATGATTATTTTATGGGAATCGGATTCATTAACAGAAAGTCTAAGATAACAGTAAGAATGCTGACAAGACACACAGATGTTGTTGATGAGACCTTTATTGAGGAGAGAGTAAGGGCAGCGGTTGAATACAGATTTGACACAGTTGATACCTCTGCCTGCCGTCTTATATTCGGAGAGGCTGATTTTCTGCCGGGACTTGTTATAGATAAATATTCAGATGTGCTTGTTGTGGAATCGCTTGCTTTAGGAATTGACAGATTTAAGTCACTTATTGTCGAGAAAGTGAAGGAAATCCTTCATGAAAAAGGTATTGAAATCCGTGGAGTATATGAAAGAAGTGATGCCAAGGTCCGTACTCTTGAAGGAATGGAGAGAGTAAAGGGCTTTATTGGTGATGAATTTGACACTAATGTTGAGATCGTTGAGAATGGTGTTCACTACATGATAGATGTTGTGAATGGACAGAAGACAGGTTTCTTCCTTGACCAGAAGTACAACAGACTTGCAATGCAGAAGCTGTGCAAGGATAAGAGAGTGTTAGACTGCTTCACACATATGGGAACATTTGCATTAAATGCAGGAATTGCAGGCGCTAAGGAAGTTACAGGTCTTGATATATCTGAATTTGCTGTTGAGCAGGCAAGAGCCAACGCAAAGCTCAACGGACTTGAGGATACAGTACATTTTAAATGTGCCAATGTATTGGACGAGTTACCAAAACTTAATGAAGCAGGCGAAAAGTACGATGTTGTAATACTTGACCCACCGGCATTTACCAAGTCGAGAGAAGCTACAAAGAACGCAATCAAAGGCTACAGGGAAATTAATATGAAGGGACTGAAGCTCGTTAAAGACGGAGGATATCTTGCAAGCTGCTCATGCTCACACTTCATGACACAGGAACTTCTTACCAAGACTATTAAAGAGGCTGCCAAGGCAGTACATAAAAGACTACGTCAGGTTGAATTCAGGACACAGTCACCTGACCACCCAATACTTTGGGAGGCACAGGAGAGCTATTATCTGAAGTTTTTCATTTTTCAGGTGGTTGATGAAAAGTAGATATTAAATCATAGGTAATAAAATGGGTCACATTCAATCTCACAGAGAGGATGTGACCTATTTTTTATTATCCCATATATTCTCTCATCTTATCAAGCAGCTCATACGGAACGAATAAATGTCCCATACCGGTTCCAAGCTGGATATGGGGCTTATTCTTACCATGATAATCGGAACCGCCGGATATTAGAAGATTTCTTTCAGAAGCAATCCGCCTGATTGATAATTCATCACCCATCTTGTAAGTTGAATATATAGCCTCAATTCCATCAAGTCCTGCAGAACATATATGGTCAAGCAGCTTGTTCATCTGGGCTTTGCCAAGATGATAAAGAACAGGGTGGGCTAATATTGCAATACCGCCGGCTTTGTGAATTCTGTCAATAGCTTCTGCAGGATCAACTTTGGCTCTTGGCACAAAACAAGGCTTTCCCTGACCTAAATATCTGTCAAATGCTTCATTTCTGTCTCCAACAGCTCCAATTGCAACAAGCCTGTCTGCAAAATGAGCTCTTGTAATTACAGCGTCGCCATAAGTCTTTATCATATCTTCATATGTAATATTAATTCCAATATTCTGAAAACGCTCACATACCTGCTTATTTCTTTCATCTCTTGAACTTAACTGTTTATTAAGAAATGTATTGAATTCTTTGTCGTTATAATCTATAAAAAGACCGACAACATGTATCTCAGTATTCTCAAAATTAGTGCTTATCTCAACTCCGGGAATAACCTCGAGTGCATAACCGTTGTTATTAACATTTTCACATGCTAAAAGAGCTTCCTTAACTCCTTTGGTGGTGTCATGATCAGTAAGTGCAAATGCAGCGAGTCCCTTTTCAACAGCTTTGTCAACCAGAACAGCAGGAGAATCAGTTCCGTCAGAGCATGTGGAATGAACATGTAAATCAATCTGTCTCATAATTCCTCCTTGTTTTGCTGAATATAAGCATATTTTAACACTTTCAAATGCCTAAATAAAGTGTAAAACATGTAGAGAACTCTCTAAAAAATGTTGTAAGAAACAGCCATGTGCGATAAAATAATAATATATTTTTAGAGGGAGGTTTACTGATGGAAAGACAGTTAGTACCAGGTGGATTTTATAAGCATTTTAAGAATAAGCTTTATCAGGTAAAATGTGTTGCGTATCATTCAGAAACCAAAGAAAAAATGGTGGTATATCAGGCTATGTATGGTGAATATGCTGTGTATGTAAGACCATATGATATGTTCATGAGTGAAGTAGATCATGTGAAATATCCGGATGTAACACAGAAGTATAGATTTGAACAGGTTGACCCATTGACAATGAAGGAAATATCTGACAATTCACAGACAGTTAAAGTCAATTCAGACAATAGAATTGATGAAGCATACACATTAAAGGAAGAGAATGTGGATAACTCACAGGTTCAGTCAGAGCAGCCGGTTGCTGCAGAGGACAACGTCCTTGACAAGTTCTTAGATGCAAGGGGTTATGAAGAAAAGCTTGACGTACTTATAAGATATAAGAGCAAATTTACGAATCCAATGATAGATATAATGGCTGAATCATTGGAAATAGTAGTTCCAGAAGGTGAACTTTCTGGAAGAATAGATTCTTTAAGAAAAGTTTTACAGGCACATACAAAGTATGAAGGAAGCCATTTGAGACCGTAATAATTCACATAGATTATGCATAAGAATATGTGAATTTTACAAATATATTACAATTATCTGACAATTTCACATAATTTTAATAATTAACTAAAAATGTGGATAACATTGTGGATATTGTGGAAAAGTTAATAAAAAAAGGAGAAATTATGAGAATAGTAGTTTTAGCAGGTGGAACAAGTACAGAAAGAGATGTTTCATTAGTTACAGGATACAGAGTATGTGAGAGCCTTAGAAGAAACGGACATGAAGCAAATATGCTTGATATCTTCTTAGGTGTTGACGACAATGAAGCTAAGACATTTTTTACAGAAAAGAATGATTTGGGAGAACTGTCTGACAATTTAAAGAAGAAAACAGCAGACATTCCAGCAGAGGTTAAGAGAAGAACAGAGGCAAGAGAAAGCTTTTTTGGACCTAATGTATTAGAATTGTGTAAAGAAGCTGACATGGTATTCATGGGACTTCATGGAAGCAATGGCGAAGATGGTAAGGTTCAGGCTACATTTGATCTGTTAGGAATCAGATATACTGGTACAGATTATTTAAGCAGTGCTATATCAATGAGCAAGGAACTTGCCAAGAAGGTACTTGTACCAGAGGGGATTCCTATGCCTAAGGGTGTGACATTACATAAGGGACACAAGATTGAGTATGTTCCATTCCCATGTGTGGTTAAGCCTTGCTGTGGTGGTTCAAGTGTCGGCGTTTCAATAGCACATAACGAGAAAGAGTTTGAGGATGCACTTAATGAAGCATTTTCTTATGAGGATACTGTACTTGTTGAAGAGTTTGTTGACGGAAGAGAATTCTCAGTTGCAGTACTTGACGGAAAGGCACTTCCTGTAATTGAGATTGAGCCGCTTGAAGGCTTCTATGATTACAAGAACAAGTACAAGGCAGGTTCTACTAAGGAGACATGCCCTGCCAATATCCCAGAAGATATTGCAAGCCAGATGCAGTTCTGGGCAGAAAAATGCTGTCAGGCGGCAGGAGTTACAACATACGCAAGAGTTGATGAGCTTCTTGATAAGAATAATAATATATTCTGTCTTGAGATTAACACACTTCCAGGAATGACTGACACAAGCCTTATTCCTCAGGAGGCTGCAGCAGTAGGTATATCATATGATGAACTTACAGAGAAGATTATAGAGATATCTCTCGCAAAGTACGAATAGATAATGAGGTTAGTTAAGTTATGATTAAGGAACTTGTTAAGAAAAACAGGTCATACAGAAGATTCTACCAGGATAAGAAACTGACAAAGCAGCAGCTTATGGAGCTTGTTGAGATTGCGAGACTTACTCCGTCAGCAGCTAACAGACAGCCATTTAAATATAGAATTGTATGTGATGAAGAAGAGAATGAGAAAGTTTTCAGACTATTAGGATTTGCAGGATATTTAAAGGACTGGGATGGACCATCTGAGGGTGAGAAACCAACAGGATATATTGTTATAACATGTCCTGATAATGTGAATGATGAGGTTGATGCGGGAATTGTCGGACAGACAATGCTTCTTGCAGCGACAGAAGCCGGATTTGGCGGATGTTTCTTTGGCAATGTTAAAAGAGATGAGTTAAAGACTCAGTTAAATATACCGTCTGATTTAAAGGTAGTGTATGTGATAGCATTTGGCTATCCTAAAGAAGAAGTGGTACTTGAGGATATTCCTGCAGATGGAGATATCAGGTATTACAGAGATGAGAATCAGGTACATCATGTGCCTAAGAAAAGAATTGAGGATATTGTGTTATGAAGGGAATGACCTTAAGAGCCATGACAGAAGCTGTTAACGGCATATATCATGGCAATGGAGAAGATTACGACAAAGAGATTACTGCCATTACAATTGACAGCAGAAAGGTAACTGAGGGCGGGCTTTTTATTGCCATTAAAGGTGAGCGAAGTGATGGACATGATTTCATAAGCCAGTGCTTTGAGAAGGGTGCGGCATGTGTTATATCTGAGAAAGAACTGCCAGGTGAAGAACATTCATATATTCAGGTTGAATCAAGCCTTCAGGCATTGAAAGATCTTGCTCTTCTTTACAGAAACAATCTTGATGTTAAGGTTGTCGGAATTACAGGAAGTGTCGGCAAAACAAGTACCAAGGAAACAATAAGTTCTGTTCTTTCTGAGAAATACAGAGTATTAAAGACACTTGGTAATTTCAATAATGAAATTGGTCTTCCACTTACTGTTTTCAGACTTACAGAAGAGGATGAGGTTGCTGTTCTTGAGATGGGAATCAGTGATTTCGGTGAGATGGACAGATTATCCAAGATTGCACAGCCTGACATATGTGTTATCACCAATATTGGTCTTTGTCATCTTGAGAATCTTGGAACAAGAGATGGAATTCTTAAGGCTAAGACAGAGATATTTAACCATATGAATCCGGATGGAATTGTTATTCTTAACGGAGACGATGACAAATTATCAACAATAAGCCAGGTTCATGGCAAGCGTCCGCTTGTGTTTGGAATAAGCAATAAGGACGGTGTATATGCAGATAATATCAAGAGCCTTGGGCTTGATGGAACAAGCTTTACAATTCATGGAATCAAAACATCAGATAACTATTCTACATTTGACCTGACTGTACCTGTACCGGGACACCATATGGTATATAATGCGATGGCAGCAGCACTTGTCGGTTCGGTACTTGGACTTTCGTCTCTTGAAATTGAGCGTGGAGTGAAGAATTTAAAGACAATTGCCGGAAGAAACAATATAATCAAGGAGAATGGCTTCACAATAATTGATGACTGTTACAATGCCAATCCGGTTTCAATGAAGGCATCGCTGGATGTTCTCGATACAGCAATTGGAAGAAAAGTTGCTATACTTGGAAGCATGTTTGAGCTTGGTGAGAATGAGAAGCAGCTGCATTATGATGTCGGAATGTATCTTGGAACCAAGGATATTGATGTGCTTATAACAGCAGGAGACCTTGCAGCACAGATAGCAGATGGTACAAGGGCATATATAGAGGCTAATTATAATGCACATGGATGTGAAGTTCATGATTATGCAACAAGAGATGGTATGTTAAAATCTATTGGACAGATTCTTAAGAAAGGTGATAACATACTTATAAAGGCTTCCCATGGCATGGAGTTTGGAAAAGTGGTTGAAGCAGTAAAGACAATTAATATCTAGTGGAGGTTATATGAAATTACTTAAAAGAATAAGCGTTCTGGTTATGATGATTGCGGTTGTTGCTGCATTTACAGGATGTGGCAAGGAGGCATCTGTTGTTGGAACATGGGAAGGTGATGATTATACATACACTTTCAATTCTGATGGGACAGGAACACAGCAGATAGGTCAGATAAGTGTTCCAATTACTTCGTACGAGGCGAAGGATGGAAAGCTTAGTATAACAATCAGTTTTCTGGGAACAGAAGAAACAGATGAGTACACATACACAATTAAGAAGGATGTGCTTTCTCTGAGTGATGGTGATAATACTGTAGAACTTAATAAGAAATAATATTCTAAGACTTTTGTATTATATTTTGATGCAAAAGTCTTTTTTTATAATTTTTATATTTTTATGCTTTACAAACTTTTGAATATGTGATAATATCCACAATATAAAAAGTACTTTTTAAATAATTTAATTCGGAGGAGGAATTGTATATGCATGATATTATTGAACATTACGGAAAGGTTGTAATAGCACTTGCGGGGGTGCTTGCTGCAGTATTGCTTACAGCAGCGGTTGTTACTATTGTTACAGACAGAACCAAGGGGGCAGTAAGCGATATCTCGTACAAGGAGCATATATATGATGCTATTGATGCGAGCAGACCTAGTGATGGGGAATAGTATGAGGAAACAATATGGAGAAAGAACAGCTTCAGGAACTCATTGAGAATAACAAGGAAGACATATTCTCAGAGATTAAGGAAGAGATATCCGATGAGACTGTAACTGATATCGAGTGGGATGGATATAATCTATGGATAACACAGTTAGGCAGAGGCTGCTATATTTCCATGAAAGAACTAAGCGACAGATATATGGATAATCTGTCTATAAGGCTGGCTAATATTATGGGTGCATCTTTTAACAGGATGCATCCGATATTAGAGGCGAATACTGAATCTTTAAGAATTTCCATATGGCATGAATCAAGATGTGGCAGAAAGAGTATGGCAATAAGAAAGATACCACAGAAGCTGCGATTTGGTCATACCGATCTTGTCAGATCTGACTACGCTCCGGAAAGTATTATTACATTGTTAGAGAATTGCGTGACAGCGCATCTTTCTACAGTAATAGGTGGACAGCCACATGCTGGAAAGACAGAACTGCTCAAGTATCTTGCTACATTTATACCTGCTGAGGAGAAGGTGGGAGTATATGAAGATAATCAGGAGATTCATTACAGACAGATTAATCCTCATAACAAATGTGTTGAGTTTTTCGTGGATTCGAAGGTTACATATCAGGATATTATCAGGGCAGGACTGCGTCATAATATAGACTGGGTACTTCTCTCGGAGTCGAGAGGACCAGAGGTAATGGAACTGCTAAATAGTCTGTCAACAGGGGCATATTGCATGACAACTATGCATCTTGATGATATCAGGGATATGCCTGACAGAATGTATTCCATGCTTGGTAATGGCGAATCGTCCGACAGGTTTATTAACAGTATATACAAGTATATTGATCTTGTTCTGCTTGTTGACTGTGACAGATTTGAAAGAAGGCATATCAGTCAGGTTGGCTTCTTAAGCAGATATCATGGGGAGAATATATGTACAGTTATATATGAAGATGGGGAGTTTCTGGATAATGATCTCCCACCGGATATTATGGATAAGTTTATTAAGTACGGTATAGATAATCCGTATACATGGAGGCATGATTGAAGAAGGTATTAAGATATTTATCTGTTACACAGCTGATGGAAGATGTAAGAGATATGAATGGGGTTATGCCAGTAAGAAGATTTGTAATAACTACAATAGCAGCAGGTGCCGGAGTGTATGGCGCCTGCCTGTTATACAGAATTAATTATGTACTGGCTTTTGCTGTAATGTTTGTTGCGGTTGCCATGATTCCAGGCCTGGTAAGGAATTATTTTAAAGAGCGCAGTGAGGCGGCCAGATTTGCTGATGTGGATGTATATCTGCATCAGATGACGTATTCATTTATAAGAAATCCCAAGGTTAATATGGCATTAAAGGATGCATATGCGATTAGTACGGGAAGGCTGAAGCGGTGCCTTTCGCGTGCAATTGAGGAACTTGAGTATGGAATGGGACAGCGAGTATATGAAGATGCATTAAGAATTATTGAAGAGGAATATGATTGTGCAAGAATAAGGACTTTACACAAGTTTATTGTAAGTGTTGAAGAGAAGGGCGGAAGATACAGAGGCGCAATGGAAGTTCTGTTAGAAGATTTTGACAGATGGGTCAATAATGTTTATAAGTACCAGAACGAGATAAAGAAGATAAAGCGTGATATTACCATTGGAATAGCTATAAGTATGGTGCTTGCACTGCTTACTACTGTAATGTGCAACATGCTTAATATGTTTGCGAAAGAGCCATTAAGTATTACATCGACATTCGCGTATCAGGGGATTTCTGTATTATTTGTACTGCTGTGCATTGTGTTTTATACATTTACAAGAAAGCATTATGGCTTCGACTGGATTGGTAAGAGCAGGACGGATAATCAGATAATAAGTGATTATAATGCAGTGTTTAAGTCTAAAGCCAGACAGCTTACCTTAAGAATGGTTCCTATATGGGTATGCATGTGCGCTGTTGTTGTATTACTTGTTGTGTTGAAGTTAAGGATTCCTGCTGTGTGTCTTGCTGGTGTGATGATAGTGCTTGTGACTACACCTTTTACACAGAGAAAGACGGCAGTTAAAAGAGTTAGGAATGACCTGTATTGTGGATTCACAGAGTGGTTAAGAGATCTGGCAGTTAATCTTGAGAATAAACCACTGCTGTCAGCAGTTGAGGATACCTATGATGACTGCCCCGTTATTATGAAAGAGCCGTTAGAAAAGTTCATATATGATATTGAGCTTAATCCATCTGATATTAAGCCGTATTATGAATTCTTAAGCGAATTCGATGTTATGGATATCCAGTCGGCGGTCAGAATGTTGTATTCAATAGGAGATCTTGACAGAGACAGTATGAACCAGACAATTAATGCACTTGTAAGAAGAAACTATGAATTGTCGGATAAAGCAGAGACTGCAAGATACATGGACAGTACCAGTATGATGAGATTTTCAGAGTATGTACCGACATTTTTCGTTGCATTTAAGATGGCTGTGGATATGATGCTGGTTGTTAATATGTATTTGTAGCTGGAGGTGTTTATGGAACATATGATTGACGAATATTCAGGCGTTATTATGGGGATTATTGTTACATATTCAATGCTTGCAGTATTCATTAATGTTTTTGTGGGAGTGATAAGCGGATGAAAGATATTGTTAATACATATGGCGAAACAGTTATAGGAGTGTGTGCTGTTATGATAGCAATGATGCTGGTTGGAATGTCGATGGCTGCATACAGGAATATACTTCTGGATGTTATTAGTTCATGTCTTGGATAACTGGTAAAGGGGAAGATTAATGAAGGGAATAATTGAAACATCAATATATCTTATTATATTTGCACTGGTGTGTTTCTTCTCAATTGATTTCATACGAATCAACCAGAAAGTGTCGGATGCTGGTGAGATAAGCCAGTATGTTGAGAATTATATAGAGGCATACTGTGGAGATGTTCCGGATAAAGAATTATCCACGCAGTTAAGAGATGAAAGACTTGATATGTTATCACGTTCAGTGCAGGAAGGAGGCATGAAGCTTACATATGGTAATGTCAGCAGAGCTGGTGATTATGAATATATGGAATATACGCTGGAATATTCATTGACAGCCGCTATGTTCGGGTATTCATCACAGCGTACATATAAAGGACTTGCCAGATACTTTGTGAGCTGAGAACTATTGAGAGGAGTTATTACTTGTAGCGGGGTTATAGTGGCAATAGCACTCATTATTATAATACATGCAACAATCACTGGGAATAATATAAGAAGAGATGAAGTTAACCAGAGCCTTGACAGTGCGATGGACTTCGCATTTGACAGGATGGGAGATGTGTATGCAGATACAGACTTTACAACATATAACGAGGTGAAGAGACAACAGATATTAACAGATCTGATGCGGGAATTCTGTACGGTTTTAAGTGATAGAGTAGTATCTGACGGTAATATAGAAGTCAGGCTGATAGCATCTGATCTTGATAAGGGATTGTTCCAGATAGGAGTAACAGAAGAGTATGATTATCCATTTGGTGGAAGAAAAGGTAAATGTTACTATGAAAAAACATATTCTTTTAATTGACAAATGTTTTCTTATATCATAGAATAATCTAATGTGCCTGAAAAGGAGCATGTTAGAATGATATGATAAGGAGACAATTATGGAGCTTCAGATTTTACATTGGTTTGAATCATTACATAATCCTGTAACAGATCCGATTATGTATGCTATAACCTGTCTGGGTAATGCAGGAATATTCTGGATTCTGTTATGTGCAGTTTTTTTATTTATCCCGGTGTTTAAGAAAGACAGAAAGTTAGGACTTAGTATGGCAATAGGACTTATTCTTTCGCTTATTATGTGTAATGGAATTATGAAGAATTTGTCAGCGAGAATAAGACCATTCAATGCAGATCCGACATTTGAGAATCTGTATGGAATATTTAATGGTATTAAAGACTGGTCTTTCCCATCAGGACATACATCAGCTTCTTTTGCAGCGGCATTGGCTATTATATTGTGGGATAGAAAAAAAGGAATTCCTGCAGTTATACTTGCAGCTCTGATTGCAGTGTCAAGATTATATCTTACAGTTCATTATCCAACAGATGTACTTGCGAGTCTGTTGTTAGGATCACTGTATGGAGTAATAGGCTATTTAGTTACTAAGCTTATTATGAAGAAATCAGACAAAGCAAGAAAGGTTTTTTCAGGAGAAGAGCCTTATAAGAAGCTTTTTGCTAAGGCATAATGAATATGTAACTATGTGACTGTTTTTAAGAAAGGACGATTGTATATCATGATGGATGTGGTATTTGATACTATCATTGATAGTGTTAAACTGTTGCCGTTTCTTTTTCTGACTTATCTTGCTATGGAGTATCTTGAGCATAAGACAAGTGCCAAGACTAAGAAGTTTGTTAAGAATTCTGGAAAAGCGGGCCCTGTTATAGGTGCGTTACTTGGAGCTGTTCCACAGTGTGGTTTTTCTACAGCGGCATCTAACCTGTATGCAGGTAAAGTAATTACTATGGGAACACTTATTGCTATATTTATGTCTACTTCAGATGAGATGATACCAGTATTCTTATCTGAGCATGTTAATGTGTTAGTTCTTTTACAGCTTATACTTATGAAAGTGATTATAGGTCTTATAATGGGTCTTGCAATTGATATGATT
Source organism: Eubacteriales bacterium (assembly GCA_030537195.1). GTDB lineage: Bacteria > Bacillota > Clostridia > Lachnospirales > Lachnospiraceae > Lachnospira. Next base: position 73,359 of record JAUNOK010000003.1, on the reverse strand, counting down.
GTGAGAAGATCAAAGAAGAGCTATAACATGGTAGAAAAGATTGGACATGTATGTGATCATGACCACTGTGGCTGTGAGACAAGCATATTCAAGTCAGCACTAAGACATACTATAACAATATTTGCATTTATTGTTGTTATCTCATTTGCACTTAATACTTTAATTCACTTTGTTGGTGAAGATACTTTGGGAAATCTTATCCTTAATAAGCCTGTTATCGGACCTGTGATAGCGGGTGTGATAGGTCTTATCCCTAACTGTGCATCATCAGTAGTATTAACACAGCTTTATATTGAAGGTGTGCTTGGACTTGGTTCTCTTATGGCAGGACTGCTTGCTGGTTCAGGAGTAGGTATTCTTGTATTGTTCAGAGAGAATGATGATATGAAGGATAATTTAAGAATTCTTGCTATTCTTTATGTGAGTGGTGTAGCATGGGGAATTGTTATTGATGCTTTATCCAGAATTATAATATAAAGCAGTATAATCAGATTATTTAATCTCCGGTTATCGGAAATGTATCTGTTACAAGGATACATTTTTGATAATCGGAGATTTTTTTATTGAAATAAAAATAAAACAGTGATAGAATGACTTTTAGAAAGATGTTTTATAAAAGTTATTGTTTGTTCTAAAGGAGGTATTATTTTGCAGAGTGTATTGGATGCTGGATTTAAGAAATACGGCAGGGTAATTGCTGATGTTGATACCAGCGGGATAGTAGAACTTATGAATTCGTATGATATGCCGGATGATGTTGTGTATGTTGCAGGTGATGAAAAGCTTGAAAATACACAGATTCATAAGGTGATGGAAGAGAGTGTATATGGTGGATGTCCTGTTCAGACAGGTTACTGTAATGGACATAACCAGAAGCTTAATGCACTGGAATATCACAGAAGTTCAGAAGTGAATATTGCGGCAACAGATATGATTCTGCTGCTTGGCAAGAGAGAAGATGTGGAAGATGATTTTACATATGATACATCTAAGGTTGAAGGGTTCTTTGTACCTAAGGGGACAGCCATTGAGGTGTATGCAACAACTCTGCATTATGCACCATGCGGTGTAGATGGACATGGATTTAAATGTGTAGTAGTACTTCCAAAAGGAACTAACCTTGATGTAGTTAATACTCATGCAACAGCAGAAGACAAGCTGCTTGCGGCATCTAATAAATGGCTTATAGCCCATGAAGATGCTCATATTGAGGGAGCATTTAACGGCTTAAGAGGAGAGAATATAACAGTTTAGGCAAAAGGAGATAATTATGAATAATACACCAGTTATGAAAATCGGTATTGTAGCAGTTTCAAGAGACTGCTTTCCAGAATCACTTTCAGTTACAAGAAGACAGAATCTTGTAAAGGCATATGAAGCAAAGTACGGCAAGGATGATATCTATGAATGTCCAGTATGTATTGTTGAGAGTGAGATACATATGATGCAGGCACTTGAGGATATCAAGAAAGCAGGATGTAATGCACTCTGTGTATATCTTGGTAACTTCGGACCGGAGATTGCTGAGACAATGCTTGCCAAGAATTTTGACGGACCTAAGATGTTCATTGCGGCAGCAGAGGAGACATCAGCTAATGGCGGTCTTGTTCAGGGAAGAGGAGATGCTTACTGCGGAATGCTTAACGCAAGCTACAATCTTAAGCTTCGTGGAGTTAAGGCATATATTCCTGAGTATCCTGTCGGAACAGCAGAAGAATGTGCTGACATGATTCATGAATTCATACCTGTAGCAAAGGCTGTATACGCATTAAGCAATCTTAAGATTATCAGCTTTGGTCCAAGACCTAACAATTTCCTTGCATGTAATGCACCAATTGCAGGTTTATACAATCTTGGAGTTGAGATTGAGGAAAATTCAGAGCTTGATCTGTTCGAGAGCTTTAATAAACATGCAGGAGATGAAAGAATTCCTGATGTAGTTAAGGATATGGAGAGAGAGCTTGGCGCAGGTAATAAAAAGCCGGAAATCTTAAGCAAACTTGCACAGTATGAGCTTACATTAACTGACTGGGTTGAATCACATAAGGGTTCAAGAAAATATGTTGCAGTAGCAGGTAAATGCTGGCCAGCATTCCAGACACAGTTCGGTTGTGTTCCTTGTTATGTTAATTCAAGACTTACATCAAGAGGAATACCTGTATCATGTGAGGTTGATATATATGGTGCGTTAAGTGAATTCATCGGAGAAGTTGTAAGTGATGATATTGTTACACTTCTTGATATTAATAATACAGTTCCGGCAGATATCTACAATGAAGATATTGCCGGCAGATATGCTTACACACAGAAGGACACATTTATGGGATTCCACTGTGGCAACACTGCATCAAGCAAATTGTCATTCTGCGAGATGAGAAACCAGATGATTATGGCGCGTTCACTTCCTGAAGAGGTAACAAATGGTACACTTGAGGGAGATATCGTTCCGGGAGATATAACATTTTTCAGACTTCAGAATTCATCAGATAACAAGCTTGCTGCTTATATAGCACAGGGCGAAGTTCTTCCTGTAAGAACACGTTCATTTGGTGCAATAGGAATATTTGCAATTCCAGAGATGGGAAGATTCTACAGACATGTGCTTATTGAAGGCAACTTCCCACATCATGGTGCTGTTGCATTCGGACATTTTGGAAAGACACTTTTTGATGTGTTTAAGTATATCGGCGTTGAGGATGTGTCATTCAACCAGCCTAAGGGCATGCTTTACAAGAGTGAGAACCCATTTGCATAAACAGACTCAGTGCAGATATATGATTGTGGAAAGGAGACTGGTATGAATTATATAGGAATTGACCTTGGTACTTCATCGGTAAAGCTTGTTCTTATGGATACGGCAGGACATATTATTGCAAATGTTTCTAAGAGTTATCCGATTGATTTTCCTAAGGCTGGCTGGTCAGAGCAGAATCCATATGACTGGTATAATGCCTGTATAGAAGGCATGAAAGAACTGCTTGACGGACAGGATAAATCAGCCGTTGGTGGTATCAGCTTTGGAGGACAGATGCACGGACTTGTTATTCTTGATAAGAATGATGAGGTGATAAGACCGGCTATTTTATGGAATGACGGAAGAACAACGAAACAGTGCGAGTACCTTAATGAAGTGATAGGCAGGGATAAGTTATCAGAATATACAGCCAATATAGCATTTGCAGGTTTCACAGCACCTAAGATATTGTGGGTGAAGGAGAATGAACCGGATAATTTTGCTAAGGTAGACAAGATAATGCTTCCAAAAGATTACATAGCATATCGTCTTACAGGCGTGCATTGCACAGATGTGTCAGATGCTTCTGGAATGTTACTTTTTGATGTAAAGAACAGAAATTGGTCTAGTCAGATGCTTGATATATGTGGAGTTACTAAGAACCAGATGCCTAAGATATTTGAAAGCAGCGAGTGCGTTGGCATTGTAAAGAAAGATATTGCAGATGAACTTGGAATAGGCAGTGAAGTGATTGTTGCTGCTGGTGCAGGGGATAATGCAGCGGCGGCAGTAGGAACAGGAACTGTCGGTGACGGACACTGCAATGTTTCATTAGGAACAAGCGGAACAATATTCATTTCCAGCAAGGAATTCGGAGTAGATTCCAATAATGCACTTCATTCTTTCGCACATGCAGATGGAAGATATCACCTTATGGGTTGTATATTAAGTGCAGCCTCAGCTAATGGCTGGTGGATGGACAAGATACTTGGAACTAATGATTATGCAGGAGAACAGTCACAGATAACAGATGATGACCTTGGCAATAATAATGTATATTTCCTGCCATATCTTATGGGCGAGAGGTCTCCACACAATGATGAATTTGCAAGAGGCACATTTACAGGAATGACAATGGACACAGAACGCAAGGACATGACTCAGGCAGTTCTGGAAGGCGTTGCATTTGCAATAAGAGACTGCTTCGAGGTTGCAAAGAGTCTCGGTATTAAGGTAGAGTCAACCCGTATGTGCGGCGGTGGCGCCAAATCAGAGCTGTGGTGTAAGATAATGGCTAATGTACTTGGAATTCCTGTGGAACTGTTAGAATCAGAGGAAGGCCCAGCTATGGGGGCAGCAATGCTTGCCATGGTTGCAGCCGGGGAGTATAATTGCGTTGAAGAAGCGTCTAATGCTCTCGTTAAAGTACGAAAGACAATCAGACCGGACGAGAAGATAATAGAAAGATACGAGGATAAGTACAACAGATTCAGATGTATCTATCCGGCAATGAAGAATGTATTCAGAACAATTAATAAGTGATTAATAAGGAGGATTTTATTATGAAGTTTTTTATTGATACTGCAAATGTAGAGGATATCCGTAAGGCTAATGACATGGGAGTTATCTGTGGTGTAACTACTAACCCATCTCTTATCGCTAAGGAAGGAAGAGATTTCAAGGAAGTTATTAAGGAGATTACTTCTATTGTTGACGGACCTATAAGTGGAGAGGTTAAGGCTACTACAGAGGACGCAGAAGGAATGATTAAAGAGGGAAGAGAGATTGCAGCAATCCACCCTAATATGGTTGTTAAGATTCCTATGACAGTTGAAGGCCTTAAGGCTACTAAAGTGTTATCATCTGAGGGAATAAAGGTTAATGTTACATTAATATTCTCAGCTAATCAGGCACTTCTTGCAGCAAGAGCAGGCGCTGCATATGTATCACCATTCCTTGGAAGACTTGATGATATATCACAGCCGGGAATTAATCTTATTCAGGATATTGCAGATATATTTGCTAACTATGATCTCCAGACAGAGATTATCTGTGCAAGCGTAAGAAATCCAATACATATTACTGACTGCGCACTTGCAGGAGCTGACATTGCAACTGTACCATATAAGGTAATTGAGCAGATGGTTCATCATCCGCTTACAGATGCAGGAATTGAGAAATTCAAGAAAGATTATATTGCTGTATTTGGAGAATAATATAGCTGACACACAAGTTAACCGGAATCAGGCGAGAGGTAATTGATGAATTCATCACAGAAACTAACTAACACAGATGTTAAGAAACTTAATAAAAACCGCATATTCAGGCTGATATATAATTCTGATAAGATATCAAGGCAGGAGATAGCAGACAAGTTAGGTCTGTCACTCCCGACTGTCAATCAGAATCTTAAGATGCTGATGGAGGAAAGACTTATAGAATACGTTGGTAATTTCAATTCAACAGGTGGGAGAAGGGCTCAGGCAATTACTATTAACAATAATGCAAAAAAGGCTGTAAGTGTTAATGTTAAAGCTGACCATATTAATGTAGATATAGTCGGACTTAAGGGTCAGATTATATACAGTATGGTTGTTAAAGCACATTTTAGCAAAGGTAGTGCATATATTGAGAAAATGTCTGAAGCAGTAAGACATGCCGTGGATTATGCAGGTTCGGGTGCAGATGACATTCTGGGAGTCGGAATTACAGTTCCTGGAATACTGGATGATAATAAGCAGATTCTTATCTCAGCCCCTCCATTAAAAGTTAAGAACTATGACCTTACAAAGCTTACATCAGCTATCGGTTACCCTTCAATAGTCATGAATGATGCAAGGGCAGAGGCTTATGCAGACCACTGGCTTAATGGAAAACCTGAGGATGAGAAGATATATATCATGCTTGGTGAAGGTGTCGGAGGTGCATATATTAATGCATCTGCAATACGAAGTGGTGTTCATAACCGTGGCGGTGAATTCGGACATATGGTTATTCATCCAGGAGGAAAAGAGTGTCTGTGTGGCAAGAAGGGCTGCCTTGAGGCATATGTTTCAGAGAAAGTGTTATCATCAGAGCAGGATATGACACTTAATAATTTCTTTGAGCTGGCAGCGCAGGGAAATAATGACAGTGTAAATGTCTTAGATGAGTATATGGACAATCTGGCACTTGGAATTAATAACATATACACCATGATGGACTGCGATATTGTCCTCGGTGGAACAGTTGCACCATATCTTAAGCGATATGAGGATAGTATTAAAGAACGTCTTGTTAATGATTATTCATTTGATACGGATGCAGAGTATTTAAGAATATCCGATGGCGGCGGCAGAAAGTCAGAGCTGGGAGCAGCATTAAGCTTTGTCGCCAGATTTATTGATGGGGTGGAGTAGTCGTTTACCTATAAAAAGATGCTAATGTATATGTCTTATAGGCAGATTTTGAACTTGACTATTAAGATAGATATAAAATGATGATGAAAATACCTATAAGGAGTCGATTGAAAGACTTCTTATAGGTATTTTTTTGTTTTGAAGAAGAATTTTTGCAGAAATTAATAGAAATGAGGATTCTTTTCCTTCTCATCATACGTCCTTTCACTGATTATAAACCGAGGTCTGTGCTTGACCTCCATATATATCTTCCCGATGTACTCCCCGATAACGCCAAGGCACATAAGCTGTATGCCGCCCATGAAGCATACAATACATACAGTACTTGCCCAGCCGGTGACAGTGTTGCCAAGCAGGTTGTCAACGACAGCCCATATAACACCAATAAAGCTGATGATAGAGACAATAATTCCGAGCGACATAACGATTCTTAGTGGTTTAACACTAAGGCTTGTTATGCCGTTTAGGGCAAGATTAAGCATTTTGCTGAAAGGATAGTGTGATTTTCCGGCAAGGCGTTCATTTCTTGAATAATATACGCTTGTACTCTTGAAACCGACAAGCGGGATAAGCCCGCGAAGATACAGGTTAGTTTCTTTAAATTGTGCCAGCTCATTAATCACGCGTTTTGATAAAAGCCTGTAATCGGCATGATTATACACAGTTTCTGCCCCAAGCTTTGCCATGATTTTATAGAAGCCTTTGGCTGTGTTTCTTTTAAAAAATGTATCAGTAGAACGGTCATTACGCACGCCATATACAATATCGCAGCCGTCATGGTAAGCGTCAACCATATTCTCCATTGCATGAATATCGTCCTGACCATCACAATCTATGGAAATAGTCATATCAGCATATCTGGAAGCTTCAATAAGACCAGCAAGAACGCTGCTCTGGTGTCCGCGGTTACGGCTCTGGCTTATTCCGATAAAATGTTCATCCTTCTTTGATAAATCCGTAATAATATCCCATGTGCTGTCCGAACTGCCATCATTGACAAACATAATTCTGCTGTCAGGACTGATTTTCCCTGCATTGATAAGATATTTAAGTTCATCAAGAAACATGCCTGAAGTAATAGGCAGAACCTGTTCCTCGTTGTAGCATGGAATTACAATATATAAACAATCAGGTCTGTTCATAAAAACCTCCCGTTAAAGTTTTTGTTGTTCGATAGTGTATTCCCTGTACTGCTTATAACTCTTATCATCCTGATTAAGAATAGTAAAACGGTTGAATATAATCGTTATGAATAAAAGAATTACAGCGAATACACCACATTTGTATAAATGCTTTGCTGTAACATGTGCCAGTCTCTTTGCCATACTATAAAAACCAATAATGCTAAGAGGCAGTAACAGCATGAAATAAGGAAGTGTGTACTGGCATTTGCCCTCCCAGAACAGATGGAATATGAATCCACCAATGAATGTAAGAGGAAGTACAGTAGCACCAGCAAAAGTACCACCAATAAGCGCATTGATGGCATAAAGCATGCTTCCAAATAAAATAATACTCTGCATTATATTAAGGAATGCAATGAAAGGAGTGCTTCCTTCTAAAGAAAGTATCTCTGATATTATAACACTTTTCTCAATGTTGCTGCCTCGCACATTGGTTATCCAGAAACACTGGAATTCAGGGTTGTTCCACTGAGAGGCAACCTTTTTTGAAAGAAAAGATACAAATGCGCTGTGATCACTCTTATAAGTGTCAATATAACCTTTAATCTCTGCTTTAGACGCTTCTGCTTCCTTCCTGGTATCATAATCGTTATTCTCGTAAAATGCGGCAATTCTTCCGCTGTACCATCCATCCGCATAAACATTGCTGTCAGATGGGTGAAGTCCCATTGCAATCCATGTCCAGCTTGAAGCACCATTGTTAAGATTACAGCCGGAAATCTTTTCGACAACAAGCTTTGGAACAACAGCCTGAATTGCAAATCCGGCAATTACGGCACATGTAACAAGGATAATCTGGATATTTTGGTGTCTGAGAGTTTCCGCAATAGTATAGATAATAAGTGCAATCATGAATATAAGATAATTATTCTTAACCATAACGCTTAACATCATGGAAACAGCACTTATAACAATATATGAAATCTTAAGACTGTTAAATTCTTTAAGTCTGTCAATAAAAAGTATTGTGTATTTGAATGATGCAGTGGCAAAGAATAATCCTGCAACATTGCCATATATGAATACGCTGTAGAGCGTCCATGGGAAAAACAGAATTCCCAGTATAATAGTGAAAAGGCTTGCTATACGCGGAAGCTTTAAAAGTCCGAGGATGTCAGAAAACATCTTGTATGTGAATACTATCATCACAACATTAAGAAGCTGCCAGAATAAGTAATTATAGTCACCAACGATGAATCCTATAATGTATTCAATGAACAAAAGCCCAATCTGGTTAGTGTATTTTGCAATATAGCCATTATACTGGAATGCAGAATAATCGCCGTTTCTGAGACCCCTCGCTGCATTAAGAACATAATACTGGTCAGCACCGGCAGTACTCTGTGTAAGCAGAACCCATGCAGCCCCGCTTATACCAATTATGATAAGACATATATTGCGGATTCGTATAAATGCTTTCTCGTTATTGGTAAGATAGCTGTTAATTCTGGTAAAAATGTTCTTCCTTACAAGATAAAAGACGGCAGCAATAAGAATTGCAAGTATGATTACATGAAGCCATGCATGGTCTCCTGTGTAATAAGTCCGTTCACTTGCATCAGATGTCAGTCTGCTTGTACTGAAAATGCTTAACAGAAACAGCCAGATATTAATGACAAGAAACAGACCTAAAACAATATATCTGTATACTGAATAAAGAACTTTAGACATGATATTCCTCCCCGTTGGCATTAATGAAATACTAATCTAAATAATAGCATATGATTATATCTATTGAAAGTTGTAAAATCAAACGAATTTGATTATAATGTAGTCATATTTTTTTGGGAGGATGCAGACAATGATAGCTGATTCAATGGTTTCTTTAGTAAAAAACAGTTCGGTAATCCGTGCAATGTTCGAGGAGGGTAACAGACTTGCCAAGTTATACGGAGCAGAGAATGTATATGATTTCTCACTTGGTAATCCTAATGTACCTGCACCGGCAGAGGTTAACGAGGCAGTTAAGGACATAGTTGATAATGAAGAGTCAACATTTATCCATGGATACATGAGCAATGCAGGATATGAGGATGTAAGACAGACAATAGCTGAGTCACTTAATAAGAGATTCGGAACACATTTTAACCATACTAATATTGTAATGACTGTTGGAGCAGCAGGAGGACTTAACACAATATTCAAGACTTTACTTAATCCGGGTGAAGAAGTAATGACATTTGCACCATTCTTTGGTGAATATAGGAATTATGTAAGCAATTTTGGTGGAAAGTTAGTAGTTGTTTCACCTAATACTGTAGATTTTCAGCCTAAGCTTGACGAGTTCGAAGCTAAGATAACACCTAAGACAAGAGCCGTTATCGTTAATAATCCTAACAACCCTACAGGTGTTGTATATTCAGAGGATACTATCAAGAAGATGGCTGCTATCATGGATAAGAAGCAGAAAGAGTTCGGAACAGAGATTTACTTAATCGCAGATGAACCATACAGAGAGTTGGCTTATGATGGAGTTGATGTTCCATATCTTACTAAATATTACGACAATACAATTGTTGGTTACTCATACAGCAAGTCACTTTCACTCCCTGGTGAGCGAATCGGCTACCTTGTTATTCCTGATGAGGTTACAGATTCAGAAGATGTTAAGTCAGCAGCTTCTGTAGCTACAAGAATTCTTGGATTCGTTAATGCACCTTCGCTTATGCAGAGAGTTGTTGCAAAATGTGTTGATGCACAGGTTAATCTTGAAGCATATGACAAGAACAGAAAGGCAATCTACGAAGGTCTTACAAAGTTAGGCTTTGAGTGTGTAAAGCCAGAGGGTGCTTTCTATCTTTTCGTAAAGTCACCTGTTGAAGATGAGAATGTTTTCTGCGAGGCAGCTAAGAAGCACAATATCCTCATGGTTCCTGCATCATCATTTGGATGCCCTGGATATGTAAGAATTGCATATTGTGTATCTTACGATACAATTGTTAATTCATTACCACATTTTGCAGAAGTTGCTAAAGAGATGGGATTATAATTATTCGTGAAAGAAGAGGACGTATATATGAAGACATGGGAGAAGAATATCAGAAGAGTTGAACCATATGTGCCTGGAGAGCAGCCTAAGGTTAAAGATGTTGTAAAGCTTAATACTAACGAGAATCCATATCCTCCAACACCTAAGGTGCTTGAGGCAGCAGAGAGAATGAATATCAGTGATTTAAGACTTTATCCGGATCCTGAGGTTACAGACCTTGTACATGCAATTGCATCTTATTATGGAATGAATGATAATCAGGTATTCGTAGGAGTTGGTTCTGATGACGTATTGTCAATGTGTTTCCTGACATTCTTTAATTCAGACAAGCCAATACTGTTCCCTAATATCTCATATTCTTTCTACAGTGTATGGGCTGACCTTTACAGAATTCCATATGAGAAGCAGCCTCTGGATAAGGATTTTAATATAATTCCAGAAGATTATTACAAGGAGAATGGTGGTGTGGTATTCCCTAACCCTAATGCTCCAACAGCACTTTACATGGAACTTGATAAGGTTGAGGATATTATTAAGCATAATCAGGACGTAGTTGTTATTGTTGATGAGGCTTATATTGATTTCGGTGGAAAGTCAGCAATGGAGCTTGTCAACAAGTATGAAAATGTTCTGGTTGTACAGACATTTTCTAAGTCACGTTCAATGGCTGGTATGAGAATAGGTTACTGCTTCGGTAATCCAGAGCTTATTAAGGCTCTTAATGATGTTAAATTCTCATTCAATTCATACACAATGAACAGAACTTCAATAAGCTATGGTATTGAGTCTGTTAATGATAAAGAATACTTTGAAGAGTGTGTGGGTAAGATAGTTAAGACCAGAGAGAACGCTAAGGAGAGACTTTCACAGTTGGGATTCTCATTCCCAGACTCTAAGGCTAACTTTATATTTGCAACACACAAGAGTGTTCCAGCTAAAGAAATATTTGAAAAGCTTAAAGAAAAGAACATATTTGTCAGATATTTTAATCAGCCGCTTATTGATAATTATTTAAGAATTACAATCGGAACTGATGAGCAGATGGAAAAACTTTATGCTGCGTTAGAAGAGATAACAGGACAGGTTAAGTAATATGGGTATACCTTTTGAACAGAGAAATTTTCAGAAAGAACTTGATAAGAAGATAGCAGTGTTCCAGAAGGACGGGATTGTTCCAACCCTGCTTCTTCACAGCTGTTGTGCACCATGCAGCAGTCATTGTATTGAATATCTTTCTGATTATTTTCACATAACTGTATTCTACTATAATCCGAACATATCTGCTGAGGAAGAGTATAGAAAAAGAGTTGAAGAACAGAAGAGATTCATCAGTGAATTTCCGGCAAAATACAAGGTCTCTTTCATAGAAGGCGATTATGATACTAAAGAATTCTATGATATAGCCAGAGGGTATGAGCAGTGCAAAGAGGGCGGAGAGAGGTGTTTCCGCTGTTATGAGCTGAGACTTCGAAAGACCTGTGAGGTTGCCAAGGCTGGTGGATTCGATTATTTTACAACAACACTTACGATAAGTCCGTTAAAGAACAGCGTAAAGCTTAATGAAATCGGCTTAAAGCTGTCAGAGGAATATGATATGCCGTATCTTTTATCTGATTTTAAGAAAAAGGAAGGATATAAGCGTTCTATAGAGCTTTCGCATGAGTATAATTTATACAGACAGAATTATTGTGGATGTGTGTATTCACGTTGATTTTTGGGCGTGTAATATGATATACTGAAGCCAGATTTTGTGGGGAGAGAACAGATTGTATATTAATGCGTGAACAAGGAGGATTTAATACTATGGCAAAGAAACATGGATTAGCTAAAGTTGTATTAGGAGTAGGTGCTGCTGCTGTTGCAGGTAAGGTTGCACTTGATAAGTTCAAGAAGACTAAAGAGAGATTCGTTAAGGAAGAGAATGACAGTCTTGATGATGAGATTCGTAAATATAATGCTATCGGAGAGAAGAAAGTTATAGAAGTAGAGGATGAAGTATTTGCAGGCTGCGAACTTAAGGCAGTAGCTTCCAAGGCAGTACTTGATCTTGGCCTTGCAGTGTTTGAGAAGGATGTATATATTAATTTCTCAAGTAATGCAAGCTCAGTAACTATTATTCTTCCGGAAGGTGTCAATGCAACATGTGATATCTCAAGAAAGATAGCAGGCGTTAAGAATCTTGTTGATAATGTTGATGAGGAAGGTATCCACACAGTATACATTATTGGTAAGGCTGTATGCAGTAATGTAGAAGTTATACCAGTTAATTTCTATGTTGACGAAGAGGATGAAGAAGATTCTGATTTCGTTGATGAGGATGATTTCTTAGTTTCAGATGAAGATGACTTTGATGATAATGTAATATTTGATGAGAAGGACGGAGATGTTGAAGTTGAAGTCAAGGTAATCAATGAGAAAGAAGAACCTGATAAAGAAGAAACAGAGACAATTAATCTTGAAGAAGTGTAACAGCTTCACCATGCTAAAGAATTATGAAGAACAGAGATAAGATATTAGAATACTTTGATAATGTGGCAGATGGCACAGTTGTGTCAGCTAATGATATGTATGAGCATGGATTTGAGAGAATGAAACAGGAAGCATTCTTCAGGGCAGTTGAGAGACTTGCTGATGAAGGTGAGATAATCCGTGTTGGAAGAGGAATGTACATTAAGAAATCAGACGCGCAGGGTGATATTACTGAACTGCTGCTGAATTATTTCTTTGGAGAGGATAATTCAAGCGGAATGTTTACTGGAATTCACCTGTACAATAAGTATGCGCTTACAGCTGTAAAGTCAGACAGCATAAGTCTGTATTCTAATGTATGCAGGTCCGCAGTATGCCATATTGGTAATATTGAAGCCAGAAGACCGGCAGTAGAGCTGGATTTCGATAATACAAGAATTATTGAAGCAATGGAGATATTCCAGAATTATTCTGATATTCCAGAACTTGATAAGGCTAAGTTTGCAAGATATGCAAAGCAGTTTGCAAGGGGCTATGATGATGAGGCTGCTGTAACTGTACTGCGAAGCATGAAGTATAAGAAAAGGTCAATTGCTTTTATGAAAAAGGTGCTTGATACATATAAAGTTCCTAATACTTTATCGCAGTTTTTAAGCAATGCTTCACATTATAAAGTTCCAACATTTAATAAGCTTGCAAGATAAGTTTGTTAAAGTTTTTTAAAATGTTTTTTAATAAAGTCTTTACATTTATTATAATCGAATATATAATGTCACCATTAAATAAAACAAAAGCAGAGTAGATTTGTGTGCGTTAAGTGCCAGATGGACAGGGAGTTGCCATCCGGACGAAAGGGTAGAACTTGCGGTACACATTTCGCATCCCGCTGCTACATACTATGGATGACAACCGGCAACGGTTATTAGAACCTCCTATGTAGAAAGCGAAACTACTGCAAAGGAGGTCTTTTTTTTATGAAAAAATCAAAAACATTACAGATGACAGTTGACGCAATGCTTGCCGCCCTGTGTGCGGTACTGGGCTATATTGCCCTTGATCTTGGTAACATCAAGATTACATTTGAAGGAATTCCGGTTCTTATATCAGCATTACTTTTTGGTCCTGTTGATGGTCTTATTGTCGGAGGTCTTGGCACATTTGTTTACCAGATATTAAGATATGGTTTTACTGCAACAACATTTCTCTGGATTCTTCCATATGTTATATATGGTTTCCTGATGGGTGCTTATGCCAAGAAGGTGAACTATAAGTTCAATTACATTCTCACAGGAATAGTTATTATTCTTGGTGAACTTATGATTACAGCACTTAACACAGGTTCGCTTGTTATTGACAGTAAGATATATGGATATTATACACCAGTATTTATCTATGGTTCTTTAGGAATCAGACTTATTATCTGTTTTGGAAAGGGAATTGTATTATCAGTTGTTCTTCCGGCTCTTATGAAGGTTGTAAGTAACATTAAAGAAGTTTCAATATTAAGAGGTGAGAGTAACTAATGACTGAACAGGAAGCCCTTGAATATATTGACAATGGCAGATGGAGCAGCATGAGACTTGGTCTGGAGCGAATACAGGAGCTTATGGACAGGCTTGGTAATCCACAGAAGCGTCTTAAGTATGTTCATGTGACAGGTACTAACGGAAAGGGAAGTACCTGTGCAATGACAGCTTCTATCCTTAAGGCATCAGGATACAGAGTTGGGATGTTCACATCTCCTTACATTGAACATTATTCAGAACAGATGATGATTAATGGTGAACCAGTAAGCACTTATGATTTCACAGAAGCTGTAGAGATTGTAAAGAATTCGGCAGATTCAATGTCCGACCATCCAAGCAGATTCGAATTGCTGACAGCAGTGGCACTTGTATATTTTGAAAGAAAGCAGTGTGACATAGCTGTTATGGAAGTTGGAATGGGTGGTGCAACGGATAGCACGAATGTAATTCCGGCACCGGAAGCAGCTGTTATGACTAATGTAGGGCTTGACCATACTGAGTATCTTGGAGATACCCTTGAGAAAATAGCAACAGTAAAATGTGGCATAATAAAGTCTGGCTGTGATGTTGTATGCTATGACGGGGATTCTTCGGTAACTGACGTTGTAAGGAGAAGATGCAGTGATACAGGAGCAAAAGGACATTTTACTGATTTCACAGATATAAAACATGTAAAGTCTGATATATATGGAGAAACATTTACATATAAGGGAATTGATTATCATATTCCGTTATGTGGTGATTATCAGACGAAGAATGCAGTTGTTGCAATTGAAGTTATACATGCTTTAAGAGGCAGAGGATATAAGATAACAGATGATAATATAGCTGAAGGGCTGGCAGCAGTAAGATGGCCTGCAAGATTCGAAGTGTTAAGAGATAACCCATTATTCATACTTGATGGTGGACACAATCTTCAGTGCGCGCAGGCACTTGAGAGTAACATAAGAAAATACATGTCAGGCATGAAGATAACATTTTTAATGGGAGTTCTCAGGGATAAAGACTACAAGGATGAGGTAAGGCTTCTGCTTCCTTATGCGAAAGAATTTATCTGTGTGACACCTGATAATGAGAGGGCTCTTCCAGCAGAAGAGCTTGCTGATATAATTGTGCAGCTTGGAGGGCAGGCTAGGGCTATGCAAAATGTATCGGATGGTGTTATTATAGCTATGAATAATAATCCAGTCATAGCATTTGGCTCACTATATATGAGCGGACAGATAAGAAGGCTTGTACTGGGAAAGGACAGAATATGAAGAAGATAATGATTGCATCAGACATACACGGTTCTGCATATTATTGCAGAAAGCTGCTTGAAAGATATGAAGAAGAGAAACCAGACAGACTCGTTCTCTTAGGGGATATACTCTATCATGGTCCAAGAAATGACCTGCCAAAGGAATATGCACCTAAGGAAGTTATTGCTATGCTTAACCCTTTACGCAATGAGATTATATGTGTAAGAGGTAACTGTGATACAGAGGTTGACCAGATGGTACTTGACTTTAATGTACTTGCAGAGCAGGCATACCTTAATTTCAACGACAGATCAATCGTTCTTGCACACGGTCACAAGCTTGATGAGAAGAATATACCTGCATTAAAGGAAGGGAATATCCTTCTTTGCGGACATACACATGTGCCTAAGTGTGAGAAGAGAGATAATTATATATACATGAATCCAGGTTCTGTTTCAATTCCTAAAGAGGGCTCAGAGCATAGTTATATGATACTGGAGGATAAGTTCTACTGGAAGAACCTTGATGGGGAAGTGTATATGGAATATTAATGTGTCAGATAGACACCTTTATTTTAAATAATGTCTGCCATCGGCTCTCGGACCGGCATGGGTGGCTGGAACAATTCGTTAGGATTGCGTGAATTTATCAGGTGGCATGTAAGACTTGGGGTTTGTGTACATTCGCCAGATGGACATCGCTGTCACAATGTCCGTCTAAGGCGCACACGCTCATGGATTACTGCACTTAGTGGGAGTAAATGCCGCTATCTACAAAGTTTATTACGGTGGGGAGAAAGCAAACGCGTTACACTTGAACGAGCTTTCCCCCACCGCTCTTATGTATATAGCGGCATTAACTCCCACACAGTTCGTAATAAATCGCGTGTGAGCCATAGACGAACACTGCGACAGCGGTGTCCAGATGTCGAATGAACACAAATAATCGAAGAAGGTTTACATGCCACCTGCTAAATTAGCAATCCTTAACGAGTTCCAGCCACACATGCCGGTCCGAGAGCCGATGGCAGACATTTATAAATTTAAATAAAGGTGACTATTCTGATATATTAGATTTATTTTATACATTTTTAATTGCTTTTATCGGGTTGTGTGTTACCATATGTATGTTGATGTGAATGACTTCAATATATAGAAAGGGAATGTTTTTTATGAACCGATTTAAGCAGAGTTTTTCAAGATTTATGTATGGAAGATATGGCATGGACCAGCTTTCAAGATGTTTATCATATGTGGTTCTTGTTCTGATTATACTTACTTTCTTCTTAAGAAACAATGTGATATATACAGTAGCGCTTCTTGGCATTGTGTACATATATTTCAGAATGTTTTCAAGAAATATATCAAAACGAAGTGCTGAGAATCAGAAGTACATGAAGTTTCATTATAAGTTCATGAGCAAGTTTAATAAGATAAGGGCAAGAATTAAGGACAGCAAGACACATAAGATTTTCAAGTGTCCAAGCTGTGGACAGAAGATCAGAGTTCCTAAGGGAAAGGGCAGAATTAGTATTAAGTGTCCTAAGTGCCGTATCGAATTTATTAAGAAAACATGATATTAGAGTGAGTAACGGCTGGTGTGTATGCATCAGCCGTTTTCATGTTATGGCGGTTATGAGCATAGATATTATGTGAGCTTAACCGGAGTAGTATTCGTGAATCCGAGAATTGAAAATCTATTGCAGATTAGTGCAGAGACAAGTGAAGATATAAGGCAGCAGGTACCTGATATGGATGCCGGGTTTGATGATTCTGACAGAACATGGGAGATAATTATCAAGACGGCTGGGAGTCTTGACAGGATTAGAAGTATTTATACAAATGCAGAGTTTACAGAACTTCTGTGTGGATACTGGATTGTAAGGACAACAATTGATAATATAGAAGCACTTGCGACTGAACCGGAGATTATATTTATAGAAAAGCCTAAGGCACTGTATTTTGAGTTATACGCTGCAAAGTCAGAGGCATGTGTTAATCTTGCTAAAGCATCGGAGACTCCATATGGAGGGGTGACTGGAAAAGGAGTTCTTGTGGCTGTGATTGATTCTGGTATAGATATCAGAAGCAGCGAATTTCTTGATGCATCAGGTAAGACGAGAATTAAGGCTTTATGGGACCAGACAACAGATGTTACTTATACATCAGATGAGATTGATGGGATTCTGGAAGATTATAGAAATGGCAACATAAGAACGCTTCCTGCAAGAGATACAACCGGACATGGCAATGAAGTTGCTGTGATAGCATGTGGCAGGAGTGGAGTTGCCTCAGATTCTGATATTATGATTGTGAAGCTTGGCAACTCAAGAGGTGATGCATACATAAGAACAACGCAGCTTATGAGAGGGGTTGATTACTGCATAAGAAAAGCTATTGAATACGGTCAGCCGGTTGCGGTTAACATAAGTTATGGAGGAACCTATGGTAATCATGAGGGCAGCTCCATATTTGAAATGTTTATAGATGACTGTTGTTCAACGTACAGGTGCAGCATATGCATAGGAGCTGGTAATGAAGGCGAAGGCAGGACACATTACTCAGGACAGCTTGTCAGTGGAAATGTGCTGGATGCAGAGCTTGCGGTTGGTGATTATGAGCCACAGATAAGTATACAGATATGGAAAAGAGCGATGGATGATGCAAGAATTGAACTTATCGCACCGACAGGGGAGAGACTGGTTATAAGTGAGAGAAATGCAGGAGTTGTGAATCAGAATATCAGGAACATGCACATAGTATCTAAGGCATATGGCCCTGGACCATTCTATATGGGTGAAGAGATATACGCAGCCATAGTTGCAACAAGCGGATATATTACTTCAGGAATATGGGATATAAGATTTACAGCGTCCAGTGTGTTAGATGGTTTCTTTAATATGTGGCTGCCTCCGGTTTCGACACTTAGCAATGTAACGGGATTCTTACGACCTTCGCCTGAGTACACATTTACAATACCGGGGACTTCGAGGCGGGCAATATGTGTTGGTGCTAATGGACGTGTTCCAGGGAGTGCAGCGGTATTTTCTGGTCGTGGAGTTAATGTAAGAAGCGGACTTATGCTGTATGCAAAGCCGGATATAACGGCTCCGGGAGTTAACATAAGGATTCCGGGAAGTCAGGAGAGATTCGTTACAGGGACGTCTTACGCCACTCCAATGGTTACGGGAGCCGCGGCAATGCTTATGGAATGGGGAATAGTAAAGGGTAATGATCCGTATATGTATGGAGAAAAGGTTAAAGCATACCTTATAAGTGGTGCAACAAGAGTTGGTGGGTCATGGCCGGATTCAGCAAGAGGCTGGGGAGAACTGTGTGTTGCAGCAAGTATCCCTGATAAATAAATGCATTTAATACTTGAAATATATATAAACATTGTGGTAAAGTATGTTTAACATACAGTATTAATGTGTTATTAGAAATGAGGTTATATATATGAAGATTTCAACAAAGGGAAGATATGCCCTCAGGGTCATGATTGATCTTGCAGAGCATAATACAGGAGAATACATTCCGCTTATGGATATTGCCAAGAGACAGGATATTTCAGAGAAGTATCTTGAAGCAATTGTTGCAACATTAAGTAAGAATGATTTCCTTATTTCATTAAGAGGTAAGGGAGGCGGATATAAGCTTGCGCGTAATCCTGAGGATTATACAGTGCTTAGCATACTTCTTGTAACAGAAGGTTCGCTTGCACCAGTTGCCTGTCTTGAGAAGAAGCCTAACAGATGTCCTAAGGTGGCAGAGTGTAAGACATTACACATGTGGGAAGATTTCGAAAGACTGGTTAATGATTTCTTTGGAAACATTACTATCGCGGATTTAGTTAATTCTAATGTAGGAATAGACAGCTACATTATATAGTAAGCGTTAACGATAACGCATGGCTGCCTGATAATGTTCAGGCAGTTATATTTTTTCTTAAATAACCTATTGACATACTAGGTAAAAGGGTTTAATATATGAGCAAGTCAAAGGAGGAGCACATGAGTGGATTTAACACATCTCTTCTGCATGATGGCGTAGACGATTATCCTAATGGAGCAACACTTGTTCCTATATATCAGTCAAGCGCATTTAAGCATGAAAGTGCAGAAGAATTAGAGAGGATTTTTGACAACAAGGCGATGGGATTCTCATATACGAGAATCAACAATCCAACCATAGAAGCATTTGAGAAGAGAGTTACCAAGTTAGAAAAGGGATTTTCAAGTGTAGCGTGTTCTTCCGGTATGGCAGCAATATTCAACGCAATAGCCAATGTCGTAAGACAGGGGGATGAAATTGTTGCATCATGTGGATTGTATGGTGGAACAGTTGAACTGTTTGAGGATCTGGAAAGCTTTGGAATTACAGTAAAATATGTAGCTGATAATAAACCAGAGTGTTTCGAGGAGCTTATAACAGATAAGACAAGAGTTGTATTTGCAGAGACAATAGGTAATCCTAAGCTTGATGTAACAGATATTAAGGCAGTTGCTGATGTTGCACATGCACATGGAATTCCGCTTATAGTTGATAATACAGTATCAACACCATATCTTATACAGCCTATAACACTTGGTGCGGATGTGGTAGTTAATTCATCATCGAAGTACATTAATGGAAGCAGTGATGCAATAAGCGGAATACTTACTTTTAATGGAAAGTTCAAGTTTGATAAAGAAAAGTATCCGGGACTTAAACCATATTTGAAATTCGGTCCAATGGCATATATAATTAAACTTCGTAACGGATTATTCAGAAACACAGGCGGATGTCTTTCACCACAGAATGCATTTCTTAATAATCTGGGACTTGAGACATTAGGGCTTAGAATGGAGAGACACTGTTCTAATGCGTATGAACTTGCCAGATACTTAGACACATTTGAAGGAATTACAGTTAATTATCCGGGACTTGAAAGCAGTCCGTACCATGAAGTTGCTGATAAGCAGTTTACCAAAGGCTATGGTGCGATAATAACATTCAGGGTTGGAAGCAAGGAGAGAGCATTTAAGATAATTAATGCATTAAAGATTCCTAATATTGTTTCTAACATAGGAGATACCAAGACACTGGTTATCCACCCTGCTTCAACGATTGCACTTCATCTAAGCGACAAGGATAAGGAAGCTTCGGGAGTGTATGACGATCTGATAAGAGTCAGCGTAGGAATAGAGGATATAGATGATCTTAAGGAAGATTTCAGAGCAGCCTTAGAGTCTACTGATAATGAATAGTGCATGGCACGGAAATGAGGATATTATGGCAGAGAAAGTTGATTATGGAACACTTAAGAAGGGCGGATTCATGAGACAGAAGCAGAAGAATAACTTCTCACTTCGTCTTGCAGTTGTAGGAGGATATCTTACAGCCGAGAATCTTACCAAGATTGCTGAAGTTGCAGAAAAATATGGAGACGGACATGTCCATCTTACATCAAGACAGGGCGTTGAGATTCCATTTATTAAACTTAAAGATATAGATGCTGTTAAGGCAGAACTTGCAGAGGGCGGCTGCAGACCTGGTGTATGTGGTCCGAGAGTCCGTACAGTCACAGCCTGTCAGGGCAATACAATATGTCCTAGCGGTAACATAGATTCATATGACATTGCAGTTAAGTTAGACGAAAGATACTTCGGAAGAGAACTTCCACACAAGTTCAAGTTCGGCGTTACAGGATGTCAGAACAACTGTCTTAAGGCAGAGGAGAATGATGTTGGTATCAAGGGTGCTGCTGATGTTAAGTGGATTGAAGATAAATGTATTGGCTGTGGCGTATGTGAGAAGGCCTGTCGTACAGGTGCAATCACAATGCAGGACGGCAAGGTGGCAGTTAATTATGACAAATGTAATTACTGTGGCAGATGTGCTAAATCCTGTCCAACAGATGCGTGGGACGCACCTTCTGCATATATCATTTCATTTGCAGGAACATTTGGTAATTCTATAAGCAAGGGTGAATCACCACTTCCGCTTATCAGAAGTGAAGAACAGTTATTCCGTGTCTGTGATGCGGCAATCCAGTTCTTTGCAGACAACGCAAAGCCAAGTGAAAGATTTAAGTTCACACTCGACAGAGTTGGAAGAGAAGAATTCTATAAGAAGATTAAGGAGGCATACAATGGCTGATTTTGAAATTGATGATACAGTAGATATTACTGATGTGGTCTGCCCGACAACATTTGTTAAGGCAAAGGTAGCACTTGAGGAATTAGATGACGGACAGATTCTTGCAGTCAGAATGAATGACGGTGAGCCTGTTCAGAATGTTCCAAGAAGTATTAAGGAAGAGGGACATCAGATATTAAAGCTTACAGCTAATGAGGATGGTACATATACTCTTATCGTAAGAAAGGTAGAAGACGAGGAATAAGGAAAGGAGGGCTTATGGCAGCCAGAGCTAATGCAGAGAATTTCGAAGAACTGGTTCTTAAGTCAGAACTTCCGGTTCTTGTGGATTTCTATTCAGATTCATGCATCCCATGCAAGATGATGGCAGGGGTTGTAGGAGACATCGAAGATGATTACGAAGGAAAGCTTAATGTTTACAAGGTAAATGTCAACTTTGATGAAGAACTTGCTTCTAAATATGAAGTATTGGCAGCACCTACTTTTGTTGCATTCAACAAAGGTGCTGAGACAGGCAGAATTGCAGGAAAGACAACAAGGGATGCACTGCTTGGATTATTTGAAGAATTAAATTAATTAACAGGGAGGAATGTTATGAAGATTACAGTTGCAGGAAACAAGAAGGAATATGAAGACGGAATTACAGTAGCAGAGCTTATTGTTAAGGAGAATGTTGAGAATCCAGAATATGTAACAGTTACTGTTAATGATGATTTTGTTGAGAGAGATGATTTCGAGACAACAAAGTTAAATGAAGGCGATGCAGTTGAGTTCTTATATTTCATGGGAGGAGGAGCGTACTAATGGCTTTTACTAATGAACAGCTTGAAAGGTATTCGCGCCACATTATCTTAAAGGAAGTTGGAGCTAAAGGTCAGAAGAAGCTTCTTAATGCGAGCGTGCTTATAATCGGTGCAGGCGGACTTGGTGCTCCTGCAGCTATGTATCTGGCAGCAGCCGGAGTTGGAACAATCGGTATCGTTGATGCTGATGAAGTTGATTTATCTAATCTTCAGAGACAGATTATCCATTCAACAGCAGATATCGGTAAGGCTAAGGTTAAATCTGCTAAAGAAACAATGGAAGCAATCAATCCTGATGTAACAGTTAAGACTTACAGAGAATTCGTTACATCTGAGAATATTATGGATCTTATCAAGGATTATGACTTCATCATTGATGGAACAGATAATTTCCCAGCAAAGTTCCTTATTAACGACGCATGTGTTATGGCTAAGAAACCATTTTCTCATGCAGGTATCATAAGATTTAAGGGTCAGCTTATGACTTATGTACCAGGAGAAGGACCATGCTACAGATGTGTATTCAAGAACCCACCACCAAAGGATGCAGTTCCTACATGTAAGCAGGCAGGCGTTATCGGAGCAATGGGCGGTGTTATTGGAAGCCTTCAGGCAATGGAAGCTATCAAGTACATCATCGGTAAGGGAGACCTTCTTACAGGAAGACTTCTTACATATGATGCTTTAAAGATGGAATTCCATACAATTAAGCTTCCAAAGGATCATCATTGTGCTATATGTGGTGACAATCCTACAATTCATGAGCTTATTGATTATGAACAGGCTGAATGTGATATGCATAAGTAGGAGAGATATATATCAAGGCAGAATAATGGGATAATCATATGCAGGCACGCTTTCGCTACTATCTGAATCTTTGATTCAGATTTAGTTCCCAGCGGTACTAAGCTCGCTAGCGCCTTTGGCGTTAGCTTGCTAAGTGCCGGTGATTCCAAAGTGCGCTGCACATGATTATCTCATTATTCTGCTTATATGTTTTCTCTGCCGGTGCGTGTGCGCGGGGCTTACGCTGGATAAGTATGAAAGTTATATTTTTATTGGAGGATGAGGATGGTTATTCGAATGAAAAAATCTGATTATGATTCAATTGTACGTTATTGTTTAGAGGGGCTTCCTAATGAATCTTGTGGGCTTATTGCGGGATTTGTTGATGGGGATGTTAAGTCTATTGAGAAAGTGTATTTTCTTACTAATCTTGATAATAATAATGTGCATTTTACTATGGATCCTAAAGAACAGTTTGCAGCAGTCAAGGATGCAAGAAGTCTTGGCTTAACTATGCTTGGTAATTTCCATTCTCACCCGGAGACTCCTTCAAGACCTTCCGAGGAAGATAAAAGACTTGCATATGATTCAACTGCGGTATATATGATTATGTCACTTATGGATAACGACAATCCTGTGTTTAAGGCATTTGGCGTTGATAAGGATAAGAATGTTACTGAACATGTGCTGGAGATTGTGTAATATGTAAATAATGTTCGCTCACCATTGGCGACTGATAAATGATTGGCTTGAAAATTACCTCTTCGCTTAATATTAAGTGAAGAGGTTTGTTTTTTATAATTATCTGTTATTAAGAGCCTCTTCAGCCTTAGAATAATCTTCCTCTGAATATTTAGTAAGAATCTGTTCTTTAGTAAGCCCTAATTCAATCATTGTAATAATAGCGGTCTGGCGTTCTTTTTGTTCGCCCTTCTGAACCCATTCATTTTCCATCTCTTCAACACATTTCCACACGGTAGCTTCACCTCCATCGTCTGATTCATTAAATATATCTGATAACTTGGAAAATCCAGTTATTGTGGTTACCAGATTGATGATTTCGTTATCTACATATTTGTTAGAGTATTCTTTAGACAAAGCTGTAAGATTCTTGGTATATATCTTCTGCGTAATGTCAAATACATCTCTAACATCTTCATTATAAAATTGATAACGTCCTGAATCAAGTATCTGCACAAGATTTATCTTGTAGTCAGAAAAGAAAGGACGTAGTTCTTCGGGGATGTCTGTCATCATATCAGATAACCTTATTGGACCGTCCCATGGGGATTCGCCGTAGTAGAATATGAGTGTAATGATTGGATGAATCTTGTCTGATCTGTTCATGCCGGATAGAAAACTTTTGTCGGAATCAAAGTCGTTTTCTGCTTTGTGCATGTTACGGAATTCATTACATTCTTTAAGATAACCAAGTCCGTCATAAAGCAAGGCTCTTACAGGCATGGCATAATGTGGATTGGTCTGAAGTTCAAGTCCCAGAATGGTGAATTCTATGCCATTGTAGAACTTTTTGATAATGTCTCTTGTCCTTACAAGAGATTCATTGTAATCATTGAATTGAATAATACCAGAAACATCCGTATCCATCTCGGTGAGTTCATCAGGATTAATAACCTGCCTGCCGTTAAATGCTACGGCATTAAAAAGGTCTGCAAAACGTTCATTATTACGCCAGAAGGTTTTCATGGCTGTATCTGGTTTATCAATCTTTTTTCTTGAATTGTTTCTTCTCATAAATCGCCTTTCTTAAATGTATAATGATGCACCATCTATAATATACTAAAAAGAATAATATACAAATACTAATATGTCAAGATGATAAATATAAAATAAACATAAAGAATATACATACATTTCACGCAGAATTAACAACAGTTGGGGAAGGAAATGGTTATACGCTGTAATTTAATGTTATAATCCCAAAGAAGTGCAGATGATTTACATGATGAGTCATTATTAAAACAGCTTTCTTCGTAATATTGATATATAAAGAGCAGGAGCATGTTACCTTCCCTCCCAATAAGGTAACATGCTTCTGCTTATTTGTTATTATTATAAGGATATAGTAGCAATTCCCAGCTTTCTAATGCTATAATTTAACATATAAAAATGTGATACTAAGGAGTAAATATGCTTGATGTTGCAATAATTGATGATGATATTGAGTCTATTAAGGCGATAAAGAACATTCTTTCCAGTATTGAGATAGTGGGGTTTGTTGAGGAGTACCAGTCGTTTGAGACTTTCTTTGAAGCTGCAGATGGGGATAACCATTATGATGTGATATTGCTTGACATACAGTTTGATAAACGGCAGGAGAATGGAATAGATTATGCGAAGAAACTATTTACAGTATATCCTCATCTTAGGATAGTGTTTATAAGTGGTTTTGTGAGGGAATATGTAAGTGAAGTATTTATTCCAAGAATTAATCTGGCAGGATTTGTAGAGAAGCCTGTAGACAGAAGTATACTCGAACGTACGCTTGAAAAGATACAGAATGATAATGATACAAGACAAAGAGAGATAATTAAAGTTAATTCTAATGGAAGAACAGTAATAATGCCGTTAAGAGACATAACCTATATTGAGAGCAACGGACATTATATTAATATTCATATGTCGGGGAGTGAATTAAGGCAATTTAACAGTCTTAATGATATAGCAAAGAAACTTCCGGTATATTTTAAAAGGTGTCATAGAAGTTTTATTGTCAATATGAATTGCATAAAAGAAATTGGCAATAACAGCATAATTATTGATGATATCGATAATACACAGATACCGGTGAGCAGAGTCCTCTATAATGGATTGCGTAAAGATTTCTTTGAATATATGGGGGACATATAATGAAAGATATAGGATTCTGGATTGCAGCGGTTATATTGACCAAGGCAGTATATTACTATGCGGTAAGAACAATACATAAGGATTATAGTAAAGGAAAGATAGTAAAAGCAGCGGCTGCAATTATAGGTGTGAGCCTGATTGCAGATGCAGCAGCATTTCTGGTTAAGAATTACAGGATGTATCTGTTGATAGATATCAGCGTGCAGTTTGTAATTGTGTATATCTGGTCAATGATAAGAATCCGCGTGTTTTCAAGAATGGAGACAGCCTTAAGGATAATAACCATGATGTTTCCTATATTGCTGACGGGATTTGTACAGTATTACAGCGATAACAATAATGTGATGCTTGAGGGATTGTTTGTAACAGCGGGAGCACTTGTATCGCTGCTGATGTATAATTATGCATTTGGTCTTATGCCAAAGGTACAGCAGGATAATGAGCTTGAAGCAAAGAGACATCAGGTAGAGATTCTTCAGGAACATGAACAGCAGTTATCAGACAATTATAAGGAATATCAGGAATTTCTGCTTAATTATCATAAGCATCTTAGCCAGATTGGTGACAGTGAGAACAGGCTGGCTGCAATGAACACGGTACTTGATGAGATTACAGATGATTTAAAGAATCTTAAGACTAAGAAATACTGTGCCAATACAATAGTTAACGTAATACTTAACCAGACAGCAAGACGTTGTAAGGATGCTGGAATTACATTTAGTGCAAATGTTAATTTACCAATGGAGATAGGAATTAATGATATTCATCTTTGCAGCATTTTCAATAATCTGATTAATAATGCCGTTAAAGCTAATGAATATGTTTCGCAGGACAGATTTATTACAATTAACTGTTCAATGACAGGTAATTATATGCGTGTAAATGTTGATAATTCATTCAATGCGGGACATAAGCGTGAAAAACGCAGAGGCTATGGAATGATTATATTAAAGGATATTGCGTCTGCGTATGATGGACAATATTCTGTGAAGAGAAAAAAGAATGTTTTCAGCTCCACATTCATTGCTAAAGTGAATACTGATTTTGCTGTAAAGGAGGCGGTATAATATGATTACATGGATTAATTATGCAATATATCTTGTTATATCATTCGTGAATATCGGAATGTATTATCTGCTTCTTACACCAAAGAAGAGTGTTATCCGTGCAACGGCAATCAGTTTTATAGTACTGCTGCCATTCACTTATTTTAAATTCTTTTCTCTGACAAGTTCATCAACAGATATAATACTTTCGCTCATTAATAATGTGATTATGATAGTGCTTGCAAAGCTTATGGTGAAAGAGAATATAGTCAGATGTTTAATTGCGTGGTTCATGACACTTCTTGTGTTTATAAGTTCAAGCGCAATATGGGCATTATTCCCGGTTGCACAGCATGATGTAACTTCAATCATGGTAACGGTAATCTATCTGTGTAATGTACCATATCTGCTGATTGTGTACTCTATAGTGTATAAGATATACAAGAAAACTAATGCATCATATTCCGGTAAATCAGGAATGGTGCTGCTTGCAAGTATATGTATATTCGCATTACTGGAGCCATATGTTATAGACCAGTCGGATGTGTATTATGGAATTGACAATTCGACTATAGGAATTGCTGTATGTGTGTTCATTGGATTACAGCCATTTGTTGCAATGCTGATTAATGAGCTTATTGTTCATAATGAGATGTATAAGCATGAAAGACAGATGATAGAACACGAACTGGAGAATGAAAAGCAGTATCTTGAAAGCATAATGGAGCAGGGAGATTCCCTTGCCAAGATACGCCATGATATAGCTGATCAGGTATTTGTCATCAGGAATATTGCACAGGATGAGCCTGAGAGAGCATATACAATGATGCAGGAGCTTGAAAAAAAGATATCGCAAGAACTAAAATATGCAATTCACGCAGAATAAGCTGCATTTGGGGAAGGTTTGCACCAAATGCGGATATAATCTGTTACAATACAGAAGAATTCATCTGACACATGTCTGAACCATGTGTAGAGAAAATGATTTCATAAAAGATATACATAGCGGACAGGGGAATGTTACCAATAGTTATGGAACATTCCCCTGTTTGTTATTTATATGAATGATTTATTCTGGCGCATTTTCAAGCAGAGCCGGTACAGAATTGTGAATAATCACAGAAAAATATTCTATAAGCTGCTTGCGGTCACAATGTACTGCCGGGTGGTCAGGGAAGTTGACATTCTGGAACAGATTGATAACCATGCCTGCGACAGCCTCCGTATAGAAATTAACTATAAATGTTCTGAATTCATCAGTGATTGTGATGTTAAGCTTTTTTTCATATTCATCAATTATCTTGCCAACAATACCAACAAAATCATTATAGAAGAAGCGCTTTAATTCATCCCTGCCGACAGAATCGTAGATACAGTTTAAGAAATAGGCGTTTTCCTGTACATAGTCAATTACGAAATTGAAAGCGTCCTCATAATCGGAGATGAGGTCAAACTGTTTAACAATATTTATCGCTTCCTGTTCAAGCATCCATTTTAACAATCCATATATATCTTCAAAATGATAATAAAAAGTCTTTCGATTAAGGTTGCAGTCTTTGATTAGCTCACTGACTGTGATTTTTGAAAATGCTTTGTGCTTCATTATTTCCTTTAATGACGAGCAGAGCATTAATTTAGTCTGTAAAGAAGATTCTTCATGTGTCATATCGGTCACTCCTATCGTAAATGTTAATGTTTTGTCCCTGAATATATTATACATTTGTCCATCAAATTGACAAATGTTTTTGTACCACATTTGACCATCGAACTTGCTGGTTTGTGTATATTTACACAAATTGCGTGATTTGTCCATAGAATTTGCCCCACACTTATCCGTATAATCACCATGCAAAGAGAAAGAAAATTAAAACAGATGGAAAGGAAGGATGGTATGAAGAAGTTTTACACATGGGTAGTTAATCATACTAAGCTTGTGATTGCCTTATTCACAGCAGCATTTATTGTGTGTGTTGTATGCTGGCAGTTCGTGGCAGTCGATTATGACATGAATGATTATCTGCCAGAGGACAGTGCTTCAACAGTAGCACTTGATTTGATGGATGAGGAATTTGATGGTGGTGTGCCGAATGCAAGAGTTATGGTGAAAAATGTGACTATTCCTGAGGCACTTGAGTACAAAGAAAGAATTGCAGCAGTAGACGGAGTTACAGATGTCACATGGCTTGATGATGTACAGTCAGTTGATATCCCGCTTGAGACAATGGATTCAGATACAGTGGAAACCTATTATGTTGATAACAACGCACTGTTTTCCGTAACAATAGAGGAAGAGAAAACAACAGAGGCAGTAAGTGCCATAAGAGACATAATAGGTGAAGACAATGCGATGACAGGAAGTGCGGTGTCGACAGCGGTTGCGACAGAAAGTACAGTAAGCGAGATTTCACATATTTCGGTAATCGCAGTAATATTCGTTATCCTTGTGTTGATACTTACAACAGATTCGTGGTTTGAACCGGTAGTTGTAATGATAGGACTTGGAGTTGCGATTGTTATAAATGCGGGTTCTAACCTGATATTCGGTGAGATTTCATTTGTAACTAATGCAGCCGGAACAATATTGCAGCTTGCCGTTTCAATGGATTATTCAGTATTTCTGATTCACAGATTCACAGAATGCAGACGCGAGACAGACAATCCTAAGGAAGCAATGGTAAATGCACTTACAATGTCCACATCTTCAATATTATCAAGTGGACTTACAACAGTAATCGGCTTCCTTGCATTATGCCTTATGCAGTTCCAGATTGGACCTGACCTTGGAAGGGCGCTTGCCAAAGGAATTGCAATAAGTCTTATAACAGTATTTACATTCATGCCATGCTTAATACTTTCAACATACAGATGGCTTGATAAGTTACAGCACAGACCATTCGTGCCATCATTTGGCGGATTCGGAAAAGTGGTATTAAGAGTTATGATTCCGGTTATGGTTATATTTGCGATATCGATTGTTCCATCATATCTGGCTTCTAATTCTAACAGCTTCTACTATGGTGCTTCTAAGATATTTAATGAAAAGACCAAGACAGGAGCTGATACAGCAGAGATTGAAGATATATTCGGAAAGAGCGACACATATGTGCTGATGGTTCCAAAGGAAGATAAGCCTACCCAGAAGGAGCTTTCAGATGCACTGCACGATATACCAGAGGTTAAAAGCATAATTTCCTATGTTGATACCGTAGGAATGGAAATTCCTGAGAGTTATCTTGATGAGGAAACATATTTAAAGCTTTGTTCAGATACTTACACGAGAATGGTAATTACAGTTGATTCAGAATTTGAAGGTGATGAAACATTTGCACTTGTAGAAAATATTAGAGATACAGCGCAGGAATATTTCCCGGATGAGTGGTATCTGGCAGGTCAGGGAATATCAACATATGACCTTATGGACACAGTAACTAAGGATATGGTCAAGGTTAATCTTGTAGCGATTGCGGCAGTATTCATAGTACTTCTGTTCACGCTGAAGTCAATAACACTTCCGGTACTTCTTGTGCTTGCAATAGAGACAGCTATATGGATAAATCTTTCAATTCCATATTTCGCAGACCAGAGAATATTCTACATTGCGTACCTGATTATCAGTTCAATCCAGCTCGGAGCAACGGTGGATTACGCAATACTTATGACAGAAAGATACAAGGAATTAAGACAGCAGTACAACAAGAAGGACGCAATAGTAAATACGCTGTCAGCAGTAACAGTTTCAATACTTACATCAGGAAGCGTCCTCACGGTAGTAGGATTCCTGCTTGGTGCATTCTCGACACACGGCTTGCTTTCACAGCTTGGATACTTCCTCGGAAAAGGAACATTGTGTTCATTATTCATAGTGCTTTTTGCACTGCCGGGAATGTTGTATACATTTGACAGAACATTTATTAAGAAAGGAAAGGTAAAGAAATATGAATAAACAGAGATTATTAGCAGGCACACTCGCATTTACAATAGTAGTCGGAAGTACAGCAGTTTCAGGTGTAAATGCATACGCAGCCACACAGGGTAACGGCAAGGAAGAAGTTGTATATATCATGACAGACGCTAACGGAAGCACTGAAAATGTCAATGTTGTTAATATATTCGGCAAGGGAAACATTACAGATTATGGCGGCTACAGCTCAGTAAAAATGCTTAATACCAACGATTCTATTAATAAGAATGGAGATACCATCACATTTTCAACAGATAAGGATAAGGTATATTATCAGGGAACTATGGAAAATGTGCAGATTCCATGGAATATAACATTTACTTATACACTTGATGGAAAGACTATTAAGCCGGAGGAGCTGGCAGGTAAGTCAGGTGCTTTAAAGATTAATATTAAGATTGAGAAGAATGGCAGATGTACAAATGATTTCTATGACAGCTATGCTTTGCAGGCTGCACTTACACTTGACACTGACAAATGTAAGAACATACAGGCAGATGGCGCAACGCTTGCCAATGTCGGCTCAGATAAGCAGATAAGTTACACAATTCTTCCGGGTAAGGGACTTGACGCCCAGATAAGTGCAGATGTAACTGATTTCGAGATGGATGCTGTTTCAATCAATGGCGTTAAGTTAAACTTAAATGTTGATATTGATGATGAAGAGCTTATGGATAAGGTAAGAGAAATCACTGACGCAGCAAAGAGCATTAATGATGGTGCGTCAGCAGTATCAGAAGGAAGCAGCACGTTAAAGGAAGCAGGAGGAAGCCTTGCTGATGGAGTAAAAACATTGGATTCAGGAGTTGCAGATATGGACAGCGGAATTAATTCACTTAATACCGGAGTGCTTGCAATGCAGGAAGGCCTTAACACACTTAATTCCAAGTCTGGCGACCTTACAGGTGGTTCAGCACAGATGTATAGTGCTTTAAAGACACTTCAGTCAGAGCTTGCAAATGTATCTATGTCTACAGAGCAGCTTTCACAGCTTACAGAAAGTTCGGCAGCAATCAAGAGCGGAATTGCAGATATATATAGTGGAGCAGAAGCACTCAAGCAGAGCATAGCATATGACAACTATAAGGCTGCAATGAAGGGAAATGGTCTTGATATTGACCAGCTTTCAGCAGGAAATACACAGGCAATCAATACTCTAGGAACACAGCTTCAATCACTTAATGCAGCGCTTGTACAGATAAAGCAGATTCCGGGATATGAGACTAACGAAGCACTTGTTAAGCAGGCAGCAGAGCTTGAAGCACAGATTGACAGCTTAACTACAATAGTTACATTACTTAACGGTAACAATGCAGCAATTATGGGAACTGAGCAGTACTATAACGCAGTATATGCTGGCGCTGACGAGCTTGTAAACGGCATAGCAAAGTTACAGGAGAATTACGATGCTTTCGATAAGGCAATCGTTAATCTTGCAGATTCACTTATCAATCTTTCTGTAAATGTATCAAAATTAGGAGCAGCAGTTACACAGCTTACAGAAAGCTACGGACAGCTTGATGGTGGAATTAATGAATATACAGACGGAGTAGCAGCAATTGTTGCGGCATATTCCCAGATAGCTGACGGAACAGGTTCACTTGTTTCAGGAAGCAAGGCACTGGCAGCAGGTTCAGATACATTAAAGCAGGGAACAGCTGATATGTATTCAGGAATCACATCGCTTGATGACGGTGCAAAGCAGTTAAATGACGGAACAAAGGAATTCTACGAACAGACAGACGGAATGGATACTAAGATAGAAGATACTGTTAATGAAATGCTTGATTCAATATCAGGCGGGGATTCAGAGATTGTATCCTTCGTATCAGACAAGAACACAGATGTCAAGGCTGTTCAGTTTGTAATAAAGACTGCTGCTATACAGAAGCAGGAGGTTACAACAGATACAACAGATACAGCCAAGAAACTTAATTTCTGGCAGAAGCTGCTTAAGCTGTTCGGAATATATAAAGAGTAATAAATAAAAAATGTGGTGCCATATCGATTAAGATGTGACACCACATTTGTATTATACATGAAATATCTCAACAAGAAATATCATAGCAAGTCCGTAATAAGTTACAACGGCAACAAGGTCGTTCACAGTTGTGATAAGCGGACCTGATGCAACAGCAGGGTCAATGTGAATCTTGTGGAAGAACATTGGAATAATAGTTCCCACAAGGCTTGATACAACCATCGCAACAATAAGAGAAAGTCCTACACAGCCAGATATTAAAAATGCTGACATCCACGCATATTTCTTGAAGATGTGAATATAAACACCTAAGAATACAAGTGCCATAATTCCAAGGCTTGCACCATTGAGGAAACCAATCTTCATCTCTTTGAAAAGAAGAGATAACTTCTTCTTGGCACTTAAAGTTTCATCCATAAGTACACGGATTGTTACAGCAAGTGACTGTGTTCCGACATTACCAGCCATGTCAAGAACGAGAGACTGGAAGCATATTACAATCGGAAGGACAGCAACTACAGATTCAAATATTCCTACAACTGATGAAACTGCCATTCCAAGAAACAGCAGTATAATAAGCCAAGGCAGACGCTTTTTGATACTTACAAGTGTTGGCTCGCTTAAATCGTCCTCAGAAGTAAGACCGGCAAGCTTTGCATAGTCATCACCCATCGCATCGTCAACGAGTTCAACGATATCTGTTGCAGTAAGGATACCGCATATCTTGCCATCATCGGTAAGTACTGGGATAGAATCTTCCTCGTAATCAGCAATCTTATCAATACATTCACTGATATTCTCGTGTTCATATACATATGGATAAGAGCTGCTTATTATGTCGGAAAGATTATCATTCTGCCTCGCAATAATTAAATCCTTTAAGTCGATTGCACCGGCAAACTTATCATCACTGTTAACCACATATATAGTTGATATATTGTCATGTTCGCCAGCCTGCTTAACAAGGGCGCTCATGGCTTCTCTTATAGTAAGGTTATCTGGTATGCATACGAAATTGTTAGTCATGCAGCTACCAATCTCATCATCTTCATAAGAAAGAAGCTTCTGTACATCTTCCTTTGCATCAGCATCCAGATGCTCGACAATTTCATTCTTCTTAGATTCTGTCAGATCATCAAGTACATCAACAGCATCATCAGAATCCATGTAAGAGACAACTCTGGCAGCTTTCTCTATAGATAATTCTTCAAGATAATCTCTGGCATCTTCAAGATAAGAGAAAATCTCAGCAATCATATGTTCATCAAGTACATTATAAATGCTCTGTCTTTCGGCAGGTGTAAGAAGAGTGATTGCTTCAGCAATATCTTTCTCATGATACTTAGAAAGTGTCTTGATTAACTTCTGTGAATTCTTAGATGACTTGAAAATCTTAACAAGTTCTTTTACATAATCTTTCTTTGGGAATAATACTTTGTTCATTGTGACCTCCTTCTTGCCTCACTTGGGCATAAAAATACATCGCCGCAGATGATTGTGATAGTAAGGATCCTCTGATGCGATGTATAAAAGGCACAATTTATTAGAATACAGCTATGAGATTCTCACAGACAGCTGCATTCCGAGCCTGAAATTATTGTATACACCGCAGTTCTTACTTCGTCCTATACGATCGCAACTATCCATGAAAATCCACCTCCGTTCATAATCAGAAATTTTTTACGGGCTGATTGTATCACAATATTTTTTAAAAAACAACAAAAATGTGTTACAATATTTTCAAATTAGCAATACTAACGGAGGAATGGCATGACATTACAGCAGTTAAGATACATCGTTATGGTTGCAGAGACAGGCACTATTACTGAGGCGGCAGGCAAATTATATATTTCACAGCCGAGTCTTACCAATGCAATTCATGAACTTGAAAAAGAGATGAATATTACGATATTCAACAGAACTAATAAGGGAATAAGCGTATCTAAGGAGGGCGAGGATTTTCTTTCATACGCAAGGCAGATACTTGAGCAGGCAGCCATTCTTGAGGACAAATATAAGGGCGGCAATGGCGGAAAGAAGCAGTACTGCGTATCAACACAGCATTATTCATTTGCAGTCAATGCATTTGTTGATCTTATAGAGCAGTTTGGGCAGGATGAGTATGATTTTAGTTTAAGAGAAACCCAGACTTATGAGATTATCGAAGATGTTGCAAGGCTAAGAAGTGAGATAGGAATATTGTTCATTAATGATTTTAATGAGGCTGTTATCCGAAAGATTTTAAAGTCATATGAACTTGAATTTCATGAGCTTTTTACTGCCAAGCCGCATGTATTCATAAGCAGGAAGCATCCACTTGCAGAGTGCAGTGTCATACATAACGAGCAGTTGGAGGAATATCCGTATCTGTCATTTGAGCAGGGAGAGCATAATTCGTTTTACTTCTCAGAGGAGATATTCTCAGAGACAGCAAGAAAGAAGAATATAAGAGTCCGTGACAGGGCTACACTTTTTAACCTTCTGATAGGTCTTAACGGTTATACCGTAAGCAGCGGTATTATAGACAAGAAGCTTAACGGAAAAGACATTATAGCAGTACCGCTTGCCGATGAATCAGACATGCATATTGGTTATATAACACATAAAAAGG
The DNA here is from genome assembly GCA_030537195.1 of Eubacteriales bacterium. Classification (GTDB taxonomy): domain Bacteria; phylum Bacillota; class Clostridia; order Lachnospirales; family Lachnospiraceae; genus Lachnospira. The sequence continues at coordinate 37,622 of JAUNOK010000003.1, read as the reverse complement.
GAATGCTTAGCAGGCTTGGAAGTACATATCTTGAGGCTATAAGGAAGTATCTTAAGTAACTGACATAATTGGCTTGTGAAGATGGCTGCTGCAACAATTTTGGCAGCATAGCTGCCGGTGTGACTGGCTATATTCGGTATAGAAAAACAGATTGTTCATAGTTTAAAACTATGGATAACCTGTTTTTTTATGTATTATACAAATGTTTTCTCTGAATTTATAATGACAGCATCAAATTATAAACGAGGAGAACAGATATGAAAACAGCAGTAGTTGGATATCCGAGGATAGGAACATTAAGAGAGTTAAAATTTGCACTGGAGAAATATTTCAGAAAAGAAATAAGTGCAGATGAACTGACACAGACAGCAAAGGAATTACGAAAGACACACTGGCTTACACAGAAGGAAGCTGGAATTGATTATATTACAAGCAATGATTTTTCATATTATGATATCGTGCTTGATACAGCTTTTTTACTCAACATTATTCCTGAAAGATACAATAAGCTTGAGGTTTCAGAGCTTGATAAGTACCTTGCAATGGCGAGAGGCTATCAGGGTGAGAACGGTGATGTTAAGGCTCTTGCGATGAAGAAATGGTTTAATACCAATTACCATTACATTGTTCCAGAGGCAGAGGACAGCACACAGATCAGGCTTTCAGGCAATAAGCTGTGGACGGAATATGCAGAGGCAAAAGAACTTGGAATAGAGACAAAGCCTGTCATCACAGGTGTGTATACTTTATTTAATCTGTGCAGATTTACAGGGGAAAAGAAAGCTGATGATTTTATCAATGCATTTGTTGAAGCATATAAAGATGTTTACAACAAATGTGAAGATGCCGGAGTCCAGTGGCTTCAGTTTGACGAGCCTGCACTTGTACAGGACATGACAGATAAAGACAGAGAACTGTTTGTAAAAATGTACAGTGAAATCTTAGGTGAGAAAAAGACATGTAAAGTATTGCTTCAGACATATTTCGGAGACGCGAGAGATGTGTATGAAGACATCATTAAATTGCCATTTGACGGAATAGGACTTGATTTTATTGAGGGAAAGAAAACAGCTGAGCTTATTGAAAAATACGGATTTCCAAAGGACAAAGTATTATTCGCTGGACTTGTAAATGGAAAAAATATCTGGAGAAACCATTATGAGAAGACTTTGAATGTGCTTAAGAAACTGGAAGATAAGGGGATACAGACCGTTTTATCAACGTCATGCTCGCTTCAGCATGTGCCATATACATTAAAGCATGAGAATAAGCTGTCGGACGAATATCTGAATTATTTCGCATTTGCAGAAGAAAAGCTTGTGGAATTAAAGGAATTAAGCGCACTTGCTGAATGTACACATTTTGAAGAAGATGAAAGATTTAAGGCCAACAGGCAGCTTTTTGCAGGCACAAGAAAATGTGATAATGAAGCTGTAAAGAAAAGACTTGCAGGAGTTACAGAAGCAGACTACAGAAGACTTCCGGCAAGAAGCGAAAGACAGCAGCTTCAGAAGAAAGAATTTGCACTGCCAAAGCTCCCTACAACTACAATCGGCTCATTTCCACAGACTAAAGATGTTAAGGCGAACCGTTCAGCGTTTCGTAAGGGCGAAATCAGCAAAGAACAGTATGTTGATTTTAACAAGAAGAAAATTGAGGAATGTGTAAGATGGCAGGAAGAAATCGGACTTGATGTACTTGTTCATGGAGAATACGAAAGAAATGACATGGTTGAGTATTTCGGTGAATCGCTTGGAGGATTCCTGTTTACAGAGAAAGCATGGGTTCAGTCATATGGAACAAGATGTGTTAAACCGCCTGTTATCTGGGGAGATGTTTACCGTAAGAAGCCGATTACAGTTGAATGGTCTGTGTATGCACAGTCTCTTACGGATAAGATAATGAAGGGAATGCTTACAGGTCCGGTAACTATTCTTAACTGGTCATTCCCAAGAGAGGACATTACAATCAAGGAATCAATTTCACAGATTGCGCTTGCTATAAGAGATGAGGTGCTTGATCTTGAAGCTAATGGAATTAAGATTATCCAGATTGATGAAGCTGCTTTGAGAGAAAAACTTCCATTAAGGAAATCCGACTGGAACACAGAATATCTTGATTTTGCAATACCGGCATTCAGACTTACAGCTAGTGGTGTAAAACCTGAAACGCAGATACATACACATATGTGTTACAGTGAATTTACAGATATAATTCCAGCGATAGATGATATGGATGCTGATGTCATCACATTTGAAGCATCACGCTCAGACCTTCAGATTCTTGATTCATTAAGAGAAAACAATTTTGAAACAGAGGTCGGACCGGGAGTATATGACATTCATTCACCAAGAATCCCATCAGTTGAAGAAATTACCCGCGCAATAAAGATAATGCTTGCTAAGATAGACGAAGACAAGCTGTGGGTGAACCCTGACTGCGGACTTAAGACAAGAGGCGTGTCAGAGACAGAGGCAAGTCTTAAGAATATGGTCAAGGCTGCTGAGATTGTCAGGGCTGAGTTGTAATACAGGCTGCTGCAAAGCTGGAAATGTTTTATTGTGATTTAGACTACAAAAAGGAGATGTCACAAAACAATGACATCTCCTAAAATAATCCTACACTCCGCTATAAGCACTATATCCGCCATCAACTGGTAACACTATACCATTGACAAAGCCGGCAGTTTCATCGCTGGCAAGGAAGAGAGCAGCACCAATAAGTTCCTCTGGGTTACCAAAGCGTCCCATAGGAGTTCCGGCGACAATCTTTTTGGCACGGTCAGTGTATGTGCCATCTGCGTTGAATAAAAGGTCATGATTCTGTTCAGCGGCGTAGAATCCTGGAGCAATTGCATTGCAGCGGATACCGCTTTCGCCAAAATGTACAGCTAGCCATTGTGTAAGATTAAGAATTGCACTCTTTGCATTGCCATAAGCCATAACCTTGGTAAGAGGAAGAATAGAAGTTACAGAAGCAATATTGATAATGCTGCCGCTTCTCTTTTCAACCATATCTTTAGTAAATACCTGTATAGGAAGAAGCGTTCCCATATAATTAAGGTCCATAACATCACGGATTCTGTCCTCATCAAGATTCCAGAAAGAATAGTCAGAATCAGATTGTTCCTTCTTTAACATCTCGATAGATGTAATAGCACCTGGCTGGTTACCGCCGGCCCCATTAATAAGAATATCGCAGCTGCCAAGTTCTGCCTTAATAATTTCATAGGCAGCGGTAAGTTCGTCCTTATTAATTACATTGCAGCTGTAACCTTTAATGGTAACATTCTTGTTATATTCATCGAGAGCATCTTTAGTAAGCTTTTCAGAAACAGAAGCAAGCTTTTCTTTGTTACGTCCGATTATTGCAACCTTAGCACCGCATACGGCAAGTCCGTATGCCATGGCTGAACAGAGAGTTCCACTTCCACCGGTTACAATAGCAGTTTTACCTGAAAGATTAATGTTAAATGGTACATTCATAGATTTGGTCTCCTTTGTTTTGCAATTAAGCCTGTTGTAATTCACGTTTTTTCCAGCTGACAAATCCATACATATCATTAAGAAAGAAAATGCTGAAATTAACAACAACCGGTATATATACCGGATTTTCCAAGGATGCAAGTGTCCATAATATTATAAGAACAATATCATTAGCAGCATAGCCCATTGCGTAATAAGATGAGCGTAACATTGTAAGAGAAGTTGCAAGAAAACTTGTTATGATTGATATTGTACTGAATATAATATTAGGCGTATCAAGCAGTTTAAGAATCCAGTAAAAAATAAAGTTACTAAAATACCACATACAACAAGTAATGTAATATGTTTCTTAGTTAATGACTGGATTCTTACTTCATTGCCATTTTCTTCTGATGGATTCTTCAGCCATGTGATTGTTGACCAGACTGACATAGGCATGGTCATGCCAAGATAAGTAATCATTTCTCCCCAGTAGTGAAACCGGAATGAAATAATGCCATATAAAATGCTGAATGCAGTCATAAGTATCTGTGCCCATACATTGCCTTTTGCAGCAAAGATAAGTGATGTTACTCCGACTAATGCAGCAATAAGTGTTAATAAATCAAAATTACTGGTTAATAAATTGGATACAAGTACGATAGATAGTGAACATATCCAGAGTATCCATTCTTTTCTGTCTAATGCTTTTATTGAGTTATTCAATTTTAATCTCCTTTAAATCTTAATATCGTGTTAAAGACATAAAGAAACAGGATCTAATATTGGTATAATTCTCTTTTTGAAAAGCATAACGTCAGTCCAATCTATTAATAAAATCTGTGGTCAGTATAACAATTTTTTACAGCGATATCAATAACATATTATGCTTTATATCTGAACCTTTTAATAAACCCCCACACAATATTAACAACCAGCCAGCCAGTTCCTGTTGCGGCAGCAACGCCTGCAAGGCGCATATCAGAAAACAGCACATATGAAATCACAACACGCAGAGTAATCTGCAAGAGCGAACCTGCAAGGGTAATAAGCACTTTTCCACGTCCATTGAAGTATCCTGTAAATGTTCCACCAGTGAAACACAGTGGATAAAACAGGGCAATTATCTTAAGATAGATGTCCGAATTATTCAATGCATATGTATCTGAATTTCCAAGCATCAGAGCAGAAGTAATACGCGAACCTGTAAACAGAAAAACAGCACATATAGTTCCAAGAATAGCGGTACATTTAATGCTTGCAGAAAATGTTTTGTTCATTCTTTCAGGTTTACCGGCACCGAAACTCTGCCCCACAATAACAGAAGTTGCGGCAGAGCCACTGTCGCCAAATGAGTTGGCAAAGCCTTCAATTCTTGTGGCAGCAGTATATGCAGAGATTACGGAAGTTCCGCCGGTGTTGACAACTCCCTGCACAAGAGCTTTTCCGATATATAAGCCTGCCTGATGAAGGGCAGTTGCAGCGCTGATACTGAGTGTATCACATATTGCCTTCTTTCTTAAAGTACATTCTTTATGAGAAAAAAGAAATTCCTTGTGTGCATGAGTAAGATAAAGAATACACAACACACATGACAGAAGCTGTGTAAATGCGGTTGCCTGTGCCGCGCCTCTTATCCCTAAGTTACAGTGTCCGACGAATATAACATCAAGTACAAGATTGAATAAAACGGACATTGCAAGAATAACTAATGCAGCAACAGTGTCACCACATGAGCGTAATGCAGCGGCGTACATGTTATATAAGAATGCTGCTGGCAGACTTAAGAATATCCAGAAAAGATATGTGCATGTGTATCCCTGTAGCTGAACCGGGGTATGCATCAATGCAGTAATTCCATGCATGAATACAAGGCCGGATGAACCAAGTATGATTGAAAAAACCAGACCTGTTGTAAGAGCTGTAAAATGCTGTATATGAAGCATACGGTAATTCTTCTGACCGTAATATCTTGAGAATAAAACGGACATTCCTGTGCATGCACCAACAATCATAAAAAGAAACAGATTCATAATAGTTCCTGCTATTCCGATTGCTGCGAATTCGTCCCGGCCTGCATATTGCCCTACTATAAATGCATCAATTGTGTTATAGAACTGTTGCAGAATGTTGCCAAGAATAAGTGGTATGGACAAATGCAGAAGCTGTATATATATATTTCCGTTAGTTAAATCTTTAGTTGCATTATTGATTTTCAAAGCTATTTCCTCGATTCGTTATATTAGGCAGCGCCCTTGACAAGAATATAGCACTGATTTATCCTTGAATAAATTGAAAGATAATCAAGACATAATTGAGTAAAATGCAAGGAAGATGACAATATGGATATACATTACTATGAAGAATTAATTACTGTTGTAGAGACAGGCAGCCTTACAGCGGCTGCAGACAGGCTTGGGTATACACTTTCGGGAATAAGCAGAAGCATGGCAACGCTTGAAAAGGAACTTGGATTCCAGCTTTTATACAGGAGCAAGAAAGGCATAATACCAACTAAAGAATGTGAAGCGATACTTCCGTATGTTAAGGAACTGCTGGAATCATCAAAACATTTGCAGCAAAAAGCAGCTGCCATTAAAGGAGTATATGAAGGTGAGATACATATAGGAACAGCGTACAGACATTTTTACAGATGGTTAAGTGAGGTTACAGGACGTTTTCATGAGCTGAATCCGGGAGTGCATTTCAGAATATATAATGGAACAAGTACAGAATTTGCAGAAAAACTTGAGAAGCGTGAGATAGACTTTGCACTGATAAGTGAACGTGAGGGAAATCATGAATGGCACAGGATATGCGATGATGAGTTAGTGGCGTTGCTTCCGGTTAATCACAGACTTGCAAAAAGAAAAAGCATACCAGTGGAAATATTTGCAAAAGAGCCGTATGTTGCAACCTGTCCGGGACTTGATATCGACAGTGGGCGGTTCTTTGATGATTGTGGGATAACGCCAGATATACAGTTTTCATCAATGGATATACAGGCAACATATGCGATGGTTGACGCGGGAATGGGAATCAGCATTACCAATCAGATAAACAGCCTGACTAATTATTCGGGAGTGTGTCATAGAAAGTTAAAACCAACGAAAATAATAGAAATAGGGCTGGCACATGAGAAAAATCTTGCACCAGCCGCCAAAGCATTTTTACAGTTCATACTGCCACAGTTACCAGATACATAATTACTTAAGAAAATCCTCTCTCATAGGATTGAATACATCGCAGAGTATTCCTTCCTCAAGACATGTAACGCCGTGAGTAACGCCTGAAGGCATGTATACACTGTCTCCCTGATTGACGATTTTAGTTTCATCACCGATAGTGAATTCAAAGCTTCCCTTGGCAACATAAGTAATCTGCAGATGCTTATGGTTGTGGAAGTTGCCCTTAGAACCTTTTTCAAAATGAATCTCGCACATCATAAGGTCATCAGAGTAACATAATATTTTTCGTGTAACACCAGGTTCACAGTTAGTAGCTGTGACATCTTTGTTGAATGTAAACATATATAATACCTCATTTCTATATTGATTAATTATAGGTCTATATTAAACTTTTCTATCAAAAAAAACTAGCATAATTATCGGACTATGTTATATTAATTACAGATAAATTGAACATAGGCAGGAAATTTAACAGATTATGGAGAAGAAAATATTTATGAATGTAATATGGCTTGTACTGGCATTAATCTGCCTTGGATACTATATAAAGTGTGCATCATATGCAGGAATTGGTTCCTCATTCATATTCATATGGCTGATTGGAACAGTGTTTTTTGGATTAATATTCACAGTGAAATTGTTAGAGCTTAAAGGGATAATTCATGTGGCAAATTTATTCAGAATATGTTTTATAGTAATAATGGCAGCAGGTATATCACTTTTTGTTTTTGTGGAAGCAATAATAATAAAGGGTATGACAGCAAAGCCGCGGAATAACTGTGATTATATAATTGTACTTGGTTGTCAGATAAGGGGTGATCATATAACAAGATCACTTAAGAACAGACTGAATGTAGCTGTTGATTATGCAGCTGACAATCCCGATACAACAATAATAGTATCAGGTGGCAAAGGAAAAGGAGAGAATACGACAGAAGCATATGCAATGTATAACTATCTGGTATCAAAAGGAATAGATGGTTCACGTATAATACAGGAGGACAAATCAACAGACACCTCAGAGAACATGAAATATTCAGTGAAATATATAGATAATAAAGATGCCATGGTTGGAATAGTAACTAATAACTTTCACATAGCAAGAAGCCGCCTTCTGGCAAGACATGCAGGGCTAAAAAACACCTGCGGAATGCCTGCAGAAAGCGACCATGTATTGTTCATAAACTATATGGTGCGAGAAGCCATCGGTATAGTAAAAGACTTTGTGTTCGGCAATTTTTAAGGTTGTATTAATGATAAAACCTCTGTATTTCATTTATCAACGAATAAGTCTGGTTGTATCCATCATTGTACATAGAAAGAATCTTGTTGAAATCTTTCTCAATCTTTCCGAATCCTTTACTTTTAGTAGGGCGTATTACAAGGCAGCGGCCTTCTTTTTCATAGCGTTCAAGCCGCTTTAAGCAGCGGTTATAGCGTTCTGCACGAAGAAGGAGGTCGCGCTGAATCTCAGGGTATTTAAGGAAGGCCCGGGCAAGCGTTCTTACTGAGCTTGTTGTCTGTTTCTGATATCCGGCTTCACGGGTAAGAACTACAACGACTCTGTCACATCCATCTTCAAATGCTTTCTCGAAAGGAATGGAATCACTTAAGCCACCGTCAAGGTAAGGTGTTCCATCAAGATATATAAGTGGAAAAGCAAGAGGAAGAGCACATGTCGCACGGAGAAGTTGGTTAGTGCGGTCATCACCGGTGAATGTCTTGTATTCTGGCTTTCCAGTGAGTACATTAGTTACAACACATTTGAAAGTACCCTTATATCTGTGGAAAGCGTCGTAATCATAGGGCACAAGTTCGTTAGGAATTGTGTCAAATGTAAAATTAAGTCCATAAAGAGAACGGTTATCCCTGTGAACCATATTGCTAAGTCCAACATAACGCTTGTCATTCCTGTAATCAATAAGAATCTTCAAGTTTCTTCCTATCTGTCCTGATGCCATAGAAACTCCGTATGCGGCACCGGCAGATACCCCAATCATGTAATCAGGCATAATCTTGTTCTCTAACAGGGCATCCATAACGCCACATGAGAATATAGTCCTGAAGGCACCGCCTTCAAATACAATTCCAGTTTTCATAATTTAACCTCGCTGATTAATTGAATGTAAAATGTACGTAAAATATTTGTAAAAAAAGTTCTTTTGAACTGATAGCTATATTTTCTTATTAAAAATACACTTAGTCAATAATAATCTGTGATATTAGGCATATTTGTTAAAAATAGGTTGCTTTAATGCTTTTTTTAGTGTAAAATTCTAATAAAATTATCAGTGAAACTGGTAAAGTATATTTCCCATGAGGGGATAGGTTAAGGAGACAGAAATAATGGACGCTGTAGTAAAATATATTGACGGACTTCTGGAGAAGAGTACACCGGATGCTCCTGTATGGAATATTGAGAAGATTAAGCAGGGACTTAAGTCTAAGTGGAATTACATTGATGGATGTATGATTAAGGCTGTTCTTCAGATGTATGATTTAACTAAAGACGAGAAGTATCTTAAGTTTGCTGATGACTTTATTGATTACAGAGTATTTGAAGACGGCACAATAGATGGTTACAGCATCGGTGAGAAGAATATTGATAATGTTAATGCTGGTAAGACTTTATTTGAATTATATGATCTTACAGGTAAAGAAAAGTACAAGAAAGCAGCAGATCTTGTATATTCACAGATAGAGATTATGCCTAGATGCCAGAATGAAGCAAGAAGTTTCTGGCATAAGGATATATATCCTAATCAGGTATGGCTTGACGGTCTTTACATGGGACTTCCATTCTATCTTGAATATGAAACAAGATACAATAACAGAAAGAATTATCCAGATATCTTTGGACAGTTCAAGTTCGTTATTGAGAATATGAAGAATCCTCTTAATGGACTTTACTTCCATGCGATTGATACAAGCAGGGAAGCATTCTGGTGTGATAAAGTTACAGGATTATCACAGCACAGTTGGTTAAGAGCTATTGGCTGGTATACAATGGCACTTATTGATACACTTGATCAGGTTGATAACAGCGATCACAAGTATGATGCAGAATGTAAGATGCTTGAAGATGCATTTAAGGATCTTGTAGATTCAATGCTTAAGTATCAGGATGAGAGCGGTATGTGGTATCAGGTAGTTAATTATGGTGGTATGGATAAGAATTACCTTGAGACAAGCGGAAGCTCAATTATGGCTTATGGTATTCTTAAGGCTGTCCGTCTTGGATTCCTTTCAGATGATTACGCACAGTATGCTAAGAAGGCTATTGATGGAATCTGTGAAAGATACTTAAAGACTAATGAAGATGGATCATTATCACTTGGCGGTATCTGCCTTGTTGCAGGACTTGGTGGTAACGGCAGAAGACCTGGTACATATGACTATTACATGTCAGAACCTGTAGTAGAAGATGATGCAAAGGGTGTTGGACCATTCCTTCTTGCATATACAGAACTTTTAAGATACGAAAGTAAATAAAACATAATAAAATGGGGGCTTACGCAGTGCATAAGCCCCTTTTTATATGTATTGGGATTATGAAGGATTATAGAAGATGCTAATAAGGAGACAGACTATGAATAATAAACCATACATAACACTTGAAGAGGCGCTTGCAGCAAGACAGGAAGGAAAGAAGAGCATAAAGTTTCTCACAGAGGCTAATGGCTGCCTTAATGGATGCTGTTCAGGAGTTACTATATATTCAGAGACAGAGTTTAATCCGGATCCGGGATATCATGATAATCAGGAGGGATTCTTTGTTCTGGAAGGAGAGGGATATGCAAAGCTTGGAGATTGTGAGTTTCCTATAAAACCGGGAGATTCATTTATAGCATTGCCAAAGGTTAAACATACAATAAGAACTAACGATGAAAACAGACCTGTTAAGGTTTTCTGGTTCCACAGTGCAGTTTAATATACAATATTAAGAAATATATCAATATTTTATGAACATTTTAACTTGGAACATAAAGAAAAATGATGTATAATAAGCGTTAGTTTTGTAAAACAAGGCAGAAAACAAGGAGGAATATATGTTTAAGATTAATGATAATTATTTAAAGCTTCCTGGAAGCTATTTATTTTCAACAATCGGTAAGAAAGTAGCGGCTTATCAGCAGGCTAATCCAGATAAGGAAATCATCAGACTTGGTATCGGTGATGTTACACAGCCATTAGCACCAGCTGTTATTGATGCATTACATAAGTCAGTTGACGAGATGGGACATGCAGAGACTTTCCACGGATATGCACCAGATCTCGGATATGAATTCTTAAGAAGCGCAATCGCAGACCATGATTACAAGAAGCGTGGCTGTGATATATCAGCAGATGAGATATTTGTATCAGACGGAGCTAAGTCTGATTCAGGTAATATCGGAGATATTTTCTCAGTAGATAATAAGATTGCAGTATGTGACCCTGTATATCCAGTATATGTTGATACTAATGCAATGGCAGGAAGAACAGGTGATTATATTCCAGAGAAGCAGGCATGGAGTAATGTTGTTTATATGCCTTGTACAGCAGAGACTAACTTTGCACCAGAGCTCCCTAAGGAAACACCAGATATCATATATCTGTGCTTCCCTAACAATCCTACAGGTTCAACAATCACTAAGGATGAACTTCAGAAATGGGTTGATTACGCTAACAAGGTTGGCGCTGTTATTATCTATGATGCAGCATATGAAGCATACATTTCAGAACCAGATGTTCCTCATACAATATATGAGTGTGATGGCGCAAGAACATGTGCAATCGAGCTTAGATCATTCTCTAAGAATGCTGGATTTACAGGTGTAAGACTTGGATTCACAGTTATCCCTAAGGATCTTAAGTGCGGAGATGTAACACTTCACAGCCTCTGGGCGAGAAGACATGGAACCAAATTTAACGGTGCTCCATACATTGTACAGAGAGCCGGTGAGGCTGTTTATTCAGAAGCTGGACAGAAGCAGACAGGTGAGCAGATTGCTTACTACATGAACAATGCCAAGACTATTCTTGAAGGACTTAAGTCAGCAGGATACACAGTATCAGGTGGTGTCAATGCACCATATATCTGGTTAAAGACTCCAGATAAGATGACAAGCTGGGAATTCTTTGATTACCTTCTTGAGAAGGCTAATGTTGTTGGTACACCAGGTTCAGGCTTCGGACCAAGCGGTGAAGGATACTTCAGACTTACAGCATTCGGCTCATATGAGAATACAGTTAAGGCGCTTGAGAGAATCAAGGCACTTTAATCAGTATTAATAGTAATGTTAATAATAAAATGCTGTGCGTTAACAGATAGATGTTAATGCACAGCATTTTTTATGAAGATATTTAATTAGTTTTTCTTAGAATCATCTTTCTTTTCAGGAATAATCTTGACGATAACAGATTCTGCTCTGTTAGAAGCAACCTTTTCAACAAACATCCATACATTACCGATAGTTATTTTGTCACCAGCTTTGGGAAGTCTGTCAAGTTTTTCAACGATGAGTCCGCCAACTGAATCATTATCTTCAGATTCAAGTGTAGTACCAAGCTCGTCGTTTAAGTCATCAAGCTTAAATGAACCATCAACCCTGTATGTAGTGTCATTAATCTTAGATAAGGCTTCTTTTTCATCAGTGTCATATTCATCACGAATCTCACCAACGATTTCTTCAAGAAGATCCTCTGTAGTTATCATTCCTGATGTTGTTCCATATTCACTAAGTACAATTGCAATACTTGTTGAACTTAACTGCATTTCTTTAAAAAGATCAGAAGTATTCTTCTGCTCAAATGTAAAGAATGGCTTTCTCATAATATTTCTTATGTTAAATGTTTCATTATCAGAAGGATTAACAATTAAATCCTTAATGTTAAGAATACCAATTACATTATCAGGCGTATTTTCATAGATAGGAATACGTGTGTACATTGTCTGTCTGAACAGGGCGATTATATCATCATATGATGAATTGACATCAGCTAGTGTCATATCAATTCGCGGTATCATTATATCCTTGGCGGTTGAATCTCCGAAATCAAAAAGGTTGTTGATGATTTTCTTTTCGTTAGATTCAATTACGCCTTCCTGCTGGCTTACATTAACAATAGTTCTTATCTCATCTTCAGTAAATATGTCCTTTTTCTTATTATTGTCGATTCTTAATAACCATAAGAAGAATCCGGCAAGATGGTCAACTACGAATATGACAGGTGTGAGAACTATCATAAGAGCCCATATTATAGGAGCATATGCCATGGCCATCTTGGTAGCATACATGTTAGCTGTATTCTTGGGTGTAATCTCACCAAATATAAGAACAAGAAGAGTAAGAACTCCAGTAACAATACCTGTCGCCTTATTACCCCATACACTGATTGTAAATGATGTGGTTAATGCAGAACAGCTGATATTGACGATGTTATTGCCAATAAGAACAGCAGAGAGCATCTTGGCAGGCTGGTCGATAATCTTAACTACAAGAGCAGCCCTTTTGTTACCCTCTTCAACTAAAGAAAGCAGCTTGATTCTGTTCACAGTGATAAATGAAGTCTCTGCAGACGAGAAAAACGCTGATAAAAACAATAAAATAACAATTGCGATAAGTTGGATGATACTATCCGTATCCAAGAAAAATCCCTCCAGTCATAAAATTAAAATATTTCTTCCCATTCTACAGTACGCTCATTGAGCCGTCAAGTATCAGAAGAGAAAAGAACTCGTATTCATAAGTAAGGATTTTTAAACATACAATTAATAAAAAAGAGGACAATGTAAGGTCAGATGGATTATATAAGGAAAATAGTTAAAGCACTTATTGCAGGATATGTAATAACGCTTCTGATGCTGGGACTTCTTACATATTTTATGAGAAAATTTACACTTGATGAGAAGGCGGTGGATAACATTATATTTGGAATATATATAGCAGGAAGTTTTACAGGTGCAATGTTAAGTGCGTGGATGATAAAGAAAAGAAGAGTAGTTATAGGAATTATATATGGAATAGTGTATATTACAGTGCTTATGGTAATAGCTGCAATAATGAAGAAACAGGCACCGGACAGCAGTAATAATATTGTCATGTCAGTAGCTGCAAGTGTGGCGGCGGGCGCATTTGGGGGATTTTTCAGCCCATAATGTGGGTAACTATAATATGATTTAATAAATTTGTGAAAAATTTTAAAAAATAAAAAAGGAAAAGCAAATGTTTTGTTGAATAATTAAATTGTGAGCTTTAAAATTAGTGTTTCAGTGCGGGAGGCACATGCAGATGAACATTAGAGAGGAACAGGAAAAGAGGGAACATCTGATACTCAGCCCATATGCGAGCTTTTCTGACGAGTCAAGGGGACGCGACAGAGAGGAAGAACCATGTCCTATGAGGACTATATATCAGAGAGACAGAGACAGAATTATTCATTGTAAGGCGTTTCGGCGTCTGAAACATAAGACGCAGGTATTTCTTGCGCCAGAGGGAGACCATTACAGAACAAGACTGACTCATACCTTAGAGGTTGCCCAGATTGCGAGAAGTATAGCAAGGGCACTTAATCTTAATGAAGATCTGACAGAAGCTATTGCATTGGGACATGACCTTGGACACACACCTTTTGGACATGCAGGTGAAAGAACACTTAATTCTTTATGCCCTATGGGATTTGCTCATTACAGACAGAGCATAAGAGTTGTTGAATTTCTGGAGAAGGATGGTCAGGGACTTAACCTTACATGGGAAGTACGTGATGGAATAGTGAACCACAGGACATCAGGTAATCCATCAACTCTTGAAGGAAAAGCAGTAAGACTTTCAGATAAGATAGCATATATTAATCATGATATAGATGATGGAATAAGAGCTGGCATATTGAAGGAAAGTGATATTCCTTCTGAATATACAGATGTTCTTGGTAATTCAACCAAGGAAAGACTTAATACCATGATCAGCGATATTATAGTGAACAGCATTGGAAAGAATGATCTTGTAATGTCGGAACCTGTGCATAAGGCGATGACAGATTTAAGAAAATTCATGTTTGAAAGTCTGTATCTTAATCCGACAGCCAAAAGTGAGGAAGCGAAAGCGGACAAGCTGATAACGGAATTATACAGATACTACGTTGCTAATATAGATAAACTTCCGGATACATATAAAAGATTCATAACTGAGTTTGGAGAGCGTCCGGAGCAGGTTGTATGTGATTATATTGCTGGTATGAGTGACCAGTATTCAATAAGCAAGTTTCAGGAGATCTTTGTACCAAAGGCCTGGAAGGGATGAAGTAATGTATTCAAGAGAAGTAATAGATGAAGTAATATCCCGGAATGATATTGTTGATGTTATATCCGGGTATGTAAAGTTAAAGAAGAATGGTAGTTCCTATACCGGACTGTGTCCGTTTCATAATGAGAAATCACCATCATTCTCGGTTTCAGGACAGCGGCAGTTGTATCATTGTTTTGGCTGCGGAGTTGGTGGTAATGTCATAACATTTGTCATGGAATATGAGAATATGACATTCTTAGAGGCGGTTAAGATGTTAGGCGAGAGAGCCGGGGTTGCACTGCCGCAGACTACCATGTCAGAAGAAGACAGGAAAGAAAGAGGTATAAGGGACAGGCTTTTAGAGATTAATAAGATTGCTGCCACATATTACTACAGGCAGCTTAGAAGTGAGAATGGAAAAGCCGGACTTGATTATCTTAAGAAAAGGGAGTTGTCGGACAGTACAATTAACAGCTTTGGACTGGGATTTGCAACACAGTCAACAGGTAATCTGTACAAACTGTTAAAAGAAAAAGGCTACGATGATGATATCCTTAAAGAATCAGGACTTTTTACTTATGAGAGAGGTATTCATGAAAAGTTCTGGAACAGAGTAATTTTTCCAATTATGGATATTAATAATAAGGTCATTGGATTTGGTGGGCGAGTTATGGGCGATGCCAAGCCTAAGTACCTTAATTCACCAGAGACAAGGCTGTTTGACAAAAGCCGCAATCTGTATGGACTTAATATAGCAAGGACATCAAGAAAGCCTAACATGATAATATGTGAGGGCTACATGGATGTTATATCAATGCATCAGGCTGGATTTAATCAGGCAGTTGCATCGCTTGGAACGGCACTGACGCCGGGACATGCAAGGCTGTTAAAGAGATATACGGATAATGTGCTTATAACCTATGACAGCGATGAGGCAGGAGTTAAGGCGGCACTTCGTGCGATACCTCTGCTGAAAGAAGCAGGACTTTCAACGAAGGTAATTAATATGAGACCGTATAAAGATCCTGATGAATTCATCAAAGCTATGGGTGCAGAAGCTTTTCAGGAAAGAATTGATAATGCTGAGAACAGCTTTATGTATGAGATAGGAACCATGTTAAAGAATTACGACAGAGGTGATCCGGAAAGCGAGACAGCATTTGAAAGAGAAGTTGCGTCAAAGCTTGTTACATTTAAAGAAAAGCTGGAACGTGATAATTATCTTAAAGCTGTATGCAGACAGTTTATGATACCGGAAGACGGTATGCGGCAGATGGTATCAAGGCTTGGTAACCGTGAAGGGATTATTGCAAGAGAAAGCAATACAGGAAATACACAGCCTGCTGCACAGCGTAGACCAAGGAAGAAGCGTGAAGACGGATTAAGACAGGCAGAGAAAATGCTTCTTACATGGATTATCAGTGACAGGGATATCTTTGACAAGGTTGCAAAGTATATAAAACCAGAAGATTTTATTGATCCGTTGTTTTCAGATGTTGCGAAGAAAGTATATGAACAGTATAAGGAAGGAAGTATAAGTCCGGCTGTGATTATAGCTGATTATGCAGAATCAGATGAACATACGGAAGTGGCAGCAATGTTTTCAGCAGATCTGGATGATAGTCTTAACAATCTTGAAAGAGAGAAGACATTGAATGATATAGTTATAAGAATCAAGGGAAACAGTCTTAATGATGAACTTAATAAGACGGTTGATCCTCGGCGGATGCAGGAGATAATTCTTGAACAGCAGAAGCTGAACCAGATTCATATCAGTTTATAGATTTATTATAGAGAGCGTGTTACGCGAAGAAGAATGGAGAAGAGAAATGGCTAAGAAGAGTGTAGAAACAGTTGAAGAGAATGTTAAGGAGACTAAGGAAGAAAAGAAGACAGTCAAGAAAACATCTGCAAAGAAGACTACCAAGAAAGATGAAGTAAAAGAAGAAGCAAGAACAGAAGAAGCACAGGGTGATGACGCAGATGATGCAGAAGCACAGGAAGCTAAATTCTGGGAGAAGATTGAAGGCATTCTTGCGATTGCCAAGAAGAAAAAGAATGTCCTTGATTATCAGGAGATTATGACATATTTCCAGGATACTGATTTCGAAGCAGATAAGATGGAGAAAGTATTTGAAATCCTTGAGCTTAAGAAAATCGATGTAAGAATGAATGATGTTCCAGATGAGGATGAGGACATAATTCTTGATGATGAAGATGAGATTGATATTGAGAAGATTGACCTTTCTGTTCCAGATGGAATAGGTCTTGATGATCCTGTAAGAATGTACTTAAAGGAAATCGGTAAAGTACCTCTTCTTAGTGCAGAAGAAGAGATTGAATATGCCAAGAGAATGGAAGAGGGCGATGAGGAAGCCAAGAAAAGACTCGCTGAAGCTAACTTAAGACTTGTTGTAAGTATTGCAAAGCGTTATGTTGGCCGTGGTATGCAGTTCCTTGATCTTATTCAGGAAGGTAACTTAGGTCTTATTAAGGCTGTTGAGAAATACGATTACAGAAAGGGATTCAAGTTCAGTACATATGCCACATGGTGGATCAGACAGGCTATTACAAGAGCTATAGCTGATCAGGCGCGTACTATCAGAATTCCTGTTCATATGGTAGAGACAATTAACAAGCTTGTCAGAGTACAGAGACAGCTTCTTCAGGAACTCGGAAGAGAACCATCACCAGAAGAGATTGCAGAGAATATGGATATTCCTGTAGAGAGAGTAAGAGAGATTCAGAAGATTTCACAGGAACCGGTATCTCTTGAGACACCTATCGGTGAAGAGGAAGACAGCCACCTTGGAGATTTCATTCAGGATGATAATGTTCCGGTACCAGCAGAAGCAGCAGCTTCTACACTTCTTAAGGAACAGCTTGTTGAGGTACTTGGCACTCTTACAGAAAGAGAGCAGAAAGTATTAAGATTAAGATTTGGTATGGATGATGGAAGAGCAAGAACTCTTGAGGAAGTTGGTAAAGAATTCAACGTAACAAGAGAGCGTATCAGACAGATTGAAGCCAAGGCTTTAAGAAAGTTAAGACATCCAAGCCGCAGCCGTAAATTAAGAGATTATCTTGATTAGGATTAAGCTATGGTAAGAATATCTGACAGATTAAGGACAGTTGCGCATATGTGTGATAAAGGAGCAGTCGTGGCCGACATTGGAACGGACCACGGCTATCTTCCTATATATCTTGTACAGGAAGGAATTGCTCCATCTGCTATTGCGATGGATTTAAGAAAAGGTCCGCTTGACAAGGCTAAGAAGCATATAAGTGACAATTGTTTAGAGGATAAGATACAGACAAGACTTTCGGATGGACTGGAAAAGCTTTCGGAAAATGAGGCTGATATTATAACCATATGTGGTATGGGTGGCAGGCTCATAGCTGATATTGTAACTAAGGGAATGAATGTTATTACGCAGAATACAACACTTATAGTATCTCCACAGTCAGAAGTGGGAGATTTCAGACATTTTCTTGTTTCACAGGGATTTACTGTTGTTGATGAACAGATGCTTAAGGAAGACGGAAAGTATTACTTTATTATCAAATGCAGAAAATCAGACGAAAGTGTTCGTCCTGAATATAGTGAGACACAATATGAGTATGGATGGAAGCTTTTAGAGAAAAGAGACAGAGTCCTTTATGAATATATTGTCAAAGAAAAGGCAGTTAATGAGGGGATAAGTAACGGTCTTAAGAAAGATGAGAGTAATCCCACAGTTAAGTTAAGATTACAGCAGCTTTCGAAGAAGAATAATATAATTATGGATGCATTGTCATATTATGACTGATGCATAAGAGGAGGATGCTATGGGAATGACACTGGCACAGCTTGCACAGGAGAAGCAGAGCGAATATAAGGACGAGATTATACTTGCTAATGTTAACGGTAAGCTTAAAGAACTTGGAGAAGAATATGCTCCAGATAGTGATGTTACATTTGTTACAACTTCAACATCAATAGGTAATGAGACATACAGAAGAAGTGTTGTTCTTCTTATGCTTGCGGCTATAGATAAGATGAACAGAAATATTGAAAGAGTTGTTGTTGAATATTCTTTAAGTAAAGGATTGTACTGCACATTTGATGGAGACTTCAGACCTGATAAAGAGTTTATAGATGAAGTTAAGTCTGTTATGCACAGTATGGTAGAGAAGGATCTTCCGATTAAGAAAGAACTAATGAAGATATCTGATGCCATGAAGCTTTTTAAAGAAAAAGGAATGACAGATAAGACATCTTTATTTAAATACAGAAGAAGTTCATTTGTTAATGTCTATGACCTTAATGGATATAAAGATTACTTTTATGGTTATATGGCATCTTCTACAGGTATGCTTGGAGTATTTGATATATTTCTGTATGATGAGGGGATTGTGCTGCAGCTTCCCGTTAAGAATGCGCCGTTGGAAGTCCCTGAGTTTAATCCACAGGCAAAACTGTTTAATGTGTTAAAGGAAAGTACGAGCTGGGCACAGATGCTAGGAATGTCTACAGTTGGAGAGCTTAATGACCACATAACTAATGGAGATATGACAGCTCTTATGCTTACGCAGGAGGCACTTCAGGAGCAGAAGATTGTTGAGATAGTTGATGAGATAAAGAAGAGACCACATACTAAATTCATCATGATAGCTGGTCCATCTTCTTCAGGAAAGACAACATTTTCACACAGATTGTCAATACAGCTTATGGCTAATGGATATAAGCCGCATCCTATAGCGGTTGATAATTATTTTGTTGAAAGAGAACAGACGCCGCTTGATGAGAATGGTGATTACAATTATGAAGACCTTCATGCAGTTGATATTGAACTTTTTAATAAGCATATGACACAGCTTCTTAATGGAGAAAAGGTTGAATTGCCTGAATTTAATTTTAAGTTTGGAAGAAAAGAATATAATGGTAATTTCCTGCAGTTAGGTGAAGATGATGTCCTTGTAATAGAAGGTATCCATTGTCTTAATGATGAATTATCTTATTCACTTCCAATAGACAGTAAGTTCAAGATATATATCAGTGCACTTACACAGCTTAATGTTGATGAGCACAACAGGGTATCAACTACAGATGGAAGACTTTTAAGAAGACTTGTAAGAGATTACAGAACGAGAGGGGCATCTGCCAAGAAGACTCTTTCTATGTGGGAGTCTGTAAGAAGAGGAGAAGAGAAGAATATCTTTCCATTCCAGGAGCAGGCAGATGTTATGTTTAATTCAGCAATGCCATATGAACCATGTGTATTAAAGTCATTTGTTGAACCTATACTTTTTCAGGTGACAGAGGCTGATCCGGAATATCAGGAAGCCAACAGACTGCTTAAGTTCCTAAATTACTTCCTGCCATGCGGCTACGAGAACGTACCAATTGATTCAATTTTACGAGAATTCGTCGGTGGTGGCTGTTTCAAGGTCTGATGATTTATTTATGACCGTTCGATGTTAGTGAGCACCGGCGGGGGTGTCTGTATATAGCATATGCTTGAATATGACGAGCTGTGTAGGAGTTAATGCTGCTATATACATAAGTTCAGCGTGCGAAAGCTCGTTCAAACGAAGTGCGTTTGCTTTCGCACGCTGTAATAGACTTTGTAGATAGTAGCATTTACTCCTACTAAGCGCAGGAATCCTGAAAGCATGTGCTATATACAGACAGTCCTGCAGGTGCGTATATATGTCGAATCACCATAAATAAAACACCCAGAGCTTAATGCTCTGGGTGTTTGCTTTCAAGTGAATTTCTGTATTCGCGGGACATCTCGAAAAGGCTGGCGACATAGCCTGGTGTTTTTTGGTCGATGTTATCTTTGATTGTTTCAAGCATTTCAATATACTGTTCAAGAATGTTGCTGATTGCAGAACTGTTAGTTAAGCATATCTGCTCCCACATTTCAGGGGAAGATGCAGCAACTCTTGACATGTCACGGAAGCATCCTGCGGCAAGCTGCTGCATATGCTTTTCTTCATCATCGTTGTCTGATACTACATGGACAAGTGCAGTTGATAGTAGATGTGGAACGTGGCTTATGGCAGCAACGGATTTGTCATGAACATGGTAATCCATGACGATAGGACGCATGCCAACATCTAATGCAAACTGTTTCATGAATTCGATTTTTTCAGGCTTGGTTTCTTTGGTTGGTGTGATTATGTATCTTGCACCTTTTATAATTGATGAACTTGAATTCTCATAACCTGTTTTTTCAGACCCAGCCATAGGGTGTCCGCCTATGAAGCGATTATCAAGTCCCAGCGAACTTGCTGCTTCGTGTATTATTGTCTTGACACTTCCCACGTCAGTGATGATACAGTCAGGACTGGCAATATCTTTTATCTTTGTAAGATATTCTGTAATAGTAATTACTGGTGTACATAACAGAATTATATCGCATTGTGCAAATGTTTCATCTACCGCAGGTGCGGCAACATCAACAATACCGTCAGCAACCGCGGCATTAACCGGTTCTAGATGTCTGCTTGTGGCAGTTATATGATAATCCCTGCCGCTTTCTTTAAGGGCATGGGCTAAGGCTCCTGCAATGAGTCCGAAACCTATGAATCCAACTCTAGTCTTCATATGTTATAACCTCCATGTAAGAATTATTATAAATTTTAAGTGAACAGTGGTATTTTAACACTTTAAAGTGATAATGTAAAGACAGCTATTTAATTGACAAATTAAGGTGATGTGTGTAGAATGATTTTATGCGTTTTTAAGGAGGAATGTGTTATGTCGGCAGTATATAACCACAAAACAGTTGAAAAGAAGTGGCAGCAGATATGGCAGGATGAAAAAGCCTTTGCTGCAACTAATGATTATTCAAAACCAAAGTATTATGCACTCGTAGAGTTCCCATATCCATCAGGACAGGGACTTCATGTAGGTCATCCAAGACCATATACAGCGCTTGATATTGTAGCAAGAAAGAGAAGAATGCAGGGATATAATGTTTTATACCCAATGGGTTGGGATGCATTCGGTCTTCCAACAGAGAACTATGCTATTAAGAACAAGATTCACCCTAAGATAGTTACTAAGAATAATATAGATCATTTTAAGAACCAGCTTCAGTCAATCGGTTATTCATTTGACTGGGACAGAGAGATTAATACTACAGATCCTGATTATTATAAGTGGACACAGTGGATTTTCCTTAAGCTTTTCAAGGCTGGACTTGCTTATAAGCAGGAGATGCCAATTAACTGGTGTACTTCATGTAAGGTAGGTCTTGCTAATGAGGAAGTAGTTAACGGTGTATGTGAAAGATGTGGTTCACCAGTTGTCCGTAAGGTTAAGAGCGAATGGATGCTCAAGATTACAGATTATGCAGACAAGCTTATCGAAGGACTTGACCATGTAGATTATATTGAGAGAGTAAAGACTCAGCAGAAGAACTGGATTGGACGTTCTACAGGTGCAGAAGTTGATTTCGCAATTGCTGGTAAGGAAGATAAGTTAAGAATATATACAACAAGATGTGATACACTTTTCGGTGTTACTTACATGGTTGTATCACCAGAACATCCATATCTTGATAAGTATAAGGATGAGATTAAGAACTGGGATGAGATAGAGGCTTATAGAGAGCAGGCTTCGAGAAAGTCAGATTTCGAGAGAGCAGAGCTTGCAAAGGATAAGACAGGTGTTGAGATTAACGGACTTAAGGCAGTTAATCCTGTTAATGGCAAGGAAGTTCCAATCTGGGTATCAGATTATGTACTTATGAGTTATGGTACAGGTGCTATCATGGCCGTTCCTGCACATGATGAAAGAGACTGGGAATTCGCTAAGAAGTTCAACCTTCCTATCATTCAGGTTGTAGCTAAGAACGGTGAGGAAGTTGATGTTAATGAAGCTGCATTTACAGATGTAGCAACAGGCGTTCTTATCAATTCTGATTTCCTTAACGGACTTGAAGTTAAAGAAGCTAAGGAAAAGATGATTGAATTCCTTACAGAAAAGGGAATTGGTAATGCCAAGGTTAATTATAAGCTCAGAGACTGGGTATTCTCACGTCAGAGATACTGGGGCGAGCCTATTCCAATTGTTCATTGTGACAAATGTGGTTATGTTCCTCTTGATGAGAGCGAACTTCCATTACTTCTTCCAGAAGTAGAAAGCTATATGCCAACAGATAATGGAGAATCTCCTCTTGCAGCAATGACAGACTGGGTTAATACAACATGCCCATGCTGTGGCGGACCAGCTAAGAGAGAAACAGATACAATGCCTCAGTGGGCTGGATCATCATGGTATTTCTTAAGATATACAGATCCACATAACACAGAGACACTTGCAAGTCAGGAAGCTCTTAAGTACTGGCTTCCAGTAGACTGGTATAACGGTGGAATGGAACATACAACATTACACTTACTCTATTCAAGATTCTGGCACAGATTCCTTTACGACCAGAAGGTTGTACCTTGCCCAGAGCCATATCAGAAGAGAACATCTCATGGTATGATTCTTGGTGAGAACGGCGAGAAGATGAGTAAGTCAAGAGGCAATGTTGTTAACCCTGATGATATCGTAAGAGATTACGGTGCAGATACATTAAGAACATATGAGATGTTCATTGGTGCATTTGACGCAGCTGCTTCATGGTCAGAAGATGGTGTTAAGGGGTGTCGCAGATTCTTAGACAGAGTTTGGAAGCTTCAGGATATCATGACTGATGAAGAAGGATTTTCTAAGGAATTCGAGACTAAGATGCATCAGACAATCAAGAAGGTTTCATTTGATTACGAGAATCTTAAGTACAATACAGCTATTGCACAGCTTATGACAATGCTCAATGATTTCAGCAAGGCGGGTAAGATTACTAAGGGAGAACTTAAGACATTCCTTATCTTACTTAATCCGGTTGCTCCACACATTACAGAAGAGATGTGGGAAGCAATCGGCGAGAGCGGAAGAGTATATCAGCAGACATGGCCTGAATACGATGAAGCTAAGACAGTTGAATCAACAGTTGAGATAGCAGTCCAGATTAATGGAAAGACTAAGGCTACTATCAATATTGCCAAGGATGCTGACAAAGACAGTGTAATTGCTGCAGCTAAGGAAGCACTTGGAAGCAAGCTTTCAGGTAACATTATTAAAGAAATCTATGTACCAGGAAGAATTGTTAATATTGTTGCCAAGTAATTAAAGATATTAATTCATGTTAAGAAGAGACAGGAGCTCAGGCAATAGCCTGAGCTCTTTTTCACTTAGCTGCCCAGACATGCTGCTGATTACTAACTGACAGTCCTCTTTAGTAAATGTTATGCCGGATTTTTTAGCCTTATCATTAATAGCGAAAAGAAGAGGGATGATTTCATCATTTTTCTTTCCCTGTGATAAAGTTTTGAATTCGTTAAGCAGAAGCTGCTTTCTAAAATCTAATTCTGACATAGAATCCTCCAAATTATTAAATATTAAGATTGTTTAACTGCTCTGTATATGCTTCATACATTTTCTGCTGTGCCGGATTGAGAAATCCGTTGCTTCCAGACTGGTCAGGATTCATCATATTGAATAAATCGGACATCTTACTGTAGTTCTTAAAATTGTTTATGACATTCTTAAAATTATCCGGACAGTATCTGAGAATAACATTCATGATGTTTTCATCTGAAAGAATATCCTGAATAGGACTGTTTAAAGAAAGATGCGGCTTGGAAGAGCATGCTGCAATACGCAGACTTTCCGGACGGCTGTAATAATTCATTGTGCAGGAAAATTCATATGCACGAAGCAGAGTTCCCAGAGTCTGCTGGGTGCCGAATTCCATAAAAGGAAGAATGGCTTTGGCAAGCTGTATGAACTGAGGAAGCGTCTGCATGTCAAATTCAGTTATAGGAAGTTCTTTCATATAGGCTCACAGCAGAATATTTTGTTCTATATATATTAGTGGGTATATCTTAATTATTCCTGTAAGGCTTCGCAATTACGAAATAAGTCCATATAATATATAAAAAAGGAGTAATGATATGGTAATCAATATGGATATTCAGGATAATGGGAATATACTTGTTGAAGAAGAAAATACCATATATGAAATAGATAGTGTGTGTATGATGGAACGGGGAAAAGCTTAAATATATAAGGGCTGCCATTGAAGGCAGCCCCATATTAAAAGATTACTGGCATCCGCATCCGCTGTTGCATCCACAACCATTGTTGCATCCGCATCCAAAGCCGTTAAGGAAGTTAGTGCCGTTGCCACAGCCACAGCATAAGCAGAGGAGAATTATAATCCAGAAGGAATTGCATCCATTACCGCAACCATTGTTGCATCCGCATCCACATCCGTTGTTTCCGTCAAAGAGGAGAAGGAGAATGATAATCCATACAATTGAATTGCAGTTATCTCCACATCCACCGCATCCTCCGCAGTTTGTTGCTGCTAAATCACTCATGTAAAAGTCCTCCAAATTTAATCTACAATACAATATTATGGTTTACAGCATGACCCTGTTACACAGCATACGAAATTTTTATTGCAATCTTTAGTGAATTATTATATTCTAAATACAGTGCGTTTAAATGGAAAAGCACTATAAATATTAGCAAAGAGTGGGATGAATATTATGAAAGTATCGGTTATTATACCGTCACTGAATCCTGATAATAAGCTTGTAGCTGTAGTTAATGCTTTACTTGAGGAAGGCTTTAAGGACATCATTATTGTTAATGATGGAAGTGATGATGAACATATGGCTCCATTTAATGAAGTCGCAGCACATAGTGAATGTACAATTCTTACACATGAAGTTAACAAGGGAAAAGGAAGAGGCTTAAAGACAGCATTTGAATTCTGCCTTGAGAACAGAAAAGATATTGATGGAGTTGTGACAGTAGACGGAGATAATCAGCATCGTGCTAAAGATATTAAAAAATGTAGTGAAACAATGGTTGCAACTGGTAATGTGGTTTTAGGCGTAAGGGATTTCAGTGGCGAGGATGTTCCTGCCAGAAGTAAGTTCGGCAATAATATGACAAGCGGTGTATTCAAAGTATTATGCAGATTGAATATTTCGGACACACAGACTGGCTTGAGAGCTATACCATATAAGTATCTTGAAACATTTGACAAGGTAGAAGGCGAACGTTTTGAGTATGAGACTAATATGCTGCTTGCATTTAAGAAGTATAATATTGGATTTCAGGAAGAACCAATTGAGACAGTATACATAGAGGACAATTCGTCATCACATTTTAATCCTGTTAAAGACTCAATTAAGATATATAAAGTCATATTAAAATATCTTTTCAAAAGTACAGGAATGAAGTATGTAGGAAGTTCTATTGCTTCATGGGTGATAGACAATGCAATATTTAATATTCTTGAATTTGTACTTATCGGACTCGCGGTAAGTCTCAGAATATTCTTAAGTACTGCAATTGCAAGGGTTTTATCATCTGTGTTTAATTTTACAATTAACAGAAATGCGGTATTTAAATCACAGTCAGGACTTAAGCAGACCGTTGTGAGATATTACATTTTATGGTTCTGCCAGCTTGCATGTTCTTACGCATTGGTGTATATTGCAACGAAGCTGCTTGCATTAAGTGTAATTCTGTCAGGAGTAGCTAAGATTATAATTGATCTGGGATTATTCCTTATCAGTTATCAGATTCAGAAAAGATGGGTTTTTAAGTAACAATTTAGGAGGAAGTTATAGTGGCTAAAAAAGATATGGAACTTAACAATACCGCTGACGATATCGAACTCGAAGATATTGACGGGTTTGATCCGTTTGATGTATTAGATGACAGTTATGAAGACAATAAGACATATGGCAAATCTAAGACATCATCAGATAACAAAGACGGCGGAAAGAATACTAAGAAGAAACGTAAGAATCCCGTACTTGTATGGGCGGGAAGAGTAGGTGCAACACTTTTATCAACAATCCTTATTCTTGTTTTATTCCTGTATTCAGTTATGGCTATGCTTGTGTATGGTCCGTCTAAGACAGCAAAGATTCAGTTTGTTCTTTCTGTTCAGGAGACAAGTGCAATCGGATTTCTTGCTAACTGGTTCTGCTCACAGGATGAGATAGACCAGATTAAAGCTAATAATGCGATTAAGGATACAGATGAGATTACAGATGCAGGACTTGTAAATATTGATACATCTGCACAGGATCCTGAAACTCCAGATATTGAGATAGTAGACGTTAAGGGTGCTACATATTCAGGAAAACTTATGATTGTAAAAGATCCTAGCAGATTGTTTGTAGGAACAGTTCCTGAATTTACTAATGGTAATGGAATGGTTGTTGCAGATATAGCTAAGAGATATGATGCAATTGGTGGCGTTAATGGTGGAGAATTCGTTGATGGAGACACAACATATACAGCTATGCCAATCGGGCTTGTAATGAAAGACGGCGAAGTTCTTAATGATAATGGCGGAACATCCCATGTCACAGGCATAACATATGATAATAAGCTTGTACTTGGCAATATGAATGCTGCTAAGGCAAAGGAACTTAATATAAGAGATTGTGTAAGTATAAGCAACCATATTGGGCCATTCCTTATTGTTAATGGAGAGGCACAGGATGTTGTTGGAATTGCAGGCGGAACTAATCCAAGAACAGCAATTGGACAGACTGCGGATGGTAAGATTCTTCTTCTTGCAGTAGATGGAAGACAGCCTAACAGTATTGGCGCAACATTCTCAGATCTTCAGGATATTATGGCACAGTATGGAGCTGTAAATGCTTCTACAATGGATGGAGGTACATCGACCCAGATGTATTATGATGGAGAAGTGGTTAATGTTCCATATTCACCAACAGGACCAAGAAGCTGTCCAACAGCATTTTTAATTAAGTAAGAAGGAGGAAAGTAGTATGACACGAAATAATAAAAGAAAAAAGAAGTTGTCTAATTTTAAGAAATTTTTATGTATATACTGCGGAATTCTTCTTATCGCAGGTGTTGTTATACTGATTATGCTTCATAGCCTTTTGAAAGATTATGAAGAAGGAATTCCATCAGGAACAATGGATAAGGTAGCAGAGCAGTTTACTCCGGATGGGATAGGAAAACTCTTGTCAGACAGTAATGTTGATTCAGGTGAGTTTGAAACAACTGATACAATAGCAGAATATTTTAAAGATAAGTTAAATGGTAATACAGTATCGTACAAGAAAAAGGCTGGTGAATATTCTGAGAAGACACCTGTATATGTAGTATATGCTGGTGACACACCTATTGCCAAGGTAGAACTTAAGTCTGCAGGAAAGAATGCACATAAGTTTAATAAGTGGACTCTTGGAACAGTTTCTTTTGGAGATTACACCAAAGGACTTGCTGATGTGAAAGTAACAGCACCAACCGGAGCAGATGTTTACATTAATGGAGTTCAGGTGAATGATACATACAGAACAGAATCGGCGGTTGAATTTGCTCCATGTTTACATGTATCTAATTATGTGAAAACTCCTACTAATGATGTGTATGATGTGGGTCAGCTTATAGCACAGCCTGTAATAACGGCTAAGCTTAATGGAAAAGAGCTTACAGTAGAATATGATAAGAAGACAGGCTATACAGCTTATTATCCTTCGGATGATGAATTATATAAGAGCCTTGAATCAAGAATATATACAATAGCAGAGCAGTATGGTGCTTATATCATTAACAGAGGAAGCCTTTCTAAGCTGTCAAGTTACATGATTGGTACAGCAGCCGAGTATGTCAGTGACATTCCTGCTATATGGGCATATCTTTGGGGAAAGTCATATACATATCAGTTTAATAATGAATCTATCAGTAATTTCAGAAAGTATTCAGATAGCTGTTTTTCATGTGATGTTTATTATGATCTTTATGTTGATTATCAGACTGGCAATACAACATATAAGACATCACTTACATATACTTTTGTAAAACAGAATGGCACATGGATGCTGGCTGATTTCTTAATTAATTAATATAAAATGTGAACCGTTCTGATCAATAGTGGTTGGAACGGTTTTTTTAACAAAAAATTTATAGATTTTATTGTATATAAGATGTAAAATCAAATTCGAAAACAATTATTACATAAGATTTGGAGATTAGTATGTCAGAATCTAATAAACGCAATTTTATAGTTCATGGTAGTATTCTTGCAATTGCAGGTATTCTTGTAAGAATAATAGGTATGCTTTACAGAATTCCTGTCGTTAACATTATAGGAAGTGAAGGTAATGGTATATATGGAGCAGCATTTAACATATATAATATAATGCTTGTACTGTCATCATATGGTCTTCCTATGGCGGTATCCAAACTTGTATCAGCAAGGTTTACTAAAAGAAGATATAAAAGTGCAGCCAAGGTATTAAAATGTTCATTAATGGTTGCAATATGTACAGGAGGTGTTGCTGCACTTCTTGTATTCTTTGGTGCTTCATTTATTGAAAATGTTATATATGGAGGAGGCCTTCCTGGACTTGCAATTCCGTTAAGAATTCTTGCACCTACAATATTCCTTGTTGCAATTCTTGGTGTTATAAGAGGCTTCTTTCAAGGACAGAGTACAATGATTCCAACTGCTGTATCACAGATAGTTGAGCAGATTGTTAATGCTATTGTAAGTATTGCTGCCGGATATGGAATGATGAAGGCATTTGCTTCATCCCCAGATGTGGCAGCATATGGAGCAGCAGGAAGTACGCTTGGTACTGCTATGGGGGCACTTACAGCGGTTTTATTTATGGGATTTCTCTATGCAGTATATACACCGACATTTAACAGGCTGAAAAGAAAAGACAGACATACAGAGGATCAAAGTACAGGCGAGATTTGTAAGATTATCATATATACAATGATACCAATTATACTTGGACAGACATTTTACCAGATTAGTGCTTTGATAGATGATGTGATGTTTAGTAATATAATGGTTGGACGGGATATCACTAAGAGCATATCCATGGACCTTGGTAATTTCAGTTCGAGTTACAGCCTTCTTATAGGTATACCTCAGGGAGTTGCGTCTGCAATGTCTGCATCAATGCTTCCTAGTGTGGTAGCATCATTTACAGACAGGGATTATGATTCTATATATGATAAGATTACTAAGACATTAAAGACTAATATGTTTATTGCAGTTCCATCATTTGTAGGATTGTTTGTTATCGGACAGCCTATAATCAGACTGTTATTCTCACGTTATAACAGCGCGCAGGGTGGAATGATGTTAAAGATAGGCGCAATTGCAGTTGTGTTCTATACACTCTCTACAGTTACAAGTACAGCACTACAGGGAATTGACCGTGTAAATGTGCCAATGATACATTCATCTATATCACTTGCAGTTCACATTGTGCTTGTATTTGTGCTACTTAAGTTTTCAGCACTTGGGATATATGCAGTGGTTATAGGTAATGCAACATTTCCGATATTAATATTTATACTTAATCTTAGAACCTTATATCAGGAAATTGATTATACAATGCCGTATATAAGTATATTTGCCAAACCTGTTATATCGGCACTTATAATGGGTGTGTTTACATGGCTTTCATATAAGGGAATGTATACACTTACATCGTCTAATGTTCTGGCGTTAGTAATAGCCTTTACAGTTGCTTTAATAACATATTTTGGCCCTTACTATGCTTTAACTAAGATGAGAGTATTTGAATAAAGCAGGAATGTAATTCCTGGCTGGAAAGGAATAATATGCTTTGTGAGAATTGTCATCAGAATGAAGCTTCAATTCATTATACAGAAATAATCAATGGAATTAAGAAAGAACACCATATATGTATGGATTGTGCAAGAAGACTTAATTTTGCAGGAATGTCAGAAAGTGCGGATTCTGAGTTTCCATTTGTAAGACTTCTGACAGGTCTGCTGGCTGGTAATTCAGCACAGGTGGAAGACGGACCTATGATGCATATCAAATGTCCTGGCTGTGGAATGACATTTGATGAATTTACTATGGTGGGTAAATTTGGGTGTGCTGAGTGTTATGGAGTGTTTGGACCTCTTATTGAGGATAATATGAAAAGGCTGCATGGTGATTCAGTGCACAAAGGAAAGAAATATAAGAAACAGACAGAGCAGACATATGATAATGATGAGTCAGATGTTCTGCCAGTCATGAAAGCAGAAAAGGCAGAGAAATCTGCTAAAGAGCGAATCAGTGAACTGAACATGAAATTAAGAGAGGCTGTTGAGATAGAGAATTTCGAAGAAGCAGCAAGACTTCGTGATATGATAAAACAGCTAAAGAAAGAGGATACAACACAGGGAGGCGGTCACAATGCTTAGATGGTTTGAAGAGGGCGGCAATAACTCTGATGTTGTTATATCAAGCAGAGTAAGACTTGCCCGTAATATTAGAGGATATAACTTTTCCTATAAGATGTCAGATGCAGATGCAAAGAAGCTGGTTAAAAATGTTACTGACCAGTTAAAGAATGTGTCGCCGGTAAGCGATTATAATTCATATAATTTTGATTATCTTGATACGTATCAGAAGATGGGTATGAGGGAGAGACATGTTATAAGTTCATATCTTGAAAAACAGGATTATGCAGCAGGATTTGTTGCCCCTGATGAGGATGTGTCAATAATGATTAATGAAGAAGATCATATAAGAATACAGGCGTTTGCTGCGGGTATGAATATGCAGAAAGCATATACACTGGCTGATAAGATGGATGATATTATTGGTAATGTGCTTGATTATTCGTATGACCAGAAGTTTGGATATCTCACAACACTTCCATCTAATGCTGGAACGGGAATGAGGGCAAGTTACATGCTTCATTTGCCAGCACTTGCGGGAAATGATAAAATATCAGGACTGATTCCAGAGGTTGGAAGATTCGGTCTGGTGTTAAGGGCAATGGAAGGCGATAATAACAGAGCGTTAGGTGATATATACCAGCTTACTAATCTTGTGACACTTGGAAAAAGTGAGAAAGATATAATTGATAATCTTGACAATATTGCAGAACAGATTATTGCACAGGAGCGCAATTACAGAAAGCAGTATATTACGAAGCGAAAGATGACCGCACTTGATATGGTGTACAGATCATATGGTGTGTTAAAATATGCCAGGAAGGTTACACTTAATGATGGAGAGTTGTTGCTTTCACAGATAAGATTTGGACTCGCATCAGGACTTATTAAGGCTGATGGGTTTGATGAGAGTAATATATATCAGCTTATGATAGGAATACATCCAGCTAATCTTCTTATGATATCTAATAAAGATATGGATGAAGAGGAGCTGGAAATTGCAAGAGCAGATTTCATCAGAGAACATCTGCCAACAATCCATTAATTAATAATTACCATAATCATATAGAAAATGATATAGAAAGGGTTACAAAATGCAGAGCAGATTTACCAGTAAAGCGCAGGAAGCGCTTAATTACGCGGCAGATACAGCTGCTATGTTAGGACATGGTTATATAGGTTCAGAACATCTTCTTATAGGGCTTATTAAAGCTGAAGGTGGGCTTGCATCATCAGTTCTTCTTAGCAATGATGTTACGGATGAAAAGATTATTAATCTTGTATGTCAGCTTATAGCGCCTGACAGTGTAGTTAATGTAAAAGAGCCGTCAGGATATACACCAAGAGTAAGACATATACTTGACAATGCAGCAAGAGAAGCTGCACGTTTCAAGTCAGAACTTATAGGTACAGAACACAT
Source organism: Eubacteriales bacterium (assembly GCA_030537195.1). Classification (GTDB taxonomy): domain Bacteria; phylum Bacillota; class Clostridia; order Lachnospirales; family Lachnospiraceae; genus Lachnospira. The sequence goes on along the minus strand of JAUNOK010000003.1, from coordinate 5,019 downwards.
TTTAATTGCTATAATAAAAGAGACAGACAGTGTGGCTTCGAGACTTCTTAATACAATAGGAGTTCCAGTTAAGAAGATGTATGTAGATCTTCTTATGGCTATGGGTGAAGATACGGGAAGGGCTAAAGAAGATTTCCAGAATGGAAGACCAAGAGGCGGTGATAAAAAAAGTACTGCAACACTTGATCAGTACAGCAGAGATCTTACACAGATGGCAAGAGAGGGAAGGCTGGATCCTGTTATTGGAAGAGAAGAAGAGATTCAGAGAGTTATTCAGATACTTAGCAGAAGAACTAAGAATAATCCTTGTCTTATAGGTGAACCGGGTGTAGGAAAGACTGCCATAGCAGAAGGTCTTGCAGCCCGCATAGTTGAAGGTAATGTGCCTGAGACAATTAAGGACAAGCGTCTTCTGACATTAGATTTGTCAGGAATGGTTGCAGGTTCTAAGTACAGAGGTGAATTTGAAGAAAGAATCAAGAAAGTAATAGCAGAAGTTAAGAATGCCGGTAATGTATTACTTTTCTTAGACGAGATTCACACAATAATAGGAGCAGGTGGGGCTGAAGGCGCTATTGACGCATCTAATATATTAAAGCCATCTCTTGCAAGAGGCGAAATACAGCTTATCGGTGCTACAACTCTTGAAGAATACAGAAAGCATATTGAAAAAGATGCTGCACTTGAAAGAAGATTCCAGCCAGTTAAGGTTGAAGAACCTACGGCAGATGAGGCAATCCAGATATTAAGAGGTCTTAAGGGCAAATACGAGGAACATCATCATGTTACAATTACAGATGAGGCTGTAGTTGCAGCAGTTAAGCTATCTAAGAGATATATTAATGACAGATTTCTTCCTGATAAGGCAATTGACCTTATTGACGAAGCATCTTCTAAGACAAGACTTGATGCATATGTAATGCCTGAGGAGATTAAGACATTAGAGGCTCAGATAGAACAGCTTACTACTGATAAGGAAGAAGCGATTAAGACAGAGGCTTACGAGAAAGCCGGAGAAATCAAGAAAAAGCAGTTAAAGAAAAAAGAACAGCTTGAAAAGATGACAAAGCAGTGGCAGGACAGCATTAATGAGAATAATCTTGTTGTTGGTGAGGATGAAATTGCTTCTGTTGTATCAACATGGACAAAGATTCCTGTACAGAGAATTGCGCAGGCAGAGTCTGAACGTCTTATGAAGCTTGAGGAAACTCTGCACAACAGGGTTATCGGACAGGATGAGGCTGTTACAGCTGTTGCTAAGGCTATAAGAAGAGGAAGAGTAGGGCTTAAAGATCCTAACAGACCAATTGGCTCATTCCTGTTCTTAGGACCTACTGGTGTAGGTAAGACAGAACTTTCCAAAGCACTGGCAGATGCAATGTTTGGAACAGAGAATTCACTTATAAGAGTTGATATGTCTGAGTTTATGGAGAAACACACAGTATCAAAGCTTATTGGTTCACCTCCAGGATATGTAGGATATGATGAGGGAGGACAGCTTAGTGAGAAAGTAAGAAGAAATCCATACTCTGTAATTCTTTTTGATGAAGTTGAGAAAGCCCACCCGGATGTATTTAATGTTCTTTTACAGGTGCTTGACGATGGACATATAACAGATTCAACAGGAAGAGTCATAGATTTCAAGAATACAATAATTATAATGACAAGTAATGCCGGAGCTGAGAATATAGTATCTCCTAAGTCACTTGGGTTCTCATCAGGAATGACTGAACAGCAGAATCACGAAGAGATGAAAAGCAAAGTTATGGATGAGGTTAAGAGAATATTTAAGCCAGAGTTCATTAACAGAATAGATGATATTGTTGTATTCCACGTTCTTGGCAAAGAACAGATATCTAAGATTGTAGATATAATGATAGCTAATGTTAACAGGCGTATTATGGAGCAGATGAAATTATCAATAGAGCTTGATGATGCTGCAAGACAGTGGCTTGTTGATAAGGGATATGATTCGAAATACGGAGCAAGACCTCTGCGTCGTACTATCCAGAATGAAGTGGAAGATGTTCTTGCAGAACGTATCCTTATGGGAAAGGTACATGCTGGCAATAAAGTTAAGATAACTGTAAAGGATAACAAGCTTAACTTCACTCTTAAAAGGGGCGTGAACAAATAATAAATAAACAATAAACAACTGACAAATTGCTGGCGCTTTTTGTCAGTTTATTGTATAATCAGTACATACATATCGTAACAAACAGGAGGATAATAATATGCCAGTAGTAAATGAATTGATTCGTTCAGAAGCGGATGGAACAATCAGCTTTGGTAATTATAAGTTAGATGTTAAATCAAAGCTGCCAGATTTCGAGCATTGTGGGGATACATATAAGGTGAAGACATTTTATGAAATCACTAAGCTTGAGAAGAATGGTTCATTTGTATATGAATCTGTTCCAGGAACAGCAGTTAATAATTTCAAGGCTACAGATACAAGTGTAACATTTTGCGTAGAAGGAAAAGAAGATGCGCAGATAACATTAGGTCTTGAAGAAGGTGCTTCATACGATATCAGAATTAATGATAAAGATGCAGGAACAATGGCTACTAATATGGGTGGAAAGCTTGTTCTTTCAGTAGAATTTGATGGTGAGAAGCCTGTTAAAGTAGATATTAAGAAGGCTTAATCAAAGTTTAAAGGATATTATGATTTTACAGGGCTGTCACACATGAATATGTTGTGACAGCCTTTTTTAGGGGGATATATGGCTAAAGCAAAGAATACAGCGTTTTTTTGTAAAGAATGTGGATATGAGTCTGCCAAATGGTTCGGACAGTGCCCAGCGTGTAAGGAATGGAACACATTTGTAGAAGAGCCAGTAAGCAGACAGAAGTCAGCTAAGGGAATAGCAGGAACAAGCCAGAGGGCAGCAGCTTCGTCAGCACCTGTTCCTGTAGAGATAAACAGTGTGAGTTTTGAAGAGAACGACAGAACATCTACAGGCATAGCAGAGCTCGACAGAGTGCTTGGCGGGGGAATTGTTGCAGGTTCTTTGGTGCTTGTAGGAGGAGACCCGGGAATAGGAAAGTCTACGCTTCTTCTGCAGATGTGTTATAACCTGTCGGGAGCAGGAAGAGATGTACTATATATATCGGGAGAAGAATCCCTTAAACAGATAAAGCTGAGGGCGGATAGAATTGGCAGATGTAATGGAGTATTGAAACTGTTATGTGAGACTAATCTTGATAATATAGAGGATATTCTTACAAGAAATAAACCGGAAGTAGTCATAATTGACTCTATACAGACTATGTATAAAGAGGATGTAGCAGCAGCACCGGGAAGTGTTTCGCAGGTAAGAGAGACAACATCTGTACTTATGCAGCTTGCAAAGGGATTGAATATCACTATATTCATAGTTGGACATGTGACTAAGGAAGGAACAGTTGCAGGACCAAGGATGCTTGAGCATATGGTTGATACGGTTCTTTATTTTGAAGGTGACAGATATGCTTCATACAGAATATTAAGAGGGGTTAAGAACAGATTTGGCTCAACCAACGAAATAGGCGTATTTGAAATGCAGCAGAGCGGTCTGGCGGAGGTTGAAAATCCGTCAGAGTATATGCTTAATGGAAGACCTGAGAACGCATCAGGTTCAGTTGTTGTGTGCCTTCTTGAAGGAACACGTCCTATAATGGTGGAGATTCAGGCACTTGTATGTGACTCTAATTTCGGTATGGCAAGAAGAACGGCAGCGGGAACAGATTATAACAGGGTTAATCTTCTTATGGCAGTTCTTGAAAAGAGAGCTGGTATACATATGTCAGGAAGTGATGCATATGTAAATGTTGCAGGTGGAATTAAAGTTAATGAGCCAGCACTTGACTTAGGAATTATCATGGCACTTGTGAGCAGCTTTAAGAATAGGGCGATTGATGAAAAGACAGTTATATTCGGAGAAGTCGGACTTGCAGGTGAAGTAAGAGCAGTAAGTCAGGCACAGCAGAGAGTCAATGAGGCTGTCAAACTTGGATTTAAGACATGTATATTACCAGGGGTATGTATGAAGAACATAAAGAGTAACAATGAAATAGAGATTATTGGCGTGAATAACGTTAATGAGGCTATTAAACTTATATAGAAGCCAGAAGATGGAGATAATATGAGAAGAAAAGAAAGAGAAGTAACTGATTATAATCTTATGCTTGGAATCGTAGACAAATGTGACTGTCTGCGCCTTGGGTTTGTGGATGGGGAAGATGTATATATAGTTCCACTTAATTATGGCTATGAAGACAATGACGGTAATCTTATACTGTATTGTCATGGTGCTAAAGAAGGAAAGAAAGCAGACTTGATAAAGAGTAATGGAAGGGCATCTTTTGAAATGGATACGAAACATGAGCTTGTCGGTTCAGACACAGCGTGTTCATATAGTTATATGTATCAGAGCGTGATTGGAAAAGGCAGCATAGAATTCGTAGAATCATATGATGAGAAGAAGCATGCCCTTGAATTAATAATGGCACATTATACAGAAGGCAAAGAGTGGCATTTTAATGAAAATATGGTTGATTCCGTCGCTGTGATGAAATTATGCGTTAAAAAGTGGACTGCCAAAGAACACTAGAAACCCAGTAAACAAGCGGCTTTACATGCTATGAAAGACATGATGGATGTCAAAAAATCAAATTTTTTGAAAATTTTTGAAAAAAGTTGTTGACAATAGGTAGATCGGGTGATATTATATACAAGTCGCCGCGGTAAGCGGTAACAAATAAGACTTAAAACACCAGATAAATACTGGGTTTGAGAACAGTTCTTTGATAACTGAATAGAAAGACAACCTTGAAATTCTTTGAGAATTTTAAAATGATTCATTATGAATCTTGCGAGTATCGAAAGATACACGAACCTAAACAGTAAAGTCCAATCAAGCATTCTGCTTGATGGTAAAACTATTAAAGCTAGTTAGTTTAATACTGACGAGGGCAAACATGGCTTTGCGAAGCAAAGACCTTTTTATGAGAGTTTGATCCTGGCTCAGGATGAAC
>JAUNOK010000020.1 GCA_030537195.1 Eubacteriales bacterium | reverse complement strand
TATAAGGGCAAGGGTATCAAGTATGCTGATGAAGTTATCAGACGTAAAGTTGGTAAGACTGGTAAGAAATAATTAAAGGAGAAAACATAATGGTTAGTAAGAAATCAAGAACAGTAGTTCGCGAACAGAAGCATAGAAGATTACGTAATCGTTTCAGTGGTACTGCAGAAAGACCACGTTTAGCTGTGTTCAGAAGCAATAATCATATGTATGCTCAGATTATTGACGACACAGTTGGAAAGACACTTGTATCAGCATCAACACTTGATAAGGAAGTTAAGGCAGAGCTTGAGAAGACAAACAATGTTGAAGCAGCAGCTGCTGTTGGTACAGTCGTAGCAAAGAGAGCATTAGAAAAGGGAATCAAGACTGTTGTTTATGACAGAGGCGGTTTCATTTATGCAGGTAAAATTAAGGCATTAGCAGAGGCAGCTCGTGAAGCTGGCCTTGAATTCTAAGCGGAAGGGAGATTACAGTATGAAACGTACAATAATTGATGCTAGTCAGTTAGAATTAAATGATAATGTAGTATCAATCAAGCGTGTAACAAAGGTTGTAAAGGGCGGACGTAACATGCGTTTTGCAGCATTAGTAGTTGTTGGTGACGGCAACGGACACGTAGGTGCAGGTGTTGGTAAGGCAGCTGAAATTCCAGAAGCTATCCGCAAGGGAAAAGAAGATGCTATCAAACATTTAGTAGAAGTTCCAATCGATGAGAACGGATCAGTTCCACATGATTTTCTTGGAAAGTTCGGAGGAGCTACAGTATTATTAAAGAGAGCTCCAGAAGGTACTGGTATCATCGCTGGTGGTCCAGCTCGTTCAATCCTTGAGCTTGCAGGTATCAAGAATATCCGTACAAAGTCACTTGGATCAAACAACAAGCAGAACGTTGTATTAGCAACAATCGAAGGACTTAAGTCTATGAAGACTCCAGAAGAAGTTGCAAGACTTCGTGGAAAGTCAGTTAGCGAGATCCTTGGTTAATTAAATTGTGATTCCTGCAAAGCAGGAGATGGAGGTTAAAATGGCTGAGAAGTTAAGAATAACTTTAGTTAAGTCTCCAATCGGCGCTGTTCCTAAGCATAGAAAAACTGTTGAAGCTATGGGTCTTACAAAGATGCATAAGACAGTTGAACTTCCAGATAATGCTGCTACAAGAGGACAGATTCAGCAGATTGGTTATATGTTAAAGGTAGAAGAAATCTAATTACAGATAAGGAGGTGCAATGATGGATTTATCTAATTTGAGACCTGCAGAAGGTTCAGTATTAAGCGATAATTTCAGAAGAGGTCGTGGACATGGCTCAGGTAACGGCAAGACAGCTGGTAAGGGTCATAAGGGACAGAAGGCTCGTTCAGGAGCACCAAGACCAGGTTTTGAAGGTGGCCAGATGCCATTATATAGAAGAATTCCTAAGAGAGGATTCACTAACAGAAACCGTAAGGAATTCGTTGCTATTAATGTTAATGTATTAGATCGTTTTGATAACGGTGCAGAGGTTACTGTAGATACATTAATCGAGTCAGGAATCGTTAAGGATCCTAAAGATGGAATCAAGATTCTTGCAAACGGCGAGCTTACAAAGAAGCTTACTGTTAAGGCTAACGCATTCAGTGCTGCAGCTAAGGAGAAGATCGAGGCTCTCGGCGGAACCTGCGAGGTGATCTAATATGTTTAAAACACTTGTAGGCGCTTTTAAGAACAAAGATATAAGAAAAAAGATAATATATACATTATTAATTCTTGTTGTTGTCAGAGTTGGAAGTTTACTTCCAATCCCTGGTGTAGACACCAATTATTTTAGTAGCTTACTTAGTGGAATTAATACTGGTGATTTAAGTTATCTCAGTGCTTTCACAGGAGGTTCATTCGAAAGAATGTCCCTCTTTGCGCTGAGCATAACACCATATATCACATCTTCAATTATCATGCAGCTTCTCACAATTGCAATTCCTAAGTTAGAGGAAATGCAGAAAGAGGGAGAAGATGGTAGAAAGAAGATAGCATCGATTACAAGATACGTAACAATTGGTCTTTCTTTAATAGAAAGTATTGCTATGGCAGTTGGATTTGGTAGATCAGGTCTTATCAAAGATTCAGCACAGCTTAGCACATTACATTACGTAGTATGTATAATCGTAGTTGTAGCTGCACTTACAGCTGGTTCAGCAGTATTAATGTGGCTTGGTGAGCGAATCACTGAAAAGGGTGTTGGAAATGGTATTTCAATAGTACTTTTGATTAATATCATATCAGGTATGCCTAGTGATTTTGCTACATTATATAGCACATTTGTTGCACCAAAGACACCTGCAAAGGGTGTTTTAGCAGCAGCAATAATATTAGCAATTCTTATTGTTATGGTTGTTCTTGTATGCTTCCTTCAGGATGGAGAGAGAAGAATTCCAGTTCAGTACTCTCAGAAGGTTAGTGGTAGAAGAACAGTTGGCGGACAGTCAACAAACATTCCATTAAAGGTTAATACTGCAGGTGTTATGCCAATTATTTTCGCATCATCACTTATGCAGTTCCCAGTTATAATCGCCCAGTTATTTGGTAAATCATATGAGTGGACCAGATATCTTAGCTCATCATACTGGTGCAGAGTTGAAGCTCCAAAGTATTCAATTGGTTTAATAGTATACATAGTACTGCTTATAATATTTGCATACTTCTATACATCAATAACATTTAACCCAATTGAGGTAGCTGATAACTTAAAGAAAGCGGGTGGAGTTATTCCAGGAATAACACCTGGTAAGTCTACAAGCGAATATCTTAACAAAATACTTAATTATATCGTATTTATTGGAGCTGTCGGACTTTTAATAATTGCCCTCATTCCAATAATGTGTACAGGATTCTTTAATGCTTCAGTTTCATTCGGTGGAACATCAATCATCATTATCGTTGGTGTTGTACTTGAAACATTAAAGCAGATTGAGTCTCAGATGTGCAATCGTTACTATAAGGGATTCCTCAGTGAGTAATTCTTTATATCGCGGATGATATTAGTATAAAATATTGACTTGCCCGGTTTATGCCGGGTAAGTCCTTTGTGTATTATGATTTATTACGAATATTTATGATTTTGGAATGGAGAAAATATTATGAAGATAATTATGTTAGGTGCTCCAGGAGCAGGAAAAGGTACACAGGCTAAGAAGATAGCAGCAAAATATGCTATACCACATATCTCTACAGGAGATATTTTCAGAGCTAATATTAAGAACAATACAGAGCTTGGACAGAAGGCAAAGACATACATGGATAAGGGCGAGCTCGTACCTGATGAATTAGTAGTTGATCTTATCATGGACAGATTCAAGGAAGCAGATTGTGCTAACGGATATGTTCTTGATGGATTCCCAAGAACAATTCCTCAGGCAGAGGCACTTGATAAGGCTCTTAGTGCTAATGGAGAGTCAGTTGATTATGCAATCAATGTCGAAGTTCCTGATGAGAATATAATAAACAGAATGTCTGGAAGAAGAGCATGTGTAGGTTGTGGAGCAACATACCATATCCAGTTCAACCCAACAAAGGTTGAAGGAATATGTGATGCATGTGGCGAGAAGCTTATCTTAAGAGATGACGATAAGCCAGAGACAGTAAAAAACAGACTTTCAGTATATCATGAGCAGACACAGCCATTGATCGAATACTATTCAGGAAAGGGTGTACTTAAAGAAGTTGATGGTACACAGCCTATGGATGATGTATTTGCTGCAATAGTTAAGATCTTAGGTTAATCATCTATGAGTGATATAAAAGGATATTTTGCAAGTTCTAAAGCAGGCCATGACAAAGGTACTGTATATATGATTCTCGAATCTGATGATGTATATGTTTATCTGTCGGACGGTAAGTTAAGACCGACAGATAAACTTAAAAAGAAAAAGCTGAAACATGTTCAGCTCATAAAACAAAAAGATAGTGATCTTGCAGAAAAGATAGAGAAAAACCTGTTTATAAGTAATGAAGAAATAAAATATGCGATTAAGCAGATTAAAACCAGTGCCAAATAATAGGAGGTAAACTTATATGTCAAAGGCAGATGTAATTGAAATCGAAGGAAAGGTAGTTGAGAAATTACCTAATGCATTTTTTAAAGTAGAACTTGAGAATGGACATCAGATACTTGCTACAATCAGTGGTAAGTTAAGAATGAACTTCATCAGAATTCTTCCTGGTGATAAGGTAACAATCGAGTTATCACCATATGATTTAACAAAGGGAAGAATCATTTGGAGAGATAAATAAAAACAATAGGAATATATGTACAAAATATTCTTTATAAATTTTGTAAAATTTTCCTTGCGTTGATAGAAAAGGTTGTGCTATAATAGCAACCGAACTTGTCTGAAAGGAGGCTTTTGCAGTGAAGGTTAGATCATCAGTTAAACCAATTTGTGAAAAATGCAAAGTCATTAAAAGAAAGGGTAGCATCAGAATTATCTGTGAAAACCCTAAGCACAAGCAGAGACAGGGTTAATTTCCCTGAAGCAGAGAAGTAGAAGTACTTCTCATATTTCTGCGTTATGATATCAATCTCACTAGTTGATATTGTAACTAATTCTGTCTGTATTATGATGGACAGAGAACAGTTTTGCGGCTGCAGCGATGACACATCCGGATAAGTTGACGGTGTTCATTGCTATCAAATATAGTAGACTGAAGGTGACGCACACATTTCAGGCGTTCGAAGCGGGGGATAGAGCCTAGAACGAGCTGCGTAGGAATCGGACTACATTTTTCTATCTATATTAATATTAATTTAATTGATCAAACGGAGGTTAAAGAACACATGGCTCGTATTTCAGGTGTAGACTTACCAAGAGAAAAGCGTATTGAAATAGGACTTACTTATGTTTACGGTATTGGCCGAGTAAGAGCATCTAAGATTCTTGAAGAGGCTGGCGTTAATCCAGATACACGTGTTAAGGATCTTACAGATGAAGAAGTAGCAAAGATTGCTAAGGTTATCGATGCTGATCCAGAGCATTTAGTAGAAGGTGACTTAAGAAGAGAAGTTGCCATGAACATTAAGAGATTAAAGGAAATCGGATGCTACAGAGGAATCCGTCATAGAAAGGGACTTCCATGCAGAGGTCAGAAGACAAAGACTAACGCAAGAACATGTAAGGGTCCTAAGAAGACTGTAGCTAATAAGAAGAAATAATTGAATTGTTAAACTCACAGGAGGTTAGTTATCATGGCTCAGAAAGTTACAAAAAAAGTGACAAAGAAGCGTGTTAAGAAGAATGTTGAAAGAGGACAGGCACATATTCAGTCATCTTTCAATAATACAATAGTTACTTTAACAGATGCAGAAGGAAATGCTTTATCATGGGCATCTGCAGGTGGACTCGGATTCAGAGGATCTAAGAAGTCTACTCCTTATGCAGCACAGATGGCAGCAGAGACAGCAACAAAGGCTGCATTAATTCACGGATTAAAGTCTGTAGACGTTATGGTTAAGGGACCAGGTTCAGGTAGAGAAGCAGCTATCAGAGCACTTTCAGCAGCTGGTCTTGAAGTTACAAGTATCAAGGATGTTACTCCAGTTCCACACAATGGATGCCGTCCACCAAAGCGTAGAAGAGTTTAATTTAGGGAGGTAAGATTACAATGGCAGTTAATAGAACACCTGTCCTCAAGAGATGTAGATCTCTTGAAATGGATCCTGTATATTTAGGAATAGATAAGAAATCTAGAAGAAAGGCAAAGAACGCTGGTAGAAAGGTTAGCGAGTATGGTATGCAGCTTCGTGAGAAGCAGAAGGCTAAGTTCATCTACGGTGTATTAGAGAAGCCTTTCAGAAATTACTATAAGAAGGCTGAGAGACAGAAGGGTATGACTGGTGAGAACCTTATGATCATGCTCGAGCTCAGACTTGACAACGTTCTTTTTAGATTAGGATTCGCTAGAACAAGAAAAGAAGCAAGACAGATCGTTGATCACAAGCATGTATTAGTTAATGGTAAGTGCGTAAACATCCCTTCATACCTTGTAAAGGCTGGAGATGTTATCGAAATCAGAGAGAAGTCTAAGTCATCAGCAAGATACAAGGAAATCCTTGAGGCTACTAATGGAAGACTTGTTCCAGAGTGGTTAGAGGCAGATGCAGACGCTCTTAAGGGATCAGTTAAGTCAATCCCTACAAGAGAAGTTATTGACGTTCCTGTAAACGAGATGCTTATCGTCGAGTTATATTCTAAGTAATCCGTATCGGAAATATAGAATAAAACTTATAAAACCCATAAAAAGGAGGGACTATACATGGTTGATGCAGATTTTAATTTCAAGATGCCAAAGATTGAGATGACAGAAAAATCAGAAGATGGCAAGTATGGTAAATTTGTTGTTGAGCCACTCGAAAGAGGTTATGGTTTAACATTAGGTAATTCTTTAAGAAGAATTATGCTCTCTTCATTAGTTGGTACAGCTGTAAGCAGTATCAAGATTGAAGGTGTACTTCATGAATTCAGCTCAATTCCAGGTGTTAAGGAAGATGTTACTGAGATCGTCATGAACATCAAGCAGTTATCAATCAAGAACAACGGAAATTCTGTTGAGCCTAAGGAAGCCCATATCGACTTCGTAGGCGAAGGTGTAGTTAAAGCATCAGATATTCAGGTTGATCCTGATATTGAAATAATTAATCCGGATCTTGTTATTGCACATCTTAATGGTGCAGACAGCAAGCTCTCAATGGAACTTACAATCACTAATGGACGTGGTTATGTAAGCTCAGAGAAGAATAAGAGAGATGATCAGCCAGCAGGCGTTATCGCTGTTGATTCAATCTACACACCAGTAGAGAGAGTTAATATGGCAGTTCAGAATACTCGTGTAGGTCAGGATACAGATTTTGATAAACTTACACTTGATATTTTTACTAATGGTACAATAGAACCAGATGAGGCTTTAAGTCTCGCAGCTAAGGTTTTAAGTGAACATTTAAAGGGATTCATCAATCTTTCAGAGAACGCTCAGAAAGTGGAAATCATGGTTGAGCAGGAAGAGGATGAGACAACTAAGGTCCTTTCAATGAGCATTGAAGATCTTGAATTATCTGTTCGTTCATCTAATTGTCTTAGAAGAGCTGGTATCAACACAGTTGAAGAGCTTTGCAATAAGACATCAGATGATATGATGAAGGTAAGAAACTTAGGTAAGAAGTCTTTAGATGAGGTTCTCCTTAAGCTTAAGGAAATGGGCTTACATCTTAGACCTAATGAAGATTAATTTGTAGATACGGCGGCTATACAGTAAGTCCATAAGCGCATGTATAGCTGTTACAAATGGAGGTAAATCATGGCAAAATATAGAAAGCTCGGCAGAACATCTAGCCAGAGAAAGGCTTTATTAAGAGGTCAGGTAACAGCATTAATCGAGAATGGCAAGATTGTTACTACAGAGGCAAGAGCCAAGGAAGTTAAGAAGATGGCTGAAAAGCTCATCACACTTGCAGTTAAAGAGAAAGACAACTACGAGACAGTTAAGGTTTCAGCTAAGGTTCCTAAGAAGGATGCTGAAGGCAAGAGAGTTAAGGAAGTTGTTGATGGCAAGAAGGTTACTGTATACGAGACAGTAGAGAAGGAAATCAAGAAGGATCTTCCTTCAAGACTTCACGCTAGAAAGCAGATGGATAAGGTTCTTTACACAGTTACAGAAGTTCCTACAGCAGCTGCTGGAAAGAAGAAGAATACTAAGACTGTAGATCTTACAAACAAGTTATTTGATGAGATCGCACCTAAGTATGCTGATCGTCAGGGCGGTTACACAAGAATCGTTAAGATCGGTTTAAGAAAAGGTGATGCAGCAATGGAAGTTCTTCTTGAATTAGTTTAATTTCAATTGCAATCTAAGCGGGTAAGGAAACTTATCCGCTTTTTTTGAAATCTGCGGTAAGACTTAAAAGGGCAGGAGGTAATATGGGAATAGTTAAAGCTAAAAACCTCACATTTGAATATGTAAGACGCGATGAAGACGGTAATGTTGAGGGAATAACTAAAGCTGTTGATGATGTGAGTATAGACATTAAACAGGGCGATTTTGTTGCTGTGTTAGGTCATAATGGCTCAGGTAAATCAACATTTGCAAAGCATCTGAATGCACTCGTTATGCCGACAGAGGGAACTGTGTGGGTTGATGGTATGGACACCCGGGAAGAGGAGAATACTTTAATGGTCAGACAGACTGCAGGAATGGTATTCCAGAACCCTGATAACCAGATAGTTGGAACTCTTGTTGATGAAGAGGTTGGATTTGGACCAGAGAATATTGGTGTTCCGACAGATGAAATATGGGAACGAGTTGAAAAAAGCCTGAAAGCGGTAGGAATGTATGCTTTCAGAAACCAGTCGCCAAACAAGCTATCTGGAGGACAGAAGCAGAGGGTAGCGATTGCGGGAATTGTAGCAATGAAACCTAAATGTATAGTGTTGGATGAACCAACGGCAATGCTTGATCCATTAGGACGAAAAGATGTACTTAAGGTACTTCATGAATTAAACAGGCAGGAGAATGTAACAGTTATACTTATTACTCATTACATGGAGGAAGTAATTGATATAGATAAGCTTTATGTAATGGATGATGGAAAGCTGGTAATGTCAGGAACACCAAGAGAAATATTCTCTCAGGTGGATAAGTTAAAAGAGTTAAGACTTGATGTGCCACATGTTACAGAATTAGCCTATGAACTTCAGAAGGAAGGCGTTCCGCTAAGAAACGGAATATTAACTTCAGAAGAATTCACAGAGGAACTCATTAGAGTTAGAAATGAGGGTTTCAATGTCAATAAAAGTAGATAATATCAGCTACATTTATGAAAAAGGTACTGGCTTTGAGAGGCAGGCCTTAAAGGATGTAAGCTGTACAATAGAAGATGGTGAATTTATCGGACTTATTGGACATACAGGTTCGGGTAAATCCACATTTATACAGCATCTTAATGGTCTTGTTAAACCAACAGAAGGTCATATATATTACAACGGTAAAGATATATATGATCAGGATTTTAGCATGAAGGACTTAAGAAGCAAGGTTGGACTGGTATTTCAGTATCCTGAACACCAGCTTTTTGAGACTGAGATATTCAAAGATGTGTGTTTTGGCCCTAAGAATCTCGGACTTTCAAAAGACGAGATAGAAAAGAGGGCAAAAGAGTCATTAAGACTTGTAGGAATTGATGAGAAAATGTTTTTTCAGTCACCATTTGATTTATCAGGTGGTCAGAAGAGAAGGGTTGCAATTGCAGGTGTACTTGCGATGAAACCGGATGTGCTTATTCTGGATGAGCCTACTGCCGGACTTGACCCTAAGGGAAGAGATGATATCCTTAATTGTCTCAAGTACCTAAGGGAAGAGACTGGAATGACTATTATTCTTGTATCACACAGCATGGACGATGTTGCTAACTATGTGAGCAGAATTATGGTAATGAATGACGGTGTGCTGACATATGATGACACACCAAGAAATGTATTTAAGCATTACAAGGAGCTGGAGGCAATTGGTCTTGCAGCACCACAGGTAACTTATTTGATGAATGATTTAAAGCAGGCGGGCTTTGATGTGAATACGGATGCTATCACAATAGATGAAGCGAAGGAAAGCATTTTGTCAGCTTTGGGATAAAGGAAGTAGTATGATTCGAGATATAACAATAGGACAGTATTATCAGGCTGATTCGGTAATACACAGACTGGACCCGAGAGTTAAGCTTATGGGTACCTTAATATTCGTAATATCCCTGTTTCTGGGAAGTAATGTATGGATGTATCTGGTTGTAGCAGCATTTTTGGCGATTGTAATTGCACTGTCAAAGATACCTCTTAAATTCATTGTTAAAGGTCTTAAGGCAATTGTAATATTAATTGTAATCAGTGCGGCATTTAATCTGTTTCTGACGCCAGGAACGCCCCTTATTAAGATATGGAAGCTGACAATAACGCATGAAGGCCTTAATACGGCTGTATTCATGGTTATAAGGCTTATTTTTCTTATTATGGGTTCATCCCTTATGACACTTACAACAACGCCTAATAACCTTACAGACGGGCTTGAAAAGGGACTTGGATTTCTTAAATACATTAAAGTTCCGGTTCATGAAATTGCAATGATGATGTCAATTGCATTGAGGTTTATCCCGATTCTTATTGAGGAAACAGATAAGATAATGAAGGCACAGATGGCGCGAGGTGCAGACTTTGAGTCAGGTAATATTATTAAGAAGGCAAAAGCCATGATACCTATTCTTGTGCCTTTATTCATATCAGCGTTCAGAAGGGCTAATGAACTTGCAATGGCTATGGAGGCGAGATGTTATCATGGTTCTGAAGGAAGAACCAAGATGAAGCCGCTGAAATACTCCAGAAGAGATATTAATGCATATCTTATTATCGCATTGTATCTTGTATGCATTATTGTGGTTAAGGTTACGCTTAAGTTAATATAATCAGTGTGTATACAGATATGACATTTATAATAGTTTGATTCTGGCTTTTAAGGAGGAACGCCATGCGAAGAATAAAGCTTATCGTAGCTTATGATGGAACAGAATATTCCGGCTGGCAGATTCAGCCGGAAGCACCAACTATAGAAATGTATCTTGACAAGGCAATTCATGAGCTTACAGGTGAAAATGTGCATGTGACCGGAGCAAGCCGTACAGACGCAGGTGTGCATGCATATGGAAATGTAGCTGTATTTGATACGGAATCGACAATACCTGGAGACAGATTCACATTTGCACTAAACAGATTCCTGCCGGATTCAATTGTTATTCAGGATTCATGGGAAGTGTCTTCTGATTTTCACCCAAGGCACTGTAACACAAGAAAGACTTACGAATACCGCATACTTAATACTGCTGTTCCGTTGCCTCAGAAGCGCAATTTCACATGGCATGTTACTGGAAGTATTGATATTGAAAAGATGAAAGAAGCTGCAGCATATATTGTTGGTGAACATGATTTCAAAAGCTTCTGCTGTGTGAGAACTCAGGCAGAATCGACTGTCAGGACTATATATTCACTTGAGGTTCTGCAGGAAGGCAGTGAGATAATTATCCGTGTTAAAGGAAATGGATTCTTATACAACATGGTAAGAATTATTACAGGCACGCTTATTCAGGTAGGAAAAGGAAGATTCAAGCCTGAATATGTGAAGCAGATGTTAGAGGCAAAGGACAGGACTGTTGCAGGGCAGACTGCTCCTCCACAGGGACTTACACTTGTTGGCATTGAATATGTGGATAATGATGATGCAAGGGTTGTCTGATGTGGATAACTTTTTTGGATAAAACATTTGCAAAAGTATATTGACACACGTGGTTATGTGTTATATAATTCAGGAATGTGGCGTGATAAGTGCGCCCATAATTAAGGTTTTAAGTGTTTCACCAATGCCCCGGAGAGACATTTATATACATTAATAATTAAGCATTATAGCAATATTTCAGGAGGAAAACTAATGAAAACTTATATGGCTAGTGCATCTACAATCGAAAGAAAATGGTATGTAGTAGATGCTGCAGATTATACATTAGGTCGTTTAGCATCACAGGTTGCTGCTGTGTTAAGAGGAAAGAATAAGCCAACTTACACACCATTCCTTGACTGTGGTGACAATGTTATCGTAATTAACGCTGATAAGGTTAAGTTCACAGGAAAGAAGCTTGACCAGAAAGTTTACTACAGCCACTCAGACTATGTTGGTGGTTTAAAGGAAACAACACTTAAGGAAATGATGGAAAAGAAGCCTGAGAAGGTTATCGAGCTTGCTGTTAAGGGAATGCTTCCAAAGGGACCTTTAGGACGTCAGATGTTCACAAAGCTTCATGTTTATGCTGGTCCAGATCATGAGCAGGCAGCTCAGAAGCCAGAAGTATTAAAGTTTTAATATAAGGACACATATAAGGAGGAATTAACAGTGGCTAAGAAAGCAAACGGAAAGTTCTACGGAACAGGTAGAAGAAAAAGCAGTATTGCTAGAGTATATTTAGTACCAGGTACAGGTAATATCACAATAAATAAGAGATCACTTGATGAGTATTTCGGTCTTGAGACACTTAAGGTTGTTGTAAAGCAGCCATTAGCTCTCACAGAGACAGCTGACAAGTTTGATGTAATCGTTAACGTACACGGTGGCGGATACACAGGTCAGGCTGGTGCTATCAGACATGGTATCTCAAGAGCACTTCTTCAGGTTGATTCAGACGAGTACCGTCCATCACTTAAGAAGGCTGGTTTCTTAACAAGAGATCCAAGAATGAAGGAGAGAAAGAAGTACGGTCTCAAGGCAGCTCGTCGTGCTCCACAGTTCTCAAAGAGATAATATTTACAATCCAAAGCGTCTTATTGCGCTTCAGAAAAGTATGTTACACCCCAGAATTTCGGTTCCGGGGTGTTTTTTTAGTTTGTGAACTGTGGTATTATTATAATATAATGAAAAATATTATTTTGGATAGATGTTTATATGACAACTGTAAGCACAAAGAGTGGTAGAATTATAAAAGTTGTATCCAGAGAAGAATAGAAAAGTACAATAACAACTTTTTTTGATAAAGTTGGCAGATATGATTGGAGATCCATATATGATTAAAATAGCATTTTTCGATATAGATGGAACATTGTTGAAAATGGGAAATAAAGAACCGACAGATAAAACAGTTAAGGCGTTAAATTCTCTTCACCAGAATGGAATTTTGCTTTGTATGGCAACTGGCAGAGGCTATCTTTCAATCCCTAAATTCAAAGATATTACATTTGATGTGCTGCTTACATTTAATGGTTCATATGTAATGGCTGGAGAAAAGATTATTTTCAGAAATCCCCTGAATAATAATGATAAACATCAAATAATTCAAAATCTTAATAAAATGAACAGAGCAGCTGCAATCAGCAATGAGCATTTTATTGTTACTAATGGCACAGATGAGCATCTGGAAGAGTACTTTAAATTTGGAAATGAAACATTGACAATTGCAGACAATTTCGATGAGTTATGTAAAGAAGATATTTATCAGATTATGTGTGCGTGCAGAAAAGAAGAATACGCCCAGATACTGCAAGGAACTGAAAATACCCAGATAACTGCATGGTGGGATAAAGCAGCAGATATAATTCCATTGAATTGTGGTAAGGGAAATGCTGTAAATGCAGTTCTTAACTATTATGGATTATCGAAAGATGAGGCGATTGCTTTTGGTGATGGTAGAAATGATATTGAAATGCTAGAAGCTGTTGGTACAGGAGTGGCCATGGGGAATGCCATTGATGAAGTCAAAGCAAGAGCAGATGTCATATGTAAATCCGTTGAAGAAGACGGAGTGTATCATTACTGTCTGGAGAAAAAACTCATTCAATGTTGATGGACTTATTATACAGCAGGGTTGCAGAGTGTTATATACTCTGCAACCCTGTTAGTCATTTATAGTCTTAATTTTACCACCACTTCTCACGGTAAGAGTATTCACCGCGGTAATTAGAAGCATTATAATCAGGATACTTGAAAGGTGCATATACATCATCCTTAGGTGCATCATCCTGTGTATATATGTACATTGAATCATAATCCCATGTGACAATCTCATCACGGGCATCGCCGTAGAGGTTTACAGCTTCAGCACACATGGTAGGATGTCCATCATCAGGGAATTTAACAACCTGGATACCATTGCCGTCAATCATTCCGCCGCGCTCTATATCAGCATTAAGAAGGATGAAGTCCTGACCGTCACCAGTCCAGTTTACAGGAGTTAAGAGATTACCATTAAGCTCATTCTCCATTTCCCATAACTGATTACCCTCGCTGTCATAGAAATATATAATTCCCTGGTGTCCCCAGAAATTAACAACAACCATTTCATAGCCCGGGCGGTTAGGAAGATAATTAGCAAGACTTACACGCTGTGCATGACCGATGCCGTCCTTCTTAAGAAGCTTTCCGTTAAAATCAGATATCAGGAAGCCTTCCTTTCCGGCAACACAGGCAAAGAATTTAGTGCCTTTGTGTGGTCCTGATTCGAATCTGCCTGGAACAATCTCATCAATATGGTCTTCATTAACAGGCATAGTCCACATTTTATTACCGTGGCAGTCAAGCATGTTATAACCAACCAAAAGTTCATCATGTCCATCTCCGTTAATATCAATTGCAAAAGGAAAATGTCCGGTATTCTTATCACTCTGGAAATGCCACATAACCTCAAGGTCATCATTAAGTGCATATACTCTGCAATAACGGTCCTTAATGAGAATATCGCGTGGCTTGTCAAGACCACGGAAATTACATATACGCATACCATCAGGATTAATTCTGTCAAATGCGTAGATTTTATCAGGAACACCGATAATAGTTCCGTCCTCTTCTGGTGTAGAGAAAGGTGTTTTGGCACGTTTCTTCACTTCACCTGTTCTGCCATCAAGAATCAGCACTTCAAAATTCTTGGCTGTAATAACCTCATCAAAGCCATCACCGTCAATATCATATATCTGCATAGGCATATCTGCTGATATAGTTCCAATGTCGTGATTGTCAGTAGGTTCACCATGCTGCCATAATATATTGCCATCAAGGTCAAATGCGGTGAGACAGCTGATTGTTCCATAAGCATCACGATTTACTCTTTTCTGGCACTGAGCCATAACCATCTGATACTCGCCATTGCCAAGCAGATGACCAAAACGAAGCTGTCTTCCGGTGCCGCAGCCTTTGAGGTCAATTTTCTTAAGAAGCTTCATCTTAGGATAATGTGCCTGTGCATTTTCACATTCAGCTTTATAAGCATTTCTTGCAGCATCAATAGAAGCAGCAGTACTTTCAGAAGTAGTAACATTTACAAAACCAAACTGTGTTGGGATAGTTGCAGTAATGGCAACCTTGCCACCCTGCCTTGCATATTCAGTGTCAAGGTCAAAATAAACCTTATCATCAACACTGCATATAACATGGCTGCCTTTAATCTCAGCCTTAAGTACATAAGTATCATCACAGTTGTAATCAAAAGGTACAGAATTGAGTACAGTAACCTCCTCCTTATGACGATACTCAAGTCTTAACTCATGCTCTTCAAAAACAAGGACAAGAAGATTAGCAGAGTTCTGACAACAAAAACCAATGCCGGCATTGCCCCATTTGGTAGTAAACATACGCACACTTGCAGTTATAGTATAATCGCGCCAGAATCTGTCACCGCTAGTGAGCATAGGAAATGTGCGGTGTGGCTTGTCATTACGGATACGCATCTGCTCCATAAAATGTTTTCCATTATATTCAGAAATAATCCAGGAAGCCCCCTGACCGTTATAAACGTGGTTGCATACCGGGTCATACCATTTACCATAATATCCGGGATAATGGATAAAATGATACTCACCCATTGCCGAATGATTCTTATCATAAGGAAATTCACCAATAGGAAAATCAGAGAAATCTTCATCAAGTAAAATAAAATCTGCCATAATAACCTCCATTCTAAAATAAAAAAATAATTAATGGTTCTTTCTGTAGCTTCCGGGCGCTTCGCCCATGATTTTTTTAAATGTGCCACCCATAGTATTACTGTCGGCGAAACCGCATTTGTCAGCAATCTCAGTAATAGAGAGGCTGGTGTTGACTAAAAGGTCTGCTGCTGCGTGCGTTCTTACATTAATAAGATACTCTCTGAACCTGAAGCCTGTAAAAGCCTTAAATTTCTTGGAAAGGCTCGATTCACTCATATTAAAAAGTTCGGCAGTAGCAGCCATAGTTATGTCATTGTGATAATTCTCGATAATATATTCAATAACCTTCTGGATTAGTTCATTACCTGTATCCATTTTCGTAATAACATTATCTTCGTACATCTGACAACGCAGAATAAAAAGTATAAGTTCATGAAAATAAGAATGTATGAAAGATAAAGACAGACTATCTACACCATTGTGTTCATAAGAAATCTTCTGGATAATTGATGATATATAATCAAGTCGTCTTTCGGGAATATGGATAACAGGATGTTTATGGAAAATGCTTTCTATATCCTGAGAGGAATCATCAGCAATCCACTTTAATTCATCATTATTAAAATATAACACATATCTTGTATGATCACTTCCGGCGAGGTAAGTAGTCATGTGCGCCATGTCTGGCGGGATAAGAGCAAGTCCGCCAGGATTTAACATATATATTTCATCACCTACATAAAGTGTGCAGGAACCAGAATATATAAACATCAGCTCCCATCTGTTATGTTCATGAAAATGTTTCATCTTATAAGATGGTGGCACAGTAGCAATATCCGTGTGGAAATTGTCATTAATAAAATGGTACATTGCCGTCTCCTTGGTATATGAATAATATCTTACGAAGCAAAATCATATACTGATTATAGGTCGTTTATAGAGAAAATGTTACTGATTTTTTACATATTTTTTTGATTTTGGAAGATTTCGTGCTGTTTTTTTGTATATATAAAAATACAATGTGAATATAATGAAAGCATCTTAAGAAGCAGAAACAATTTAATATAAGGAGGAATAATATGATACGAAGAAACAAAATTATTGCTTCTGTTGCTGTCAGTGTCATGACTGGTGTTCTTGTTGCAGGCAACTTAGCTCCATTACAGGGATACTATGCATTTGCACAGGAAACAGGAGTAAAAACTGGAAGGTATTCAGCAGTAAAAGACATCAACAAAACATTAGAAGGTTACACACCAATGGACAGTTCTGATCCGGTTGAATTCGGTGGAACTTACATTAAGTATCAGGGCGAGACAATCCAGTTGTCGGAGACAGCCATATATGTTGATGGTTCGTTATCAGACGAGCTTGCTGCCCAGTACCCATATGTATATAACGACATTACTAAGGCATTGTCAGCAGATGCATTAAAGAATGGAACAGCAGACAATCCAATGACAGTATATGTTGCACCATATGTATACTGGATAGATGATCCAGCAGCAACAGATACAGTACAGAAGACAGAAGGATATTCAGTACCTTATGGAATGGTTGTTAATTCAGATTATCTTACTATCAAAGGTCTTACAGGAAATCCTGATAATGTTGTATTAGCTGGAAACAGAGGACAGTCACATGCCTCTAACGGTAACTATACTATGTTCAGATTCAACTGCAGTGGCGCACTCACAGTTAAGAATATAACAATAGGTAATTATTGTAGTGTTGACCTTGATTATCCACTTATGAGTGAACTTAATCAGGCAAAGAGAACAGATACAATCACTCAGGCACAGCTTGCTGATATGTCTGGTGACAAAATGTTTGCAGATAATTGTAACTTCATAAGCAGACTTAACCTTGTCCCAATCAGTGGTGCTTCAAGAAATCTTTACAATAACTGTCATTTTGAAAGTACCGATGATGCTCTTAATGGAAATGCTGTATATGTAGGATGTGATTTTGATTTCTATGGAAACAGGCCATTATATTCATCTTATAATACTGGTTCAACATTCTTAGGCTGCACATTTAATTGTAAGATATTAAATGTAGAGGCAGAACCAACACAGTTCTTTACTAAGGAAGGCGGTACAATAACTGCAGTAGACTGTGTATATAACAGTAATTTAAGTGTACCTATAACAATGGGATGGACAAAATTCCCATCTGATTCATTAAAATGTTACCAGAGTAACATCGTTCATAATGGAAAGAATATCACAATCGGCGGAGAAGGTGCTAAAGAAACCGTTGATATGACAGGAAAATCAGTGCTTAATGCCTACAAGGTAGTATCAGGTGGCAAAACATATTACAATACATATAATCTTTTAAAGGGCAGTGACGACTGGGATCCATTAGGAGTTAAAGATGTAATAGCTGCAGCAGGGCAGGAAGCAGTTGCAACACAGCTTACAATAAAATCAGATGTTTCAGAGATTGAATCTGGAAAAGAAACAGCTTCAGTTGGAAGTACAATTAAATACTTCTATGGAGCACAGGATAGCACACAGAAGGTTACATACAGCGTATCAGAAGAAGATAAGGCATATGTAAAACTTACAGACAATGGTGATGGAACATGCAAGGTTGAAGGTACTAATAATGATGATGCAGCTAAGACAGTTATTATAAATGCATCAACAGAGTCAGGTCTTGAAGCAGCAGTTGGAATTACTGTAAAGCCAAGCAAGATTGAAGCACCAGCATTTACAAAGGCACCAGTTATTACTAATGACGGACAGGGCAGTCTTAAAGTAGATTACTCACTTGATTTAGGAAGCAGAGAAGATATGTCTGCAATCTCATGGTACAGATGTACAGATGCAGAGGGCAGCAATCCTATACTTGTAGCAGTAACAAGAAATGATTCACCAGAGTATACATATAAGTTAACAGCAGGTGATGTAGGATATTACATCATGGCTAAGGTAGAATCTAAGAACATCAGAAGTGATTATGGAACACCAGTAAATACAGTATATGACAAGGCAATCGGAGTGAAAGATGTAAGAAGCAAGAACCTTTCTACAGATTTCTCTAACTTCCCTAATATAAAGCAGTCAGAAATCAAAGCTGGCTTCTGGACAGTAGATTATAACCGTCCGGCAGATACAGAAAGCTTTGGAAAATGGCAGGGAGCAGATACAGAAGAGCCATGGGTATACGGAGTAACAGGTAATGGATGTGTAGGAGCAGGATTATATCAGGGAACACAGGGTTCAAGACTTATGTATACACCAGTAGAAGGAACATATGGTGATATGTCACTTAAGCTTGTAGTTGACCCGGCTAAGACAGCAGGTCAGGGATTTGGTAGTGCAGGACAGTATATGGATGCACTTCTTAAGTTCGATACATCAACACTTACTGGATATGGCTTAAGAATAATAAGAACTAAAGCATCATCTAATGCAGTAACATTTGTACTTGTAAAATATGACAATGGAACAGTAACAGAGATTTCTGATGAAGTTATTGCAAGCTGCTATGTAACAGGATGTACAATTAGTTTAAAGACTGAAGGTAATAAGCTCACTGCTCATGTTGAGACACCAACAGAACAGCTCGCAGATCAGGCAGCTAAGGGATATCCTCATGTAGTTGACCTTACAGCAGATATCGCAGCTAACAGCTTTGGCGGTGTTGCAATACAGCATACAGGAACAACAGGAACTGGTGGATGGCAGAATACAACAATGCTTCATAATTTAGATATTACATGGGAAGGTGAGAACAACCAGAACCCTGAATATGTTGAAGGAAATCCATCAGATAACGAGAATCCTGCCGAGACACCAGATGATTCAACAGGAACTTCAACAGGAGCAGATACAACAGTTAATACAGGCGATATGAGCCATGCAGGAATGTATGCCGCATTAACTACAGCAAGCCTTTGTGCATTGCTTGGAATGGCAGCAGTATACATGAGAAGAAGAAAAGATATCTAATTTCATAAGAATTTTCTTTACAGGAGCACCCGCAATTATATTGCGGGTGTTTTTGCGTGGTGAATGTGTGACCGTATGTGATTGACATTTTGATTATTATGCTATAAAGTTTTATGGAACTAACCAGTATAAGATGGAGGATAAAACTTAAAAGCATGAAATATAATATCAGAAAATATATATTGGCAGGAATTACAGCAATTCTTGCAGCGGCTGTTTTGACGGCATGTGGTGGCAGTAAGCCAGAGAAGGACGATACAGTCAAGAGTACACAGGAAATATTTGCAATGGATACATATATGTCGCTTACTGCATATGGCAGCAATTCAGAGGAAGCAGTAAGTAAAGCAGTTCAGGAGATTAACCGGCTTGATGCAATGTTTTCGGTAGGAAATGAGGACAGTGATGTTACTAAGATAAATGAAAATGGAAGCGGTGAAGTATCGGAAGAAACCGCATTTATAATGAACAGGGCAATGCAGGTATCTAAAGAAACTAAAGGTGCTTTCGATATTACGATATACCCGGTTATGGAGCTGTGGGGATTTACCACCAAGAATTACAGAGTGCCTGAAAGCAGCGAGATTGCGGATGTACTTAAGCATGTTTCTTATACAAATGTGGAGGTTAACGGGCAGCAGGTGACATTGTCAGATGGTGCAAGCATTGACCTTGGTGGAATTGCCAAAGGTTATACTTCTTCAAGGGTGATTCAGATTATGAAGGACTGCGGCATAGAGCACGCAATCATTAATCTTGGAGGCAATGTGCAGGTGCTTGGAACTAAGACTGATGGCTCAGACTGGAGGGTTGCCATACAGAATCCTGCCAGTGAGAATAGTTATCTTGGAATATTAAGCACGGTGGATAAGGCTGTCATAACATCAGGTGGATATGAGAGATATTTTGAGCAGGACGGACAAGTATACCATCATATTATAGACCCGCAGACAGGTTATCCATCAGAGAGCGACCTGACTTCGGTTACAATTGTATGCTCTGACGGAACTACAGCAGATGCATTGTCAACGGCACTTTTTGTAATGGGGCATGATGGTGCGAAAGAGCTGTATAGAAGTGGCTCGCTTGATTTTGAGATGATACTTTATGATGGAATCAAAGTATATGTGTCAGAGGGAATAGCTGACAGTTTTTCAACAAATATGAACACGGAAATAATTACCAGACAGCCTTAATGAGAATTATTATTAACAGTCTGTATTGACAAATGCAGGGCCTAAAATATATTCTATAGAACAGTTAGAAAAAACTAATCAAAGATAGATGGAATTACTTTTGTTTATGAAAACTAACTGTAGATATAAAGACTAGAAGGAGCAGACATGTTATTAATAATATCACTTATAATCGTATCTTTATTCATATATTTTCTTAAAGGTTCGCTAAAAAAACACGCGGGTATCTACTATATAGGTGTGGCAGTAATCTCTATTGCAGTATTCCTGCTTGAGTTTCTGTCAATGCCTTTGTTTGTAAAGAACAATATATTAGGAATATTTGCAAAAGGCTCTCTTGGAACGGCAATGTTTGTTGTGGTAATGTACACTGGCGCATTACCTAAGGGCAACAAGCTGATTGCACCACTTATGAAGATAAGAGGCGAATTATCAATTACAGCGGCAATACTTGTCCTGTGTCATAATTTCACATACGGAATGACATATTTTAAAATGCTTTTCATTAAGCCAAAAGCATTATCAGCCACACAGCTTACAGCAGCAATAATAAGCATTATTCTTATCACAATAATGCTTGTGCTTACAGTAACATCATTTCCAGCTGTAAGAAAGAAGATGCAGGCTAAGAAATGGAAGCAGTTACAGCGTACAGCATATGTATTCTATGGACTTATGTATGTACATATAATGCTTATCAATATTCCATATGCAAGACTTGGACTTGGTACATATATTGCAAATGTTATTATCTACAGCATAGTTTTCTTAGGATATGCGGCTATGAGAATAGCAAAGGCTGTATCAGTAAAGGCAGCAAGAGCCGGAAAGACATACGGTAAGAGACCAGAGGCAGTTCTGTACGGACTTGCATTAGTTATATGTGCAGTTATGACAGTTGCATGCTTTGCTGGAAGAAAGACAACAGTAGCGGCTTCTGACGAGGAATGGGAAGAATTCTTTAATGATGAGACAGTCGCAGCGTTGGTTAAGGAGGCAGAGAGCAGTCTGGCAGGAGACGCCGCTTTAACAGCCGAGGGAACAACAGAGGCTGGACAGGTTGATAATCAGTCTGATACACAGTCTGACAATTCTGGTTCAGATAATTCAGCAGCAGGTAATTCGGTTTTAGGTAATTCAGGTCCAGGTAATACTTCTGGCAATTCACAGGTAAGTGGTTTAGGAAATAGTAATCAGGCAGCACAGCCAGACAATTCTTCAGATGGTGGCAGCAGTGATACACCGGCTAACATCACATTTAAAGAAGACGGAACTTATACGGGGTCTGCTGTGTGTGATACTTATAATTACAATGTAACGGTTACAATAGTTATATCAGGAGATGTGATTACATCAGTTACAGCAACTTCAGAAGCAGGTGCACAGGATGTGCAGTATTTTAACATGGCTAATGAAAAGGTTACTGCACAGCTTCTTGCAAATCAGAGCACATCAGGAGTTGACAGCGTTTCTGGTGCTACTAAATCAAGCAATGCCATAAAGAAGGCATTTTACTACGCTTATAAATCTGCTAAGAAATAAAGTAGATTTGTAATAGAAAAATGAAGATAAAACAAGGAGGATTTATGAGGAAGAACATTTTCACTAAGATTGCTGCTGTTGCAGCCGCTACTGTTCTTGCTGTTACAGCACTTCCAGCTCTTGTGTCTTATACACATGCAGCAGATGATGAGTATTCATATGTATATGCTGGACTTACATGGCAGGAATACTGGGCTAACGAGGGCGTATATAACGCAGGAGATGTAACAACATCTGATGAGAAGGATACACACGGTGAGTATGATAAGGGAGCTTTTGATACAGTAACAAGAGCTACAACTAACCATGGTCTTCACAGAGGAAGCTACCAGTGTATGGCAACAATTGATACAGAAGATGGTAAGAAGTATGAGCTTGCTGGATGGAGCAGTGATGGAAAGCAGATGATACTTACAGATGGTACACAGCTTTCATATAGTAAGGGAACAATTACTAATGCAGATGGTACAACATCTAAGCTTTCTTCTTATGAAGTAACTGGTATTAAGTATGTTCCAGTTAAGGTTAAGACATCTGATCTAGCTGATTTTGAACAGCATTACAGAGTTGTTAAGAATGGCGAAAAGTTATATGGTGGATATGGCGAAAATGCACTTAAGGCATATGAGTATACAGCAGATGTTAATGCAGATACTAATGGACTTAAGACAGCGGTTAAGAATGCAGATGGAACATATTCATTCTCTGCAAGACAGACTGGAAGTGGAAAGTCATTTGCAGAGCAGGATATCAGCGTAGCTGCTAATATTACACCTACAGTAAAAGATGCTACAGGTTCATATGGCGAGTTCTTAAGAGTTGATATTAATGGTGATGGTTATGGTGCATTAGGTGCTATGATGCAGGCTGTTAAATGGACATACTATGGTAATGATGCAACAAGAATTAATGCAGTTGCTACATATGGTACTAAATTTGCAGCAGACAACTGGATGCACAAATCAATGGGAATCCAGCTTGGACTTACAGATTCAGCACGTTGCCAGTTACCAGCAGGATATGATGGAACAGGTTACTGGTCACTTACTGTATATGCATTAGGATATACTGATACTACAATTGATTTTGAAGCAACTGATGCTAATATCGTTAAGGTTAAAGCACCTGTAAGTGATACATCTAAGCTTTCAGCAGCTATTGCAGCAGCAGACGCACTTAATGAAGCTGATTACACAGCAGAATCCTGGGCAGCTATGAAGCTTGAGTATGAGGAAGCAGTTGATGCACTTGCAGTTGCAGAATATCAGGCAGATGTTGATGAAGCAACAGAGCATCTTACAGCAGCAATCAATGCATTAGTAAAGGTTGATGCAGGTACATCTTCTGGTTCAGAAGAGTCTGGTAACACAACTGATGCAGGTACATCAGATACATCTGTATCAGATGTTAAGACTGGTGATTCAAACAACATGATGGCTTACATCGCAGCAGCAGTACTTGCTTTAACAGCAGGTGTTGCAGTAACAGGCAGACGTAAGATTAAAGATATCAGATAATTGAATTGATACGCTTAAATCTAATAAAACTATAAACAAGCCAAAGAACCGGGTCGGAGAGAATCCTTTGTGGGATTTTCTTGCGACCCGGTTCTTTGTTTAAAGCTAGTACAATAAGTACTATTTTGTAAGCCTTGACACGTTCAGAAAATACCGATATTCTGATATCAGAGAAGGGCGTATTAAGATAACGGATTATGATTATGACAGTAGTCAGTATAATGACAAGTTAGTTTCAGAAAAGATGAAAAGAGATAGACTAAAGTATCTGTCATTATTCGTAGCTGAGACACCGCAGGAAAAATTAAAGCAGGCAGATGAACTAAAGTCATCATCAGAAGAAAAAGACGCAGAGATAGCAAGACTAAAGAAGCTATTAGCAGAACAGAATAAGTAGTAAAAAGCAGCAGCTACCACAATTACAAGTGGTAACTGCTGCTTTTTAGATTAATTATCTGTTAATCTGAATATCCCCCAGGTCTACAGAGAGGTTAACACTATACTTATCGATATCCATACCGTTTATTTTCGGTAAGTTCATATCAACGGGGAAATCAACAGGAGAATATAAAAATGTGTATTATTTGAAATATACATTAGCTGCAGTCCCAGACATAATATTTTCCTTGTCTGGCGTTGATATTTCATTGCTTAAAACAATGTAATCAATAAGGTGTCTGTAACTGTCCTTGCACAGATTCATAGGGAGGTCGCTTCCCCACATAAGACGGTCACTTCCGACAAGTTTGATGGCACGTTTGATATAATGAATTGCGTCAGGATAAGGGTATTTCGCGTCTTTGCCCTGATTAGAAGGAAGGCTTGCAAGGTCGAATACAACATTGTCAAGCGTGAGTGCCTCCATGCCTTTAAGCCATACATCTTCCTGAACAAGACCTCTTGGTGCGAGAAGGTGGCACACAACGAACTGTGTGTCAGGATGTCTCTTGATTGCACGGGCAAGGGCTTCTGGCTGCCAGCATTCGGCAGGGTAGCGTCCGATATCGAAAACAACAGTATTATTATGCATTTCAGCATATGAAAGCATTTCCTCAATAACATCACCGTCAAGAGGAAGTGTTGGATGATAACTCATAAGACCGCTTCCGGTACTTACCTCGAACTTTACAATCTTAATTCCGAGGTCTTCAAACAAATGCTTTCTTATAGAATCAACATTTCTGCAGAATGGGTCGTAAGTAGCTGCTGCAGCAAGACGGTCAGGATATTTCTTTGCAGCCTCATAAGTGTAGAGGTTCTGAGGTCCTAAGAAATTGCCCTGAAGCATAACAGCTTTGGAAACACCGGCTTCGTCCATAACCTTAAGAACTGCTTCCGGAGTTACATCATATTCACCGAGACATTCCGGTATCATCTGGAATATAGTGCCGTCGGCATAGCTTGCATAACCTCCGCCTATAGCCTGCATCTCTCCGCTGTTTCCAAATCCGTTGATACAGCGGCATATATGAATGTGTGAGTCAATTATATTCATTGTAAAGCCTCCTTGTTGTTAGATGTAGAAAGAATATCGAGCTTGTGAGTATATAAGAATTCATTAATAACATGAATGTCAGATTCCCCCTGGTTAATCATTATTATAATTGCAGCATCGCGGCTGACTTTGGAATACAGAGGGCTTAAACCGGCAATCTTGAGAGCCCGGTTAGTATCTGTAAGATTCATATGACATGCTATGCAGAGAGCAATCATTCTGTCACGGCTTGGATTAGCGCGATTTCCATTAAGAATTCCATATGCGTAACCGGATGGAATATCACTGTGTTTTATAACATTGCTTAATTCAAGTCCATTATGTCCTATATAGCTGTTGAAGAATTCGCTGATAGTCATCTGTGAGTCAGTGTTTTCTTCATTACGGTATCTGTTAAAATGTTCAGGCTCAACTGAACTTAAGATTTTATCAAGTTCATAAGTCGGTTTTTCGTTCATTATTAATTCCGCCTTTCACAATAGGGTACACATTTTCTATTGATATAGTGTATAATAATAAACACTAAATTACAATAAGGATGAAAATATGACTTTACAAGAGGAGAGCAGGCTGTCATTCTACAGGGAACTGACAGTACTTGATGGAAAACAGAATATAGTACTGGTTCAGGATATAAGAAACAGTGAGCTTTGCGTTAAGAAGATACTTGATATATATTCGCTTGATGTATATGAGCAGCTTGCCTCTGTAAGAATTGGGGGTGTTCCTGGAGTAAAGGAATGTATTGCTGATGATGGAAAGCTAATAGTAGTTGAGGAGTATGTGCAGGGCAGGAGCCTTAAGCAGGTATTAGATGAACACGGGCTGATTAATGAGGAACAGGCATATAATATTGCAGTTCAGCTTGCAGACATACTTGTGAGGCTGCATAATTTAGAACCGGCAATTGTCCACAGAGACATCAAACCATCTAATATAATTATTGAAAAAAACGGACATGTGAATCTTATAGATTTTAATGCGGCAAGACATGTTAATGCAGATAAGAATGAGGATACCAGAATGTTGGGAACAGTGTATTTTGCTGCACCTGAGCAGTTTGGATTCGGTCAGTCTGATGAGCGTACAGATATATATGGTCTGGGAGCAACAATTAATTATATTATGACAGGTGACAAACCGGGAGCAGGAATTGCTGAGTGCAGATTCTCAGATATTCTTAAGAAATGCCTTATGGTAGACGCCAAGGACAGATATCAGTCGGCGGCAGAGCTTCGCGGCGTGCTTGATATGGTTAATTACAATTCATATGCACAGGATAATAAGAACGACAGGACAGCGTTTGGCGAGGATAATACGGTTTCGTTTGTGCGGATATGTAAGAATATTAAGTATGTACTTGTTAATTGGAATAGAAAATCTCAGATGAATAAAAGAAATATTAATAGTTCGTGGCGAAAGTATCTTTTACCAGGTTTCAGAAGTCTTAATATAGTTAGTTGCATAGCCGCATTAATATGGTACGCAGTAATAGTTATGATAACATGCGGGTTCACGGTTTCAGATAGCAAAACGGGAACACCTGTGACAGGTGGTGAACTTATTATATATAAGATAGCAGCTTTTATTATCATGTTTGGACTTACTCTTTGGTTTGGTAATTATCTTGATGTCAGACGCAAACTCCCAGGGATGAAAAGGGCAAATGTAATTAGTACTATTTTGACATTTATGTATGCATTTGTAATTTTTTTTATGCTTGTAATGTTTTTGGCAATAATTATGGTAATTGTTCAATATTAATAATAATAATGAATAACAGGACAGGACATATATTGAGAAGACTACTCAATATATGTCCTGTTTTTTGTGCTGTCAGCACACAGTTTGAAAGCTTCATTGTGATAACATCCCTTATATGAAAAAGATGTTTATATATGCAAATATTTCCATTCCAATACTGGCAGGCAGCCTGCTGTACTATGTGACTTCACCGCAGGTCATATTTGTAAAGAATATTGACAGGCTGCTTGGAGTCAGTCTGCATGTTGGAATGGAGAACACATTTGTAATAAATCTGCGTAGTTATGTGCCAGATATGCTGTGGGCGTACGCGCTGGTGTTTTCATTAATGCTGGTTACAGGTAATAAAACAGCTGATGTATGGAAAATGTTTGTGATAGCAGGCATGTTTTCAACAATTATGGAAGTCCTTCAGATTACCGGATATGTAAAGGGGACATTTGATGTGATGGATATTATTGTGGAGATAATTGCAGAACTGATGGCTGTTTTTATTATAAAAAGACATGATATGAGGAGGAAATCATATGAAAAGAATCAGGAAGTACATAGGGGTACTGTTGTGTCTGATAGTATTTGCTGCAATGGCAATGGGAAGCGGCTCTGACACAAGCGTGGACAACAGTAATGCAAGTGGTGCTTCGGACAAGACAGGCACAGGAAGCGACAATGTTGTTATGGTCGGAGGAAGCTTTGAGAAGAAGAATCTCAGATGCACAGTGACAGACGCTGATACGGATTATACAGATTATGATAATCCATATGGCTGGTACACACCATCAGACGGCATGAAATATGTCAAAGCAGATGTCACATTTGAGAATACAGGCGACAGGGATATATATGTAAGTATATACGATTTTGACTGCTATGCTGACAACGTTAATTGTGAGCAGAAATATATGATGTCAGCAACGGATTTTGTCGCCGACAACATTTCATCAGGCAGACAGGTGAGCTTCAGCGTAATATTTGAAGTTCCGGTTGATGCAGAGTCTATCGAGCTGGAATACACAGCCAATATATGGTCAAGCGAAAAAGTAATAATAAAGCTTCAGTAGGAGGAATAGAAGATGAGAGTTTGGAAATTAGTATCAGGAATATTATCAATTATATTATTTGTAGTAGTTATGTTTCAGTCATGCGCCGCAGGAGTAGTTAATGCACTTGAGGATAATGGCGGCATATCAGGAAGCGTTGGCGTAATAGTCGGAATACTTATGCTTGCAGGCGGAATCGTTTCGATAGCAACAAGAAATAAGACAGGCAAGGGACACGATATAGCGCTGATTGTACTTTTCGGACTTGCTGCTGTATTCGGATTAGCAGGATATGGCAATTACAGTGACCTCGTAATCTGGTCAGTATGGTGCCTTATAAATGCTGTTTTAGCAGTTGTAAGCATGATTAAGAATAGATAAAGAAACCAATAATAATTAAAAATGTCTGGTATGCCACAGTAGTGCAGCATGCCAGACATTTTTGCATTAGTCATATTAATATGTAATCTCGCGGCCTTCTTTTCTCCACTGTCTGAATTCAGCAGAAGCAGAAAGTAACAGGTCAGATGATGAGTTAAGTGCAGTCTCAACAGAATCCTGAATAACACCGATGATGAAGCCGATTCCGACAACCTGCATGGCAACATCATTAGGAATACCGAATAATGAGCATGCCATAGGTATAAGCAGGAGTGAACCACCGGCAACACCAGAAGCACCACATGCAGAAAGCGCTGCAAGAATACTTAAAAGAATTGCACTTGGAATATCAACAGTAATACCTAAAGTATTAGCTGCGGCAAGTGTCATAACCGTAATAGTTATTGCCGCACCGTCCATATTGATAGTTGCGCCGAGCGGAATAGTAACAGAGTAAGTATCTCTGTCAAGTCCAATATCCTCACATTCTTTCATATTAATAGGAATGTTGGCAGCAGAGCTTCTTGTGAAGAATGCAGTGAGCGCACTCTTCTTTAAACATCTGAATATAAGTGGATATGGATTCTTGTGTGTACACCAGAAAACAAGAATAGGGTTGGTAACGAAATAAATAAAAAGCATAGTACCAACAAGAAGCATAAGAAGCTTTCCATATTCCTTAAATACTGACATACCATTGTTTGATACAGTATCAAATACAAGTCCCATAATACCAAATGGAGCAAAATTAATAATCCATGTAACAACCTTGGAAAGACCATTAGAGATATCTACAAGCATATCTTTAGTAGATTCCTTTGCATGTCTACATGCAATACCGATAACAACAGCCCATGCAAGAATACCTACATAATTAGCTTTAGTAAGAGAAGTAATAGGATTCTCAACAATATTCATTAATAAAGAGTTAAATACATCACCGATACTTCCGGGTGATGACATTTCCTGAGCACCTTCTGCAAGAGTGAGTGTAACAGGGAATAATTTGCTTGTGAATACAGCGATTACAGAAGCAAGAACCGTACTGAACATGTACAGAATAATTACGGTTTTAATAACACCGCCATGACTTTTTCCTGAATGACATAAAGAACTTATGACAAGCACGAAAACCAGAAGTGGCGCAATAGCCTTCAATGCACCAACGAAAACACTTCCAAAAAGAGAAATACCAGTTGCTTTAGGAACGAGCAGACCAAGTATGATACCAAGTGCAAGTCCTCCAATAATTCTCTTAATGAGGCTAATACTAATCCATTTGTCTAATAATTTTTTCATATCTTATAGTATCTCCTATGCAAAACTTTTTCCATTATAAACTTATAAAATATATTTGACAACTAATACTGTAAAGAATAAGAGATTTATTGTAAAATAAACTGTGATTATTACATAAGAAAGCAGACAGATATGAACAGAGTTATATATTATTTAAAGAAGGATATAGTGCTGACGGTAAGCTGGGTACTTGCAATTGCTTCAGCATTTTTAGTAAGACCGGATAAAGGATATGCAGGTTATATTGACTGGCGTTCACTTGGAATACTGTGGAGTCTGATGATAATAACAAAGGGTTATATGAACAACGGCATCTTTGAAAAAATCGGACATGCGCTTCTTATCAGAACCCGTAAAATGTGGCAGCTTGTCAGCGTACTTGTTGCACTGTGTTTCTTTAGCAGCATGTTGATTACCAATGATGTTTCACTCATAACATTTGTGCCGTTTGCGATAATGATGCTTAAGCAGTGCGGCAGGCAGGAACTTATGATACCGGTTGTTGTGTTACAGACGATAGCTGCGAATCTTGGAAGTATGCTTACACCGATTGGCAATCCGCAGAATCTGTATCTTTACGGACTTGCGGGAGTGGGAGCAGGGCAGTTTATAATGTGGCTTCTGCCGTATACGGTTGTTTCTGCAGTCCTGTTGATTATTTCAATACTGCTTTTAAAGGATAAAAATGCTGATGTGAGCATGAAAGATACTGGCGATAATTCAGGACAGAAAACTCCTCCTGTAAATGTGTTGTTATATACAATTCTTTTTGTTGTAGCATTGCTTGTTGTTGCAAGAGTACTTCCATGGTATGTACTTACAGCACTGGTGCTTGTTACCACATTTGTAATAGAAAGAAATGTGCTGTTAAAAGCAGACTATGCGCTGTTATTGACATTTGTCGGATTCTTTATATTTACAGGCAATATGGGAAGGATAGAGCCGGTCGCACATTTTCTATCAGGGATTGCTGATGGCAGGGAGATAGGAGTTGGAATCCTTACAAGCCAGTGCATAAGCAATGTTCCGGCAGCGCTTCTGCTGTCAGGATTTACACATAATATAAAGAACCTTGCACTCGGAGTTAATATTGGCGGACTTGGCACACTGATAGCTTCAATGGCGAGCCTTATATCTTATAAGCTGTATGTCAATGAAGTGCCAGAGGGTAAAGGAAAATATTTTGTTACATTTACAGTGTATAACGTGATATTTCTGATAGTGTTGTATGCGTGTACGAAGTTATTATGAGATATTTACGATAGAGTAATATGCGAGAGGAGATAAGATGGATTCAATTAATTTATGCTATGAAATGTGTGATTACATAGAGCAGAACGGTGTTGTGAAACTTGCTACAAATGCAAAGCTTCGTGACAATCTTAAGAAGGAGCTGCTGCATTTTCTTATATACATATCGATGATAGATGGAAGATATGGTGAGGAAGAGAAAGCATTTATAAAGAAGAAACTGGGTTTTGATGTGAGCGCATCGATGGCGGCTGATATCAAGAACCGCAACATGCTTGGCGCAGGATATATCACAAGAGTGCCGGAGACATTTAAGTATTTCATACTTGCCAATGCCGGTCACAAGATTAAGAACGACCGATATGACAACAAAGAGGCGCGTACGCTGGCAGAAGCCTACCGGAAGCTCGGACAGGAATATCTGGCTGCGAACACCGAGAGTACTGAGGCTGAGATAAATGTTTTATCATCATATTGTGTGATGTTGGACGAGAATCTTAAATCATACGGTCTGCTGCGTCCTGATTACAAGAGTGCGGCAATACAGGCAGAGACAGCAGAAGAGAAAGAACCGGACGCCGATGAACTTATTGCAGAGCTTAATTCACTGACAGGACTTACTGCAGTTAAAGAAGATGTTAATGCGCTTATTAATCTTCTTAAAGTCCAGAAAATGCGTGAGCAGATGGGAATGAAGCAGACAAGCGTCAACAAGCATCTTGTATTCATGGGAAATCCAGGAACAGGAAAGACGACAGTTGCAAGACTGCTTGCCAGAATATATAAGGCAATAGGTGCAATTTCCAAAGGTCACCTTGTAGAAGTAGACAGGTCAGGGCTTGTGTGCGGATATATCGGTCAGACTGCAGCAAAGACCGCAGAAGTAATAGAGTCTGCACTTGGTGGTGTGCTTTTTATCGATGAAGCCTACACATTAACCAATGGTAAAGGACAGGGCGACTTCGGTCAGGAAGCAGTAGATACATTATTAAAAGGAATGGAAGACCACAGAGATGACTTAGTTGTGATAGTGGCAGGGTATACAGAACTTATGGAAGAATTCTTGGATTCCAACCCGGGACTGCGTTCAAGATTCAACAAATTTATCAACTTTGAGGACTACACAGCCGAGGAAGAGGTTGAGATACTTATAAATAACTGCAAGAAGCAGGAATACATGTTATCAAGAGACGCCTTAGAAGAAGCGAGAAGATTCTTTGCAGAGCGTGTGGCTAATAAACCGGAAGGGTATGCCAATGCGAGAGATGTGAGAAACTATCTTGAAAAAGCGATATCTAATCAGGCAACGAGGATAGTTGGGATGAAGGATGTTGATAAGAATATATTGGCAATGCTGGAGAAGGAGGATCTGGTGGGGATTGAGTTGTGATGTGTGAGGTGAGGTGTGACATACGGGAGGTTGTGACAGTGGGACGCTGCTGGCGGGAGATAGTGTCGTTTTCAGACGTGCTCCCGCTCGATGAAAAACGCAGCTGTACTAAACTCGCCACAGGCAGCCGCCCGAAGGCGGACAGCCTTAGCTCGTTAAGTGCAGGCGTTTTCCAACGGTCTGAAACCAACACTATCCACCCGCCCGCCGCTCACGTTGTCGCCTCCCGGATGTCGCACCCCGTCCAGATATCGCAAGCTCATCTGGAGGTACCGGCGGGGGTGTGTGACCAGGAGGTTGTTGAATGAAGGCACACCCACCAAGACCCACTATCGCCGGTGAGCGAAGCGATACCGAAGGGCTGGTTTAGTTTCGTGATTGAAAGAGGTTGGGAGAAAGCCAGCCGTGTTAATTGTGTATATTTCCTGGAGCAGACCGTTGGAAAACGTCGGCACTTAACGAGGCGGGGAGCCGCCGTTGGCGGCTGCCCCCGGGCGAGTTTAGTACCGCTACGTTTTTCATCGAGCGAGAGCGTGTCTGCAGAAGGAAATATGCCAATTAACATGGCGTCCGTCATCCACCAACCATAACAAGGAGAAAAGGAGGACCCGCAATGGGAACAGTATATTTCACCCGACATGGCCAGACCGTCTGGAATGTCGAGAACAAGATATGTGGTGCAACAGATTCACCACTTACAGATTTAGGGCATGAACAGGCAATAGAGTTAGGAAAGAAGATTTTAGCAGAAGGAATACACATAGATGAAATTCTGTATTCACCACTTATAAGAGCGAAAGATACAGCACTTCATGTATCTGAGATTACAGGAATACCTGCCCGTGAAGAGATAAGACTTAAGGAGCAGAATTTTGGTAAGTATGAGTCAACACCAAGAGATGGAGAAGAATTTGCAAAAGCCAAATGCAACTTCATATGCAGCTTTGATGGAGGTGAGACAATGCTTCATCTTGCACAGCGTATATATAATCTGCTTGATGATATCAAGGCGCAGCCTGATAAAACATATCTTTTGGTTGCGCATAATGGGATTGCAAGAATGGTGAAGTCATATTTTGAAGATATGGGAAATGAGGAGTTTTCGGCTTTTAAGATAAAGAATTGTGAGATACTTAAGTTTGAGTTGTGATATGTGGGGTGAGGTGATGTGACATACGGGAGGTTGTGGCAGTGGGACGCTGCTGGCGGGAGATAGTGTCGTTTTCAGACGCGCTCCCGCTCGATGAAAAACGCAGCTGTACTAAACTCGCCACAGGCAGCCGCCCGAAGGCGGACAGCCTTAGCTCGTTAAGTGCAGGCGTTTTCCAACGGTCTGAAACCAACACTATCCACCCGCCCGCCGCTCACGTTGTCGCCTCCCGGATGTCGCACCCCGTCCAGATATCGCAAGCTCATCTGGAGGTACCGGCGGGGGTGTGTGACCAGGAGGTTGTTGAATGAAGGCACACCCACCAAGACCCACTATCGCCGGTGAGCGAAGCGATACCGAAGGGCTGGTTTAGTTTCGTGATTGAAAGAGGTTGGGAGAAAGCCAGCCGTGTTAATTGTGTATATTTCCTGGAGCAGACCGTTGGAAAACGTCGGCACTTAACGAGACGGGGGAGCCGCCGTTGGCGGCTGCCTCCGGGCGAGTTTAGTACCGCTACGTTTTTCATCGAGCGAGAGCGTGTCTGTGCAGGGAAATATGCCAATTAACACGGCGTCCGTCTTCCCCTCCTCTCGCCTCTCATAATCCCCAAACTAAAACACAATACCCCCTAGACCCCACCATTTCTATGAGCTATAATCAAACCCGGTTGAAGAACAACTTAATTAATGGCAGTAGAGATTGTATTAAGAGGAAAGAAAGGCACTAATATGTTTAACAAATCATACATTAAAAAAGCCGCAGCGATAGCCGCAGTAATACTTGCAGCAACAGCCCTGCCGGTTAATATGGCAAATGCAGATACACAGACAACAGGAAGTAGTGTTACAGGGAATAATGTGACAGCAGGCAGCGTAGCGGAGAATTCAGGAAGTACGGCAGCAGAGTACACAGAAATCCGCACAGCATCAGAGCTTGTGGAAGCTGCAAAGAATGTCACAGGTAATTACAAGCTGATGACTGATATTGATATGACTGGAATTGAGTGGACACCTTGGGATTTTTCAGGCACATTTGATGGTAACGGGCACAGCATACTTAACCTGTCAGTAAAGACAGTAAGTAAGCAGACAATGATGACCTATGACGGTAACAGAAAAGAGTACGAAACATACGGAGCAGGTTTCTTTGGCATGCTTAAGGATGCGAAAGTAACAGGTTTGAACATATATGGTGCGAGAGTTGAAGTGACTACAACAGAGCCATGTTTTGCAGCACCAATAGCCGGACTTGCAGATAACAGTGATATATCAGACTGTACAATCAAGGATACATATGTGTCACTCACAGATTCAGCTAAGATGTGGGGAACA
The DNA here is from genome assembly GCA_030537195.1 of Eubacteriales bacterium. Taxonomy (GTDB): domain Bacteria; phylum Bacillota; class Clostridia; order Lachnospirales; family Lachnospiraceae; genus Lachnospira. Next base: position 17,027 of record JAUNOK010000020.1, on the reverse strand, counting down.
GGTGGAATTGCCGGATTTGGAAGCGGTAATCTTGACGGCATCACTACAGATGTAACACTCGTATGCGTTGATACAGATGCAGAAGTAAGAGATGAGCAGTTTATGGGCGGTGCTTACGCAGCAGGTTTCCTTAACATAAGAAATTGTTCTATAACAATAGACGGATATGATTCAGACCACGGCTATGTGCATGATGGCGGACTTGTCGGAATGTATATGGTATATCCATATGAGTTGTCACAGACATATCAGGGAGAAGTGCTTAACAACAAAGTCAAGGGAATGATAACATTTTTCGAGGACAATACAGACCGCCGTGCATACTGTCAGGCTAATATGGGTGAGGTCATGAACTGGACATATGCATATTCAGGCTTCACATCAGATTTCAAGAGAAATGAGACATATGATTATTCAGTTACACTCCTTCCTGAAATGTGCAGCAATCCTTCATACACTGACACAGTGACAGAAGCAACAGCAGCGGATTTCGGCTACACAACACATACATGCAGCACATGTGGTTATACATATTCAGATAAATACACAATACACGAGCATAAGGTTGACAATTACAGTGTTGTAAAAGAAGCTACGGGAACAGACAAGAAAGATGGAATAGAAGCAGGAACATGCAGTCTGTGTAACCAGACTGTTTACAGAGAGTATGCTGCAAATGTGGTATCAGACGACAATGCACAGGCAGCAGACAATAAAGTATCAGATGTCAATGGAAAGAAAGAATCTAGCAGCATAGTTGTAATATTTGTTGTTATTGTGGTTGTAATAGTTGCTGCAATAATTATAACAGTAGTCATAATGGCGCAGAACAACAAGAGAAAAAGAAGACATAACAGACGCAGAAGATAGAATTGGAGGAACATATGGAAGAAATCACATTTATTAATGTATCGAAGGATATGATGTCATTCATAGAGAAAAGTCCGAGTGCATTTCATGTTACGGCGAATTTTATGGATTTGCTGGACGACGCAGGATTTGTGCGTCTTAATGAAAGAGACAGATGGCATCTTATACAGGGTGGCAAATACTATGTTACAAGAAATGATTCTTCCATAATAGCTTTCAGAATGCCGGCGGCAGAGGGCTTTACCAATTATCAGATAGCAGCCGCACACAGCGATTCACCATCATTTAAGGTGAAAGAGAATCCTGAACTGACACCAGACAAGAATTATGTTTCATTAAATGTGGAAAAATACGGTGGTATGCTTATGGCACCCTGGTTTGACAGACCACTTTCAGTTGCAGGCAGGGCAATAGTAAGAGAAGGTGCAGTATTAAAGCCTGTCCTTGTAAATGTGGACAGGGATTTGTGTATAATTCCTAATCTTGCAATTCACATGAACAGGGAAGCCAACACAGGACTTAATTATAATGCGCAGAAAGACATGATTCCGCTTATAGGTGAGGCAGAGTCCAAAGGTCTTTTTGACAGCATAATTGCTGACGCTGCACAGACAGATAAAGAGTCAGTGATAAGCAGTGATCTGTTCCTGTACAACAGACAGGCAGGAACTATCTGGGGCGCGGATAACGAATTCATATCAGCGCCAAGACTTGATGATGTGATGTGTGCATATTCATGCATGAATGCACTTATAGACAGTGACGAGAGCAATCAGGAGAGTGTTGCGGTATGTGCAGTATTTGACAATGAAGAGGTTGGCAGCAGTACCAAGCAGGGAGCTGATTCAACATTTTTATCAGATGTGCTTATGCGTATTGCAGCATGTGCCGGCAAGGATAATGAGGATTATATAAGAGCGTGTGCAGGTTCTTTCATGCTTTCAGCAGACAACGCCCATGCGGTTCACCCTAATTATCAGGAAAAAGCCGACCCGACTAACAGACCTCATATGAATAAAGGCATAGTCATCAAATACAACGCCAACCAGAAATACACTACAGACGCGGTTTCTGCGGCAATATTTAAAGAAATATGTACAAGGGCAGGAGTTCCGACGCAGGAATTTGCCAACCGTTCAGATATTCCGGGTGGTTCAACACTCGGAAATATAGCTAACTGCCATGTGTCAATGAACACAGTGGATATCGGGCTTGCGCAGCTTGCAATGCATTCGCCTTACGAGACAGCAGGAATCATGGACACAGAATACATGATAAAGGCAGTTAAAGAATTTTTTGAGACAGCCATTGTTACTAACAGCAACGGTACATTTACACTAGAATAACAGAAAGATACAGTACATGAATAATACTATATATATGGCTCCGATGGAGGGGCTTACAGATTTTACATACCGTAATGCCTATGAGAAAACATTTGGAAAAGGCAGAATTGCGAAATACTTCACACCATTTATCTCGCCCAACAAGTCAGAAAATTTCCTTGCAAGAGAGATAAGAGACATAGACCGTGAGCATAATAAGGATACTTACACGGTTGCGCAGGTCATGACTAATGAAGCTAAGGATTTTATCTGGACGGCAAAAATGCTTTATGAAAAATACGGTTACAGCGAGATTAATCTTAATGCCGGCTGTCCGTCAGGCACAGTTGTGTCAAAGGACAAAGGGTCAGGAATGCTGCGTGACACAGAAAAGCTTGACCGTTTTCTTGATGCGGTGTTTGAGGACGCATTTATAAGAGAGAATATCAAGGTTTCGGTCAAGACACGAATTGGAGTTGAGGATGACGACAGTTTCCCACAGATAATGGATGTGTATAATTCCTATCCGCTTGAGGAGCTTATTGTACATCCGAGAGTGCGCACAGATTACTATAGAAATGAGCTTCATCTTGATGCTTTCCGTTACGCGGTGGATAACAGCAGGAATAAACTTGTGCTTAACGGAGACATATTTACAAGGAAGAATTTCCTTGAGATGAAGGAGATGTTCCCGGAGGTTGATACATTTATGCTTGGAAGAGGGCTTATCGCAGACCCAGGTCTGATTAATGTATTAACAGACGATAATCCTGCGGAGATGGTGCGTGACCTTAATGCGGACAAGAAGCTGATGAAGGAGCTTCACGACCTTGTATACGCAGCCCGCACAGCCATAATGCCGGGCGACACACATGCCATACACAGAATGAAAGAAATGTGGTGTTACATGGAATATGTGTTTGATGACTGCAAGAAAGAAATCAAGGCAATCAAGAAATCCCAGAGAATGGCTGATTACAAGGCAGCAGTTGATGTGTTTTTTAACAAGGCAGTACTCGTTGAAAGAAAGAATATAATATTTTCAAAAAAATTCTAGAGCATCAGGCAGCATCGTATCAGATGCTGTCTGTTTTCTTTTTTTGCTGGTGTCCTGTCATAAAGGCAAGCACTTGTCTTGGCAGGAATCTGCTGCCAAAAACTCCGGCTTTCATCGTAAATGTCGGAACAATAGTAAGTTTTCCTGTAAACATTTTACAGAGTGCGTAATAAGCACAGTAATCAGCAGGAATTCCTGATAATGCGAACTTCACATTGGCAACATTGTTGAAGTTGGTATCAACAGGACCCGGACAGAGCATGCTTATATGGACATTACTCTTTAAGTCGCGCAGCTCACCGTGGATTGCAGTGGTAAGGCTTGTCACATAAGCCTTGGTTGCATAATAGGTAGACATATATGGTCCACCAGGAAGCAGCCCGGCACTTGATGCAACATTCATGATGTAGCCTCTGTCACGCTGTATAAAGCCCGGAAGTACAGCCTTTGTAAGTATATGCACAGCTTTAATATTAACATTAATCATGTTCAGGTCATTCTTTAACTTTGTTTCTGTGAATTCTCCAAGCTCTCCGAATCCGGCATTATTAATCATAATATCGAGTGGATATTTGCGGAGTTTCTTGCCAAGCTTTACACAGGATTTCTCATCAGATAAGTCACATGTGATACATTTGCACCGGACAGCTACATTATCAGCAATTTCATGCAGCGCATCTGTGTTTCTTCCAACCAGAATCAGGTCATATTCAAGGTCTGCAAGCAGATATGCGAATTCTTTTCCGATGCCGGATGATGCTCCGGTAATACACGCAAGTTTCATAAGAAGTCTCCTTTCTATAGGAAATATATGTAAACATTATAGCAGATTCACGCAGTTTATGCCATATAGCAAACTCGTCATTAAAGACACACCGCCGCCCACCGCACCCCTGCAATATAACATTGACACACCTAGCCCGCCGGGCTTAAAATTATTATTTAGACGGATACCATTTAGTGGTTTACATATGGGGATAATGCAAGGGAGGAATACATGACAATAAGGAATAATACAGCATTTACAAAGGAATGTATGGAAGGGGCTATGCGTGTCTGTGAGACAGGTAATAGCAAGTATAAAACATTTAAGCTTATATATAAGCTGTTCGGAATAATATTCGCAATGATGATGGTAAGAGAACTTGTGATGAAGCTGACAGGCAATGCACAGGCAGATACATTCATGATTCTGCTGTTCGGAGTTGTGGCTGTGGTTTTTCTATATATTGGAATTATAGGAATGGACAAGAGTAACAGACGAAAGTTCCATAATATATATGGAAAGATGATTGGCGTTAAATTCTCATATGAAATAGATGCAGAGAATATTATTATCACAGATGAAGAAAATGACAGTGACACATTCAGCTGGAATGATGTTGTAAGATGGGATCAGGATCAGGACAACATATATCTGTTCGTTGGAGATGATAACTGTCTTGTTGTAAGCAAAAAGGGCTTTATGCAGGGAAGTGCAGAGAATCTGATACAGCTTGCTGACTCTGTAATCGACATGAGAAGTCAGGAACAACAGTAAATTGACAAACACTAGTATTAGCAGATATAATATCTTCATCTGCGTTTTTAGCTATGCGGGAAATAATTAAGAGGAGGAAAGCTATGAACAATCAGGAAATGATGGAACTTTCAACAGTAGATAAGAGCGATTTTGAGGAACTCGTAAAAGAGTGTACAGCCTCAGGTATAATCGATCAGAATCTCTATACGGAGTATGACGTTAAGAGAGGTCTTCGTGACAGTAATGGTAACGGTGTACTTACAGGTCTTACAGAGATATCAGATGTATTAGGTAACCAGAGCGTTCACGGTAGAAAGATACCTGTAGACGGAGAGTTATATTTTCAGGGATATAATGTTGAGGAGATTATCAAGAGAAGCAGCCTTGACAGATTCAGATTTGAGGAAGCTACATATCTTCTGTTATTCGGTGTACTTCCAGACAAGGATCAGTTAGACAGATTCATAAGAATCTTAACAGACCTTCAGGAACTTTCAGGAGCATTCATCAGAGATGTTATTATGAAAGCTACAAGTACTAACCTTATGAATTCTCTTATGAAGAGTATCTTAAGTCTTTATTCATATGATGAGAATCCGGATGATATCTCAATTCCTAACGTATTAAGACAGAGTCTTCAGCTTATAGCCAAGATGCCTCTTCTTTCAGTATATGCTTATCAGTCATACAGACATTTTAAGCTTGATGGAACACTTATGATAAAGAATCCTAAGAAGGGTTATTCAACAGCTGAGAACATTCTTTACATGTTAAGAGATGATGGAAACTTTACAGAACTTGAAGCAAAGGTTCTTGATATCTGTCTTGTTCTTCATGCAGAGCATGGTGGTGGTAACAACTCAACATTTACAACTCACGTTGTTACTTCATCAGGAACAGATACATACTCAGCAATTGCTTCATCAATTGCATCCCTTAAAGGACCTAAGCACGGTGGTGCTAACTTAAAGGTTCAGGAAATGTTTACAGATATTAAGGGACATTGCAGCAACTGGGATGACAGAGATGAGATATGTACATATCTTAACAAGATCCTTGATAAAGAAGCATTTGACCATGCAGGACTTATCTATGGTATGGGTCATGCTGTATATACTAATTCAGATCCAAGAGCAGTTATTCTTAAGAAGTTTGCCAAGCAGCTTTCAGAAGAGAAGGGTATGCAGAAGGAATTTGCATTATATGAGCTTGTTGAGAGCGAGGCAGGACAGCTTATCATGAATAAGAGAAAGATGTTTAAGCCAGTCTGTGCCAATGTCGATTTCTATAGTGGATTTGTATACACAATGCTTGGTATTCCTGAAGAAATGTTTACACCAATGTTTGCAACTTCAAGAATTTCAGGATGGTGTGCACACAGACTTGAGGAACTTGTTAATGCAGGTAAGATTATCCGTCCTGCTTACAAATATGTTGGACATCACAGACCATATGTTGATATGGACGAGAGATAATTACGTTTAATGGAGTAGTAAAATTATGTCACAGTACAAGGTTAAGAAGCTGGACCACCCGATTCACTGTACAGTTGAAGTGCCTGGTTCAAAGAGTATTACTAACAGAGCGCTGCTTATGGCAGCATTATCACAGGGTGAATGTACCCTTAAAGGAGTTTTATTCAGTGACGATTCAAGACATTTTCTTTTAAGTCTTATCGCGCTTGGATATATTATCGAAGTAAACGAAGTTGAACGATATGTTATCATTCATGGACACGGAAGGGATATTCCTAAGAAGAGAGCTACAATTAATGTAGGAAGTGCCGGAACAGCAGCAAGATTCCTTACAGCCATGCTTGCATTATCAGATGGTGAGTATACTATTGAAGCTTCTGAACAGATGAAGAAAAGACCAATGCTTCCTCTTTTTGAAGCATTACAGAGCATGGGAGCAGAGATAGAATTCCTTGAGAAAGACGGACATCTTCCAGTTAATGTAAAGGGTGCAGCATATGGTGGAAAGAAACCACAGAACCATGTATCAATAAGCATAAGTGAAAGTACACAGTTTTTAAGTGCACTTATGATGACATCTCCTATGCTTGAAGAGGGAATGCATGTTCATATTACAAGTGATAAGACAGAAGGTTCATATGTGCGTATAACAGCCAAGATGATGGAACAGTTCGGATGTGTAGTAGACCATGAAGGTTCTGAATATATAGTGCCAGCTGGTTCAGGTTATTATCCACAGACATATTACATAGAGCCGGATGTTTCAGCAGCATGCTATTTCTATGCAGCAGCAGCACTTACAGGCGGAACAGCTATCGTTAAGGGAGTACATTCTAATTCAATGCAGGGAGACCTTAAGTTCATAGATGTACTTAAACAGATGGGCTGTGCTGTGACAGAGGAGCGCGAGGGCATATGTGTCAGCGGTCCTAAGGATGGCGAATATTGCGGTGTGGATGTTGATATGAATGATTTCTCAGATCAGTCAATGACACTTGCAGCTATCGCTCCATTTGCCAAGACTACTACTATTATTAAGAATATTGAACATATAAGATTACAGGAATCTGACAGAATTGAGGCAATGGTCAACGAGCTTAACAATCTTGGCGTTGATGTCAAGGAGGGAAGAGACCGTATCGAGATATCTCCGGGAAAGGTTAAGCCGGGAGTGGTTGATACTTATAATGATCATAGAATGGCAATGTCTTTCGCACTTATTGGACTGCGAGTTGATGGCATAATAATTGATAATTATGAGTGCTGTTGTAAGACATTTGAGAATTATTTCGATGTACTTAAGCAGGCGTGTGAGCAGTAACATATAAAAGCTCATTTTTGATACATTACAGCATGGTAATGTGCATATATCGTCATTGCTGAAAATAAATATATATGGTATTATAACAGAGGTTGGGACAACAACCGTACAATATTATAACTTTTACTTTCAGGAGGGAAAAGAAATGAGTTTTTGCAAGTATTGCGGAAGACAGTTACAGGATGGAGAAATCTGTACATGTCAGCAGGCACAGCAGGCAGCATCACAGCAGCCAGCCGGAGCAGCACAGCCACAGCAGGGATTTAACCAGCAGGCAGCGCAGCAGACATTCCAGCAGGGAGCAGGCCAGCAGGCACAGCAGAATGCATATCAGCAGCAGGCTTCACAACAGATGGATGCTGTTAAGAAAGCAGGAGCTAATGCAGCACTTGACTATGTTAACATCTTAAAGGGATTATTTACTTCACCAGTAGAGATAGTATCAGCATTTGTTGCTAAGGCTAATGTCATTATGATAGCAGTTCTTATTGGTGGCCAGGCAATTATTAACATGCTTACAAGATTATTTAACATGTTAATTGCCAATAGTAAGGCTAAGGTTACAACAGGAAGTAAAGAGCTTGACAGCTTACTTTCATCTTACTACAGCTCATATACTAATACCAAGCCATATCCAGCAGGCTCAATATTCAAGAATATGCTTCTTGAGATTCTTCTGGTAGCAGTTGCAGCAGCAGTAATTGCACTTGTAGTTATGCTTCTTGCAAAGGCATTTAACAAGGCTAATGTTACATATATGCAGGGCCTTGCAGTATATGCGATTACAGCAGTACTTGGTATACCAGCAGAGTTACTCAGCTGGGTAACAGGTCTTACATCAGTAGGATTCATTGACAGAATATCTACATGCATAACAGTATTTTCTAATGTGGCAGGATATGCATTTGTATACATAGCAATCCGTGCATTATGCAAGGATGAGAAGAAGATACCTCTTATAATGGCAATCTCATATGTTGCAGTTAATTTCCTTACATGGGTATTAAGACTTATGTTCTAATTAAGAATTTAATACAGGATTATAATTAATGATTCCCGGCAGACCGGAAGTGTGAATACACAATGGTCTGTCGGGAATTTTTTATTATTTTTCAACTTTTTACAAATGTATTTCGTATATAAGTGTAAGAGAACTTATATCAAGGAGGTACTTATGGGGAGAAGAAAATGTTTAATTATTCCGGTTCTTATGGCAGGAACATTAGTAATGGGAGGCTGCAGCAGACAGAGCATTGAAGATGTGAGGCGTTTTGAGGAGACAAGCACAGCCGTAGAGAATAAGACCAATCAGTCAAATCAGACAGGCGTTATTCAGGAGAATGAATCACGCGAGAAAAAAGTTGATAATGTGTTTGCGGGAATGGTTTCAAGCAGTCCTAAATACGCTGAAAGATTTTCAGATGTTGATATGGAGATTCATACAGGAAAGCTGGTTACCAAATTTACATACAGCATAGGGGAAACAGCCATTGCTGAAAATGTTGATGAGTTATCTAAGCTGATGAGCGAGGAGGACATAGCCGAATATATAAAATATGATACTGAAACACCAGAAAAATTCAGTGCATATGACAAGATGATTAATGAAGATGGAACATTTGCAAATGATAGAAAAGGTATGAAGCAGGTTGCTTTGCTGATGAAATTAAAGATTACTAATAATGGTGATGAAGATTTTCAGTTTTTGTCGAACGGATTCCGCTTGTACTGTTTCAGATATAACAAGCAGGATGATGCAACATATTATTCAACCATAGAAAGCAGACAATCATATCTTAATATTCATGATGACCATGAAATATTCAGACATCATCTTACAATTAAGCCGGGAGAAACTAAAGAAGTTGTTGCAATGGAATTCATTCCTTATGAATTTGTTACTTCATACACAAGAACAACTGCTAATGTCGGGGGTGAATATATAGATACATATAAGGATATAACAACGGATGGTCTTACTATAGATTCGTTGTATACATGCTACAGTACAACTGATAAAGCGTTTCCTGTTGGTTCTCCGATAGTAAAGCTTGATATAGACAAGTAGCCAGGAGGAAACAGTATGAAGGTGATGATTAAGACAGAGCTCGAAAGAGCATTTAAAAGCTGGAGCCTGTGGCTGGCTCTTATAATCGGGCTGGGGTTAAGCATAGCACAGATTATAACCAGAATTATACCGGCAGCTATGAATCCGCTGATGGGATATATGCCTGATAATGCTACATTAATGCCGATAAGTGCATTTCAGGTGTGGATTGGTAACGGCGTATCGTTTGAATACAGCCTGTTTATAAGGCTCATTCCTATACTGGCGGCTATGCCGTATGCAGTTACATATCTGTCGGATATTAAAAGCGGAATTATTAAGAATTATGTAACGAGAACAGCTAAGTTTAATTATCTTGTTGCCAAATATATTGCAGTGTTTGTGACGGGAGGTGTGGTAGTGGTTATGCCATTGCTTATTAATTATCTGACCGCAATAACTATTCTTCCATCACTGGTGTGGCCGGTTGGTGTATTTGCGAGTTCTCCAAAAAGTATATGGTCAGCAGTATTCTATACACATCCACACATTTATATGATTATGTACATGATTCTGCTTTTTGTGTGTGGAGGTCTTATGGCAACAATAGCGCTTATTGTATCTAATATAGTTAATAACAGATTTGTGGCTATTCTTGCACCATATATTATTACTGAATTTGCCAATGCGATACTGCGAATGTCTGATAAGAAATGGCTGAGAGGCATTGCGCCGACAAAGCTTTTTAATATGGCACAGACCAATACAGGAGCATCGTTCATAGTGTATATAGCAGTATTACTGGTTCTTGGGGTTGTTGTGTATTTTATAGGAGGGCTTAAGCATGAAACATACTAAAAGCAGATTCAGCATAAGAAAGCACCCGTTTATAATTGCATTTATAATAATGGCAGTAATTGCTGTGGTAGTTGCAGTTGGATATATAGATGTGAATCACAGATTTCCAGAGCCGGATGAAGAAATAGCAGAGGTGGATGAATGGGTACAGTATTCTGATGGGGTAAAGATTAAGGTTACAGGGATTGATTACTGCAGTGATCATGAAGTTAATGAAAAATATAATGCAGGAGTCAAGGAACTGGGCAGATTCAATTATATAGTGATAAAGATTAATGTTCTTAATGAGTCACAGGATAAGTTTAATGTGTTCAGTATTGTGACGGACTCTAACCTTGTTATATATCCGTATGGTTATGAAAATCAGGGAATGATATGTGAAGATAATGTATCTGTTGATAAAGGAGAGGGTGAAGAATTTACGCTGGCATATGTCATCAGTAAAAATTATCTGAGTGAAAAGAAGCTGGATAAGCTTCTTCATGAAGATATATATCTGTGTTTTAAGGCTTATCCTGTAAGACAGGCGATTGTAATCAGGGGTATAGATGGATGAAGAAATTAAAATTATTATTTAATGTAAGTGAGGCTGCACTTACTGCGGCCGTGTTTGTGTTAGTAACAGCACTTGTACCGATGGATATCATTCTAAAACTTATCAATCAGTCTGTTATTAATGGAAATCCGTGCCTGTATGATGCACTTATCAGTGTGAATGTAAGTACAATATGGAGGTATGTTGTTCCGTTTGTATTGTTTTATGTTCTTTATATTCAGAAATATGATCTGAACAGCGCAATAGTTATAAGAAGAAAGAATGTAAGAAATGTGTGGATTAATTCACAGATTAATATGGTTGTGGCAGCAGGATTTTTCTCTGTGTATATTATGGTGGTAACTTTAACAGCCGGGTATCTGATGACAGGAAAAGTATATAACTGGGATGAAAAATTCAGTAAGGCATTCATGGCGACGGGAGATATAATACAGAATCGTCCATCGCTGTGGCTTTTTATAATTGCATTCGTTATAGAAGCATTTGCAATACTGTATGTATCAGGCACACTTATGATGATTGTGTGGTGGCTTACTAATAACCAGTGGACAGGTTTCCTTGCAGCACTGGCTGTGAGCAGTTTTGAGAACATGGCGTATATGGGATTTCTTACATATTATTACAAGTTAAGAGGCAATATCTATGTGAACGGCGTACAGATATGGAGGAATATATTGTATCCGCTGATATTGTGTCTGGCTGTGTCACTGGTAACAACTGTGATTATCAGAAGAAAGGACTTTTTCAGATGAAAAATGTGATGTTTCAGATAAAATATGATTTTATTAATGGAATAGTGCATCAGTGGAAGAAATTTCTTCTGATTGCAGTGGTGTATGCCGTCCTTATCACAGACTTTCTTGTGCGCTGTAAGACAAAACATTTTATGGGACAATACACATCATCGGATATCATATTATATATCTTCCGCGGGATGCGCTGGATTGTGGATGTACAGACGGATATTAATATTCCGACAGCATACATACTTCCGAATATTCTTATTGGTTTTGCAATAGGTAATTATCCATTCAAGGACATTAACGGTTATGGCGGAATGGTTCTTATGAGAGCCGGTAAGAAACTGGTATGGTGGATTTCCAAATGTATATGGGCGGTGCTTACTGCATGTATCTGTTATGGAATATTAATACTTGAGATAGCCGGTGTTTCTCTGGCAGGCGGAAGACTGAGTCTGCAGGTCAATAAGCAGGTGTGTATCAGTATAGACGGTTACGACAAAACACTGATAAAGAATAATCCGAATCTTACAAGACTTGCAGTGTATATGATTATTGTGGGGCTTCTAACAACAATCGCAATATGTCTTGTACAGATATGTGTTTCACAGATTATGGGACCGATTATCGGATATATTGCTGTCGTAGTTATATTGATTATGGGAGTGTTTTTCAGGTCATTCCTGTTTATAGGTAACGGCTACATGGCATTAAGAAATATTATGTATACACCGGAAGGCGGAAGTCTTACGCTGACGGTTATTGCAGATATTGTGCTGATAGTTGTTTCAGTAATTGCAGGATATGCATCGTTTGGGAGAATGGATATATTAAAGAAGAGTGATTGGAGGGTGTAATTATGGTAATAAAGCTTACAAATGTTTCAAAGGTTATAAAGAAGGCAAAGGTTCTTGATAATATTAATCTGGAACTTACAAGCGGTAAAGTGTATGGATTAAAGGGCAAGAATGGTTCAGGAAAGACAATGCTTATGCGAGTTATATGTGGTCTTATATCAGCAACAGAGGGAACTGTTGAGATAGACGGCAAAATTCTTGGAAAGGATATGACATTTCCGGACAGCGTCGGAGTGTTAATTGAGAATCCGGCATTTATCGGCAATTATACAGGGTTTAAGAACCTTAAGGTGCTTGCTTCAATCCAGAACAGAGTCGATGATGAACATATAAGAGAGGTGATACGTCAGGTGGGTCTTGACCCTGATGATAAGAGAACATACAGGAAATATTCTCTTGGTATGAAGCAGAAGCTTGGAATTGCAGCAGCATACATGGAGAACCCTGACCTTATCATACTTGATGAGCCTATCAATGCACTTGATGAAGCCGGAGCAAAGCAGGTGCATGAGATACTTGAGGAGCAGAAGAAGAGAGGTGCACTTATCATAATTGCATGCCACGATAAGGAAGAGCTTGAGATGCTCTCTGATGAGATAATTGAGATCAGCGAAGGAAGAATTATAGAAAAGTAAAGAAAAAGGGCGGTCATAAGTGTGACCGTCCTTTAATATCTAAATGCTTAATTTACCACTGAATACTCCATTGTATTCATTAAAATATGTCTCTTCAATTTTTCTCATCATAACTGTAACATAATCATCAATATAGCTTAATGATATATACAGATTGCCGATGGCACTGTCAATAATCTGCACCTTGATAAGAAGATTATTATCTGTCCTGAAAGCGGCACTTGCACCACATTTGAAATCATAATCAGGGAAATTCTGGAATACATTCTTTCCAAGCCCGAAACGTAGTTCATGTTTTCCTGTTGCATTAGTATAGAAAAATGTTCCTTCATCACCTGTAAATGTAAGCTTCATGTCTGTTACACCACATGGATTATCGTCAAATGCATAGCTCTTTCCGTTGATTTTGCTTATAAGGTCAGAATCATATTCACCCGGTTCAACAAGAAGCTGGCGTGAATTCTCGAATTTCTGGAATTCTTCGTAATCAACGTTATCAGTACATGTATCAATATGGTCGTACACTTCCTCGTAAAATGCATCATATATCCACTGCACTCCTCCCTGACGCCCCTGTGTGTCGGCAGTTGTGGCAAGAATAACATCTTTGTCAGGATAATATATTGCAAGCTGTCCACCCATTCCGTAGAATGCATAGCCGTTGTGGGTTGTAATCCAGAACTGGTAGCCGTAGCCCTGCATCTCTTCCCAAGTCCCTGATTTGCCATAAGGGTCACTCTGCTTAATGGTTGCCTCCTTAAGATAGCCGTAAGGAAGGAGCTGCTTTCCGTCAAGCTTTCCGTCCTGTGATACGACATACATAACTTTAAGAACATCTCTTGGAGTAGCACACATTCCTGAACCACCCATGCTTGTTACATCGTCAGGAGATTTTAGTAAAAATGCATCTTTAGAAAAACCTATCTCGTCTAAGAATTTAGTTCTCAGATAATCAAGCATATTCATGCCGGTGAGCTTTTCAACAAGCGCACATAATGTATGTGTTGAAGCTGTATCATAAGAGAAATTAGTTCCCGGAACATGGTCAGGTGTAACAGTAAAGAACGAGCCTACCCAGTCAGGAGAACCTCCGGTTTTATAAGCATTTTTATCATGACATGTTCTCATACTGAGCATCTGCCTTATTGTGAGCATCTGCATGTAAGGGTGAGCGCCTGTTTCTGGCAGCTTCTCAGGGAAATAATCAACAATATGGTCATCGAGAGAGATTCTACCTTCATCAGCAAGCAGCCCGATTGCAAGTGAAACGAAAGATTTGGTGACAGAAAACATTCTGTGAAGAGTATTCTTAGTGTATGGTGCATAGTAGCTTTCCATACATATCTTGCCGTGTCGCATGACAATTATGCTGTGCATCGGAATATTGTTGTATTCAAGCCTTCTGGCAAATTTGATAAGTCCTTTGGAAGATATCCCCACATCTTCCGGTCTTACCTTTTCAAAGTCTAACATTGCTGTCCTCCATATTTTCGCAATAATTGCCCCTATTATAATCCCTTATTGCATTTGCTGTAAATGAAAAATATGAATCTTTAAATTGGATTGAATATAGTATATACTGAGTATAAATATGTCGGAGGAGCATGAAGGAGAAGGAAATGATAGATTTATTACTTAAGACATTCGTAAAGGACTACGATAAGACCAAAGACCCACAGGTAAGGACGAGATACGGAATATTTGCAGGCATTGTAGGAATAATCTGCAATCTGATACTGTTCTCGGCAAAGATACTGGCAGGAGTGCTTACAGCTTCAGTTTCAATTATGGCAGATGCTGTGAACAACTTATCAGATGCCGGTTCATCAGTTGTTACACTTATAGGCTTCAAGCTTGCAGGAAAACCGGCTGATTACGAGCATCCTTATGGTCATGGAAGAATCGAATATATATCGGGATTCATAGTATCAGGTGCAATTATAATCATGGGTTTTGAACTGCTGACAACATCATTCAGGAAAATACTTCACCCTACACCGCTTGAGGTATCAATCCCATCTCTTATAATACTTGTGTTATCAATCCTTATGAAAATGTGGATGGCTAAATTCAACAAATATCTTGGCAATAAGGTGGATTCTGCAGCAATGAAGGCTACAGCAACAGACAGCTTATCAGACTGTGTTGCAACATCGGTAGTTCTTATAGGCGTGCTGCTTACATTGTTTTCTAATATTAATATAGATGGTATAGCCGGAGTAGTCGTTGCTGTATTCGTAATACTTGCGGGCTTTGGTGCAGCTAAAGATACATTACAGCCGCTTCTTGGCCAGCCGCCAACGAAAGAATATGTTAAAGAGCTTGAGGACATCGTGCTCCAGGATAAGCATATAATAGGAGTTCACGACCTGATTGTGCATAATTACGGGCCGGGCAGGGTATATGCATCGCTTCATGCAGAAGTTCCGGCTAATATGGACATGATGGAAGCACATGATTATATAGACATGGCTGAACGAAGAGTTGAGAAACACATGAAATGCTTCATAAGCATACATATGGATCCGGTAATCACAGATGATGAGGTAATCAATCATTTGAAAAAGATGACTGTCGAGGTTGTAAAGTCAGTAGGAGAAGAACTGGATATACATGATTTCAGGACAGTTAAAGGTCCATATATAACAAATCTTATATTTGATGTGCTTGTTCCTTACAACTATCATCTTTCAGACGATGAGATAAAGTATCAGATACAGAAAAAAATCACGGAGAAGCAGAGTGAGTGCCGCGCCGTGATTAAGATTGATAAAAGTTATACGGGCTGATTAAATCCAGCCGCCATCAAGAGTTATTATCTGACCGGTAAGATAACTGTTCATGCCGGAAAGCGACTTAACAAGTTCTGCAACTTCCTGTGGGCTTCCAAAACGGCCTGCAGGAATTTCTTCGGCAAGTTCTGCCTTGTCATCGTCTGATAGATGACCGTTCATCTCTGTGTCAATAGCTCCACAGGCAACAGCATTGACCTGAATTCCACTAGGAGCAAGCTCCTTTGCCAGCGCCCTTGTAAATGAATTGACTGCCCCTTTGGTTGCTGAATATGCAACTTCACAGCTTGCACCATACAATCCCCACACAGAAGATATATTAATAATCTTACCACAGTGTCTTTTCATCATATCCTTGACTGCAAAATGGCAGCAGTTAAACACAGAATCGATGTTGGTGTTACATATCCTATGCCATTCATCTTCGCTCATATCCTGAAAAAGTCCGACAACTGATATTCCGGCATTGTTAATAAGTACATCCACCTGTCCGAAACGCTGCAGGCACATATCAAACATTTTCTGTACGTCATTGTAATTGCCCATGTCGCCTGCAAATGTTACACATTCACTTCCTTTTTCTTCAATAATGGCTTTCACTTCGTTTAGTTTATCCACATTATTCACACAGTTAATAACAATATTAGTATCTTTTCCGGCGAGTTCTATTGCAATGGCTCTTCCGATTCCACGGGAAGCACCAGTTATAACTATAGTTTTTTTCATAATAATATGCCTTTCTTAAAACGATTTAATTTCAATAATATCGTTACTATAATACAGGAAAATACTGGATATTTCTATAAAAAATTTAAAAACAAATATTGACAAAAATAAGCTTGTGCATCCTTACCAAAAAGAAAATCAGATTGTATTTAATTCAATAATTGCTTGACAGATGTTTTAAACTGTCCAAAAAGTTTTCCACAATCAAAAACTCAGATTTCATCTAAAAATGGACTTATTAACCAA
>JAUNOK010000019.1 GCA_030537195.1 Eubacteriales bacterium | reverse complement strand
AGAGCACTCGGCTGTTAACCGAGTTGTTGTAGGTTCGAGCCCTACTCGGGGAGTTATAAGAATGGATATAGGACAATAGGATAATTGTTCCAATTCATTCTTATATTTTTTTATACGGCTCCATGGTCAAGCGGTTAAGACACCACCCTTTCACGGTGGTATCAGGGGTTCAAATCCCCTTGGAGTCATAGAGTAGAACATAAAGGAAATTCAAATTGCCGACTTGGCTCAATGGCAGAGCAGCTGATTTGTAATCAGCAGGTTGTTGGTTCGACTCCGACAGTCGGCTTTTTGGACCTTTAGCTCAGTTGGTTAGAGCAACCGGCTCATAACCGGTCGGTCCTGGGTTCGAGTCCCCGAAGGTCCATTTGTTCTACTCGTTATGGCCTGGTGGCTCAGCTGGTTAGAGCGCCGCCCTGTCACGGCGGAGGTCGTGGGTTCGAACCCCATCCGGGTCGCTGCTATCTTTATGATAGCAATAATTTATAGTACACCAAGCCGGTGTGGCGGAACTGGCAGACGCACAGGACTTAAAATCCTGCGGGACTTATACTCCCATACGGGTTCGATTCCCGTTGCCGGCACTAAACACGAAAGTGTTTAGGAAGTACGTGTAGCTCAGCTGGATAGAGCGTCTGGCTACGGACCAGAAGGTCGCGAGTTCGAATCTTGTCACGTACATTTATTTAACCTTGCAGTCATGCAAGGTTTTTTTAGTATTCTGAATAAAATATAACAAAATAGCAATACTACATTAATGTAAAAATATTAATGGAGGTTGATATTATGTCAAAGAACACATCTAAAAATTCAACAAACTCAAAGAATTCTACCAATTCCAGCAATTCAACAAACTCAAGAAATTCATACAACGAGACTAATTCTACAAACAGCAAGAATGAGTCATCTAAGAATTCTAAGAATAAGACATCAGGTTCTGATGAGTCTGACTGCTATTAGTCAGAATACGGGTCGCTTATGCGGCCTTACATAACAAAGTGGTAATAAAACGATATAATGAAAGTATAATATAATAAAACCTATATTATGCAGGTAACCTATGTCATGTGAAATGGTCAGTTCCAGAAAAATAGATTATTATGTAAATGATCCCTATGTAACAATAATTGATATAAGAGATGAAGACAAATTCTTATGTTCCAGAATAAAAGGCGCAATACATTATGAATATAATAAACTGATATCAGATATAAATAATATATTCCGGTATGGAAAAGTTTCTTATGAATTCAGACGCGTATTCAGTAATAAAGACAGAATATATATTTTTTATTGCGATAAAGGGTCTTCAAGTCTTATTGTATGTGAAAAAATGTCAAGACTTGGTTACCGATGTAAGACAGTGGTAGGAGGATTTGAGGCATATAAGGGAAATTGTGTAATCAATTAACGGATTGACACCCATTTGCATAGGCATTAATATATATATAAATGTACTTTTGGAGGATATATGAATACATACGAATTAATTGCTCCCTGCCATTTTGGTCTGGAATCAGTATTAAAAAGGGAAATATATGATCTTGGATATGACATATCATCTGTAGAAGATGGAAAGGTCACTTTTGTGGGCGATTCTGAGGCCATATGCCGCGCTAATATCAATTTAAGGACTACAGAACGTATTTTGATTAAAGTGGGTCAGTTTAAGGCTGAGACGTTTACAGAGCTATTTGACAAAACAAGGGACCTTGAATGGGAGAATTTTATACCTAAGAATGGTAAGTTCTGGGTAACTAAAGCTAATTCTGTTAACAGTAAACTGTTCAGCAGCTCTGATATACAGTCAATTGTTAAGAAGGCAATTGTAGAGAGACTTAAAGAGCATTATAGAATAGGATGGTTTGAGGAAGATGGCGATTCATATCCTATAAGAGTTACTATTATGAAGGATGTTGTTACTATTGCACTTGATACATCAGGCGATTCGCTTCATAAAAGAGGTTACAGACCAGCTGCAGGTAAGGCTCCTATATCAGAGACGCTTGCTGCGGCACTTATTATGCTGACTCCTTGGAAGGGTGACAGAATTCTTGTTGATCCATTCTGCGGAAGTGGTACATTTCCCATTGAAGCAGCTATGATAGCAGCTAATATTGCACCGGGAATGAATCGTAAATTTACAGCACAGAAGTGGACTAACATAATTGATAAGCAATTGTGGTATGATGCTGTTGAAGAAGCTGAAGATATGATTAATCTTGATATTGAGACTGATATACAGGGATTTGATATTGACGCTGACGTTATCAGGAAAGCCAGAAGCAATGCAGAGAATGCAGGAGTAGAGAAGTTAATACATTTTCAGGAAAGAAGTGTAGCAGACCTGAGCCATCATAAGAAATATGGCTTTATTATAACTAATCCGCCTTATGGAGAAAGACTTGAGGACAAGGAGACACTTCCGGGAATATATTCCGCATTTGGACGACAGTTTGCCAAGCTGGATTCATGGTCTGCTTATATGATTACTTCGTATGAGGATGCTGTGAAATATTTTGGCAGAAAGCCTGATAAGAACAGAAAGATATATAATGGAATGTTAAAGACATATTTTTACTCATTCCAGGGACCAAAGCCACCTAAGAAAGAGAAGGGACAGGACAGATAATTATGACTACAATTATTTTAGCGTCTAATAATAAGGATAAGGTTAAGGAAGTTAAAGAGATTCTTAAAGGATACAATATTATTTCTCTTAAGGACGCAGGAATTGACCTTGATGTGGAAGAAAATGGCATTACATTTGAAGAAAATGCGCTGATTAAGGCGAGAGCTGTCTGCAAGCTTACAGGACAGCTTACCATGGCTGATGATTCAGGACTAGAGATTGATTATCTTAATAAGGAACCAGGCGTGTATTCTGCCCGATATATGGGACATGATACTTCTTATGATATTAAGAATGCAGCTCTTATTAAAAGACTTGAGGGCGTTGAAGGACAGGACAGGAGTGGACGCTTTGTATGCGCCATAGCAGTATGTTTTCCTGATGGAAGGGAAATTGTTAAGAGAGGTACAATGGAGGGGCTTATAAGCAAGGAAATCGTTGGAGAGAACGGTTTTGGTTATGACCCTATTGTTTATCTGCCTGAATATGGCAAAACATCAGCACAGCTTGATCCTGAGGAGAAGAATAAGATAAGCCACAGAGGTAAGGCACTTGAACTTATAAAGAAAGAACTGGATGAGTGCCTCTAATTGGCTCATTCTGGAGGTTTTATGCAGAGGATAATGATTGTTAGCGATTCACACAGAAGACACGGTAATCTGGCGGAAGCGATATATAATGAGCAGCCATTTGATTTACTTATTCATCTTGGTGATATCGAAGGAGAAGAGGATATAATACAGGAACTTGCCGGGTGTGAAACAATAATGGTACCGGGGAATAATGACTTTTTTTCACCGCTCCCAAGAGAACGTGAAATTGAGCTTGCCGGTAGGAAAGTTTTATTAACACACGGTCATAATTATTGCGTTTCACTTGATTTACAGACTCTCAGGGAGGAGTGTATAGCAAGGGGAATTGATATTGTTATGTTCGGACATACTCACAGACCATTGATTCTGGTTGAAGATGAACTGACATTTATTAATCCTGGAAGTATCTCATATCCACGTCAGGCAGACAAAAGATGTACATATATTATGTTAGAAATTGATGATAATGGCGAAATGACGTTTGATTTGAGATATGTATAAACCCAGTAAATATGCGGGTTCCCAGACTTTGCGGAAAAATTTTGAAAAAATTTGAAAAAAATTCAAAAAAAGTGTTGACATATAGGGGACCTTATAATATAATCATTCTTGCGTTGCGGAACAGAGCAAACGCAAGAAACAAAAACGGGGTGTGGCTCAGCTTGGCTAGAGCGCTTGATTTGGGATCAAGAGGTCGCAGGTTCGAATCCTGTCACCCCGACTTACAACTTAATAATCATGCGGGTGTAGTTCAATGGTAGAACACTAGCCTTCCAAGCTAGATACGTGGGTTCGATTCCCATCACCCGCTTTGTGTGTTCGTAGCTCAGCTGGATAGAGCAACGGCCTTCTAAGCCGTGGGTCGAGGGTTCGAATCCCCCCGGGCACACTTTTTTTTATGAGTCATGGCCAGTAGCTTATGACTTTTGTATTATGGTGGGTATAGCACAGCTGGTCAGCGCGTCAGATTGTGGCTCTGAAGGTCCAGGGTTCGAATCCCTGTACCCACCCTTTTTTTATTTCTTGGGCTATCGCCAAGCGGTAAGGCACAGGGTTTTGATCCCTGCATTACGCTGGTTCGAATCCAGCTAGCCCAGCTCGGTAGTCAGAATCCGAAGCTGGATGATTGAAATAGATAGTAACTTATATTTAGTATATATTATGGGCTCATAGCTCAGTTGGTAGAGCACTAGACTTTTAATCTAGGTGTCCCGGGTTCGAACCCCGGTGGGCTCATTAAGATGGGAATGGTTGAAAAACCATTCCCTTTTTTCTTTTCGTGCCTAGTGACTAGGAGGGGAACGGGCGTCTTGTGAAGAAATTCATTCTTTATTATTTCCAGGTATTAATTATTGTGATTTTGAAAACCCGCATAAACACTGGGAATGTTTGTGGGTAGGTTGGGCACTTTTGTGGCACTTGGTGTCAGATGGAGTGGAATGATTGATAATTGTAGTTTTAACTTGGGTGAGTTTTATGTTAAAATGAGTAAAACAAATCGGTATTTATGAAGGTGGTAATATTGTTTATCAAAGACAATGTAATGGGTGAATATAGGACAGAAATCAAGCCGTTGAATACGTTGATAAAAGATGAGGGGATTGTTGAGTATATACGTGATTATTATGCTACAATAAATAGTCGATTATTTATAATATACGAAACAGAAGATTTTTATATTGCAGAAGACAATACATTTCAACCATGGTTATCTGTTATGGGGAATCTTCCACGTAATATGACAGATCAGGAATTGTGTGATCTGTTGTTACCTTATGTAGAAAATGAAAAATATATTGCTGTTTATACAAACATTGATCGAGTGTCCGAATTATTTAACAAGGTTGACATTCTCACCTATCATGAGGATTTTATCATTGGATTAGTACCGGGAACTTCAGTTGTAGATGAAAATGGAATAAGATTAGCGACGATAGAGGATTTGCCTTATATTGAAAGAACATATATCCGTTCGGGGCATGAACAATTGTTGAGCAGAATAGACCATAAACAGATGTGGATACTTGATGATGGAAAAGGAATAAAAGCATATGCCGGAATTCACAAAGATGGTTCTTTAGGATTTGAGTATGTCGCTCCGGATTCAAGAAGACAAAATCTTGCCAGCAGGATGCAGTCATTTATAGCGAATCAAATGATAAAAAATAATATGATTCCATATGTAATGATTTCAAAGGATAATGAAATCGCAAAAAAGTTGCAGACAAAACAGGGGTCTGTATTTGCCGAAAAGTTATTTTATTTTTATGCAAAGGGAAAATATGAGCTGGAATAAGTGGAATGTTTAAGGAGGTAAAGAAGATGTTATATATGGTAATTGAAAAATACAAAGACAAGGAAGCTGTTTATAAAAGATTCCATGAAAAAGGACGAATGATGCCAGAGGGCGTAAGCTATGTCAACAGTTGGGGTGCGGAAGATGGTAATACCTGTTATCAAATCAATGAAGCTGAAAGTATAGAACTGTTGCACGAGTGGGCTTCAAACTGGAATGATGTTACTGATTTTACGTTTATACCAGTAATAAGCAGCCATGAAATGAGCGAGAAAATGAAGAAGTAGACAACTTCCAGTTTGTAGATTACATCTTACAGAATATACGTACCCCACCTACAACTATATATAATAACTATGATACAAAGAAACAGAGCAAGTACTTGAGTAAAGAAACTTAAGTGCTTGCTCTTATTTTATTTATAGGAGGTTGCCAATGTTACTGGTAATGGATAAGGATTACTTTACCGGGGTTCGAACCCGATGGACTTATTTATTCTTTATTAATTTTTAAAAGAGGTTTATGATAGAATCAATTTAAACACAGAGGAGGTATGAATTGGTTATCACAATCATAGCAATATTGATAGCTGTACTTATTATCATCATTGTAACTAATGTTGTTGTAAATAAATATGGTGTGTTTATTTTTGAAGTTAAGAATTACAAGGGTCAACTTTATGGCAATGAGGATGATTACAATTGGAAAAAATATAAAGATGACGGATATGGGAATACATTTGTGAAAGAAGTCAAAAATCCTATTAAGATAGTAAATAGAAAACACAACTTAAAAATAAGAGCAGATACTAAGGTGATGAAAAACTTTAGCGTCTGCTCTTATTTTTTGTCCGATAATCCTAGAAGATAATCACTAGACACATGATAGAGTCTGCATAATGAAATCAGGTGCCGTATAGGCAATTCATTGGCACCTCGTTCATAGCGTGCATACATTGTTTGGGATGTACCAAGTACATGTGCAACATATTCCTGTGTGTAGTCAGAATCTTCTCTAAGATCTTTAATTCTGCGAATGTAATCCAATAAGATATCCTCCGATTGAATAATTTCTTTTTAATTATACTAAGTAAAAATCTTTACTATTGATTTTAGTAAATATGTGTACTAAAATAAATGCAGTTACATATCGTAAAAATTTAATATGAGGAGGAACTTTATATGAGCGAGAAGAGATTAAATGTTTTGTCATCAGCTGTAGTATTGACAGAAGAAATGGATGCTTATAACTCTTTAAGAAACAAATTTTTGCAATTATCTAAAGAGGTAGAGGTTAAGGTATCAGAAAGTTATGATAAGAGTGTAAAGTCATATAAGGATTTACAGTTATCAGCACAGTATATGTTAGACAGACTGTTTAAGGAGTATTTGCAGATAGGGGCTATACATCTTATTTCATATGGAATCTATGATGTAGATGAAGAAGTCCTTAGAGAAGAATATGGTAAAGATTTTGACATCACTTATAAGAATACAATATTGAATATTATAAGGGAAATTAATGCAATAGATGCAGATGTAGCACAAGGTAAAGCTGACAGGAAAGAAATGGTGGCGGATGCTGGAAATACATTTCAAACATTAGGATTTTACAGACAAACAGGAGATGTGAAAAAAGATTTAGGCAATGTTGTTCAAGCTGAAACAGAAACAATGGCAATGAATGCTGTGATGGCAGGAGGGGCAGCATTATTATCGGCAGGATTAGGGGCACTGGACAAGAAGGCAGCTGAATCTGAAAAAGAAGATATTTTCTCAAGAGTAAGTACTAAAAATTCTTTGGTGCGTGCAATGGGAAAAGATGTATATCAGCTTCATAAGACAATTGCAAGAATAATAAATGACAGGGTTGATAAAACATTTACATATCCGTCAGATGAAGAACTTGAAAAGATTGAACCAGAGATAAGAAATGCTATTGCAGGTAATTTTGACCATGACGAGAATAATCCTCAGTTGGAGTTACAGCAGATTATTAAGATTCTCACATTGAATCCATATGAGACAAGAGTATATTCTTATATAATGAAAAAACACAATGGATTAACAGACGAACTGAATAATACAGTTAATTATCTGAATATTGATAAACAGGATTTAGCTGATAGTTATCTCAGGTCTATGTATAACATGAACGAATATACAACATATGAAAGTATCGTTCCATTTGAAGAACAGATAAGAGCTGAAATGAAACCATTTGATGTTACTGAATGTAAGTATTTGTCTGAGGTGGATGATTATAAAGAATCACTTTATACAAAGAGAAGAACATTTAATGCATATGTGTATGATACTATTGATGATAGAGATAAGGCTGAAGAACAGTTTACTTCATTCTTTGATGAACCTGTAAAAGATATGGATATGGATGATTTGGTAGAGAAATATTATGAAACATTACCATCTACAGTATATCAGAAGAATAGAGAAGATTTGCAGTTGCTTATTATGAGTCAGCTTACAGGATACATTGACGGATTTCAGGATTCAGAAACTATTGATTCATATATTGTTACTGCTGAAGGTAAGATGAGAGAATATGGATATGAAACACTGTCTTTATTAGATGCACTTACTAAAAAGAGAAAAAAGCTTTGTCGTAAGGAAAATGTGATGAAAGCAGTTGGCTCAGCAAAAGATTCTGTCAAGAATTTTGGAAAGAATCTTATGGGTAAAGTACCATTTGAGAAGAATACAGCTATAGAAGCAACAAATGAAGAAGTTACTACAGCGGAAAATGTAAAGCCTAAAGCAGCAGGGTTCTTTGATGGTACAAAGAAAATGTTTGCAGGAGCAACAGATAAGGTAAAGAATACAGTTTCTGGAACTTCAGAAGAAAGTGAATTTAAAACTTGTCCACAATGTGGAGCTACTATAAAGAGCAAAGCAAAGTTTTGCGGAACATGTGGATATAAATTCTAGGAGGTTGCATAATGAAATATTGTGAAAATTGTGGGGCAGAGCTTGAAGATAATGCTGTGTTCTGCGAAGAATGTGGAGCGAAAGTTGAGACTGTGCCACAAGAAAAAGCAGTAGATTCAGAGCAAAGCAAGGAAGCAGAAAAACAGGATAATACTGTAATTGATGATGCTGTAAATGATACATCAGGTAAGCCCGTTGGAAAAAGGAAACGGATGATACCTATATTATGTGGGGCTATTGGTGTACTTATCATTGTTGTTATTGTTATAATTATAGTGACAGTGACAAGCAGGAAATCAAATAATGATAATAATAATGCCAAGAATGACTTGGAAACAGTCGTAGCAACTGAGTCAGTAGACGAAACTATAAAATCAACAGAGGCTACAACGCAAGCTAATAACTGGAAAAAACAGTATATAGAATATTTAAAAAATATTGATTCTAAAAATTATGGTGGATGTGAATATATTTACATAAATAATGATGATATTCCAGAACTGATGATATTGGGAAGCAATACTGCCGCAGGAAATATTCTTGTTACATCTGATAATACGACAATTGATTCAAAAAATATTGCTTCAGGGAAAATGTATTATGCAGAAAAGAGTAATGAACTTGACATTGAAAGTGGACGACAGGGTGTATATGTTTACAAAATATATAAGATAATTGATGGAAAGATTCAGGAAGAGGAAGTCAATTCCTATGATACTAGCGGAAAAACAGCATTTGTATATAACAGACCTAAGACAATACAGCAGATTATAGATGATTTGTCTGGTGAAACGGCAAAAACAAATACGGAAACTCTTTCAGCTGCTTCGACAACTAAAAAGGCTATAGAAGGTTCTTGGACAAGTTATACAGGAAATGACCCAGCTATGGAATATTCATCAAAATATACATTGATATTTAATAGCGATGGCACAGTTTCTTGCAAAGGCTATAAGAATAATCATAGTGGTAGTTATGAAGTTAATTCAGATGGAACCATTGTTTGTTCATTTACAAAATGTATTGATAATTTTCCACCAAATGGTCCAACCGAAATACAAGGTTATACATCTAAATTTGTTTTAAATGCAGATGGAACCCTGATTAGTCCGACGGGAAGTAACGGTACAACAAATTGGGGTAAAAATACAATCTGGACTAAAGTTGAATAATGTTATGATTCCCCCTCTATCTCAATTCTGAGACAGAGGGGATTTTTGCACCGTTTCTTCTCACTATGCATTTGCAAAATTACGGATTTCAAGGTATAATACTGAATAATATATTCGTGGATTACAATAATTATTAGGAGATATCGCTTATGAAGATATTTTATGGACTTGTTATGGTACTGGTCATCCTGATGATTGGTGCATGTGCGGTTAAAGCGAGGAAAAAGAATGGACAGCTGGCTACAATTGTCTTCTTATATGAACTTAGTGCCTGTGTGTGTGGAGTGATTTTCTTTATATATACATATGTACCAGGCGTTACACTTACTGTGTTGTGTAAGGGTCTTATAATGGCAATGTTTGACTGGATGCTGGTTATGCTTATGAATTATACACAGTATTATACAGGTATGTTTAAAAGCGTACCTGCTGTTAAATTGACAATGATTGCCTATTCAGCATTTGAGACTGTGGCATTTATAGTTAATACATGGACAAGGTGGATATTTGATGTAACGGATATATCAAAAGATCAGATAATTGTGCAGTTTAACAAAGTAAATGTTATAGGAGTTACACATTATATATATACATATGGCATAATGCTGCTTCTGTTGCTGAGTTATGTTGTTATGATAAAGAGGGTATCCAAATTCTACAGATTCAGGTATTTTGCAATTCTTGCATCGATATCTGCTGCATTCCTGCTAGATGTGCTTACAATATGGTCTGATTCAATATATGATATGTCGATGCTTATCTTTGGAGTGATGTCGATACTTCTCTATTACTTTCCGTTTGAGTATGTGCCAAATGAGCTTATAGAGAACACATTTTCACTGATTATCAAAGATATGAACAGCGGAATTATCTGTTTTGACAATGCGGGAAGGTGCATATACTGCAACGGAATTGTAAAGGGGATATATGGAATAGATGATGATGTGAATGCTGTGGAGAAGAATTATGCTGCATGGATAGCCGAACAGGATGAGCATGTTAACAGAAAGTACCAGCAGACAATAGAAACTGGTGATGACTGGAGAAAATATGATATAGCATATAATCGTATTTTTGATGATAAAGGGAATTTTATATGTGATTATTTCATATTTAATGATAGTACGGAGTCGGCAAAGCTTATTGAGCAGGAAAAGTACAAGGCTACACATGATAGTCTGACAGGTCTGCTTAATAAAGAACAATTCTATGAGGAGACAGCAAGGAAGATTAAAGAAGACTCCTCTAACAAATATTGTCTTGTATGCAGTAATATTAAGGATTTCAAGCTGGTTAATGAACTTTTCGGAATTAAGAAGGGTGATGAGATTATTAAACTGCAGGCAGACCTGATAAAGCAATCATCGGAACCCGGATATATAAGTGGCAGAATCCAGAATGACAGATTCGCTGTGTGTATGCCTAAAGACAGATTTAATAAAGATATTATGGAAAATTCTATAACAATGATGCAGGATACATTTAATAATGCGTCATTTAAGATAAGAATTGTTGTTGGTGTGTACGATATTGACGATATAGACGAGCCTGTAAGTAACATGTGCGACAAGGCGTATATTGCTATCGAAACTATCAAGAATAATTACGAAACCAATATTGCATACTATGATGATAAGCTTCTTCAGAGAACGCTTGAAGAAAGAAGAATTATAGGAGAATTTGAGGGGGCACTTGCAAATAAGGAATTCAAAATGTTTCTTCAGCCTCAGGTGGATGTTAATGGTAATGCTTATGGCGCAGAGGCGCTTGTACGCTGGCAGCATCCGGACAGAGGATTACTTTCACCATATTTCTTTATTGATGTATTAGAGTCCACAGGACTTATATATAAGCTTGATATGTATATGTGGGAATGCGCAGCAGAAAAGCTTAGTGAGTGGAAGAATAGAGGCGATACAAGCCATCACATATCTGTTAATATATCTACGAAGGATTTCTATCTTATTGATGTATATGAGGTTATGACAGATATTGTAAGAAAATATGATATCAATCCGGCACTTCTGAAGCTGGAGATAACAGAAACAGCGCTTATGTCAGACCTTAAGAAGAATATGGAAGTTATCAGAAAACTTCGCAAATATGGCTTCAGAATTGAAATTGATGATTTTGGTAGTGGATATTCTTCTCTGAATATGTTAAAAGATATAAGTGCAGATGTTCTTAAAATTGATATGGCGTTCCTGCGTGCTACCGAGAATGAAATTAAAGGACAGGATATTCTGGAGACAATTATTTCGCTTGGAAGCAAGCTTGGAATGGAAGTAATTACTGAAGGAGTTGAGACAGAGAAGCAGCTTATGATGCTGTCAGAGATGGGTTGTCATATATTCCAGGGGTATTATTTCTCGAAGCCTATACCAGTCGATGAATTTGAAGAAAAATATATGAATTAATAACAGGAGGAAGTTATGAGCGAGAATTGTTCAGGAAGCTGCTCAAGCTGCAGTTCAGATTGTGAGTCAAGAAAGGGACCACAGATAGTACGAAATGCCAATAATGGCAAAGTTAAGAAGGTTATAGCTGTTGTCAGCGGTAAGGGTGGTGTTGGTAAATCACTTGTTACATCAATGCTGGCAGTTAAGGCTAACAAGGAAGGAAAGAAGGCAGCAATACTTGATGCAGATATAACAGGACCATCAATTCCTAAGTCATTTGGACTTAACCAGAGAGCTACATGTAATGAAGATGGTACAGTAATGTATCCTGAAACTTCACAGAATGGTATTAAGGTAATGTCACTTAATCTTCTTATGGATAAGGAGACTGATCCAGTTATATGGAGAGGTCCTGTAATTGCTGGTGTTGTTAAGCAGTTCTGGGAAGATGTTGACTGGGATGAGACAGACTGTATGTTTGTTGACTGCCCTCCAGGAACAGGAGATGTACCTCTTACAGTTTTCCAGTCTATGCCAGTAGATGGAATTATTATTGTAACATCACCTCAGGATCTTGTTTCAATGATTGTCGAGAAGGCAATTAATATGGCTAAGCTTATGAATATCCCTGTACTTGGAATTGTTGAGAATATGTCTTATTTCAAATGTCCAGATTGCGGCAATATTCATTATATATACGGAAAGAGCAAGATTGATGAAGTGGCAGCAGCTAATGATATCAAGACGGTTGCAAAGCTTCCAATGGATGCAAAAGTTGCTGAGCTTGTAGATTCAGGCAAGGCAGAGGAACTTGATGTATCTGCATTAGATGAAATATTTAATGCAATTATGGGTTAACAGAAGAATTCATATAAAAGACGGAGTAGAAACATTAGAATTCCATACAGAGCGAGTGGCTGATGTATGGGAAGAGATGGTGCTCCGTCTTTTTATTTTATAGGAGATGAGATGCGTAATTTGCATAAGACAATTTATATATGATTTTGTCTTGCGTATAAGACAATTTACATATGATTTTGTCTTGTGCACGAGACAAAAAGCTATTATGATTGTTTTGTATATGTAATCCCTTTGGATGTATTTTAAATTTAACGGGATTATTTAATAAGAACTTACGAAAACATTTTTAAAATATACATAATTTTAATTAAAAAAGTATTGAAATAATATAATTATTATGTGATAATACATATATTCACAAATGTTAATGTCTAATAACATTTGAAATTCTGGCAAAGAAATACATATCGCCGTAATTACCCAAAGGAAGAGTAGAGAAAAGGAATACAGGAGGAGTTATATGGGGAAAGAATCACCAATTAAAGATGCAAAAGGAACTATTGATTATGGAATGACTAATGATTACATGTTTCGAGCTACATTGCAAAAAAGTAAAAAGGCATTGATAGGATTAACCAGTGTATTGTTACATTTGCAGCCGGAGCAGATTATGAGTATAGAGATAACTAATCCAATAATACTTGGTGAAACTATAGATTCGAGAACTTATGTGCTCGATGTGAATATTGTGCTTAATAACAATAGAATGTTGAATCTTGAAATGCAAGTGAATAATCTGCATGACTGGGAGGAAAGGTCACTATGTTATTTATGTGGTGATTTTAGTCAGCTCAATGAAGGAGAGCCATACAAAAATATAAAGCCAGTTCTTAACATAGGAATACTGGATTATACACTATGTAAAGAGGAACCAAAGTTTTATGCAAAATATTATTTTTTTGATGAGAAAACACATAGGCTCTATAGTGACAAATTAGGGATAGGTGTGTTAGACTTAACGCAGATAGCAATGGCAACAGAAGAAGATAAGATGTACGGAATCGACACATGGGCAAGAATCTTCAAGGCAAAGACATGGGAGGAACTGCGTATGGCTGTTAAGAATAATGAATATATGGAAGAAGCAGTGGAAACAATGTATACATTAAATGCAGATAAGACGGTACGCCAGCAGTGCGAAGCACGCAGGAGAGCAGAGATAGAGGAAAAATATCTGCAAGATGAGATGGAGAGATTAACTAAGGAAAAGGATGAATTAACAAAGAAAATGAATCAGATGACAGAGGAAAAGGATCAAATGACAAAGGATATAGATAGGTTGAAGCAGGAATCTGATATCTGGAAGGAAAAGTACGAAAAACTGTTAGCAGAGCAGAATGCTTAAAGCAGAACATGTATATTAATAAAAGTGCGCCGTATATAACATATACGACGCACCTTTTTACATGTATTTAATTGAAAATGTCTTTTCAAAAACTTCTCCTACAGCAAGATGATTGCTATATTCTCTGTCCTTCAATTCCCCTGTAAAATCAACAGCGTCCGTTCTTCCGTACCATGGCTCTATGCACACAAATGGCACATTTTTCGCTTTACAAGACCATAGACCGAAAACAGGTGTGTCAAACTTAACAGTGACGAAAGGCTTTCCGTCTTTCACAAGGCTTACCTCACCTGCCTGATTGCCTTCAATAATAAGAGCGTCTTTCTCGAAGCTGTCATTCTCTATGGTGTATTCATGGTTTACTAATGGAAGTTCAAGTTTTTCTCTTTCCATCAAGCCATCGCCTGACAGCAGATGATAAGTAATTCTGTCTGCGTCGAATCGGACTTTGCAGCCTGCCATGCTTGCATCATTAGAAGGTGTCACGAAAGCCGGGTGTCCGCCAATGCTGAAATGTATCGTTTCCTTGTCAGTATTGATTACTCTGTACACCTCTTTAATTTCATTACCAGCAAGGTGATACTCAAGCTCTAATGCAAAATCAAACGGATATTTCGTCTTAGTGTTCTCATCAGCTTCAAGCCTCATAACAAGCGAATTATCAGTATGCTTAACGAGAGAGAATTCCATATCTCTTGCAAAACCATGCTGACCCATCTCGTAAACATTCCCATTATAAATGCTTTGGTTATTCTTATATTTGCCAATAAGCGGGAACAGAACAGGTGCAACTCTTTTCCATCCTTCAGGGTTGGCGTTCCACATTCTGTGTGTATTGTCGGTTTTGCATAATACATCTCTGATTTCGCAGCCCTTAGAAGCAACTGTAACCTTTAATGCGTCATTTTCTAATATATACTCTGCCATAGCCTTTCTCCTTATAAAACAGATTTTCTTAATTGTACATCACAATTGGATAATTTCCAATTACTTATCGGAATATAGCAGCCTTGCTCGTAATATTGGAAATGAATAGCCATTACCAATATAATTGGATTGGGCAATTCTTTTATTAATCCCCTCTGTAACCGCATTAGTATATTGATAGTCATGATAATTCAATATCTCCTGCTTCCAATTGAGAATCTTTTCCAATAAATGATAAAAAAAGATATAATCAACTGTTATTAACGCAGAAGCTTTATCAATAATCTGTTCAGCAGAATTCCTATCAGTAGTATTATAAATGTTAATTAGCAATTCTTTAATTTCATAAATGAAACTAACCTGAGGATATCTTGATATGTATTCGTTTAATAGTTGCTGTTGTTCATAAGATAGAGATTCTCTTTTATATAAAAGCAATGTCCTGATTTCATAAAGTATAATATTGTCATATTTTGCCAATTCTTTTTTGAAAGCCTTCTGAACATCCTGCTGAATATGAAATTTATCAATAACAATATGTGCATCAGGTATTATTGTTTTAATGAGCCTCTTATATTTAGGCGTCATATCAATTACTACTACTTTGACGTTAGAATAATCAACACTATTTAGAAATCTACTCATTTCGTTATAGGTATTATTCCTTAATAATTCTATGGGTTTATGATTTTCTATATCAACAAATAACCCATAAGCATTATTACTAATATGTGCTTCGTCAATTCCCAATAATTCAGGTAAAATTATGTGTCTGCTGGCATCTTTTTGGTGAATATATTTCATTGCAATTCTCTCAATTGCAGGGACAGAAATGTTATATTCCTGCGATATGTCAGACAGACTGCGATACAGAAACAATTTTTCAATCTTTTCTCTAAGTCTATTAGTTACTTTGGCATGCTTATCAACGAATTGAAAAGTATGCGAAAAGGTCTGATTACAACAATTGCATCTGTATCGTGGAACAATAACATTAATTATTATTCTTTCATCGCGAACTGGTAAGTCTAATAACTTACGCATTGTTTTGCCATACTTTACAATATTAGTTGAGCCACAAAAAGCACAAATAGTATTGTATTCTGATGGTTTTACAGTATAATAATGTGTGTCGTTTTCTAAATGGCTAGAAATAATGTCGATTTCTTGAAGATTTAATTCATTCAAATGTTTTAAGCTCCTTTGATAAAAATCAACATCGATGTTTAAAGACCTAAATATCATTGGGTCGTAAGCTTACAATTAAATTTTCAGGCATAACGAATTTTAAGTCAATTAGTTTGCGAAAAAAAATTAATTTTTATCATTTTGATGATATTTTTATCGATAAATGATAGTTCAACAAGGATATTTAAATATCCTAATACATATTATAGAGAGAAACACGTTTTTGCTTCTTACTTTATTATTTCTGTAACATGTTTTGTGAAAATGTCATATTGAAATAACAAAAGTGATTGAGTATGCTAAAGATAAGAAGCGGAGTCACTACCACTACCACAAGACTCTGTTTTTTGAAATTTATAATTAATTATAAGAAGCGAGTGTTTCTCTCGATATTTATATTAGGAGGAAGCTCGTATGATAAAGAGACATTTATTAAAAGGGGCAGCAGTATTTTTATCATGCTGCTTGATTTTCGCATCTGCAGGTTGCGGAAAGAAAAAGTCTGTTTCAACTGAAAAAACCACAAAGGCAGTAACAGAGCAGGAAACTAAAGACAACAAGAAGAAAACAACAGAGGAACAGGTTACAATCGCGGTAAAAGATGCGGAAGGTAATACAGTTGAAGTTGCCGGAATTGTGGAAACAAATGAGGACGGCGAAAAAGTTGTTATAATTCAGGATCGTGACGGAAATCGGACAGAAATTAAGGCTGATAACTACGAAGAAAGTGCAGGAGGAACAATCACTATTACTGATGAGACCGTGGCAGGAGAAATTTCGGAAGCAGCCAAGGACGATAAGATTCCGAAGGCTGATGAAGTTATTCCTACGAAGCCATCCACTGACGTTGCTGACAATAATAAAAATAATGATAACAATAATTCAGGTTCGAATAGTGGAGGCAGCAGCTCTGATAACGGTGGAAATACAACACCTAGCGAACCAGAGACAAAACCTTCAACGCCTGATACGCCTTCACATGAACATAACTGGGAACCAGTCTATAAGACAGTTAGCCATGAGGCTGAAACAAGAGATGAGCAAGTGTGGGTAGTTGATAAGGCTGCTTGGGATGAACCTGTGTACACTAAGTATTATGTATGTATTCAGTGCGATAGAGGAATGTGTGAACATTGTATCTCTGAAGGAATAGCACAGGCAGAATTTTTATCAAATGATGAAAGAAGTGAACATCAGTTTTCATGTATGGAACATGGCGGTAGTTGTATGAATTCTACTACTAGAAAAAAATTACAGACTATATACATCATGATGAAGAAGGACATTATGAGACAAGAACTGTAACCGTTTCAGAAGCATATGATGAGAGAGTATTAGTGGGGTATATATGTAAAACTTGTGGAGAGACACAAAGTAACTAATTAATAAAAAAGGGATTACCTAGTAAATAGGTAATCCCATACCGTGTATTTTCTATGAAGTTTGTCGGATTATAGAGATAAATACACTAGATTTAGATTATAATAATCTGGGATAAAGTATAAACTATTAAAGTAAAATTTAAATAACACCCTGGTATAAATGTATACACCAATATTGAAAAAGATTAAATACGAAGAATAAACTAATATAATATTTTGTCGCAAAAAATAAAAATTAGCACATCGAATAATCCGTTTCACCAGTAAATTCAAGGTTGACGACATCTCATGAATATGATAATATAGCACATGTTCGCGGATATGGCGGAATTGGCAGACGCGCTAGATTTAGGTTCTAGTGTCAACAGACGTGCAGGTTCAACTCCTGTTATCCGCATAATAAAAAGCTGATGCACAATTGTGTATCAGCTTTTTTAGTATTACAGTAATTCTATTTTAAAAACATATGAATCAGTTTATCGTTCAATTTCGTATAAGGCTGGTAGCGCATAGGCAGGTCGAGCCAGCATTTCTTATCTACGATACTCTTGTAGTGTGAAAATGTGTCAAATCCAGCTTTTCCGTGATAAGAACCCATGCCGCTTTCCCCGAATCCACCAAAGCCCATTGCAGAAGTTGCAAGGTGAATAATTGTATCGTTGATACAGCCACCGCCGTAATTACATCTTGATGTTACATAGCGGGCTTCTTTCTTATTCTTAGTGAATATGTACAGAGCAAGCGGATGCATGTGTGCATTTACAGTGTTTACCGCCTCCTCGATAGAGTGGAAGGTCAGTATTGGCATAAGTGGTCCGAAGATTTCTTCCTGCATGACAGCATCATCAAATGTGACGTTATCCATTATTGTCGGTTCAATCCGCAGGGAATCGGCATCTGATGCACCTCCGAGAACAACTTTGCTCTTATTAATAAGTCCTGAGATTCTGTTAAAATGTTTCTCATTAACAATTTTACCGTAATCGTTGCTGTTAAGTGGAGAATCTGTAAACTGACGCTTGGTTTCGTGGATAAGTTCTTTCACAAGCTGGTCTTTGACGCTGTCCTGAACATATATGTAATCAGGTGCAACGCATGTCTGACCGCAGTTTAAGAATTTGCCGAACACTATTCTTCTTGCGGCAAGCTTTAAGTCTGCAGATTCTGTTACTATACAAGGGCTTTTTCCGCCAAGCTCAAGTGTTACAGGAGTTAAGTATTCAGCGGCTTTACGCATGACTTCTTTACCGACAGCCTGACTTCCGGTAAAGAATATGTAATCAAAATGTTCATTAAGCAGGCATGTATTCTCAGCCCTTCCACCAGTTACAACGGATACATAAGTTGAATCAAATACCTCTCTAATAATATTGCACATAACTTCACTGACATTAGGTGAGTATGCACTTGGCTTAAGAATTGCAGTATTTCCAGCAGCAATCGCATCAACTAGAGGTTCCATAGTAAGGAGAAATGGATAATTCCACGGACTCATTATAAGAACAACGCCTCGTGGTGATGGCTTCTTAAAGCTTCTGGAATGAAATTGTGCGAGAGGTGTTGGTACATTTTTCTCCCTGCTGAAAGTTTTTATGTGCTTTAACATATATGATATTTCGCTTAGAGTAAGTCCGACTTCGCACATGTAGCTTTCAAACTGGCTCTTTCCGAGGTCTTTGCAGAGTGCGTCATATATTGCATTTTCATGTTTCTTAATTGCCGAATAAAGTTTCTTTAAGGCGTCAATTCTCACATTTACATTAAGTGTAGTTCCGGTCAGGAAGAAATGTCTTTGTGACTGGACAAATTTATTGATTTCTGCAGCTTCCATATTACACCTCATTTTTATTGCTCATAAGTTTATAGTAGAACTGTTCAAGTGTCTTGGCGTCCATAAGAACCGGGACAGGGTAGAGAGGATTAGCCTCTTTGTCAGCATATCTGGCAAGTTTAGGGATGTCCTCCTCTTTAATCTCTGGAATAGTATCGCCAATGTTAAATCTTGCTTTCATATCTTTAACTGCCTGTATAAATGCTTTGGCAGCAGTCTCATCTGACATATCCTTATCTGCAACACTGGCAGCAATCGCAAGGTCATGAAGCTTCTTATAGACTGATTCTCCATAGCTTTCAAGAACCATTGGGAGAATTACTGCATTTGCAAGTCCGTGAGGAACATTGTATTCGCCGCCAAGTGAATGTGCAACTGCATGTACATATCCGACATATGATTTAGTGAAGGCGCAGCCGGCATAATAAGCGGCTTTAAGCATATTTTTTCTTGCTGTGGCATCAGAGCCATTAGTATACGCTGCGTCAAGATTGTTGAATATAAGCTCAGTTGCCATAAGCGCATCTTTTCTTGTGCCAGGCGTTGTTGAGTTTCCGATGTAGGCTTCTACAGCATGTGTAAGCGCGTCCATTCCTGTTGTTGCAGTAATTGAAGCAGGAAGTGTAAGCGTTACCTTCGGGTCAAGAACCGCATATCTTGGAATAAGTGGGAAATCGTTGATAGCGTATTTGTGACGGGTTTCGGCGTCTACAATTACAGCGGCAAGAGTGGTTTCGCTGCCAGTTCCTGCTGTCGTAGGAATTGCAATCAGCAGAGGAAGCTTTGCGTGAACCTTAAGTATTCCACCGAGCTTAGACAGATGAGTCTTAGGTCTTGCAACTCTTACACCAACTGCTTTGGCGCAGTCCATGCTCGAACCGCCGCCAAAGCCGATTATGCAGTCACATTGGTTATCTTTATATATGGCAAGTGCTTCCTCCACAGTATCAGTGGTAGGATTAGCCACAGTCTTATCGTAAACATGGTATTCAATTCCGGCATTGTCGAATACATCAGTAAGCATTGAAAGGATGCCGAGCTTTGCGATTCCCGGGTCAGTAATAATCACAGGACATACTTTCTTCTTTTTGTTAAGTACAGATGGAATATCAGACAACGCACCTATAATCTTAGGCTTTCTGTAAGGAAGAAATGGCAGTGCAATCTTGAATACAGTCTGAAAACTTCTGCAGTATATTTTCTTAAAAATGTTCATAGTACACCTCTTTTGAACCTAAAATATTTTGACTACCAAATTATAATGCGACAACGAGCTATTTACAAGTAAATATGCATAATTAATTTATATACAAGATATAATAAATAATTGAAATGATTTATTTCTTTACAATAATTATTATATATGATATATTATATTTAATATAAAAATACAAGTGCGAGTTGTATAATTAAATCAAAACGATTATAATATGATAAAGAGAGGGTATATATGGATATAGAAAAGATAAGAGAAGCGTGTACATTAAGGAAGATAAAGTGGTCAGTGCATGTTGCAGCAAGAATGGCTGAGAGAGATATCAAGAGGACAGATGTTCTCAATTGTATAATGAATGGGGAAATTATTGAGGATTATATTAATGATTATCCTTATCCAAGCTGTCTGATATTTGGATATACACTAAGAAACAGGGTTATACATGTTATATTAGGTTATGATGGAGATAATGTGTATATAGTAACAGCATATTACCCTAATACGGATAAGTTTGAAGCAGATTTAAAGACAAGAAAGGAGCAATAGTATGTGTTTTTATTGTAAATGTAAAACAACAAAACCATCGGTTACAACACATGTTGTTACTTTTGATAATTGTGTAATTATAATTAAGAATGTTCCTTGTGAAGAATGTGAGGAATGTGGAGAAAAGTATTTTTCAGATGAGGTTATGACCCGCTTGGAAAAGATTGTGGAAAAAGCAAGAGCGATTGCAAGCGAAGTATATGTGACTGATTACAATAATAAAGTTGCATAAGGTGCTAAGTTTATACAAAGCACCTTATGTATATGAATATTATTCAGTCAGGAATCTGCAGCCCGGTTCCGTCCATATGGAAATTCTCCGTATTAATAAGCTGTGATATAGGCACTATTTCGTAACCTTGTGACTGTAGTCCGGTTATTACGGATTCAAGGGCTTCAGCAGTGTATTTGGCACCGTTGTGCATAAGAATTATGGAACCGTTCTTAAGGGCTTTATGTGTTGTCACGGTTTTAATTATGTTGTCGGTTCCGTAGTCCTTCCAGTCAAGGGAATCTACATCCCATTCTATAGGATAGAAGTTACAGCCATAGACTGTATCAATAAGTGTTGAATTGTAATCACCGTATGGCGGGCGGAATAGAAAGCTCGTATATCCGGTGATTTCTTTTATTTTATTGGCAACAGACATGATTTCTTCTTTTTGCTCGCTAACAGAAAGTTTGCTCATTTCTTTATGGTTCTGGCTGTGATTACCGAGGTCGTGACCGCGGTTATAGATTTCCAGAACCTTGTCAGGATAGCTGTCGACCCATCCCCCGGTCATGAAAAATGTGGTTTTAACATTATATTTATCAAGGATATCAAGAATTTTTATGGTGTCTTCATCGCCCCATGCAGCATCAAATGATATGGAAACATATTTCTTTGAGGTATCAAGATTAGCCTTTTTACTAAGGTCAACGCAGTATATAGGAAGTTTGCGGCTGCCTATACTGCAATTGCCCATAATTGCACCACCGCCGATTCCGTTTCCTTGATTGGAAGAATCGAAGGGAGGCTTTCTGTCAGAATCAGAGGAGGACTGAGACAGGTTGGAATTGTTCTGAGTGTTTGATTTATCTGAGATGCCTGAATTATCTGGTAATCCAGACAATTCATCAGTGCTTGTGGAAGTGTTTGCAGAGCTCTCTTGTGCAGAGGACTTTTTATGTCTTGCGGCTATTACACCGCAGATTAGAAGAATAATTATGCCACAGTATATGAATATAATGCGCATTTTCTTATTAGAAAAAAGAGACATACTGATACCTCGGATAATACTTAGTATCAATATATCTCTTTACATTTTGAAAAATTACAGCTTTTTTAAGTTAGTTAGCAGAAGAACTGCTTTCTGTTGCTGCTGCGTCTTTCACAAGACCGTCAGGATGAAGTGAAACATTTAATTCACTTGTACTTTCATCATAATCATCGCCAAGAATCTGCTTAACAAGAGTCTGGCAGTATGAAAGGCTGAAATCAGAGCAGCCGGAATCATTGCGGATTGCGTTGCCTGATGCGAGTGAATCTGTGTAGTCACTTAACTTATATGTAGTGATTGCTTTCTGTCCGAAAAGCTTCTGTGTTACAACTGGTGTAAGATTGTAATTCTTAACGTAGCAGCCTGTTGAATCCTTAACAAGTGTCATCTTAGCCATACCACCAATCATACGAGGCTTCTGATCCTGATTAGATACGAAGTTACCAAGTGAATAGTAGACAAGCATTTCGTGTCCCTTAGTATCAGATACAACTTCAACAGGTTCAAGAACGTGAGGATGTGTACCTATAACAACATCAACACCGAGGCTTAAGAAAAGCTGTGTCCAGTAATTCTGGTTAGAATCAGGAGTGTATACATATTCAGTACCCCAATGAGGAAGCACAATAACCATATCGGCAAGCTCTTTGGCCTTAGTCACATCTGCTGTAATCTTGTCCTTATCAAGCATGTTAACGATATAAGGCTTAGAATCCGGAAGAGGAATACCATTAGTTCCATATGTGTAATTAAGGAATGCTATCTTAAATCCTTCTTTTTCATATACATATATGTTCTCATAGTCTTCTTCAGTTTCATTAATACCGAGGACAGGAGTGTCAGGATGGTAAGTCTTCCAGAATGAAAGACAGTTCTCAACGCCCTTGAGTCCCTTATCTAATGTGTGATTAGTAGCATGAAGGATAATGTTGAATCCTGCTTTAACTTCTGCATCACCAAGTGCCCATGGTGAGTTAAATGTTGGATAACCAGTGTAAGCAAAATCAGAACCACCAAGGATTGTCTCCTGATTAACGATTCTTATGTCAGCTGAACTGATATCTTTAGCTATGTTAGTGTAGAGATGGTCGAAGTTGTAAGATCCGTCATCCATAAGACCACTCTTAACAACTCCTTCATGCATAAGCATGTCACCAATCATCATAAGGTCGACTTCAACTGTAGGTTCTTTAGTTGTAGTCTCTTCTTCAGTTACCGGTTCAGCGGTAGTTTCTTCTGTGTTATCAGCAACAGTTGGTGTGTCATTATTCTTGT
Source organism: Eubacteriales bacterium (assembly GCA_030537195.1). Taxonomy (GTDB): domain Bacteria; phylum Bacillota; class Clostridia; order Lachnospirales; family Lachnospiraceae; genus Lachnospira. The sequence goes on along the minus strand of JAUNOK010000019.1, from coordinate 28,295 downwards.
GACTGCCGATGACAATACATGCAATTCCTATAGCAACAACAAGAACAGCAGCTACAATGATAGCAATAAGTTTTGTTTTCTTAGTCATAATTATCTCCCTTAAAATTATTAATATATGTCTTAAAAAGACGAAATATGCATAACTATGGTACATTAAGAAACAAAATTATTCAAGAAAAATATTAGTATTCTACACAAAGAGATTAAAATGTAGTATATTTATAAAAGTTGGCAATAAGCCACAATAAGAAATATATAATTATAACGGAGGTTTCTTATGAGCAGATACACTAAGGACGATATATTCAGAATGGTAGAAGAAGAGGATGTTGAGTTCATACGTCTTCAGTTTACTGATATTTTTGGAACACTTAAGAATATTGCAATTACTTCAAGCCAGCTTGAGAAAGCACTTGATAACAAATGCATGTTTGACGGTTCTTCTGTAGAAGGCTTTGTAAGAATTGAAGAGTCAGATATGTATCTGTATCCTGACTATGATACATTTGAGATATTCCCTTGGAGACCACAGCAGGGAAAGGTTGCGAGACTTATCTGCGATGTATATACACCAGATGGCAAGCCTTTCGAGGGTGACCCAAGATGGATACTTAAGAAAACTATTAAAGAGGCGAATGATTTAGGATACCGTTTTGATGTCGGTCCTGAATGTGAATTCTTCTTATTCCATACAGACGATAATGGACTCCCTACAACATTAAGCCATGAGAAAGCAGGATATTTTGATCTTGGCCCTAATGATTTGGGAGAGAATATAAGAAGAGATATGGTTCTTACTCTTGAGGACATGGGATTTGAGATTGAGGCTTCACACCATGAGGTAGCGCCTGCACAGCATGAGATTGATTTTAAGTACGATGAAGCTTTAAAGACAGCAGATAATATTCAGACATTTAAGATGACAGTTAAGACAATTGCCAAGAGACATGGACTTTATGCTACATTTATGCCAAAGCCAAAGTTCGGTATGAGTGGTTCAGGAATGCACATCAATATGTCACTTGCAACTGAGGATGGCAAGAATATATTTGCAGACGAGAATGGCAAGCTTGGTTTGTCAGATGACGCATATCATTTTATTGCGGGTATCATGAAGCATGCCAAAGGTATGTCAGCAATAACTAATCCTCTTGTTAATTCATATAAGAGACTTGTACCAGGCTATGAGGCACCTGTATACATCGCATGGTCATCTAAGAACAGAAGTCCTCTTATAAGAATACCGGCATCAAGAGGTAATGGAACAAGAGTTGAGTTGAGAAATCCAGACCCAACAGCTAATCCATATCTTGCCCTTGCACTCTGCCTTGCAGCAGGACTTGACGGTATTAAGAATAAGATTGAAGTGCCTGAGAGTGTTGACTGCAATATATATGAGATGACTCCTGGTGAGAGAAGGGCAGCAGGAATCGAGAATATGCCTGCAGACCTTAAGGAAGCAGTTGACTGTCTTGTTGCAGATGAATTCTTATGCGGTGTTCTTGGTGAGCATATTACAACCAAGTATGTTGAAGCCAAGATGAAAGAATGGGAGAATTACACAACAAGAGTTTCACAGTGGGAGATTGATGAATATCTTTACAAATATTGATTAAACATGGTAAAGCGTATATTAAGTAGAAAAGGAGTTAATGGATGTCCACATTGATTGTAGCATTTCCTAAGTTAGAGGAAGCTAAAGCAGTCAGGAATCTTTTGATTCACAGAGGCTTTGATGTCGCTGTACCATGTACGAGTGGAGCACAGGCAATCAATCAGGCAGATACTTTATCCGATGGTATAATTATATGTGGTTACAAGCTGTCAGATAATATGGTATATACTGAATTATATGAGTATAAGCCGAAGAGTTTCGAGATGCTGTTAGTTGCATCGCAGAATCTGTGGGAAGATTGTCAGGACAATGGAATTGTATGTGCGGCAATGCCAATAAAGGTTAATGACCTTGTATCAACTATTGAGATGATGCTTCAGGCGCAGATAAGGCGAAGAAGAAAGTTAAGGTCACAGCCAAGAAAGAGAAGCCCGGAAGAACAGAAGATAATTGATGATGCAAAGCATCTGCTTATGGAGAGAAATAATATGTCAGAGCAGGAAGCATTCAGATATATCCAGAAATGCAGCATGGACAGTGGCAATACAATGGTAGAGTCAGCATCTATGGTGATGGGAATATATCAGGATGTATGACAAATGTGTTTTATCACTGCATTTATAATATAAGGAAAAGGAGACTAAGTATGAAGTTTACTAAAATGCATGGAGCAGGAAACGACTACATATATGTAGACTGCACACAGTCGGTAATTGATAATCCGTCACAGGTTGCAATTGATTTAAGTGACAGACATTTTGGAATAGGTTCAGACGGACTTATTCTTATTAAGAAGTCTGATAAAGCGGACTTCTTTATGGAGATGTACAACGCAGATGGTTCGCAGGGACAGATGTGTGGCAATGGAATAAGATGTGTTGGAAAGTTCGTATATGATAACGGGCTTACAGATAAGACAACAGTTACAATTGATACACTTGCTGGTGTTAAGATACTTGAGCTTAAGCTTGGCGCAGACGGTAAGGTTGAAACAGCAAGAGTCAATATGGGCGCACCTATTCTTGAGGCAGCACAGATTCCTGTTGATACGAAAGAACTTAAAGAATATAAAGGCAGTGAGATAGAGACAATTGCAGGACAGGTTATTAAGACACCTGTTGTAGATGAAACTATTGTCGTAGAAGATAAAGAGTACAAGGTTACAGGAGTTTCAATGGGTAATCCTCATGCTATTGTTTATCTTGATAAAGACATTGATATTAAGAAATTTGAGATTGAAAAAATCGGACCTTTCTTTGAAAATCATAAAGCATTTCCAGAGAGAATTAATACAGAATTTATTCAGGTTGTAGATAAGAATAATCTTAATATGCGTGTGTGGGAGAGAGGTTCTGGCGAGACACTTGCCTGTGGTACAGGTGCGTGTGCAAGTCTTGTTGCAACTGTTCTTAATGGAATGTGCGACACAACAGCAACACTTCATCTTCTTGGTGGTGACTTAAAGATTACATGGGATAAAGATGAGAATACTGTATATCTTGAAGGCCCTGCTAAGACTGTATTTACAGGGGAGGTAGACATTTAACATGATGACAGATATGACAATGGATAATTTCCTTACAGTATTATCTTCAAGTGAACCGGTGCCAGGTGGCGGCGGAGCTTGTGGATATATGGCAGCAGTCGGCATGAGCCTTGGCAATATGGTGCTTGCCCTTACTACAGGAAAGAAGAAGTACGCAGAATATCAGGAAGAGATAGAAGAGCTTATTGTTAAAGCTACAGACCTTACTAAGAAGCTTGCAGAATGTATGGATAAGGACGCAGAGAGCTTTAAGCCTCTGGCAGCCGCTTATGGACTTCCTAAGGATACAGAAGAACAGATTAAGGCAAGAGAAGAGATAATGGCAAAGGCACTTGTTACAGCCTCAGAAGCCCCTCTGTCAATGATGGAACTTATACTTGAAGCCATGAAGCTTATTGACCGTATATCTGTAATCGGAAGCAGAATTGCAATCAGCGACGCGGGTGTTGGCATAACAATGTGTGAAGCTGCAATGAAGGGCGCTTCACTTAATGTATTTATCAATACAAAGCTTATGAAGGACAGAGAACTTGCTGATGATATGAACTTCAGGGCAGATAAGCTGCTTGCAGAAGCTGCGCAGATTGAAGAGGAAACATTTGGAAGAGTTATGGATGCTGTAAGACCATAGAATAAGGAATAGGAGAAATGTGAATGGAGACACTTAAGGGATTACCGGTTGCTAACGCTATTAATGAGAAGATTATTGAAGAGATGAAGGATTGGAAGGGCGCAATTCCACATCTTGCGATTGTGCGTGTTGGTGAAAGACCAGATGATATGTCATATGAGCGTGGTGCAACCAAGAAGATGGAAAAAGTAGGGTTTGGATGTACTTCATATACATTTCCTGCTGATATTGATAATGATACTTTCCAGAAGGAATTTGACAAGATTAATGAAGATGACGACATTGACGGAATTCTTCTTTTAAGACCTCTGCCAAAACATCTTGATGAGAAGGCAATTGAGAACAGAATTGCAAGTGTGAAGGATCTTGACGGAATATCACCTATGAATCTTGCAAAGGTATATGCAGGTGACCCTACAGGATATGGTCCATGTACAGCAGAAGCTGTAATTGAAATGCTGGACTATGCAGGCGTTGATTTAAAGGGCAAGAGAGCAGTAGTCATCGGACGAAGCCTTGTTATCGGCAAGCCGGTTGCAATGATGCTTATGAAGAAGAATGCCACAGTAACAGTGTGCCATACTAAGACGGTTGATATGCCGGGAGTATGTAAGGGAGCTGAGGTGCTTGTTGCGGCAGCAGGCGTTGCAAAGATGGTTGACAAATCATTCGTTGCAGATGGTGCAGTTGTAATAGATGTTGGAATAAATGTTGATGAAGACGGCAATCTGTGTGGTGATGTTGATTTTGAAGATGTAGCAGAGAATGCTTCTGTATGCACACCGGTTCCTGGAGGAGTAGGTTCGGTAACAACATCAGTTCTTGCAAAACATCTGCTTAAGGCAGCTAAGGCAAGAAGAGCATAAAAAAGTCCTTGCTTTATTGTAAATAAGAATGTATTATAATTTGCGGTACGAATTGGTAGCACCAATTTATGCCGCAAATTTTTTATTGATGGAGAAATGTTATGAAATTACTGAGACAATTTCTTATAATACTGGCTATTTCATTTGTCGGAGAAGCACTTAAATATCTGCTTCCGCTGCCGGTTCCAGCCAGTATATATGGAATGGTGATACTTTTTGTTGGACTTCTTACCGGACTTATAAAGCTTAGCTGGGTAAAAGACGCAGGGAAATTTCTTATAGCTGTAATGCCTGTTATGTTTATTCCGGCAGGTGTAGGACTGATGGCTTCATGGGGTGTGTTAAAGCCTATGCTTGTATCAGTGCTTGTTGTTACGGTTGTTGCGATAATTACGGTTATGGCTGTTACAGGTCAGGTTACACAGATAATCATACGCGCTGACAGGAAGAGAGAATTACGCAAAGCAGAAAGAAATGAGGTTAATACTAATGAATGATTTTTTCAGAGAATCACTTTTTGCAGGAGTCACTTTAAGTCTTTTGTCATACTTTATTGGTTCTGTGCTTAAGAAAAAATTCAAGCTTGGAATATTTAATCCACTGCTTATATCAATAATAATAACAATAATAGTACTTGCAGTATCAGGCGTTGATTATGATGTATATAATCAGGGTGCCAGGTATCTTAGCTGGTTTCTTACACCGGCAACTGTATGTCTTGCAATTCCGCTGTATGAGCAGTGGAGCCTTCTTAAGAAGAATTATAAGGCAGTTGTTGTTGGAATAGCATCAGGTGTGCTTACAAGTTTAACAACAGTACTTGTGTTATCTAAACTTATGAACCTGAGTCATGCTGAATATGTTACACTTCTTCCAAAGTCAATAACTACTGCTATTGGTATGGGAGTTTCTGAGGAGCTTGGAGGTTATGTAACAATCACAGTTGCAGTTATTGTTGTAACAGGAGTTCTTGGAAATATATTTGGTGAGCTTATATGTAAAATATTCAGAATAAAAGAACCGATTGCCAAAGGACTTGCGTTAGGATCTGCTGCACATGCGATAGGAACAGCCAAGGCTATGGAAATGGGCGAAATTGAAGGCGCAATGAGCAGTCTTTCGATAGCAGTTGCAGGTATACTTACAGTTGTACTTTCATCATTATTTGCTGGATTTATGTAAAATTAGGAGGTGTTAAACATGATAATCACGATTGCAAGACAATGTGGATGTATGGGAGACCAGATAGGAAAGGCACTGGCAGAGAAATATTTTATACCATTCTATGATAAGGATGCTGTGTGCAGACTGGCAAAAGAGAAAGGTCTGTATGAAAAATATCCGTATTTTTATGGAGAAATGCCTCTTGATATGATGTTATATGCAGACACCATGGCAGGTGATGATACAACAGATAATGGAAAAACTCCACGCAGGGCTATGGCTGACATAATCGGTAATGAAAACTGCGTAGTTGTCGGCAGGTGCGGAAATAATGCATTCAGACACAGAGAAGATGTTATATCAGTATTTCTCACAGGAAACAAAGAGAAAAGAGCAGAACTTATAGAAAAGAAGCACAATGTCAGCTCTAAGAAAGCAGCAAAGATAGTTGAAGATACAGATCTTAGAAGACGCACATATCACAATTATTATACAGGCGAAGAATGGGGAAATGCAGAATATTACGATATAAGCATAGATGTTTCAAAGGTTGGGGAAGATGGTGCATTAAGACTTATAGAAGCTTATATTAATGAGACAGGAGTGTTATAATCCTGCGTCAGATAACAAATAGCATGAAAGCAGAGGACAGCCTCGTTATAAAGGAAAGTATGAATCAGAAGAAAAATGTGCAGGAATACGAAAAGGCAATTGAATATATATATGAACTTATGAAAAGTGGGGAGCTTACAATAGGAAGCAAGCTGCCTACTGAGCGCGCACTTGCAGAGACACTTGGAATAGGACGTAATTCAACAAGAGAAGCATTAAGTATTATGCATGGAATGGGGCTTATAGAACGTCGTCAGGGTTCAGGCAATTATATATCGGAGAATGTCGGACAGTCTATAAAGCAGACTATATTAATGATGATTGCATTAAAGACTATTACTAAACGGGAAGTATGTGAATTCCGCCGTATGATGGAAAAGTCAGTATGCAATGCAGTAATAGATGCAGGACTTACAAAGGAACAGCAGGAACGATTACAGAACATGGTGCATCAGATGAACACAGTAACAGGTGATACGCTCGTTGATACTGATAAAGCATTTCACGAGGAACTGATTGCAGATACCGGCAACAACCTGTGGATTACGCTGATGGAAGCTGTCGTTGAGGTCTATCGTGAATGGATAGACTATGTAATAAAGCATGCAGATGGAATCATGAAAAAGAAACTTTTAAAGACACATGAAATGATATATGATAGTCTTATAGAGAAAGATGTTGAGACACTTAATGCAGCGATTGATGAGCATTACGATATAATTGAGAAGCTGCTGGGATAGAGAAGCCATAACAAGGAGGATATATGAAATACAAAATCGTTATATTTGATCTTGACGGAACTATACTTAATACATTGGAAGACCTTGCGGACAGTACCAATTATGCACTTTCGGTATTTGATATGCCAGAGAGGACGATTGAAGAAATCAGACATTTTGTTGGCAATGGAATAAGAAAACTGATGGAGAGAGCTGTGCCACAGGGAACACCGGAAAGCATGATAGTTAAGGTTCATGAAACATTTACAGAGCATTACAAGAAGCACTGTGCCGATAAGACAAGACCTTATGATGGAATAAAAGAACTTATCGAGAATATAAGAAATGCAGGTGTGTATACTGCAGTTGTATCTAACAAGGCTGATTATGGAGTACAGACATTGTGTAAGGATTATTTCCCAGGACTTTTTGATTATGCAGTCGGGGAAAGAGAAGGCATAAGAAGAAAGCCATATCCGGACAGCGTTAATGAAGTATTAAGACAGTTTGATGTAGACAGAACGCAGGCTGTATATGTCGGAGATTCAGAAGTAGATGTCCAGACAGCGGCTAATGCAGGAATGGATGTATGCATGGTCGGTTGGGGATTCAGAGATGAAGAATTCTTAAAGGATAACGGGGCTGAGTTTGTTGTACACAGCCCAGAAGAAGCATGGAGTTATATTAATAATAACCAGATGTAATCAGTATTATATCTGGTTATGAAGCAAGGCTGACTGCAATTCATGAAGCTGAGGATTCTGGCATTCACGAATCAGTTCCACCAGACCTTCGGTGATAAGCATTGCACCGTCCTTGTTAAAATGTGTATTCTCAGAAACAGTTTCTGGCTTGGCGAGTTCTTTTAAGAAATCGTCAGGCCATTTTCCTTTATTGATACCTTTCTTGATGGAGGTATATCTATGGATATTATCATGTCCGATTTTTTCAAAGAGACTAACTGAATAAGAAAACAGGTCAAGTACAGGAGTACCCGTTTCTTTACCAATCTGGCGCATGGCTCTTATATAGCTGAAATTATTGCCGCCGTGGCAGCCGGGAGCATCCATAATTGTTCCATCAGCATTGAAAAATGTTCTTGCGGGAGCTGTGACTAATACAGGAATGGCACTATGTTTTCTAGCCATATCAATAAACTGTTTGATAAACCATTTGTAACTTCCCATAGAAGCGTCTTTTGAGTATGGATAGTAAGTATCATATGGATAAGACTGGTTTACAGCAAGAACACTGTTAAGTACAGCCTGTTTATCAGCTATGGAATCATCATTATTAAGCGCCTCAATATATTCAGGTGGTATGTAATCTTTGGAAACTTTAACTCCGGGGATGACTGGAAATGTACCATCATCGTCAGGGGTTCCAAGCTCCACAAAACGGTTAAACATAGATTTATAATCTTTGGAAGCATCATCATTGTGGCAGAATTCTATAAAAAGATAGTCGCCAGCCTGAATGTGTCTGTCAATCTCTTCGAATCTTCCTTCATTAATAAAAAGTCTTGAACTTCTGCCACCCTTGGCATAGTTAAATACATTTACATCAGACTTAAAAAATTGTGGCAGAAATTGTCCCCAGCCTGCGATAAATTCTTCCTCAGTATAATTCTGTACAATAGAGTCTCCTGCAAGATAAATGTTCATATAGTCAGCTCCTTTGTTATTTTTATGAATTATAATCCAAAATGTTTTGATAAACTACATATACTTTGCAATTATATTGATATAAAACAGATAAAAAGAACATGATATTGTACTTGAAATGTAATATTCTTTATGATATTATTCATGTGTATGAATATCTTAAAGACTATGAAAGAGACTTCTTTTCATGGAACCTGACAGGAAAGTGATGCCACCGACTGAAAGCATACGCAGGGAATTGATAAGAGGAACGCTCTGGAGTTGAATGGTTGAGCAGCCACGGCTGGGTAGGTCATTCCGTTACACGCGTTAAGTGCAATGAGATGAGAAGTTTAGAACTTTTCAATGCGGGTGGTACCGCGGATAACACAGTTTATTCGCCCCGGGATGTATATTACATCCTGGGGCTTTTTTGCGCGGGATGTTAGTTTTTTTATTTGACAGGACATAATATTTTGCCTGTCCAGAAAAGAAAGGAGATTGCAATGGCAAACATGTACAGAGATGTTAACTTAAGTGAAGTTAATGAAAGTTACATCGGCAAGGAATTAAAGGTTGCTGGATGGGTTGAGAACATCCGTGACCACGGAGGAGTTTCATTTATCGACCTCAGAGATATGTATGGAGTACTTCAGGTGGTACTTCGTGATACAACATTACTTGATGGTATTCACAAGGAAGAGTGTATCGCTATCGAAGGTATTATGGAGCAGAGAGATGAGGAGACTTACAATCCTAAGATTCCTTCAGGAACAATCGAGCTTGAAGCTAAGAAGATTACAATACTTGGACAGGTATACCAGCAGCTTCCATTTGAAGTACAGACTTCTAAGGAAGTAAGAGAGGATGTGCGTCTTAAGTACAGATATCTTGATTTAAGAAACCAGAAGGTTAAGGATAACATGATATTCAGATCAAAGGTTATCGCATTCCTTCGTCAGAAGATGACAGACATGGGATTCCTTGAAATCCAGACACCAATCCTTTGTGCTTCATCACCAGAGGGCGCAAGAGATTATATCGTACCTTCAAGAAAATATAAGGGCAAATTCTATGCTCTTCCACAGGCACCACAGCAGTATAAGCAGTTACTTATGGTATCTGGCTTTGATAAATATTTCCAGATTGCACCTTGCTTCAGAGATGAGGATGCAAGAGCTGACCGTTCACCAGGAGAATTCTATCAGTTAGATTTCGAGATGAGCTTCGCTACACAGGAAGATGTATTCAGAATCGGTGAAGAGGTTCTTACAGAAACATTTGCCAAATTCGCACCAGAAGGATACGAAGTTACACAGGCTCCTTATCCAATCATCAGCTACAAGCAGGCAATGCTTGAGTTTGGTTCAGATAAGCCAGACCTTCGTAACCCTCTTAGAATCATTGACCTTTCAGAATTCTTTAACAAATGTACATTCAAGCCTTTCCAGAACAAGACTGTAAGAGCAATCAATGTACATGCAAAGCTTTCAAAGGGACAGCATGAGAAGTTACTTAAGTTCGCTACAGGAATCGGAATGGGTGGACTTGGATACCTTGAAGTTCTTGAAGACGGAAGCTACAAGGGACCAATCGATAAGTTTATTCCAGAAGAACTCAAAGGAGAAATCAAAGACCTTGCAGGACTTCAGGCAGGAGATACAATCTTCTTTATCGCTGATAAGGAAGACAGAGCTGCATATTTCGCAGGACAGATCAGAAACGAACTTGGTGAGAGACTTGACCTTATTGAGAAAAATGCATACAGATTCTGTTATGTTAATGACTTCCCAATGTTTGAAAGAGATCCAGAAACTAAGAAGATTGGATTTACACATAATCCATTCTCAATGCCACAGGGCGGACTTGAGGCACTTAATACAAAAGATCCTCTTGATATTCTTGCATACCAGTATGATATTGTCTGCAACGGTGTAGAGTTATCATCAGGTGCAGTTCGTAACCATGATATGCAGATAATGGTTAAGGCATTTGAGATTGCCGGATATGATGAAGAAGTATTAAAGGCAAAATTCGGAGCATTATATAACGCATTCCAGTTTGGTGCACCACCACACGCTGGTATGGCACCAGGTGTTGACCGTATGATTATGCTCCTTAGAAATGAAGAGAATATCCGTGAGATAATTCCATTCCCAATGAGCGGAACAGCACAGGATTTAATGTGCGGAGCACCAAATGAGGTAACAGAGCAGCAGCTTAGGGAAGTTCATATTAAGGTTAGGGATTAGTGAACAACGGACGGCTGCGAGGTTTATAAGTTCACCGCAGGCACGCTCCCGCTGCTTGTCGCTCGCAGCGGTACTAAACGGATTCGGCTATAGAGGTATGGTAAGCAAGCTTCCCAACCTCCACAGCCGAATCCGTTAAGTGCCGGCGGCTCCAAAGCACCTTGCTTGCGAACTTATAAAACCTCGCTGCCTGTTCGTTGCTACAATACCTAACTAAATATAAATTTCTCGGACGAAAGGGAAGTGGAGATTCCCACTACATCTCGCCCAACGGCGACGAGCAAAGCGATGTCGTGCGCTCGTTCCGGGGTAGATGTGTGAGCCTGGAGAAATTGGATAAAGCGTGAACAAGACACTTTGGAGCCGCCGGCACTTAGCGAAAGCAGTTGGCGGAGTCTGAAAAGCTGGCTTTTCAGACGGAGGTGGCTGCTTTCGGTTAGTGTCCGCTGCGAGTCTCCAAGTAGCGAAAGCGTGTCTTGTGATGATTTATCCAATTTCTCCAGGCGTATATATGACAACGAAAGGAGACGCACACATGGCTAATGTAATTAGTGATGAGACTATCGAGTATGTTGGTATCCTTGCCAAGCTTGAACTCTCTGATGAAGAGAAGGAAGCTGCCAAGAAGGATATGGCGAGCATGCTTGATTATATTGACAAGCTCGGTGAGCTTGATACTACAGGGGTAGAACCTATGTCACATGTGTTCCCTGTTAATAATGTAATGAGAGAAGATGTTGTTACTAATGGTGACGGAAGCGAGGCAACTCTTGCTAATGCACCTGAATGTAATGAATCAGGATTTATTGTACCTAAAACTGTTGAATCATAGAAAGGACGCATATGAGTTTATTAGATTATACAGCTGTTGAACTGGCTGCTAAGATTAAAGCGGGTGAGACAACAGCAACAGAGGCTATGGAAGCTGTCATTGCACAGATTGAAAAGTCTGAAGATGAGCTTAACTGCTATGTCACATTTGACAAGGAAAAAGCTCTTGCAGCAGCTAAGAAAGCGGATGAGGATATTAAGGCAGGTAAACTTACAGGACCTTTAGCCGGAGTTCCATTTGCAATTAAAGATAATATGTGTACAGAGGGCATGCTTACTACATGCTCATCAAAGATACTTGGTAATTTCGTTCCAACTTACACAGCAGACGCGGTTGTGAGACTTCAGAATGCCGGAGCAGTAATTATCGGAAAGACTAATATGGATGAATTCGCGATGGGTTCTACAACTGAAACAAGTGCGTTTGGCGCAACTAAGAATCCTCGTAATCCTGAGCATGTACCGGGTGGTTCATCAGGTGGTTCTGCAGCAGCAGTTGCAGCAAATGAGTGTTTTGCAGCACTTGGTTCTGATACAGGTGGATCAATAAGACAGCCAGCTTCTTACTGTGGTGTTGTAGGTTTAAAGCCAACTTACGGAACTGTTTCACGTTACGGACTTATTGCTTACGGTTCATCATTAGACCAGATTGGACCTTTATGTAAGGATGTAACTGACTGTGCAACTATCATGGAAGCTATTGCAGGCAAGGACGATAAGGATTCAACATCTATCGGAAGAGATGATTATTCATTTACAAAGGCATTAGTTGATGATGTTAAGGGAATGAGAATCGGTATTCCAAGAGATTATTTTGGTGAAGGTCTTGACCCTGAGGTTAAGGAAGCTGTTCTTAATGCTGCCAAAGTTCTTGAGAGCAAGGGCGCAATCGTGGAAGAGTTTGACTTAAGCCTTGTTGAATACGCAATTCCTACTTACTATACAATCGCAGCAGCTGAGGCAAGCTCTAACCTTGAGCGATTTGATGGCGTTAAATACGGATATAGAACTAAAGAATACGAAGGTCTTCATAACATGTACAAAAAGACCCGTTCAGAGGGATTTGGTCCAGAGGTTAAGAGAAGAATTATGCTTGGTTCTTTCGTATTAAGTTCAGGATATTATGACGCTTATTATCTTAAGGCGTTAAGAGTTAAGGCTCTTATTAAGAAAGCATTTGATGAAGCATTTGCAAAGTATGATGTAATTCTTGGACCTGTTGCACCAACAACAGCACCAAAGCTTGGTTCATCACTTTCTGACCCTATTAAGATGTATCTTGGAGATATCTATACTATCTCTGTAAATCTTGCCGGACTTCCGGGACTTTCAGTTCCATGCGGTAAGGACAAGAATGGTCTTCCAATCGGCTTACAGCTTATTGGTGACTGCTTTAAAGAAAATAATCTTATCCGTGCAGGCTACGCTTATGAGCAGGCACGAGGAAGATTTGAATAGGAGGGAGGCATAAGTATGAAAGATTATGAAGTTGTAATCGGACTTGAAGTCCATGTTGAATTAGCTACTAAGACAAAGATTTTCTGCGGATGCTCAACTGAGTTCGGCGGAGCACCTAACTCACATACTTGCCCTGTGTGTACGGGTATGCCAGGTTCTCTTCCTGTTCTTAATAAGAAGGTTGTTGAATATGCAGCAGCAGTAGGACTTGCAACTAACTGTACAATTACACAGGACTGCAAGTTCGACAGAAAGAATTATTTCTACCCTGATAACCCACAGAATTATCAGATTTCACAGCTTTATCTTCCAATCTGTCGTAACGGACATGTTGATGTCAAGTTAGCAGATGGAACAGAAAAGACTATTAGAATCCATGAGATTCATATGGAAGAGGATGCAGGAAAGCTTATTCACGATGAGTGGGAAGGTGTTTCATATGTAGACTACAACCGTTCAGGTGTACCTCTTATCGAAATCGTTTCTGAACCGGATATGCGTTCAGCAGAAGAAGTTATTGCTTACCTTACTAAGTTAAGAACAACTATCCAGTATCTTGGGGCTTCTGACTGTAAGCTTCAGGAAGGTTCTATGAGAGCCGATGTCAACCTTTCTGTAAGAGAGCGTGGTTCAAGCGAGTTCGGAACAAGAACAGAAACTAAGAACCTCAATTCATTTGCAGCGATTGAAAGAGCTATCAAGGCTGAGACAGCAAGACAGATTGACTTAATCGAAGCAGGCGAGAAGGTTGTTCAGGAAACAAGAAGATGGAATGATGATAAGGAATATTCTTATGCTATGCGTTCAAAGGAAGATGCACAGGATTACAGATATTTCCCAGATCCAGACCTTGTTCCAATTCACATCAGTGACGAATATTTAGCAGAGCTTAAGGCTAAACAGCCAGAGTTCAAGGATGAGAAGAAAGCCCGTTATATGGAAGAATTTGAACTTCCTGAATATGACGCAGAGATTCTTACAGATTCTAAGAAGTTCACAGAAATCTTTGAGGAAGCTACAGCAATCTGCAACCAGCCAAAGAAGGTTTCTAACTGGATTATGGGCGAGACAATGCGACTCATGAAGGAAGAATCAGCTAAGACTGGAAGAGAATTCAGAGCCGAAGAGTTAACATTTTCACCAGCCAGCCTTGCTAAGATTATTACTCTCGTTGAGAAGAAAGAAATCAACAATGCAGCAGCTAAAGAGATATTTGAGCATGTATTTGCTGAAAATGTTGATGTTGACGCATATGTTGAGGAGCACGGCTTAAAGCAGGTTAATGATGAAGGCGCACTCAGAGCAACAGTTGAGAAGGTTATCGCTGATAACCCACAGTCAGTTGCTGATTATAAGGGCGGCAAGAAGCAGGCAATCGGTTACCTTGTAGGTCAGACTATGAAGGCAATGCAGGGCAAAGCTAATCCGGGAATGGTTAATGCTCTTTTACAGGAGCTTTTAAAGTAACACATAAACTTAAGGCAGGAAGGAGATGTGTCATGAAAAAAGTTGATTTTGATGTTAAACTGCCAGCATTTGTTGACAGAGTTGTATATGTTAATAATTACGGTGCAAGACCATACTGTTACACTATTGAGGATGCATCAAGAAATGCGGACGCGATAAACAGAGCAATTAATTATATCTCAGAAAAGGGCGGCGGAACTGTTGTAATTCCTGAGGGAATCTGGTTTACAGCACCAATCGAGATTAAGAGTGATGTTGAATTAAGAATTGAGAAGAATGCAATACTTAAGTTCTCTAAAGATATTGACCAGTATCCGCTTATTATTACCAACTATGAAGGTCAGGAGTGTATAAGAGCAAAGTCTCCTATCACAGCTGAAAATGCTATTAACATCGGTATAACCGGTAGTGGTATTATCGATGGAAGCGGTGATCTGTGGCGTCCCGTAAAGCAGTTTAAGATGACTGACAGACAGTGGGAAGCTCTTATGAAAAAGAGCCAGTACACAATTGAGACTAAGGAAGGCGGCATATGGATGCCGACAGAAAGCTCATTTAAGGGTAACGAGCATAATATCCAGCTTGATGCTGAGAATGCACTTGAGAAAGCAAGCGAGTATTATGATTTCTACAGACCTGTAATGGTAAGCCTTCGTCACTGCAAGAGGATTCTTCTTGAAGGTGTAACATTTATGAATTCACCAGCATGGAATATCCACCCATTCTTCTGTAAGAATCTAACAGTCAGAAATGTTACTGTGTGCAATCCATATTATGCACAGAATGGTGATGGACTTGATGTTGAATCATGCAAGAAGGTTCATATTCATAACTGTACATTTGAAACAGGTGACGATGCAATCTGCTTAAAGTCAGGAAAGAATGCAGTTGCAAGACAGATTGAAGGACCTTGTGAGGATGTGTATATCCATGACTGCCTTGTTAACAAGGGACATGGCGGATTCGTTATCGGAAGCGAGATGAGCCGTGGTGTTAAAAATGTATTGATAGAAGATTGTACTTTCCTTGGAACTGATGTCGGAGTCCGCATGAAGAGTGCACTTGGACGTGGTGGAGTTATCGAGAATATTAATATAAAGAATATTAATATGGTTGATATTAAGGAACAGGCAATTATTCTCACAATGTCATATGTGCTTAATTCTCTTAACAGAAATGAAGAGATTAACGGAATTGACAAGGATGATATTCCTTATATTAAGAATATTAATTTTGAGGGAATTAACTGCCTTGGAGCTAAGGAAGCGATTGTTATTGAGCCTTTGAAGGATATGCCTGAGACAATCACAGACATACACATTAAGGATTCATCATTTGTAACAAGTGGTGAGAACCGTGTTGGATGTGACTGCCTTACAAGTGAACAGACAACTTATGAGATATTATAAAGAAATCCCAGTAACACTGATAATGTGTTGCTGGGATTATTTAATGTTGAGGATATGTAGTATTAGTTACCAACTTCTTCATTAATCAATTCCAATGCATATGAGTCAACACTCAGATACTGGTCTTTATACAGAATGGCAGAGCATTGTGTAATAGGCAGTTCATCTGAAGAGCCGTCTTTATACTGTACAGTAAGCACATATCTGGTAGTTGATTCTTTATCGTCATAAAAAGTGATTGGATGTGAAGGCTTGTACGCCAGTGCATCTGTCAGCTCCTGAAGTTTATCTCCAGTGAAAACAGCAGTTTTATGATTGTTCTTATTGGTTACAGTAATGCTTTCAGCATTATCTATGCTGATGGTAACAAGGGTTTTGTTATATATGCTGTCAAGGTATTCTGTAACATCCTTTGAAGATTTACCTAATATCCGGTATGTTTTGTTATTAATGATGATTCTGCTATTTAATGGGATGATGTCATTCGTGTGATTATCGTTATCAGTATATAATATTCTGTATGTCCAGCCTGTTGAATTGGGGTATGTCCACGGAACAATGGTTATATCTTCCAGCATGTCAATTAACCGGGTCTTTTCATCAGGTGTCAGGCTGATTTCATTGCCTTCTTTTACAACAGAAAAGCTATCTGTGTCTGATAAATCAATACTGATATGACGTGATTTCGATAATATGGTGCAGATAAATATTATTAAAAATGCTGCAAGTATTATTACAATTACGACTGGTATGAGCCATTTCATTTTCTTTCTCATGTTGATTCACCTCCTGTTTGGGGCAATATGATATCAGATATAACACGGACTATATTTATATTATAATAATACGATATTATTAATGGTTGTGCAATATGTTATTGCATAAAGATAAAGTGTATTGATTTTGAAGGAACGCTGTTATATAATGTTTTTGTTTGTTTTTAAACCGCATAAATACTACGGTTTGATAACTTTTTAACTAATAATTATATTAAGAAGAAAAGGATGGATGAACTCATGGGAAAATGTGAATTACTCTATGAAGGAAAAGTAAGAGAAGTATATGATTGCGATGACAAGCTTGTTATGGTTGCTACAGACCGTATCTCAGCATTTGATCACATTTTAAAGAACAAGGTTACAGAAAAGGGAGCAATCCTTACACAGATGTCAAAGTTCTGGTTTGATTATACTAAGGACGTTGTTGCTAACCATATGGTTTCAGTTGATGTTAATGACATGCCAGAGTTCTTCCACAAGGATGAATATATTGGAAGAAGTATGCTTTGCAAGAAGCTTACAATGCTTCCTATCGAGTGTATCGTAAGAGGATATATTACAGGAAGCGGCTGGGCAAGCTACAAGGAGAACGGAACAGTCTGTGGAATTAAGCTTCCAGAAGGACTTAAGGAATCAGAGAAGCTTCCTGAACCAATCTACACACCAAGTACTAAGGCTGAGATTGGCGACCATGATGAGAATATCTCATTTGAGAAGAGTATTGAAGTTCTTGAAAAGCAGTTCCCAGGCAAGGGACTTGAGTATGCTACTAAGATTAAAGACGCAACTATCACTCTTTACAAGAAGTGTGCAGAGTACGCTTTAAGCAAGGGTATTATTATTGCAGATACTAAGTTTGAATTTGGCCTTGATGAGAATGGTGAGGTAGTTATCGGTGACGAGATGCTTACACCAGACAGCTCAAGATTCTGGCCATTAGAAGGATATGAGGCAGGAAAGAGCCAGCCATCATATGATAAGCAGTTTGTAAGAGACTGGTTAAAGGCTAATCCAGACAGTGATTATTTACTTCCAGATGATGTAATCGAGAAGACAGTTGAGAAGTACAAGGAAGCATATAAGCTTCTTACAGGCAAGGATTTTTCCCGCAAATAATCACAGTCGATAAGGAATGGAGAATTATGAATCAGATTGATATTAATGACAGCCACTATGCTGAAGATGAACTTCACGAGGAATGCGGAGTCTTTGGTGTATATGATTTCGATGGCAATGATGTTTCATCTACAATATATTATGGCCTTTTTGCCCTTCAGCACAGAGGACAGGAAAGCTGCGGTATAGCAGTCAGTGATACAGAAGGACCTAAGGGAAAGGTTCTTTCATACAAGGATATGGGACTTGTTAATGAAGTCTTTAATCCTGAGAAGCTTGAAAAGCTTAACGGTAATATAGGTGTCGGACATGTAAGATATTCAACAGCCGGAAGCAGCAGCCGTGAGAATGCTCAGCCGCTTGTTCTTAACTATGTTAAGGGAACTCTTGGCATGGCACATAACGGTAATCTTCTTAATGCAGTTGAACTTCGAGAGGAGCTTTCTTATACAGGAGCTATCTTCCAGACAACTATTGATTCAGAGGTTATCGCTTACTTAATCGCAAGAGAAAGACTTAATGTTCCTACTGTTGAGGGAGCTGTTTTAAATGCGATGAAGAAGATTAAGGGTGCTTATTCACTTATCGTAATGAGTCCTAGAAAGCTTATCGGAGCAAGAGACCCATTTGGCTTCAAGCCATTATGTATAGGTAAGAGAGATAATGCATATTTCTTATCATCAGAGACATGTGCGCTTGATACTGTAGGTGCAGAGTTTGTAAGAGATGTTGAGCCGGGTGAGGTTGTTACAATCACTAAAGATGGAATCAAGTCTGATAAGTCACTCTGCCAGAAAAATACAGCGAGATGTATATTTGAATACATATATTTTGCAAGACCAGACAGTAAGATTGATGGAATGGGTGTATATGAGTCAAGAATTAATGCAGGAAGAATCTTAGCAAAGACTCACCCTGTAGATGCTGATATCGTTGTTGGTGTTCCAGAATCTGGTAATCCGGCAGCAC
The DNA here is from genome assembly GCA_030537195.1 of Eubacteriales bacterium. Classification (GTDB taxonomy): domain Bacteria; phylum Bacillota; class Clostridia; order Lachnospirales; family Lachnospiraceae; genus Lachnospira. The sequence continues at coordinate 9,218 of JAUNOK010000019.1, read as the reverse complement.
TTGGTTTCTCAATGGAATCAGGAATTCCGTATGGCAATGCATTTATTAAGAACAACTATGTTGGAAGAACATTCATCAAGCCTAAGCAGGCACAGAGAGAGTCAAGCGTTAAGGTTAAGTTGAATGTACTTAAGGAAGCAGTTGCAGGCAAGAGAGTTGTCATGATTGATGACTCAATTGTACGAGGAACAACAAGTGCAAGAATTGTAAGCCTTCTTAAGGCAGCAGGTGCTAAGGAAGTTCATGTAAGAATCAGTTCACCAGCTTTCCTTCACCCATGTTATTTCGGAACAGATATTCCTTCAGAAGACCAGCTTATTGCATCAGGTCATTCTGTTGATGAAATCTGTAAGATTATTGGAGCAGATTCATTAGGATATCTTGAGGTTGACAAGTTAAGCGAGATGATATGCGGACAGACAGGTTACTGTGACGCATGCTTTACAGGCAATTATCCAATTGAGCCACCTAAGATTGATATCCGTGGTGAGATGGGCTGATAAAAGCGAAAATAGAATATGAAATATAAATTGCCTACTAAAAGCATGAAAAGTGTTCTTTAGTAGGCATTTTTGGTAAAAACTGACATTAATAATCACAAGAAAAAGGGGAACAGGATGAGTTATTTTCCGTTTTTTAGAGAGATAGAAGGGGAGAAGTGCCTTGTTATCGGCGGAGGCAAGGTAGCGGCAAGAAAGATAAGCAGGTTAAAAGGCTTTGGCGTGAAGATTACTGTCGTTGCACCATCAATAGAATCTGATATAGAAGCAATGGCGCAGGATGACGAGAGAATCAGCATTGAAAGAAGAACTTTCACACGGGAAGATATTGAAAAAGCCAACTTTGTTATTGCAGCGGCTGGTGAAGAAGTGGATAAAGAAGCTGCCAGATTGTGCAAAGAAAAGGGTATTCCTGTAAATGTTGTGGATAATCAGGAACTGTGCGACTTTATATTCCCTTCAATTGTACAGAAGGGTGACATGGTTGCAGGATTTGTTACAGGTGGGAAAAGTCCTCATGTTGCAGCCAAGTTAAGAAGAGATTTTGAGGCAAATGTATCTGACAATATAGAGAATATATTAGATTATCTTTCAGAGGTAAGGACGCTTGCCAAAGAAAAGATAGATGATGACAGGAAAAGAGCAGCATTTATAAGAGAAGTTTCTGAATTCTGCATGAAAGCTGACAGAGTGTGCAGCAGTAAGGAAGAGAACGCATTTTTACAGAAATATCTTGATAACAGGAGAGAGAAGATACTGCCAGGAGCAGCACTTGTTGGTGCGGGCTGCGGTTCATACGAATTAATTACACTTAAAGGCTTGTCGGAGATAAGAAGGGCAGAGGTTATAGTGTATGATGATTTGATTGATGAGCATCTGCTGGAATTCGCACCGGAGAGCTGTGAACTGATATACGCAGGCAAAAGAAGCGGAAGACATTCTAAGGCGCAGGAAGAGATTAATGAGTTGCTTGCTGCCAAGGCACTTGAGGGTAAATATGTTGTGAGACTGAAAGGCGGCGACCCGTATGTGTTTGGAAGAGGCGGTGAGGAAGCACTTGCGCTTAAAGCACATGGCATACCTGTACATGAAGTTCCGGGAGTTACTTCAAGTATAGGCTTGTGTGGAATGGCAGGAATACCGGTAACACACAGGGGTGCAAGCCGTGGATTTCATGTGATTACAGGACATACGGCTGATAATCTGCCACCTGAGATTGAAGAAATCAGGTGGAAATCATATGCAAAGCTTGATGAAACATTTGTATTCCTTATGGGATTAAAGAGCATAGACATGATTACGGAAAAGCTGATGAGATACGGAAAGCCGTCAGATACACCGGTTGCTGTAATTCACGGTGAGAATACAGATGGTACATATGTAAAGCTTGTCGGAACACTTTCGGATATTGCAGGAAAGGTGAAAGAGGCAGACTTTCCGTCACCGGCTATTATAGTTGTCGGAGAGGTTGCAGCTCTTGAACTGACAGATTAGTGCCGGCACATCTGGCGAGAGATATGTAGATTACATCTATAGAAAAGAGGAATAATATGGATAAGGACAGACTGGACAGACAGATAGAGTTTATAAGAGAGATTGATAAGGAAAAGAGCATTGGCAGACAGACTTATCTGGCGGACGCTTCAAGAAAGGAAGATGACGCTGAGCATGCATGGCATATGGCAATTATGACTGTGCTGTTGTCAGAATACGCCAACGAAAAGATTGATGTGCTTAGAACAATGACAATGCTTCTTATACATGACCTTGTGGAGATAGATGCAGGTGATACTTATGCTTACGATGAGGAAGCCAAGAAGACACAGCGTGAGCGTGAGTTAAAATGTGCTGACAGAATATTCAGTATTCTTCCAGAGGATCAGGGAAAATATATGCGCGAATTGTGGGAAGAATTCGAGGCACAGGAAACACCAGAGGCAAAGTTTGCGAGAACTATGGATAACTTTCAGCCTGTAATCTTAAATGATGCTTCAAAAGGTAAGAGCTGGGCAGAAAAGGGAGTTCATCTCAGCCAGATATTAAAGAGAAATGCAAGAACTGCGGAAGGTTCGGAAGAATTGTGGAAGTATTCTTATGAGAAGCTTATAAAGCCAAATGTTGAGAAGGGTAATATTAAAGAGGATTAGTTATTAAAAAATTGAGTTAAGGGGATAAAATTAACAAAAAATTAAAAAAATACCCCCTTAACTTGAAAAAAACATTTCTCTTGCTATAATAAAAATATAAAACGCAAGAAAATGGAGGTGTTTTATGAAATTATATAAAAGAGAAAATTATCTCAAAAAAATCAGGGGATTTTATCATGACGCTGATATTATAAAAGTATTAACAGGTGTCAGAAGATGTGGAAAATCATCATTAATGCAGACAATTATTGAGGAATTAAAAGGGGTAGGAATTCCGGAAGAGAATCTGATAAGAATAGACCTTGATTCAAGACAATATAAAAGCATAAAAACTCCAGAACAGTTGGAAAACATAATAGATGAATATATAGATATTCAGGGATTGAAGTACTTATTTATAGATGAGATTCAAAATGTTAAAGGATTTGAAGCTGTAATTAATGCTTTTCGTGGTGAAGGGGATTATTCAATCTTTATTACGGGTTCTAACTCATATCTTTTAAGTGGAGAGTTAATTACAAAGCTTACAGGAAGGTATATAGAATTCGAAATGATGCCGCTTTCATTTGAAGAATATATAGATATGAAGAAGTTTTATGGCAAAGAGGTGAGCTATAATTTAACAGATGAATTAGATAAATATCTTCTTGAAGGTGGGTTTCCGAAAACAATATTTTATGATAATCCAGATGATAAGAGAACATATATTAAGAGCGTTATAGGGGAAATATTAGAAAAAGACATTAAACACAGGGTAAAGATTCGCAACGTTTCAGTTTTTGAAAAAGTGCAGACATATCTTATCAATAATTTTGGCTCAACAACTAGTTTGAAGAGTATGCTGAAAGAACTTCATAAATCAGGAATGGATATAAAAAGAGAAACTTTGAACCGTTATATTAACATACTTATGGATGCAAAAATAATATACGAATGTAAGCGATTTGATTTAAAATCAAAGAAATCCATAAATGGTGAGCAGAAGTATTATTTGTCAGATATGGGGTTCTATTTTGCAACAAATACAGATAACAGAATCAATTATGGACCAGCCCTTGAAAATGTTGTCTTTAATTATGCAAAATCAAAGGGTTATGACATCAGTATAGGAAGAATAGGAAAGTTAGAATGTGATTTTATTATGAGAGATAATATGAATAACTATGGCTATGTGCAGGTAACGATGACAACGATGTTAAACAGAGAAACAGAAGATCGTGAGTATGCCCCATTAGAGATGATTAAAGATAACTATCCTAAATATGTACTTACAAGAAATGATATGATCCAAAAAAGAAATGGAATCATTCATGAAAATATACCGCAATTTATGGTGGCTGGAAAGCTGTTTTGATGGTAATACAAGAATAAATAATGTGTGTTTTGAGGGGGAGAAGGTGTTTTTATGTCAAAGAAGAAATTATCTATAATAATTATCGGGGTTGTAATCTGTGTGGCTGCATTATCAGCAGTTCTTGTAATGGTGAAAGGGAAAAAAGAAAAGACAATAGATATTGGCAAAAGCAGTGGGGAAACAGACGAACAGAGCTATTGGAATCCGGATATTCACAGCATTGCAAAGTCTGAGGAAGGCTATTATTTTCTTACATATGATGTTGATGGAACTACACTGAAGTATTTTGATGATGCGACACAAAGGACAATAGCTGTATGTGCAAAACCAGACTGTACACACGATAATTCAGATTGTAATGCATTTTTCTCAATGGACTATCTTTCATCACCTGTCTATTATTATAAAGGTTACATATATATGGTAAGGGTTGATGCAGGTATGGCGAAGGTTGTAAGAATACAGAAAGATGGAAGCAAGAGAGAGGATGTGGCGGATTTGTTTGCTAATGACGGCGTAACATCAATATCAATGGTTTTTCATGATGACTGTATATATGCTTATGACCATTTGGGACATACAGCAAGTGACGAAGTTGGAAAAGAAGTTATTAAGAAGATAGATTTAAGAACAGGACAATCAGAAGAAGCATTTTCATATGAAGGCAAAAATGCTGCTATATCAGGAGCAAGAAGCTTTGGGGATAAACTATTCTTTAAGATATTAACATATTCATTGGACAGAGATAAAGGTGAAATAAATGAATCATTTTTACTGTATTGTTATGATTATGGTACAGGAGATGCGCAGGTGATTTCTGATAAGAATATATCAGATTATTATGTAGATGCAGAGAATGGCGTCTTGTTTTATTTTGTAATTGGAAAAGGATTATATTCGAGAAAACTTAACGAGACGGATTCATCATTATTGTATAAAGCAGATGAAACAATAGTACGTGCTACGATGTCGTATGATGGCAATTATCTGTATATGTCTAATGGCGGAGCTGGAAGTGCAACTGATTACAGCAAGAAGATAGAAAGAAAAATATTTGTTCTGAAAACTGATGGAACGGTTGTGAACACAATTGCACTCGATAAGAATTCAGGAACAGCATATTTTGGTGATGAAAAGTATATGTTTTTCGCAAAGACGGGCGGAGAACTTGTGTATATAGATAAAAATAATATTCTTGGGGATTGTGAATTTAAAAAAGCTGAAAGCAATTAAAACTTTTTCCCAGACAGATTCGTATATATAAACTTGATGAGTAATCTGTATACACTAATTAAAGTCATAAATTGCAAACGCAGTTCTGCTATGATATACTAAACTTGTATGCGGTTCTGTGATGAGCGCACACCTAAATTTTGATATATGAAAGGCGGATACGAGATGAACGACAGATATCAGACACCACTTGCAGAAAGATACGCAAGCAAGGAAATGCAGTACATTTTCTCTCCAGACATGAAGTTTAAGACATGGAGAAGACTCTGGATTGCATTAGCAGAGACAGAGCATGAACTTGGACTTCCTATCACACAGGAGCAGATTGATGAGTTAAAGGCTCACAAAGATGATATTAACTATGAAGATGCCAAGAGAAGAGAGAAGGAAGTAAGACATGATGTTATGTCCCATGTATATGCTTACGGACTTCAGTGCCCTAAGGCTAAAGGTATCATACATCTTGGAGCAACTTCATGCTATGTTGGTGATAATACTGATATCATCATTATGACAGAGGGCTTAAAGCTTGTTCGTAAGAAGCTTGTTAATGTTATTGATGAGCTTTCTAAGTTCGCAGATAAATATAAGGCACAGCCTACACTGGCTTTCACACATTTTCAGCCAGCACAGCCAACTACAGTTGGTAAGAGAGCTACATTATGGCTCAATGAATTAGTTATGGACCTTGAAGACCTTGATTATGTACTTTCTACAATGAAGCTTTTGGGTTGCAAGGGTACAACAGGTACACAGGCTTCATTCCTTGAACTTTTCAACGGAGATCAGGATAAAATCCGCCAGATTGACGGAAAGATTGCAGAAAAGATGGGATTTGACGCTTGCGTTCCAGTTTCAGGTCAGACATATTCAAGAAAGGTTGATACAAGAGTACTTAATGTACTTGCAGGAATTGCTGCGAGCGCACACAAGTTCTCTAATGATATCAGATTATTACAGCACCTCAAGGAAGTTGAAGAGCCATTTGAAAAGTCACAGATTGGTTCATCAGCTATGGCTTACAAGCGTAATCCTATGAGAAGTGAGCGTATGGCTTCACTTGCTGATTTCGTTATCAGTGATGCACTTAACCCGGCTATTGTTTCATCTACACAGTGGTTCGAGAGAACACTTGATGATTCAGCTAACAAAAGAATGTCAGTTCCAGAGGGATTTCTCGCTGTTGACGGAATCCTTGACCTTTACTTAAATGTTGTTGACGGACTTGTTGTATATGACAAGGTTATCATCAAGCATATGATGGCAGAGCTTCCATTTATGGCAACAGAGAATATCATGATGGATGCTGTTAAGGCTGGTGGAGACAGACAGGAACTTCATGAGAAGATCAGAGAGCTTTCTATGATTGCAGGAAAGAGAGTTAAGCAGGAAGGTCTTGATAATAACCTTCTTGAACTTATTGCAGCAGAGCCAATGTTCGGTGTTACTCTTGAAGAGTTACAGTCAAAGCTTGACCCTATGAAGTATGTTGGACGTTCTAAGGAACAGGTTGACGAGTATCTTGCTAATGTTATCAAGCCTATCCTTGATGCTAACAAGGAAGAACTTGGTATGAAGGCAGAGATTAATGTTTAATTAATAATTTGGAGGTGTTATAACATGAAGGTTGTATTAGTTAATGGCAGCAGAAGAGATGCAGGCTGTACATATACAGCACTTTCTGTTGTTGCTAAGGAATTAGAGGCACAGGGAATTGAGACTGAGATAGTTGCAGTTGGCAGCAGAGTTGTTAAGGGCGAGCTTGATGCAGTAGTCAAGGAAGTTGGCGCTAAGATAACTGATGCAGACGGACTTATCGTTGGTTCACCTGTTTATTATGCTTCTCCAACAGGAGAGATATTAATGTTCCTCGATAGATTATTTGGCGCATATGGTAACGAGCTTCGTTACAAATGTGGTTCTTCAATCGCTTCTGCCCGCCGTGGTGGAACAACATCAACAGTTGATGTATTGAATAAATATTTCCAGATTAACCAGATGCCGGTTGTATCATCTAATTACTGGAATATCGTTCATGGTAATACACCTGATGAGGTCGTTAAGGACGAGGAAGGTATGCAGACAATGAGACTTTTAGGTCAGAACTTTGCATGGCTTGTTAAGTCAATAGACGCAGCAAAGAAGCAGGGAATCGAGCTTCCACAGGGCGAGAATAAGATTAAGACCAACTATATCAGATAATTTATAATTCTTCATAAATATTTAATGTCATAAGAGGCGTGTTGTATATATAATTATGTATATATAGCGCGCCTCTTTTGCGCGGGCAGCGATGAGAGAAGACATGGAAAGTTCATAGTCGTGCTTGCACGAGTTATGAACTTTATATGGGTTCTCGAGGAGCGCCGCGACAACGACAGGACGAAGTCCTGGAGTATGAGCTGCCCGCACAGGCAGCGATGAGGATAGATGGATATTTAAGGAGAATTGTCGTGAAATCTTACAATAGGAGAAAACTTATGAAGAGAATAATTCTTGGTGCAGTGATACTGCTTGTGGTGCTTATTGCCGCAATCGTAGCCTGCGCCTTAATAAGTTACCACAAACAGCCAGAGCTTACTGCTGATGAGATTAAGCAGCTTGATGAGCAGGGTATATGGAAAGAACGGTCAAGCGTTGAGCGGGCGCGTATTATCGAGGATAATGATGAAGCGCTTAAGGAACGAATAAGAATGATAAGCAATGCGAAGAACGAGATTATACTCTCAACATTTGACTTCAGGTCAGATGACAGCGGAAAGCTTATGCTTGGCGCACTCATTGATGCTGCCGACAGAGGCGTGTCGGTTAATATAATAGTTGATGGTGTGTCAGGTTTTACCAAGATGAAGGGCAATCCTGATTTTAAGGCGCTTGCGTCATCAGATAATGTGAATGTTAAGATATATAATAAGGTCAATCCTTTCAAGCCGTGGCAGTCAATGGGAAGACTTCATGACAAATATGTCATAGCCGACAGGACTAATTACATACTTGGAGGAAGGAATACATTTAACTATTTTCTTGGAGCATATCCGGGACATAAGAATTACGACAGAGATGTGCTTGTGTACTGCGAAAGTCCTGACGAAGCCAGCTCTGTGAATGATGTTCTTACTTATTATGAGAGTGTATGGAACTATAAGGAGAGCAAAGCATTTTTAAAGAATAACAAATGTGCAGGAAATAAGAAGGTCAAGTCGGCAAGGAAGGAGCTGCTTGATAATTACAACATTTATTATGCAGATAACAAAGATTACCTGACCGACAATGATTATACAGACGAAACTGTTGAAGTCAATAATATAGCGCTTCTTAGCAATCCGATAGAGTGTGGTGCGAAAAAGCCGGTAGTGTGGTATCAGCTCACGAAGCTTATGGAGCAGGCAGATTCGCAGGTTAAGATACATACACCTTATATTATCTGCAATGAGTATATGTATGACGGATTAAAGAAGGTATGCGATTCGGTTGACAGTGTTTCTCTGATGACTAATTCAGTTGGCAATAACGGCAATCCATTTGGTTCGGCAGACTATTATGTGTATAAGGATAAGGTGCTTGGCACAGGGCTTGAAGTCTGGGAGTATGAAGGCGGATATTCATACCATGGCAAATCAGTTCTTATAGACGATGATATATCGGTGGTTGGCTCATTTAATATTGATATGAGAAGCGTATATCTTGATACGGAGCTTATGCTTGTTATTGACAGCAAGGAGATTAATGAGCAGCTTGGCAGTGCCATGCAGACGTATGAGCATAGTGCAAGAAAGGCTAATTCTGATGGGACATACGACAATCCATATAATGTGCAGCCTGTAGAGCTTACTCCGAAGAGAGAGCGGAGAATGAAACTGATTAAGAATTTTCTGCTGTGGACGAGATATCTGTTTTAATTAATTTTTTGAAAAAAGTTTTGAAAAAAGCCAAAAAAGTGCTTGACAGATATCGCATTTTAATATTATAATAGCAGAGCAGTTT